>PAXN01000012.1 GCA_002715005.1 Rhodospirillaceae bacterium
CTGCCTTTGCAATATTTCCAGCTGCCTTACCTGCTGCAGTTGCACCACCTTCATCTTTTGATATTGTTTGAATATTTGTACCTGAAAAATTGGATTTTTTTACACGGTCTGCAAGAGAATTTCTAACAACATTTTTCTTCCTTCTCAACATTTCTAATCGTCTTTCAGTATTAGATTCTTTTCTTCGTTTTTTAAGTTCTTGCTGTTTCTGTTTTATTGCAATTCCAATCAACCGATCCCTGACCGAAGTTGCAACCCGAGACAATTGGATTTGTTTTATTTTCTCCAAATTATGAAAATCGTGGCCGACGATAATCAGACCTAACATGCCCATGTTCATATGCGGAGTACAGCCATACAAATAAACGCCAGGAATTTTAAAAATAACAGTGTGAATCTCATTCAATTCTGATTTTGCCGGTAGCGAATGCATTTCTGGACCTGCGATAAACTCAACATTATGACCCTCATTCTTCGGCAACCATTTTATAGTATCTCCAACAGCGATGTGTGCAACCTCAATGCTGTACGAATCATCTTCTGTAAATAGAATTTGGATAGTTTCCGCTGAAGAGAAATTTGAAAATGTCAAAAAAGTCATAAGAGCAAATAATGTGAGAAAGTATCGCATTTTTTTTGGCTACTAGATGGGAAATAAAATTGGGTTGTGGCCTCAGATAATAGTCTTAATTTTTAGAGCTTATTTCTTCAGAGATATATTTAGCCAATCGAGGTTGGTCTGAGGTCCTTATGGGTCAGTCATCAAGCCAGTGTCTCTTTCTATCAACCTGTTGGTTACGCAGCTTGAATGTTGCAATGTTATTTGGTGCACTGCAACCGCTGTATATTTTTTATCCGACAAGAGTAGTTGGTATTCAATTGATCCTTTGAGAATCAACTTCGCTAGTCATGTTATCATTAACAAAGTCTTAGCAGGACCCAAGCTTTGTATACGATTGCGGAATTTGGTTATCACCTGCTTTTCTATCGACGAACCCTGGATAGTAGCAAGGGGTAAAAAAAAGACCATTCAAGAGCAAGAAGTGCTAATACAATGTCTGTTCTAATGTTTAACCCCCCTAACTACTTTACATTTTCACGATTAAGTAATCCCCTCACCTTTTCATTTGGCTTTTAATGCATCTTAGAAATTGGCAACAAAAGATCGTCGACGATTTTCCGATGATCATCCGTCAGCACCAAAGATTTATCCTTAAAGCTCCGACAGGGGCTGGTAAGACCGTTCTTGCTAGCGAGATTGTCGAGCGGTTTTATAAGGGAAAAAATATTGTAGTACTCTGCCATCGCTTGGTGCTCCTGGAACAGCTGGAGCGTGCGCTGAGCAAAAAGCATCGTGTGCGGAAGTTGACCGTATCGGATGATGGGCCGGCATTTGAGGGTTACGAAATATTGCTTTCCACGAATATGAGGGCGAAAGACGTTTTGGCGGATGCTATTCCTAAAGCTGATCTCATTATTGTCGATGAGGCACACCGCGTGTCGCCCAACGGCACTGGCTACAAGCGCATTCTAGACGATTTTGAGAAACACGGAAAAAAAGAAGCTCGCTTTATAGGGCTGACCGCATCGCCAGAACGGCGTACTGGCGATCAGCGCGATCAACTTCATCTCGCTTTTGATACTATTATTGACTGCGCCAATATTGAAACGTTGATTGAAGAAGGTATTCTGGTAAAACCGATCTACCGTCCTCACTTCGTTCATGATCTTGATCTTACCGGGATTGATATTAGTTCGGGTGATTTTCCCGTCGCTAAGTTGGCTCCGGCTATTGTTAAATCCTCAATGATCGATTACGCGCTAAATATTTATAGTGAAGAGCGCGAAAATGTCTCGCCTAAGCCAATTTCTGCCTGGTTTTGCCCAGACGTTACGGTTGCTGAAGCGACACTTGAAAGTATCAAAATATTTGGTATCGAAGCGTCATTAGTTACTGCTCAAACACCAATCAGTGAGCGGATGAAACTGCTCAAGATGCATGAAAAAGGTGAAGTCGAGGCAATGGTTTCAGTCGGCGTATTGGCAGAAGGCTGGGATAACCCTCAATGTAATATCATTGTCCATCTTCGCCCCACTCTTTCGAAAGTTCTATGGGGCCAGTCTGTAGGGCGGGGACTGCGTTCGGCACCAGGTAAGGACAAATGTATCGTTATCGATGTGAGTTCCAATTGGAGCACCTTTGGGCCAGTTGAAAAACTGGAATGGAGCCTGTGGAGCCATAGGCGGTCTTATATGCAGTATATGAACCGCTTTAATTGGATTGGCCAGCAACAGATCGGTGAGGATAGCGAAGACAGCTATATGTTGTGTGAAAATCAGTTGCCAAGCAAAGTACGGTGCTCTCATATCTATAAGAAGAACGCTTATAGCGATGATACCTGCCCCGTCTGTGGTTCGTATGCGGCCATCGATATTCACAAGGAGCAAAATCTTGATAGTACATTGAACGAGATAGGTTTACACCGCTTGTTCTTTGACCGAGTTGAGAAGGTCTATGACGAAATGGATCTGTCTGTTTGGGGCAGCCTCGGGAATACTGCTTGGAAATCGGCAGACGTAAAAGAGCAAGTGTTTTTGGCCTTTTGTAAAGCGTTTTTGGAAGTTTCCGGAGAACCGACACAATCTGAATCGGAATTCTGGGACGTGGCTCTAAAGGCAGAAGGGAACATCCGTGGTTACCTAGTCGAAAACGATTTCCAGTTGGCTAAACAAGAAGAATTTAAGCTTGCTCTGATTGCCGACGGTATGCTCGCAGGAAAGGAAATACGGACCTTACAAGCTCATTACGGAATCTCGTTATGTGGCGAGGTTTTTAAGACCCATACTTTGGTTGAAGCGGAACGCAAATATCAAAAGGCGCTCAAAATTGCTGAACGATTGGCCGTGATGGGCTGCTCATCGCGGGATAATTTGCCTTACTTTAATGCCGCAGACCATAAGGCAGGGTTAAAAAAGGCAAGAACCTGATCTTTGAATTTTCTCCATAATGTATGGGACGGGTTCACAGTTCAACTCAGTGCTACCAATATCGCAGGACACTTTTTCCACAAATAATAGAAGCGTGGTTCTAGACAGAGAATTTTGGCATGATTTCGTTAGCGAGTATTCTCGCTTTATCCGACTCGTCTATACCGAGCAAAAAGGTTACTTCATCCATCCCGGCTATTTGTAGTTTCTCAATGCCACCGGCAACATCGTCCGGGGTGCCCATAAAGCATAGTTCGCGATGCCGACTTTTATTTTTTTCAGATTGAATTAGGAATTCGTTCCAAGCTTTTTCAGGCGTTTCGCCAAAATGCACCACCGTGTTCACATAAGAACGCTGGATAGTTAACGGGTCGCGGTCAATTGCTTCACAAGCCCTTTGAATATGGGCCCAGCCATCTGTTAATTGCGAGATCGGCGTATGGAGGCCAGAAGCCTGCCATCCATCGCCAAATTCAGCGACGCGTGCTGCTGGGCGACCGCCACCAGTCCAGCTGGCGATATAAATAGGTAAATGCGGTTGTTGCACTGGTCTTGGTGTGATTGTCACATTTTCGAAGGAATAAAATTCACCAGAGAAGGAGACCTTGTCCTCGGTCCAGAGCTTTTTGATGGCGCGAATACCTTCATCCATCAGCTTTCCACGTTTCTTAAAGGGAATGCCGAAGGCATCAAATTCCTTGTCGTAGGAGCCTGTGGCAAGTGCAGCGATGAAGCGGCCTTCAGAAAGCGCATCCAACATTGTGAATTTCTTAGCTACTGCAATGGGGTGACGGAGCGGCACCTGGTAGGCGGAGAAACCCAGTTTGACCCGCTTGGTTGCTGCGCACAAAACGGCGGCGGCGCTAATAGAATGAAAATTTGGATGACTGTGATAATAGTGATCTGTAACGTAAATCCCGTGATATCCCAGGGCTTCTGTGGTCTGCGCAAACTCGGTGATTTCCCTCGCGCTTATAGGCCGGTCCGTGCCAGAGGTTAAGCTAATGCTGAATTTCATGTTTTTCTATTCCGTGATTTGTTATTTTGAACTGCGGAAAACTATATTTCTTTACTAAGCTTTGTTCAGCTTGCCTATTCCTGCTCGGTCCCAAGCAGCGGAAAGCGAGCAGCGAGAGCTTTGATATTGCCCTTTTTTAGGTTCTCAAGAAGTTCAGGCACGTCGCTTTCTTGGCAACCCATAATATATGGCCCGTTAGGAAGGACCCGGAGAGTAGGACCTAGATGGCATTTGCTCATACAATGGTTAGTTTCTAATGTTATCGGGAGGTTATTAGCGTCAATGCCTTTTTTCAGCGCTGCCGCTAGTTCCTTGCTGCCTCGAGCGCCACAGGAATCCATAAGGTTGCTAGCGCGGTAGTTAACGCACAGCTGCAGCTTAGTTTTTGCATCTGATCGTGACGTAGGGGAAGCGATAATATACCTTCTTAGTGTACGGTTTGGAGCTTTATAGCGTGCGTTAAAGCAAATCCTATATCAAGTCGGCCTGGGAGGACCAGTTAAGTATCCTGTTAGCAGAGAAAAAATTACGCCGGCATTATTAAGTGTGCAGTGAGAGGATAAATACCGATAGTGGCCTCGGCATTGCCCACAGGCGAAGACGCGCCTAATCTTCAATCCGTATTTTGACTTAGATAAAGAAGGGTTATCCCCATGGCTGAGAAGGCATCTGAGAATGCTGAGTACGACTACGACTTGTTTGTTATTGGTGGTGGGTCTGGCGGCGTGCGTTGTGCCCGTTTCTCCGCACAGTACGGCGCGAAGGTGGGAATTGCAGAGGAGCGTTATTGGGGGGGTACCTGCGTAAATGTTGGGTGTGTGCCGAAGAAGCTCTTCACCTATGCGGCGCATTTCTCTGAAGACGTTGAAATGGCTAAAGGCTATGGTTGGTATATGGATAAGCCCGGCTTCGATTGGCCGACATTGCGCGAAAATAAAGACACCGAAATTAATCGATTAAACGGTATTTATGATGGGATGCTCAAGGGAGCCGGGTGCGATGTTTTCTCTGAGCGTGCCGAAGTGGTTGACCCGCACACAGTCAAAGTGGGCGACAAACAATTCATAGTGAGAAACATCTTGATAGCTACCGGAGGTTGGCCGTTCGTGCCGAATTTTCCCGGTAACGAGCATGTGATTACATCCAACGAAGTATTCCACAATGAATCCTTCCCCAAAACGATAATGATTATCGGCGGCGGTTATATCGCAGTTGAGTTCGCTGGCATTATGCATGGGCTTGGCGCGAAAGTAACACAGCTCTATCGTGGCCCCCTATTTCTGCGCGGTTTTGACAAAGATGTGCGCGAGCACCTGGCCGGAGAAATGAAAAAGAAGGGTATTAATCTGTGGTTCAATGAAGACGTAGCCTCTATTGAGCGGCATGGTTCGGGGCTGCATGTGACGCTGACTTCTGGCGAGGTGGTAAAAACTCAAATGGTCATGTATTCGACCGGCCGAAAGCCGCTCAGTGGTGGTATGGGGCTCGAAGAAGCCGGTGTGGAGCTGGCAAAAAATGGAGCGATTGTGGTTGACAATAAGTTTCAAACCTCCGTGCCTTCAATCTATGCCTTAGGAGATGTGATTGACCGCGTGGCCCTAACTCCGGTTGCCCTCGCGGAAGGCATGGTATTGGCAAAGAGCTTGTTTACCGATGAACGCCCGGAAATGAATTATGAGTATATTCCAACTGCTGTCTTCAGTGCGCCGAATATTGGTACGGTCGGTTATACCGAAGAGCAGGCAAAACAAAAATTTGATAAACTCCGGGTTTACACGTCACGCTTCACACCAATGAAGCACTCACTTTCTGGCATCGATGAGAAAACATTCATGAAACTTATTGTCGATGATGGCTCAGACTATGTGGTTGGTGCTCACATGGTTGGCCCTGATGCAGGGGAGATCATGCAGGGTATTGGCATAGCGTTGAAAGCGGGTGCGACAAAAGCAGATTTCGATGCCACTATCGGCATTCATCCAACTGCTGCGGAAGAATTAGTGACAATGCGCACCGAAAGAGCTTAAGAGCAGGTAACCAGGCTTTTAAACGGATATCAATGGATCCCTTGACACAAGGACTGATCGGAGCGGCCGTGCCGCAAGCGGTAACACCAAATCGCCGCTTGCTGCTCAGGGCCGGATTTTTGGGTCTAATTGCCGGAATGCTGCCCGACCTCGATGTTTTAATCCGCTCATCGTCGGACCCATTGCTATTTCTTGAATACCATCGGCAGTTTTCCCACTCAATTTTTTTCATTCCAGTTGGTGGGTTAGTTTGCGCGGGGCTTTTCTATTTGTTACTTCGTCGCAGGATCGACCTTCCGTTCAAGATGGTATGGCTCTATAGCACTCTTGGGTACGGTACGCACGGCTTGCTCGATGCCTTTACTTCGTATGGTACTATATTGGGTTGGCCATTTAGCGAAGAACGCGTTTCCTTCGGCATCATTTCTGTCGTCGACCCGCTCTTCACTCTGCCCTTACTGGTGTTAGTGCTTCTTGCTGTAACCTATGGAAAGTCCAGATTCGCTCTCGTGGCGGTTTTGTGGGCTGGTATGTACCTTGGTGCCGGAGTGATACAACGTCATGAGGCAATTAAGATGGGTGCATCGTTGGCCATGTCTCGAGGTCATACTCCGGTACGTCTAGCCGTCAAACCAAGTTTCGGTAATGTCGTGGTGTGGAAAGTAGTTTATGAGACAGAGGAGCGTTTTTTTGTTGATGCGGTGCGCGTGACGTTAGCGCCGCGTTTCTTTCCGGGCACATCTGTTTTGAAGCTTGTTGTTCGGCGAGATTTCCCGACGCTCGGCAAGAACACTCGACAAGCGCGCGATATTGAACGCTTCGCATATCTTAGTGACGGCTATCTGGCTCGAGACCCCTCGGTGGCAGGCCGGATCATTGATGTGCGATATTCGATGACCCCCAATGAAATCGACGCCCTTTGGTCCATTGACGTTTCTGTTACAGCCGACCCAGATGCGCATGTTACTTTCCAGGCGCATAGAGGAGACCCTATGGAGGGTCTAAATCGCTTGTGGGCAATGCTGATTGCTCCAGTGCCCTGATTGCAACGCCCTTAAGGACGAGTATCAAGGCTGGGTTGCTTGCGTAGCTAATTCACTCCAACCACATCGCCCAATGTAGGTCCAATTTCTTCATTTAATACAATATCGGCATAGCTATCCAGCTCGGTGGGGTCCCGGTTCATTATCACTAGGATTGAGCCATTTTGCTTGGCGGCTACGGGAAGTCCGGCGGCTGGGAAAACCTGGAGCGAAGAGCCGATGCAGATGAACAAGTCGGCGGCTTTAGTATGAACTTTTGCATCGCGCATTTTATCTTGCGGCATGGATTGGCCGAAGGCGACCGTGGCAGTTTTGATAAGCCCACCACAGCGAACACAGTCGGGTGCTTTGTCGTCGCGTTCAAACACTTTCTTGATCCATTTTAAATCATATTTGGCGCCGCAATTGAGGCAGGAGGCATATGTAGAATTACCATGTAGCTCGATGACTTTCTCTGCGGGAATACCGGACTTTACATGAAGCCCATCGGTGTTTTGCGTGATTACTGCAGTGACTTTGCCGCTGCGCACCAAATTTTCAACCGCCCGATGACCTCGGTTTGGCTCAGCCTTGGCCATATCGTCGTGTCGGAAAAACCTTTGATGCCAGTATTCATGGCGCCTTTCTTCGCTTGCCAGAAAATCCTGAAACATGACCGGTTTAAATTGCTCCCAAATTCCGCCGGGTGACCGGAAGTCGGGAATGCCGGATTCGGTAGAGATACCCGCGCCAGTAAAGATGACTGCGCGTTTACTTTTTTCCAGTAGCTTAGCAAATTTAGCGACCTTTTCCTCGTTGTTGGGCATCTATCTAAATCCGCGATCTAATTTGAAAACTTAATATCGATGTTGTCTGGCAGGGGCGTGTCTGTATAGAGATGGATTTTATTTATGGCGCGGCGCTGGCTTTTTGGATTATCAAGCCAAAGACGCAATAGGTGACGTCGTTTTGCTGGATCTGGATCATCAAAAAATTCTTTCCGGGAATGCAGTATGAGGAAGTTATTCAGGAATTGAATATCACCAGGCTCGAATGCCATGTCTAACCGGAAATCTTCATTTTGCATAAGTGCGTCGGCAAAATCAAAGGCGGCGTGATCAACCTTAGTGAACGGCTCACCAGCCATGTCGCGTCCCCATTCGCTGGGCTTTCTATCATAGACGCAGATGAAGCGGCCGTTCACGAAAGAGAAGACCGGGAGTTTCCAGGGAGCGAGACGCGGTTCGCCATCGGGCTGCGCGCCGCGGCGATCATGTGGGTAACCCTCGTACATCACATCCAACAGATCGGGGCGATTCTCAAGCATGCGATTGTAGATGGCTGCTGAACTAACGATAGAGCTTTCGCCACCTTCGCGCGCTTTCTGAAGGCAGAGTAGTGCCACCATATTCGTACCATCCGTATGATAGCGAAGCTCCGATGTGCTGTGATAGCCGCGTGCATTTTCGTCGTAGTTTTTGCCTTCGTCACGAACATCGATGAACCAATCGCCGTCTTTGGTTTGTGGCCAGGGTGTCGCGAAGTGCAGGCCGACACCCCAAAACAGTCGGCGCATTTGTTGGTAATTATATCGCTCAACGGGGATACCACGGAGTATCTGGAAGCCGCGGCCTTCTTCTACCTCATGGGCGAGATCAGCGAGAGTTTTACTAAGTGTCGGTAGAGGAAAATGTTCTTTGGTGATAGCAGGAGCATCAAGACCTGTCGCGTCAACCGCCTGCAAAGCCTTATCTAGTTCGTTGAGCTGTAAGTGACTAAGCTCATATATCCAACTTTCACTGCCTTTAAGGTCTGCACCGATCCAAGCAGTGGGGGCTGCAACGGGTTTGCCGGGTTCGGCGTTCATTCTAGCTTCTCCTATCGCGCCAATCCAAAAGCCTGGCGGCTAATGGTAGCGGTTGCTATTCATCTTCACAGTTCCCAGTTATATCGTGATTCTATTCAAAATCGGAAGGTCCCGAGACTGGCATTAGAATAATAGTGCCTTTTAGGCTGGAAATTCGACGTTTATAGGCGTAAAAGCGTCGGCTTCTGCTGAACAAAGACGAAATTGGAGAACGTCATGGCGAAAACATGGAAGCCTGACAGCTGGCGCGACTACCCTATCCGTCAAGTCCCGGAATATCAGGACCTGGACGAATTAAAGTCTGTGGAGATTGAATTGGGAGCAATGCCGCCGTTGGTATTTGCTGGTGAGGCGCGGCGTTTGCGTCAACAATTGGCTGAGGTGGCGGAAGGTAGAGCTTTTTTGCTGCAGGGTGGTGATTGCGCAGAAAGCTTCGCGGAGTTCAGCGCCAACAATATTCGTGACAGTTTCAAAGTACTACTGCAGATGGCCATTGCGCTCACCTTTGGTGCATCCTGCCCGGTTGTGAAGGTTGGGCGCATGGCAGGCCAGTTTGCTAAGCCTCGCTCGGAGCCGACTGAGAAACAGGGCGATGTTGAATTGCCAAGCTACCGCGGTGACATCATTAATGGCATCGAGTTCACCGAAGACGCGCGCACACCTGATCCAAAGCGCATGGTGCGGGCTTATAACCAAGCCTCGGCAACCCTAAATCTCATCCGTGCGTTCGCACAAGGTGGATTTGCTGATTTACATCAGGTCCATCAATGGAACTTAGATTTTGTGGCGGACAGTCCGGCTAGCGAACGCTATGCAGAAATGTCGGCGCGTATTGATGAAGCACTCGGTTTCTTAAAAGCCTGCGGTATTACTGGCAAGGCGGTGCAACAAATCCGCGAGACAGATTTCTATACCAGTCATGAAGCGTTGTTACTCTGGTACGAAGAAGCTATGACGCGCCAGGATAGTCTCACAGGAGATTGGTATGACACCTCCGCGCATTTAGTCTGGATTGGCGACAGAACCCGCGACTTAGAAGAGGCGCATGTTGAATTTATGCGTGGCATCGAGAACCCTATCGGCATCAAATGCGGACCAACCCTTGCTGCGGATGATTTGTTGCGGCTTCTAGAGGCGCTCAATCCGGCTAATGAAGCGGGGCGTATTACGCTCATTTCGCGCATGGGTCATGAGAATGTAGAGAAATATCTACCGGGACTTGTTCGGGCGGTTCAAAAAGAAGGTGCTAAGGTGGTTTGGTCTTCAGATCCTATGCATGGCAATATGATTAAGTCAGCGAGCGGATACAAAACGCGTCCGTTCGATCGTATTTTATCGGAAGTACGTCAGGTTTTCGCCGTTCATCACGCTGAGGGCTCTTACGCAGGCGGTATCCATGTAGAAATGACCGGTCAGGATGTGACGGAGTGCCTTGGTGGGGCACAGGCAATTGATGAAGAACGTTTATCTGACCGCTACCACACGCATTGTGACCCGCGCTTAAATGCAAACCAGGCATTGGAATTGGCCTTCCTGTTAGCCGAAGAGCTTAAGGCATTTCGTGGTAGTGGTGTTGAAAGGAAGATAGCTGCAGTTGGCTAATTGCCCGTGCAGTTTCGTATTCTTTCAGGCTTTCGTCACTCTGTTCTTTTGTCAACTTTCACGGCGTAGCTGATATTTTTCAGCAGAGAATCGAAGGTCTTTTTGAGACCAACGAAGCCATCGTAGCTATAGCTTTCCGGTTGCGTGTGCTGATACCTCGGGTCTACAGTTTTCTTTGATATATTTTTAGGTTTTTTTGGCAAGCGCCTAAAGCTTGATTTTTCATCAATAGATAGGATAGTCGGCTCGACAACCACTTGTGAGAGCTAAGCGATTAAATGAGCAGGATTAAATGACGGATCACTTAAAAATTGTATTGGCCCAGTTAAACCCAACCGTGGGAGATATAGAGGGTAACTTGGCTATTGTGCGCCAAGCGGTTGCTAGCGTGCCAGATGCGGACCTTATTTTTTTCTCCGAGTTGGTGTTAGCGGGTTATCCGCCAGAGGATCTGGTACTGAAGCCGTTTTTCCTCGACAAGATCGATTTAGCGGTTCAAGCGCTTTGTGCTGACACTACGAAAGGGGGCCCTGGAATATTGCTGCCGACGCCGTGGCGGGTTGATGGCAAAGTTTATAATGCAGTTTTGCTAATTGACGGTGGGAGCGTTGTTACCCATCGGTTAAAGCATGATTTGCCAAATTATGGAGTGTTCGATGAGAAACGGGTATTTACGCCTGGACCTATGCCGGGTCCTATAAATTTTCGTGACGTTCGCATTGGCGTACCAATTTGCGAAGATATCTGGACTCCCGATGTGGTCGAGTGCCTCCAAGAATCCGGCGCAGAAATATTACTAGTGCCAAACGGCTCGCCCTTTGAACGCGACAAGGTAGATCGCAGGTTGAGCCATACTGTGTCGCGGGTCCAGGAGGCAGGATTGCCATTGGCTTATCTAAATCAGATTGGTGGGCAGGATGAGCTTGTTTTCGATGGCGCATCCTTTGTTCTTAATGCGGATTGCAAAATGGCGCTGCAGTTGCCGTCATGGGAGGAGGCCGTTATCTCGACGCGCTGGGAGCGACGCGGTGGACGTTGGCATTGCGCAGCTGGGGAGTGTGTGGCGCCGTACGAAGAGTTGTCGTCTATATATAATGCGATGGTTCTAGGGTTACGCGATTATGTAAACAAGGCTGGATTCCCAGGCGTATTATTAGGGCTCTCTGGTGGAATTGATTCCGCCCTCAGTGCGGCGATTGCTGTTGACGCGTTGGGTTCCGAACGGGTGCGGTGTGTGATGATGCCGTCACCCTATACAAGTCAGGTAAGCCTTGATGACGCTGCAGAGGCTGCAAAATTAATGGCTATCCAGTACGATATCGTTTCTATTGAGCCCGCAATGCTTGCGTTTGGAGAAATGCTACAGCCTTTGTTTGAAGGCCATGAGGCGGACGTGACAGAAGAGAATATTCAAGCACGAAGCCGCGGGCTCTTGCTGATGAGTATATCCAATAAGTTTGGCTCTATGCTGCTGACGACCGGTAATAAGTCTGAAATGGCGGTGGGTTATTCAACATTGTATGGCGATATGAGCGGCGGTTATTCCGTATTAAAAGATGTTTATAAGACCGATGTATTTAAGCTGTCCTTGTGGCGGAATGAGAATAATTTGCCGACTTTCTTGGGCCCTGATGGCAGGGTCATTCCCGAGCGAATAATTACTAAGCCGCCATCAGCCGAATTAAAGCCGGATCAAACTGACCAGGACACATTGCCGCCCTATGATAAGTTAGATGATATTTTGACTTGCCTGATAGAGGACGAAATGAGTGTTGCCGAAATTGCTGCACGCGGGCATGCGCCAGAAACTATTGAGCGAGTTTGGCGTATGTTGGACGGTGCGGAGTATAAGCGTCGTCAATCTCCGCCGGGCGTTAAGATTACCAGCCGCGCCTTTGGGCGAGATAGGCGCTATCCAATTACAAACTCATTACGCAAAATCCTTTAGTCGGATAAGAGAGCGACCGACCTATGTCAAATAGACGTGAACGACGAAGGCAAAAATCTCGTAATAAGAAAAATGGGCAACACATACCGCTAGAGGCAGGACCCCCTGCCGAAACTGGCCGTGACCTGATGACAGAGGCCGCGCAGCTTTACGAGATAGGAGATATTGACGGAGCAAGATCTACGTTCGAGCTGATTATCAGTATGGACCCCGGGCATGCGGACGCCTTGTTTGGGCTGGGTGTTCTGGAAGAACAGGCCGATAATGCTGAGGGCGCAAAAAAACATTACGAGGCCGCTGTTACGAGCGAGCCAAACCACGCACCTTCATTGGTAAACCTAGGTAATGCTCTGCGTAATGAAAGGCAATTCGAAGCTGCTATAAAATTACTGGAACGGGCGGCGGATTTGGCTCCTGAAATCCCGCTAGTGCATAATAATTTTGGGATCGCTTTGCATCAGGGAGGCTTGATTGAGCGAGCGGTACCGGTTTTTCAGAAAGCGCTAGCGTTAGCCCCGGATTTTGCAGAAGCGCATTGTAATCTGGGGGCGGTTTTTGCTGATTTAGACAGGTTTGAGCAGGCTATTCATTATTTTGAGCGTGCGCTTGAGCTGGTGCCGGATTTTGCGCCTGCCATGGCTAATTTAGGTAATGCGTTAAATGGTTTGCACCGAATTGAAGAAGCGATTAATGCCCTGGAAAAGGCGGTGGAGGTCGACCCGAATCTCGCATTTGCCTATGCCAAATTGGCGACTGTTTATGAAAGAATGAATGACCTTCAAAAATCAGAAGAGTATATTATAAAAGCAAGAAATATAGATCCAAATAATCCCGAAATTTGGATGATAAACGGACTAATACTTGGAAGAAAAAACAAATTATCTGATGGTCTCCATGAAATAGATAAGTCAATACAATATTTATACTCGCCTAATATTTTATGTAGGGCATATTTTGAGGCCGGACATTTAAGTGATCGTCTTGGTAACTATATTGAAGCATATGAATATTATAGTTCCGGGAATTCCTTGATAGAGGAGAGAGTGGCAGAGCTAGCAGTGGACCGCGATCAATATTTGGCTGATATAAATAAAAATATAAATTACTTTGACTCAGTACATGCAATTAATAATATAGAAGAAAAAGAATATAAAAAAGAAATTGTATTCGTGGTTGGATTCCCTAGAACAGGAACAACATTATTGGAGCAAATACTGGATTCGCATCCTCGGATACAGACTATTGATGAAAAGCCAGTACTAGATGATACGATAGAGTACTTACGTGAATCACTTGGAGATTATCCCGACTGTTTAATGGAAGTAAAAGACTCAAATATTCATAGTATTAGGGAAGTATTTTTCATTGAAATAAGAAAGTATATTGAATTAGATACTAAAAAAACCTTGGTATATAAAATGCCATTAAACATAATACACGTAGGTCTTATTTATATTTTATTTCCTAATTCTAAGATTATATTTACTGAACGTCATCCTTGTGATGCTTGTCTTAGCTGTTATATGCAGCATTTCAACTCAAATCGGGCCATGATGCATTTTACTTCCCTGGAGTCGACAGCGAAGTTTTATGCTTTGGTAATGGGGCTTTGGCAACAATATACAGATATACTGCCCATAAAATGGTACGCGTTACGTTACGAATCCTTAGTAGAAAATTTTGAAGGTACGGTGCGTGCGATGTTGAACTTCTTGGAACTCGAATGGGATGACTCTGTTCTGTCCTTTGATCGTCATGCGCAAAATAGAACTATATTGACGCCGTCTTATTCGCAAGTCACCCAGCCGATTTATACGGATTCTAAAGAGCGTTGGCGACGGTATGAAGAGCAATTGAAGCCAGTGCTCCCCGTTTTGGAGCCGTTCATTAACCATTTTGGCTATGACGTCGAGCCGGCCTCTACCACCCAAGGCCCATGATTTCGCCGACCGTCATCCTTGTGGAGCCTCAGCTGGGTGAGAATATTGGCTTTACCGCGCGTGCAATGATGAATTGTGGATTGACATCTTTGCGTTTGGTAAAGCCACGTGATGGTTGGCCAAATCCTGCGGCTCAAGCTGCTGCGGCTGGTGCTGATGAGGTTATCGAAGGCGCTGTGGTTTTTAAGACTGTCGAGAGCGCTATTGAGGACTTGCGGCGTATCTTTGCGGCGACTGCCCGACGCAGAGAACAGATAAAGCGCGTATTGACCCCGCGATCGGTGGCGCTTGAATTGCGATCCTCGTTGAATTTAGCAGATGGTGTAATGTTTGGCCCGGAACGGTCGGGTCTCGACAATGATGCGGTGGCACTTGCGGACGCGGTGATCGAAGTTCCCCTCAACCCTGATTTCAGTTCTCTCAGTTTGCCGCAAGCTGTTCTAATTGTTGCCTATGAGTGGCGTATGGCGGGTATGTCTGCGGAAAACGAAAAGGTTGTCTCAAATGATGCACTGCCGGCAAGTAAGGCCGAGTTACATAGTTTGTTTGCACGTCTGGAAAGTACCCTCGATGATAGTGGATTTTTTCATGTTGAGGAAAAGCGACCGATTACAGTACGCAATATTCGAAATATTTTTCAGCGTGCTGGTTTGACGGGTCAGGAGGTGCGGACGTTACAAGGGATCGTTACAAGTCTGCGTCGTTATCAAGGTTAGAGGGGCGTTTAGAATAATCCTAATTGTTTAGCGACGGGAATAGGCTCTACTTCTGTAAGAAGTGAAGCATCGTTATTGGCAACTTTGTTTACACGTTCCGAAACTGCATGAAACGCAAATGGTCCGGGGTGAGATTTTAAGAGTGCGTGTGCGTCATTTGCCGGTGACCTTAGCCAAATCTCAAATTCATATGGGTTCAATATAACGGGCATCCTGTGATGAATTGGGCTGATATCGGCGGCGGCGCTGGTGGTAAGGATACTACAGCTCTCAACGGTTGAGCCCTCTGGATCTTGCCAGCTTTCCCATATGGCAGCAAAACCAAATAAGTCTTGGAGTGCCAGCCTAATCCGCAAAGGTTGTTTTGTTTCTCCCCCAACACGTTTCCATTCGTAAAAGCTGTTGGCTGGGAGGATACAGCGGCGATTCCTGAAGGCGCTCCGGAATGCAGTTTTCTCAGTTACGGTTTCGGCCCGTGCATTAATCATACGACTACCAATGGAGGCTTCTTTTGCCCAAGAGGGGATGAGGCCCCATCGAACGTTTTTAAGGATCCGTTTGTTCCCATCAGCCCGAACTGAAGGAACCAGGTGGGTGGGGGCCACGTTGTAGGATGGACCCAAATTTATTCCTGATTCTGTTTGGAATAACGTGTTAATGGCGTCCAAAGGGGACGTGATGCTGTACCGGCCACACATGAAATGCATAATGCCAAAAAATTCTTGGAGGTCCAGCATGCAAAAACATTTAATACGCGTTTGGCCGTCGGCTGAAGTCCATGATCGTGAAGAAGAATTGGCTTGGAAGTTTGCGATGCTTGCAACAGATCCGGTTGATGTGGACGAGGATACGGCTGCGATGGTGGTGAACAGGATTATTGATAACGCCTCGGTAGCGCTGGCATCAATCAACCGTGGGCCCATTGTTACGGCGCGGGCACAGGCGTTGGCGCATGCCAAGCCTGGTGGCGCTACCTTATTTGGTTTAGGCAATGAAACGCGGGTGCACGCGGAGTGGGCTGCATGGGCCAATGGCACAGCAGTACGAGAACTGGATTTCCATGACACGTTCTTACATATGGAATTTGGTCATCCCGGGGATAATATCTGTCCTTTGATAGCGGTAGCCCAACAGAAAGGGCGCAGTGGCTCGGATTTGATTCGAGGCGTGGTGACCGCCTACGAAGTACATGTAAATTTGATGAAAGCTATTCGACTACACAGTCATAAAATTGATCATGTGGCGCATACAGGCGTGGGTGCAGCGGCCGGTATTGGGGCTATGCTTGGTCTCAGGCCGGAAATAATCTATCAGGCAATTAATCAAACTCTACATATTTGTTGCGCGACACGGCAATCCCGAAAAGGTCAAATATCGTCTTGGAAATCTGCGGCACCGGCGCATTCTTCAAAACTTGCTATTGAAGCTGTCGATAGAGCAATGCGTGGAGAGACAGCGCCATCGCCAATTTACGAAGGCGAGGACAGCGTTATCGCTTGGTTGCTCGATGGTTTGGATGCGCAATACACTATCGAGTTGCCCGAGGCCGGCGAGCCTAAACGCGCGATTTTGGAAACTTGGACCAAGGCCCACTCGGCGGAATATCAGGCGCAAGCTTTTATCGACCTTGCTTTTAGGATCCGTGACCGAATAGACGATCTCGATAAAATTCAGGATATCCTAATTACTACCAACAATCATTGTCATCACGTTATTGGGTCTGGCGCAAACGATCCGCAGAAGTATTCGCCCAATGCGACGCGTGAAACCCTTGATCATTCCCTCCCTTATATATTTGCCGTGGCACTAGAAGATGGGGTGTGGCATCATGTCAATTCCTATTCATCTAAGCGTGCGCATCGTCCGGAGACGGTGGCGCTTTGGCAAAAAGTGAGGACAGCAGCAGATGAGGAATGGGAGCGCCGTTACCTGTCCATCGATCCGGTAGAGAAGGCTTNCGGTGGNGTTGTAAAGGTAANCCTNGNGGATGGAACGGTTATAGAGGATGCGATAGAGTGTGCCGATGCACATCCGTTGGGTGCTAAGCCGTTTAATTTCGACGACTATGTCGGAAAGTTTCGTGAGCTCGCCGAGGGTATTGTTGGGGATGCAGAGCAGAGCCGGTTTATTGAATTGGTCAACCGGTTAGCCATACTAGATGCAAAGGCGCTGGAGACGATTAACCCGATTGCGGATGCGGTTGCGTTGGAAATCACCAAAGCAGATTCCAAGGGTATATTCTAAAATTCTTTTGCAGTCGTGTGGTAGCCTTTAAGCTTCGTTAAATTTTATCCCGAGGGGAACTTCATGGAATATCGATTGCTTGGCAAAAGTGGTTTGAAAGTAAGTCAGATCTGTTTGGGAACGATGAATTTTGGTGATATTACGGATGCGCAAGTGGCAGCTTGTATAGTCGATGGCGCGCGCGATGCGGGCATTAACTTTATTGATACGGCGGATGGGTATGTAGATGGTAAATCTGAGGAAATTCTTGGACGGCTGATTAAAAGTGACCGGGATGATTGGGTCTTGGCGACCAAGGTTGGTCAGGCGGCTGGTTCTGATAAACGGAAAAAGGGTCTATCGCGGAAGTGGATGATGGAGGCAGTCGACGCGAGCCTTGCCCGGCTTCAGACCGATCACGTAGATATTTACTATATGCATCATGTGGATTGGGAAACGCCGCTTGAAGAAAGTGTGGCGACCATGGGTGATATTATTACTTCGGGTAGAGCGCTTCATTGGGGGTTTTCAAATCACCGCGGCTGGCAAATTGGCGAATTGATCCGTATTTGTGATGCGCTTGGGGTGCCGCGTCCGGTAATCTGTCAGCCTCATTATAACGCTATGATGCGATTGGTGGAGACGGATATTCTGCCAGCTTGTGAGTTCTACGATATCGGCGTTAATCCCTTCTCACCATTGGCGCGCGGTGTTCTAACAGGTAAATATACTTTGGGTGTGGAACCTGATTTAGACAGCCGTGCCGGGCGCGGTGATAGTAGTATTTTGAAACGAGATTTCCGGGAGACGAATTTTAAGTTTGTCGAAGCGGTGAAAAAACAAATCGTTGGGCGTGACCTTTCCGTTATAGATTTCGCGATGCTTTGGCTGTTTAACAATAAGATTGTTACCAGTATCATTGCAGGCCCACGGACCCTCGGGCAGTTAGAGAGTTACCTTGGGTGCATTGGCAAAGAATTCACCGCAGAAGACGAAGCACTAGTGAATTCACTATGCGCAAGTGGCTGTGCCACTTCCCATAACTTTGTTGATCCGCGGTATCCGCCCACCGGCCGTCAAGCGACTGTCTGCTGACGAGTTCTACTGCGAGGAGCAGCTATTATTAATTGTGTGATCGTGCAAGTGTCGGTTGATCCGGAGCGGCGCTATAGCCGTGTGAGGTCAATTAGTTCTCCAATATGGTTAATTTTATCGAACGCCCAGAGCTTCTCCAGAAGGAGGTCTTGGCGCTTCTCCTCGATGCAAGCTGATGAAAGTTTCCGAAATTTTGCCTCAACCGTCGAAACATCCGGGCCTCTGAGAATATCGGCTGGTGTTTGCACGTGCTCGGCCTTAATTATTTTGCCGGACTTAGTTGTCGCTTCCAATCGGCAGGGGCGTGTGGCAGGTGCGACTTTGTCATATTCGTCATCAAATTTGACACTCATACGCGCCATCAAAGCGCGAACATCATCCTCTAAAAAACGCTCGTTCTCAAAGCTATTTTTATCGAGGTCCCCATCGATTAAGGCGGCCGCTAGACAAAATGGCAGGGAGTGGTCCGCTGTTTCACGTGTTTGGGGATCCCAGAACGGTGCTTGATCGATCCAATTCAAGTAACCGTGGCGATAGGTGTGAATGACCAGTTTTTCGATATCTTTTGCTTTAACTTTTTTGCCAAGGTCGAGGGCGGTCATAACTGGTACCTGGATGGCATCGCGGATAGGGTAAACTTTCACGTTGGTTTGCTGAAGTGCAAAANTATAACCTTTAAAGCTTGCAGGTATCTGAACATCATAGGAATCAGCACCTATAGTCTGCGCATAAAGACCGTCTGTGCCTTCGAACACGTTTTCTGGCCCGGTCATGCCCGCTTCTGCCAAGAGTGCTGCATACACGCCTTCGCGCGCTGCGTCAGGACCAGCCATCCCCTTCCACATAGAAAGGTTACCACGACGTGTTTGGTTGAGCGCTACATTGGCTACGGTTGCGATGGCAACCGCATCGCGCATTTGGGCCGGGCTTAAGTCCAACATTTTCGCAGATGCTAAAGCGATGGCAGGAGCACCGCAAACAGGTTGGTCCCAGCCATTATTGTTGAAAGTTGCTATCTCGCACATACGGCATTGAGCTTCGTAGCTAATGATAGTTGCCAAGAGGACGTCTTTACCGGTGGCTCCCATGGCCTCTGCAATAGCGAGAATGGCTGGAATGTTGTCCGACGGATGTGCCGTGCTCGCCATTAAATAGGCGTCACTCATATCGAGGTAACGGACCATGGCACTATTGATGAGAGCTGCATGCTCTAACGAGACGGTCTCCAAAGTACCGAACACCCGAGCGTATCGCCCTTCGGTAACTGGACTGGCGATCTTGCGCGCAGCAGCTACGGTTGGTGCATTCATGGCGCCCAAGGCACAGCCAAAGCTATCAATCATCCGCACTTTGGTGGCGTGGATTGCCCCATCGGATAGGTTTGCATAGGTGATTGACGACGCAAAATTGACGAGTTTTTGTTCAGTGCTGTCCATCAGGACTTGTTACCCGCGCTCGATGGCCGCTTAATAAGCGCCCACGTATTTGGCACCTCACCGATAGGGACTTCGATTAACGCTGGGCCGGGCGTATCCATAGTTTCTTTAAGGGCTGCTGCCAAAGCGTCTGGGCCATCCGCATAAATGCCTGTCATCCCATAGGTCTCCGCCATCTTGGCAAACTCCGGATTGTGCAAGTCGACTGCGATGTGTCTGCCGCCATACCCCTCTTTCTGGAATCGCTTCACATTACCGTATGCCTTATCGGCAAATACGATACATGTAACATCAATATTGTGGGCTACGGCAGAAGATAATTCCTGAACGTTGAACATGAAGCCGCCGTCCCCGGCGATACAAACAACTTTCTTTTCTGGAAGGGCCACCTTGGCACCCAGTGCTGTTGGGTATCCATACCCTAATGTGGCTTGGTAGCCTGGGGTTATCAGGGTGCGTGGTTGATAGACCGGCATCCAATTTTGCATGTAGGTTGCCATCTGCGTGACGTCGGTCACCAACACGCCATCTTCTGGTAAGGCATCGCGTATAACTTTACCAAAGCCAAATTGCGGGTTGAGTCCTTCTAGCTTCGCAATAGTATCCGCTTTGGCCGCATTCAGCTCACTTTTTCGGCTTTCGCGTTTCTTATTGTGAGGTTCGATCTTTTCTGAGAGGACTGGCATTGCTTTTCTGGCGCTGGTAATAGCTGTAATGTCGGCCTCTCGAGGCAGTTTTGCCTGGGCCGGATCTATATCAATGCGAATGAGTTTGACGTCCCCTTCACGCCCCCAGGCTAGTCCTGGTGAAGAAAATCGTGTGCCAATAACAAGGGCGACATCCGCAGTTTCCCAGAGCTCTTGGCCAGTGATCATGTTCTGGGCCAGGTAATGGCGGTCGGTTAATGCGCCACGGCCGGTGCGGCTCATTATAACCGGTGCTTCTAAAAGCTCTGCAAGACGCTGCAATTCCGACTCTGCGCCGAATACGCCAGAGCCGACAAATATAATCGGGTTTTCCGCATTGCCTAGCAGTTTGCCCGCTTCTTCTAATGCGGTTTCATCGGGCTCTGGTGCTGCATCATAATCTTCCACATCCATTAAGCTGACGTCTTCCGTTTTACCCATAATGTCGGGGGCCATTTCAAAAATAACCGGAAGCTGACGAGTGCCGAGCATTTGGCTGAAGGCTTCGTGCAAAACCGCAGGGGTATCCGAGGGTTGATCTGCTCGACCGACCCATTTCACAACGCCGCGCATAGCGCTGGTTTGGTCGATGATTTCGTGAGTTGCCCCAAGGCCGAGGCCTATTTGGTTGGATGGAATTTGCCCTGCAATGCAGATCACTGGAACGTTTGAGCCGTAGGCGGTGCAGAGTGCTGCGCCGGCGTTTAACAGGCCGGGTCCTGGGCCAACAATGCATGCGCCAATCTTACCGCTGGCTTGTGCATAACCGAGCGCCATATAGGCAGCACCTTGCTCGTGGCGGGTATGAATTGTGCGAAGTTGGTTCTTTGCCTCATAAAGCGCGTCGAACGTGTTATCGAGCTGTACGCCTGGTAGGCCAAAGATTGTGTCGACACCGTGATTAACGAGTGTACGAACGATTGCCTGTCCACCTGTCATTTTAGCCATAAAATTTCCCCCAAATATGGTTGTTGTTCTTTAGGGAAATTTTTAGCACGAACTATCCCGTGGGCAGTAGGGGGATCCTTACTCTGGTCCGAAGAAAGCCAAGGCCCGCATTTCGCAGCTTTCTCGGGGGTGAGCGATGGGATCCTGGTTTGGTAATGGGAATGATGTGTGCGCCGTCCAGCGTGCGCGGCCGTCTTTTGCCGATTCATAAACCTTGAAAACCATCGCTTCGTCGCGTGTCATTTCCGAGAAATATAACCATTCATGCTCCGGGCTGTGGGTCACGACATAGGTTTCGCCCACGCGGTCGGGATAAATACGCCGAGAGGGGTAAAGTTGATTGCCTTTCAACAGCCGCGAATCACAAATGCAAAGAGGGTCTGATTTGATCGGTTTGTTGATCCCCCGCCATACCTGAATGATGGCGAAGCGGTATTTTAGCAATTCATCGGCTTCACCGGGAATGAGATCGCGTACCCGTTGTGGTCCGGACCACTCCGTATAGTCATTGTGGACTCGGCGTACCGGTTCACGCACCGGTTTGCCTAAGCGGAAATCATAGTCACTGGAACGTAATGTATGATCGAATACTTCAACGCGTGTAGCGCCTGATGTGGTCTTAATTAGTTCTTCGGTTTCTTTATAGTAAACTGACAGCATTTCGTCGGGATCATAAAAGTCGCGAACTTTCGTTGGATGCTTCACCAATTCGAACCCGTTTGTTTCAAGTTTAAATTCTTCATTTAAGCGTCGTGCATCCCTTATCTGAACCGTTATATGTTCATAGCTGCCTTCGTACGATCGACTATTATCTATCTCGTCTCCGGTTTTACTTGCAGCGGGAGTGCCGTCGTCGATGTAGTACATCAAAGGGGCTTCCACCATATTAGGGTAAAGAGATTTCTGGCCGGTGGCAGTCATATCGTAACTCCTATGTTTTAGGCGATTACACGCCGATCAGGGTCACAAGCTGGTCAATCTGCTCTTGTTCGTTAAAGTACCATACTATATCGATCCATTGATCAGGATTTTTGTATAATAGCACGAACAGATAGCGCCGCGTTATATGGAGTGGATGATGATATTGATCAACTTTGTCGGTTCGTCGGGGCTGGTGCAATCATTTGCTATGCGGATGCACTGATGACCGTTGGGGATCTTCAAAAGGTTGTTGCGAACATTCCAGCACCTGTGTGTATGAACATGGGGCTGGGTTTCCAGGCCCGTGGTATGACGCCTTTGATAACTCCCAAGCAATTGCAAACGATGGGGGTTGCCATGGTGACATTCCCACGTCTATTGACGACTTTGCTGGTCAAAAGCATGAAGAATTGCATGGCTGCTTTTCAAAGTATGATTGGTGGCGAGGAACCTGAAGCACGTGAAGACTTGCAGGTAAGTTTCAAAGAGATTGGCGAATTGATGGACCTGCCGATATTAGACCACTTAGGTGAAAATATGCTGTGGATGCAAAAGTAGAAGAATAATGGAGGACAATATGGCGGATATAAAAAGCAAAGGGCGTAGGCTCAAAGATTTAATTGAAGCACCAGATATTCTTATATCGCCGGGCTTATTCGATGGGTATAGCGCACGTTTGGTTGCAAGTCGTGGTTTCAAAAGCGGTGCGATTTCCGGGGCGGGTCTATCAGAATGCCACCTTGGCTATCCGGACCGCGGCTTGATGGGCTTTGAGGAAAACCTTTCCAACTGTCGCGCGATCGCCGACTGCTGCGATTTATTACTCCATGCAGATGCGGATACCGGCTACGGCAATGCTGTCAATGTCTATTTCGTGACGCAGGCCTTTGAGAAAGCGGGTATGGCGGCTGTTATGTTCGAAGATCAGACTTGGCCTAAGCGTTGCGGGCATATGGTTGGAAAATCAGTAATTGAGGCGGAAGAAATGGTTGAGAAAATTCATGCTGCTTGTGATGCAAAAAAAGATCCGGACTTTATTATTAAGGCGCGTACGGACTCACGCGGTCCGCTCGGCCTTGACGAAGCTATTAAGCGGTTAAATATGTATGCGGAAGCAGGTGCGGACTTGTTATTCGCTGACGCGCTTTTATCGGAAGACGATATACGCACAGTCGCCGCAAATGTAGACAAGCCATTGACGGTTAATATGGGTCTCGGTATTCGCGCGCGCACGACGACGCCGTTGGTGCCGCCTCAGCGGCTCGAGGAAATGGGAGTTGCTGCAGTTTCCTACCCGCGCTTGCTGACGACATCTGCGATGCGCGGCATGATTAACGGTATGGACGCATTCGATGAAATGGTGAAAGCCAATGAGCCGATAGATCGCCCTGACCTTTGTGTTAATTTTGAAGAGTTGAACGATATGCTTGATGTGAAATTTCTTGACGAATTGGAAGAAAAATACGCGGTCGACGGGAATTAAACAGTTCGCGGAATAAAAAAATACGGATGGGAGACCGCTTATGGGAATGACCATTATCGAGAAAATCTTAAGTCGCGCAGGCAGTGGCGAAACGCTTAAGCCGGGTGATTTGGCAACGGTGAAAGTGGATATTGCATGCTTATTCGACAATAACTTTATGGCTAGCGTGTGGCGTGAAGTGTTACATGTTCAAGACCCCTCTAAAGTTGTTGTGGTGATTGATCATCGGGCACCCGCAGCCCATGTGGGTAGCGCGCACGCTCATAGTACGGCGCGTAAATTCGTTGAGCAGTTCGGTATCGAGAAGATGCACGACATAGGCTACGATCAGGGTATTTGCCATGTTCTTATGGCAGAGCATGGGTATGCTCGGCCAGGTAGCGTGTTGCTGTGTAGCGATTCACACACGTGTAGCGCGGGGGCATTGAATTGCGCGGCACGTGGTGTCGGTACCCCGGACATGCTTTATGCCATTACCAAAGGTGAGACCTGGTTCCGGGTTGGTGAAACCATTCGTTACGAATTGACTGGTCAATTGCCAGACAATGCGTTTATGAAAGATGTGTTCTTCCAAATAGCGGGTCAGTACGGCGGGCACGTTTCCCAGAATGTAGAGTTTGGCGGGCCTGCCCTCGAGACCTTAGGGATAGATGCTAGGCGTACAATGGCGACGATGGGTGCCGAATTATCGGCTGAATTTGCTACTTTTGAGCCGGACTCAATTCTGGTGAAATACGTCAAAGAACGCACAAAAGTCTCATTTGAACCGCAAATGCCCGATGTCGATGCGAGGTATCTCGACAAACGCGAAATTAATCTAAGTGAAATAAAGCCGTTGGTTGCTTTGCCCGATAGCGTTGTCAACAACTCGGCCAAGGTCAGCGATGTAGCGGGGACTAAGCTTGATCAATGTTTCGTCGGCTCCTGCGCTAACGGTACGTTCGATGATTTGGCGAGTGTCGCCAAGGTGCTGGCTGGCCGGAAAGTTGCCAAGGGAACCCGCTTTATTATTACGCCAGGCAGTCAAAGCATTTACCGCAGAGCGGTCAAGGCTGGTATCGTTGAAACTTTGCTAGAAGCAGGTGCGGTGGTCACTAATTCTACTTGTGGTGCCTGTGGTGGAGGACATATGGGCATTGTTGGTGCAAACGAAAATGTCATAACGGCATCGACCCGCAATTTTAAAGGTCGTATGGGTGATCCATCGGCGAAGATTTACATGGGGTCATCAGCAACGGTAGCTGCATCGGCTGTGGAAGGTGCGATTGCTGACCCGACACCTTACTTAAGTTAGGAGGCGAATAGTGGAGTCAAAAATCGTCCGCGCTCGGGTTTGGAAGTTTCCGGAAAACGTTAACACCGACCAGATTATTCCAAACCGAGCCTACTATTTTACGCCGGAGGAACAGTTAACTTATATTTTCGATGCTATGCGGCCGGGCTGGGTCGACGAGATGGAGAGGGGTGATATTATAGTCTCAGAGCGGAATTTTGGTATGGGCTCTTCGCGACCTGCCGCCCGGAACCTGGCGCTGCTCGGCATTCAGTGTCTGGTGTCTGAGAGTATTAACGGGCTGTTCTACCGAAACGCGGTAAATTTCGGACTGCCGGCAATGGAATGCCCGGGCGTGGCATCCCTGTTCGAAGAAGGGCAAATAGCCGAAGTCTCTTTTGAAGAATTCTCAGTCAAGAATTTAGACACTGGTGAAAGCTTGCAAGCGCAAGAAGTCCCAACGTCTCTGCTGAATATTTTGATGGCCGGTGGCCTATATCCTTTGTTAGAAAAGGAACATATGATCGCTCCGGTAGCCGACACTTAGGTCTCATTAAGAGACTGTAATAAAATCAAATCTATCACGCTAATCCCAGTTTGGATGGAGATGAGCGTTGAACATCAAAAGCTTCTTGGTTTTGGAAATGGATCAGGTATGGAAGTTCAAGCGCGCGAAACATGGTTTGCCGACATTGATTATAAAGCTTGGCAAATGCGGTGGTTTTTATAAGGCAAAGTAAATTACCCGCAAGGCAGAATCTGCTAACCTGCCGGTATGTATAGATTGGGCCAAGGTAGCCGGCGGCTGGATATGGCAACCGATTAAATTCATTTAGCGTTGAGGATAGCCGCGTGCGACCCATGCATGGATTATTATTAACGTATTAACGATGAGCCGGTTGCAGAAAGCGGCGCTTAATTTAGGAGTAGTCGTTGTAAAATTCCTGGTGCGCTAAGGCTTTTGCTAACGCTTAGTGAGAACTCAATAAAAGTGATTTCGCAACGTCGTTAAAAAATTACTCGTTATTCGCCAATTTTGTAGGCCTTCATAACTTCTACAACACGTTCCGCAATGGGGTGACCCTGCTCGGCGGCTTTTTCATACCATTGTCGGGCTATTTTATCGTCTTTCTTTACGCCGTGCCCTTTTCGGTACATCACGCCGAGATTGAACTGCGCTGCGGGTTCGCCTTGTCTTGCTGCTTTTTGGTACCATTCGACCGCTTTCTGATAGTTTCTTTCTACGCCCATTCCATGTTCGAAGAGATAGCCCATTCGTGTTTGGCTTTCTGCCTCACCCTGTTGTGCTAGCGGCCGCCACCAACTAAGGGCCTTTTCAAAGTCGCCCAGTTTGTATGCCGCTAGCCCGTCTCTAAAACTTGCAGCGCTGTCTTTTATTCCCTCGACAGCACCAGACTTCTTTGTGATGCCTTCGGTGGGGTTTTCAACGGCCTGTGTGGTTGTTGTTACTTTTGTTTGAACCGGTATCGATTTGACTAAAAGGACGTCAGCAGCGGGGATGGGCGATGTGCTCGATATTTTAGGCTCGTGTGCTGCTTTCTCTTTAGCAAGCACTTTGCGATATTGTTTCGCGGGTTTGTTTCCGACTATTTCTTCCGGAGTAGATTTTGCCTCGTCTACTTGGCCTACAGGTGCTTTCGCCTGCGTTGGGTCCGCTCGGGGGTCATCGGCATTTGGAGGTGGTGGTGCTTTTTTCCCATCTCCCAATAAGCCTGAGGTCGAATTTTCAGTTTTTTTTGTCAGGCTGGCTTGATCTGGGTTCTTTTTTAAGTTCGGTAAAGCCTGGTTGGGTAAAATCCGGTCAACAATGGTTGGCTCTATCTCGTCCGGATTTAATGTTTCACTGGTTATTGATCCCGAAGTAATGAGCACCGTTGGCGGTTCGTCCTGTGAAGATGCTTTTTCCTTTGAGCCCTTTGGGACGATTAATTGGGGAGTAGCAGTTGAAGTATTTTCCAATAGATTTTCGGTGCTGAGAGGCGTGGGTAGGATTGTTGATTTCTTAAGGCCTATATTCTCTGAAACCGAGGCAACTTTTGCACCAGAACCTAATTTGAGCGCGCGAAGCTGTTTTTTTGAATCAGGGTGATCCTGCTGCGCGGCTTTACGGAACCATTGTTCGGCCTTCGATGGATTATTTGTGACTCCGTATCCATGTAAATACATCAGACCCATTTCATATTGTGCAAAAGCATGGCCCATTTCAGCCAATGGTTGATAAACACCATACGCTGCAGAATAGGGACGTTCGATTTGTTCTAGCGGCATGTCTGCAGCAGGCGCAGAACTGCTGGGTTTGCCAGCGGTGGCTTTTGCAACACCCAGTTTTGTAGGAGGCGTGTAGTTATTGGTTGTACTGCTTGATGATGAAGACTGTTCTTTGTTTTCGATACTGGTGGTATTATCAAGGGATTTGATACCGAAGATCTGGCTAAAAAAATCACTGATCTCAGCCAGTATGTTCTGTTCTGGTTTAGAGGTTGAACCATTTGCAGTTTTTGGGCGACTGTTTGCTTTAGGCGTTTTTTCTTTTAATTTTTCTTCAGAAAGTCCGGTTTCTTTTGTTGAATTTTGGTCGCGTGAGTGAGCTACGATGGATTTCTTGCTTGTTCTATGCTGCGAGGATACTTGGTCGGCTGCAACTGTGGGTGAGGGGGGTAGTCCAGCCTTCTCCGATTTATCATTTAACAACAGGTTCTGGCACGCGCCCATAAACAGTGCGGCAGTAAATATAAAAGTTGGGTGTTTTGCGTACATAATAAGAATTCTACCGCGCTATGAAGCGAAGACAAAGGTAATCTTCAGACAAAGTTATACACTACGCTCTACCAGGGGGTATTGTAGCTCTGAAATGGCGATGCGATGCGTTGGATGTCCTGAATGAGGTCAGCTGGCATGCCGGGATCATCGGTTTCGCGGATGCCGCTCCCAACGGAGTCTGATGCACCGCCGAAGCGGGTCTTGATTTCCTTAGCTACATTTTCATATGTGCCGATAGCGGCAAAAAGCTTGAGCACGTCGTCGTCAATCTCGTTGGGCATCTCATCCCACAGCTTTTCACGCGACATTTGGTGCAGTTTTTTGCCAAGGTCTTCCAGTCCGTGCACTTCCCAAACCGGAAAGTAATTTGGCGTCGAGCCATAAAAGGCTACACGATAGCGCACCCACTCTAAATTTTTGGCTACCGTTTCCTCATCCGGACCGGTCACAATGTATCCACTGCCAACGATTTCCAAGTTTTCCCGTTTTCGGTCACTTCGATTCAGACCGGTTTCAAGCTCTTTCATCACAACTTGGTCGATATATTTGCGCGTGCAGAACGGATGCAGCCTAACTCCGTCACAGACTTCCCCGGCGAGCCTGAGCATCGCCGGCCCTACTGCGGCTATGGTGATTGGCACCATTGGCTGACCGGATGCGGGTGGCTTGAAGTTGGGGGTCATCAAGTTGAACTGATAATGTTCGCCCTCGTATTCTAGTTTTTCGTCTTTCTCAAAACAGCTCCAAATCGCACGTAACGCTTCAATATACTCTTTCATCCGGGGGACTGGTGCGCTCCAAGGAACGCTGAATCGGCGGACATTATGGGCTCGGACTTGCGATCCCAATCCAAGTATGAAACGGCCGCCGGAACTATGCTGCAAGTCAAAACAAGTTTCCGCAACCGCCATAGGACTTCTGGCGAATGCAATAGCTATCCCAGTCATTAGATTGATTTTGCTGGTAACCGGAATGGCTGCGGCATGGGGAAGAAACGGTGCGTGTTGGTTTTCCGAACTGACGATGCCATCAAAACCAGCGTTTTCTGCCTCCGCTGCAGCATCTGCCGAATTATTTAGATTGTCCTGTGGCATGCCTGTGTAAACGCGCATAAGTAGCTCCCTTGCATTTATTAACTCAGCCTATAATCCATCAGGCGAGCAGCTTCAATCCTATGTAGTGGTGTGCGTTACTCGCCATCTGGTCAGTAGAGCAAAAATCGTGATATGAATCTATCAGCATTCTGAATCTTAGAAACGTTTTGAGGGAGAAAATCTATGGCAGCAGTAGCCAGCGCTCATCCGGATGACGTCCTCAGTATCCGAGAACAGGTATCTGAAGAGGAATGGGAAACGCGGGTTAATTTAGCCGCGTGTTACCGCTTGGTGGATCATTATAATATGTCTGACTTGCTGGGTACGCATATTTCCGCTCGCGTGCCAGGTGAAGACAATACATTCCTTTTAAATCCTTATGGCATGTATTTCGATGAAATCACCGCTTCCAGCCTAATTAAGGTAGATTACGACGGTAATGTGCTGACCGAAACACCGTTTGATCTTAATTTGGCGGGCTTTACTATTCATAGCGCTGTCATGATGGGGCGTCCTGATGTTGATTGTGCACTTCACACTCATACGCGCGCTGGTATGGCGGTCTCTGCGCTAAAATGTGGCTTGCTTCCTATGTCCCAGCATTCTGCGCGTTTTATCGACCGCACCGGTTACCATGACTATGAAGGCGTCGCGCATGACCATGATGAGCGCGAGCGTTTGCAACGGGATCTTGGTGATAATTTGGCACTTATATTACGTAATCACGGATTGCTCACCTGCGGCTATAATATTGGTCATGCATTTTGGTTGATTTATAAACTGGAGCGGGCCTGTCAGGCACAAATTGACGGAATGTCGGCGGGTGCCAAGGTAATTGAGATTGAGCCATCGGTGCAGGAAAGTTCCAAAGAGCTTTTTGAGAAGCGCCGCACAGCGGGTGGTGATTTAGGGTGGCCAGGCCATTTGCGCCGGCTCGATCGGTTGGACCCCAGCTACAAAGATTAATTAAGTCGGAGGAATTTAGTATGTCATTGAAAGATAAAGTATCGCCAGAAGAGTGGCAGACGCGCGTCGATCTCGCTGCCGCCTATCGACTTTGTGAACAATACGACATGACGGACTTAACCGGGACCCATCTGTCGGCGCGTGTTCCGGGTGAGCCGGATAATTTTCTGTTGAACCCTTATGGGATGTATTTCGAAGAAGTTACGGCAACCAGCCTGATCAAACTCACTTTGGATGGGGATGTACTTGAAGATCCATTGGGGCTTGGTGTAAACGCTGCTGGATATACGATCCATAGTGCCGTTTTGGCGGGACGAGACGATCTTAATTCCGTTATGCATACACATACACGTGCTGGTATCGCTGTTTCGTCTATGGAATGCGGGTTGTTACCTATGTCGCAGCACTCGATGCATTTCTATAACGCAATTTCCTACCACGACTATGAAGGTGTGGCTGTCAATTTGGATGAGCGTGAAATGTTACAACGCGATTTGGGTCCCGTAAATATGGCTTTAATGTTGAAGAATCACGGGTTGTTAACTGCTGGGCTTAGTGTTTCGGATGCTTTTTATAAATTGATGAGGTTAGAAAAATCATGCCAGGCCCAGGTGGATGCAATGTCTACTGGTGGAGAACTACACCTCGTGCCTGAAGCGGTTTCAGCTCACACCAATAGCCAGTTTAAGAACCGCGGCACGGAGCTTGGTGATCGCGGGTGGCCGGGACATCTTCGCCGGTTAGATAAGATGGACCCATCTTACGCTCACTAAGGGAAATTATGAATGTTCTCGGGAGCGGTCAGCTTTGCTGGCCGCTTTCTTTTTTTATGCAATTAGGTTTGAGTTATGGTTAATCAAGGCTAGTCCATAACTGTGTATCTTAAGAGCTATAATGAGAACTTGTCGTCGCAGTGATGCTGAAGTGTTCAATAGACGGGCGCGCTCTGGCGAAAGGACCTGGGAGTGGAGATACAATCATAATCTGAAATTTAAATCTAAAGATATTGGGCTTTTTATAAATTTAGCAAAAGCTCCTAATCATGCATTCCCGTTGGCGATCTCCTTAGATACAATCGCTCTAACAATCAGGAGGGCACGATGGCTCAAAATAACAAGTCACAACAAAAGCGGGTCACCGCCGCATTGCTTATCATTGGAGACGAAATACTATCCGGACAAACACATGATAAAAACCTTCCCTATATCGCGGAAAGTGTAAATAGCGTTGGCGTGCAATTAGCTGAAGTACGTGTGGTGCCTGACATAAAGCAAGAAATTATTGATGGGGTAAATGCTCTTAGGCATCGCTATGACTATGTCTTTACTACCGGTGGTATTGGGCCGACTCATGACGACATCACCGCAGAATCAGTTTCTGAGGCGGTAGGGCGAAAACTAATCCAGAATCCGGAAGCGCGACGCCGGTTGGAAGAGCATTATAAATTCAATGGCACTGAAATTAATGCCGCGCGAATGAGTATGGCCAATACACCAGAAGGAGCTGAGTTGATTGATAACCCTATTTCAACAGCTCCGGGCTTCAAAATTGAAAATGTCCATGTGATGGCTGGTGTGCCGAGAATTATGCAAGCGATGATGGACAACATAACGGGTAGCTTAGAAGGTGGGGCTACAAAGCTTAGTTGCAGTATTCTTTGTAATTTGGGTGAAGGGACCATTGCTAGTGGTTTAAGCGATATTCAGGGTAGGTTTCCCGAAATCGATATTGGCTCTTATCCTCACTACGCCCGTGGGGATTACCGATTGTCGCTTGTGATTAGGGGCTTTGACGAAACGGAATTGGAGGAAGCTCAACAAGCTGTCTTCGACATGATTACCGACCTTGGTGGCGACCCAATTAAGGGCAAGGATACGGAGAGTGCCTGATCACCGTGTCCTGATTGTTTGTTTTGATGCTCTTCGTCCGGATATGGTAACACCGCAACTAGTCCCAAACTTACACCGATTTGCGAGTAGTGGCGCCTACTGGCCAGACGCCCATTCCACTTTCCCTACGGAGACACGAGTTAACCAAGCCGCTCTAGTAACCGGTTGCTACCCAGGGCTTCATGGTATTGTTGGCAATAAATTTGTCGACCCAATTGCGGCGCCTGGGCAAATTTTTAATACGGGTATTGAAGAGCAATTACGCGATGGCGATGAAAGATTAGACGGCAAATTGCTGGGCGTGCCTTCGATGGGTGAGTTTCTTATGGAGGCTGGAAAAGTTTACGCAAGTTTAAGTGCCGGTACGCCCGGTGGTGGTCGGATGCTTAATCATAAGGCGGAAACGGTAGGCGGCTTCCGCATGGCGCTGCACGCCCCGGAAGCGACTGTCGCACCCGGCGGACTTGCGGCGGTCAAAGAAAAGGTTGGTGATTTCCCTGACTACGAAATCCCATCCATGGAGTGGAACCGATACGCGACTGATATCTATTTGAAGTTCGTAGAACCGGAAGTGTACCCCGACGTGATGGTGTTATGGTTTTGTGAGCCGGATTCCAGTTACCATTATAAGGGCATTGGGGCACCAGAAAATTTGGCCGCTATTCGTGGCGTGGACGAACAGTTTGGGCGCATTGTTGATTGGCGCGATGGACCTGACGGACCAGGCGAGGCACTTCAAATCATTACCATATCGGACCACGGACAGATCACGGTCGAAGCGGAAAACCTTGATCTCAGAAGCAAGATGGAAGCGGCTGGGTTTTCTATTGGCAAGACACTAGAAGACGGTGCCGATGCGGCGCTGGAACTATCTAGCGCGGGTGGAATTTATGTGCGTAATTCAGATCCCTCTCTTATTCGGAGAATAGTGGAGTGGTTGCAAGGCGAAGACTGGTGCGGTCCTATTTCCACACGCGCGGAAGAAGGGACGCTTAAACACGCAGATCTTTGCTGGGATCACCCGCGTACACCGGACATCGGCTTAGTTCTAAAAAGCCATGACAATAAAAATGAATATGGAATGGTAGGTTACACGCTGCAGAATTCTGACTATCCCGTGAACGGCGGGCTTCATGGTGGATTGCATCCAGTAGAATTGAATAATTGGCTAGCGGTTGGCGGCAATGCATTTAAAATTAAATATGTCTCTTCATTACCTGCTGGGATTATTGATGTTTTCCCAACGACGTTGACACTGTTGGGATTGTCAGTGCCGGCGTATATGCAAGGGCGTACTTTGACTGAAGCATTGTTACAGGATGGCGAATTTGACCCGCCATCGTCGACCCAGAAGGAAATCGTCGTAGACGGTATAAAAGGATATCGCGCTCATCTCCAAACTAGTCGTGTCGGTAATACGGCTTATTTGGATGCCGGTTGGGTGACGCGCAGGACCGTGTGAGCGGAACTAGCTTTTATTGAAGCATGAGCGAATTTATATATACCAGGATTATCATCACGATAGCGATGGCCCAGGCGATAGGCACCATGACTGAGGTTCCCCTTTGGTGCCGGGCGTGAAAATTCAGCTGCAACAAACCGATCGTGACATAGTTGAACCAAGTCGTATTCATATTAGTTATTACGCAAAAATTTGAGAAATTAGAGTTTGTTCGCTAGCGCCCGGGCGGTGGCTCCTTTAAGATCGTGACGAAATGCGGACGTGGTGGAATTGGTATACACGACAGACTTAAAATCTGTTGGCTCATGGCCATGCGGGTTCGAGTCCCGCCGTCCGCACCATATATAACAGCCTGACGTTACGCGATTATGAGAGCGATCATATGACTATCGATTCCGAAACGGTAATGGTGAAGGCATTTGCGGTTGTCGAGATAATTTTAAAAGAGGATCGCCCTTTGGCGTTGCCGGAATTGGCGGAGTTGTTAGGGCGTCCCAAACAGACCGTCCACAGGACCGTACGTCAGCTTGAAGCGGCAGGCTTTTTGGCCCGTGAACCGGGACGCAACCGCTACGGCATTGGGCCGCGCTTAAGCTCTGTTGCTGGTGATGTATTGGAGTGGTGCATACGCTACACACCGCGCCATCTGTCGTTGACACGGCTAGTGGCCGAAGTGGGTGAGACCTGCAATATCGGTATCATAGACGGCGATGCAGTAAAATATTTGGATCGGGTTGAAAGCGACTTTCCGCTACGTGCTCAGTTGCATCCTGGGAGCCGTGTGCCACTTTATGCGACGGGTTTGGGGAAGTTATTACTTGCCCATTTAGTGAGGCGAACACGGATGCGCATCCTCGAAAAATTAGACCTCGCGCGCTTTACCGATAATACGATCACCGACCTAGCGGCGCTTGAAGATGAATTGAAGAGTATTCGCAAGCGCGGATATGCGATTAATAACCAAGAGTTCCATGAGGGCATTATCAGCGTTGCCGTTCCTATTATTCGCGGTGAACGCGTTATCGCAGGCTTAGCCATGCATGCGCCATTAGCTCGCTTGAGTATCGACCAAGCCGCAGTGAACGTGCCCGTACTGAACCGCTATGCGGAAGGCTTTGCCGCGGACTTCGCGTGGGAGAACCAATAGTGCACAGGGAGAGCTAAGTTAAGTTTCGCGCTTCAGCTGCCTTCAGAGCATCTAGCATTGCGGCTCCTGCGTCAGATGGTGTGTCGATTATCCGAACGCCGGCTTTTTCCAGCGCTTCCCGTTTTGATGCGTAGGTACCTTTATTGCCGCTTACGATAGCGCCAGCATGTCCCATTTTCTTGCCCTCTGGGGCAGATCCGCCTGCAATAAACGAAACGACTGGTTTTCTCATAGTGGCGGCATATTTAGCAGCATGCTCTTCCATGGATCCGCCAATTTCGCCCAAAATGAACACAGCCTTAGTTTTTTCGTCTTTATCAAGGCATTTAAGTGCTTCCCTCGTAGTGGTGCCGATCACTGGATCACCGCCAATGCCGATAAATGCTGATTGGCCGAGGCCCGCTTGTGTGATATTCAGCGAAATTAACGTTCCGAGACTTCCGCTACGCGAGATCACACCTACTTCTCCTTCACGCATGATGTTTGTGTTGAAGGCAGGCATGAAGCCGACAAAGCATTCGCCTGGCGTCGCGACGCCGGTGGTGTTAGGTCCGATGATCTGTGTGCCGTTTGCTTTGCCAGCAGAGACAATATACATCACGTCTTGAACTGGAATATGTTCGGTAAGAATAACCAGTTTCTTGACCCCGGCTTCGATGGCATCAACGGCGCCGGATTTTGCATAAAGCGGCGGCACAAATAAGCCTGCCACATCGAAAGGCAAGTCTTTCATTGCATCAAAAGCATTGTCGAAAACGGGTACGCCGAGATGATTTTGGCCACCTTTCTTTGGTACGATTCCACCTACAATGTTGGTGCCGTATTCCTGCATACGTTCGGTCCAAAAGGTGCCTTGCTTGCCAGTAATGCCTTGGATCATCACTTTCTCATGTTTGCGGACGATCATTATACGACCCCTCCCTCATGTGCTTGAGCCGCATCGACAGCTGCTTTGCAGGCCTGATCCATCGTGTCATAAGGTGAGATATTTAGACGTTCTTTCAGTAGTTGACGTGCTTCCTCGTCACCGGTGCCGTGTACGGAAAAGAATACAGGCAGTGTGGGCTTTATTTCCTCCCAGGCTGCTACGATCCCCTCAGCCATAACATCACACCGCGCAAAAGCGCCGCAAAAATTGATTACCAGGCTTTTAACCTTGGGATTAGACAGAACTAACTCAAGCGCTGGTTTACCCTTGGTATAAGCTTCTCCCCCGATTTCCATGAAGTTCGCTGGAACTCCGCCATAATATTTAACCACATCCATAGTCGTCATTGTGAGGCCCGCACCATTAGCCAGGATGCCCACGGTACCTTCGAGTTCGATATATTTGAGGCCTAGTTCCTTGCCGTGCTTTTCAAGCTCAGTGGTTTTATCTGGCGTGCCGGTCTTAGCTTTCTCGAGATGCCGGACTAAGGCTGAATCGTCCATTGAGAATTTGCAATCTAGGGCTATAACTTTGTCATCTTTGGTGAGCACCAGCGGGTTAATTTCTAAAAGCTCTGCATCATTATCCAAAAAGGTATTATAGAGTTTGACCATGGTATCAGCGACCGGCGTTCTCATAGCGCCGAGATTCAGATCGCCGAGGATTCGAATTGCTGCGGCTAGGTCGAGACCTTGACGAATATCGATTGGTTGGCGCCGTACCTGTTTGGGGTCCTGTTCCGCTGCTTCTTCTATGTCCATACCGCCCAATGTAGAAAACAAAATCATGGGGCCACGTGATTCCGAATCATTCATAATAGCGAGGTAAAGTTCCCGGGCGATGGGCGCTTGCTCTTCGACCAACACTTTCTCGACCGTATGCGCGTCAATGGTCATTCCAATTATTTTTTTAGCCATTGCCTTGGCTTCATCTGAGTCCTTAGCGAGCTTAATGCCGCCCGCCTTGCCGCGTTTGCCTGTTGGCACCTGCGCCTTTACGACACAGGGTCCGATCTGATCGGCCACCGCTGCCGCTTCGTCAGCTGTTTTAGCAATAATACCTTTTGGTATGTTGATGCCCGAGGCCGCAAGCAAAGGCTTGGCGGCAAATTCTTCAAAATCCATCGTTGACCTACTTTTATGTGATTATTTGCCGTACTTTTCCCAGTGAGCACCGAAAAGGTCCTCTTCACTAGGCCTGTCCTCGGGAATTGTTTTTACCAAATGGGTAATATTGATGAAATGGTGATAGCCAAGGTTCTCGCTGATTGAGTTTCCAGCCCAAGTCCCGCATCCCATGGTGAGAGTAAAGTCGAGGCCATTGTCAAAACTGCCACCATTTCCAAAGGTGTGGGCTTGGTTGACGAGAACACGGACGACATCGAGGCGCTCCGCCAGAATCTGCGCGTTCGCTGGATTTTTAGTGTGTATCCCTACGGAGTGACCCATGCCCTGGAAGTTGAGGACGTCTTGCACTTGATCCATGGCAGCTTCGATTGAAGGGGCACGATAAATTGTGAGCGCAAGAGATAGCTTTTCGCCGGACAATGGCCGGCCTTTACCCGCTCCTTTATCTTCCACCATGAAGAATTTAGCTTTTTTTGCTAGTTCCGGCAGACCGCAGACGTCGGCGAACACATCGGGGTCCTTGGCGAGGACATGGCGATTAAGGTGTCCGTCGACCCAAAGATTATCGAGAATCGCTTGTTTGTCTTCAGATGTACACATGTAGCCGCCGACATTCTTCATGGCGGTTATGGCATCATCATAAATATCGTCCAAAATCGTGACAGAGTTTTCTGAGGAACAAGAGGTGGCGTTATCAAAACATTTAGACGCCATGATCTTCTGGGCGGCATCGTCTAGATCGGCGCTTGAATCGATAATGACCGGGACATTACCTGCGCCGACGCCGATCGCGGGTGTGCCGCTTTTATAGGCATTACGGACGTTATTCTGGGAGCCAGTGACGACAACCAAATCGCTGTCTTCCATAAGCTTGTTGGTGAGTGATTTGGAGATTGGCGCGGGTAGAATTTGTACAAGATTGGCAGGTAGTCCGATTTTCTCCAGTTCGTCGCGCATCAGTTTAACTACGCGACTTGTCGCCTTGAAACCCGCGGGTGAAGGGGCAATAACTACAGCATTGCGGCCTTTAATTGCCATCATACTTTTGTTGACTGGGGTGGCGCATGGGTTGGTCGATGGCACAACTGCGCCAACAACTCCGACAGGCTTAGCGTATTTGACTAGGCCTTTTTCAGGGATTTCTTCAATGATACCGACTGACTTAACCCGCATTAGATCGCGCAGGGTGCCGAAATTCTTACGCTGATTTTTAGTAATTTTATCTTCAATATTACCAAGCCCCGTGCCTTCTACAGCTAGTTTAGCGGTTTCACGGGCATGCTCTGGCTTATAGATTGACCAGCAAAGGGCGGTTACAGCTTCATCGACGCGGGCTTGGTCTGCGCTTGCAAATTGTGCCATAGCGCGACGGCCATTTATCATCAATTCATCGATGATAGCGTCGTCGTCTCTTTCGGTGGTGGATTGCTGAGCTTGGCTCATTAATTTTCTCCCTAACGAATTCATGGAACTATAGGCTAATAAACATCAAAAAAAACTATTTTGGAAAAAATGTCCCATTAAATGGGATATTGAGTAATTATAAACAATTATATTGTTCAATGTCCCATTTAACGGGATAATTCATTTTGTTAATTGAAGAACTTTTCTTTTTGATTTATGCCTATTCATATTAGGTCGCAATTCATCAGATCGTTGCTGCTGTTAACGCGAAGTAGACGAAACGGGCGACAAGTGCCGTCTCATGGGCTAAATATTACAAAACACCAACGTTAAGGGGAGGTTCCGCAGATGACCCAGATGACAACAGAAGAGGCTTTTGTAAAAGTATTGCAACGGCATGGTATCGAGCACGCTTTTGGTATTATTGGTTCAGCAATGATGCCGGTATCTGATCTGTTTCCAAAAGCGGGTATCACCTTCTGGGACTGCGCGCATGAGTGCAATGCCGGCATGATGGCTGACGGGTTTACCCGCTCTAGCGGCAAGATGAGTATGATGATTGCTCAGAACGGACCCGGGATCACGAATTTCGTCACGCCTGTGAAGACTGCCTATTGGAACCACACGCCGCTCCTATTGGTTACACCGCAAGCGGCCAATAAGACTATGGGGCAAGGTGGGTTCCAAGAAATTCCCCAAATGGCCTTGTTCGCGGATATGGTTTGCTATCAGGAAGAAGTGCGCGACCCGACCCGCGTCGCGGAAGTTCTGAACAGAGTGATTGAAAAAGCATGGCGCGGCAGTGCACCTGCGCAGATTAACGTACCGCGCGATTATTGGACGCAGGTTATCGATATTGAAATTCCTGAGACTATTAAAATTGAACGGCCTTCGGGCGGTATGGACGCGATCGCTGATGCGGCAAAGCTTTTGTCCGAAGCAAAGTTTCCGGTCATCTTGAATGGTGCTGGAGTGGTATTGAGCGACGGTATTCCAGCGTCTGCTGCTCTGGCAGAGAAGCTCAGTGCACCGGTATGTTGCGGTTACCAACATAATGATGCTTTCCCCGGCAACCATCCTTTAGCTGCGGGCCCGCTGGGGTATAATGGGTCGAAAGCGGCAATGGAGCTGATTTCGAAAGCTGATGTGGTATTAGCTCTTGGAACACGCCTTAATCCGTTCTCTACATTACCGGGCTACGGAATTGATTATTGGCCAAAAGACGCAAAGGTTATTCAGGTTGATGTTAATTCGGATCGGATAGGGTTAACCAAAAAAGTTACGGTCGCTATTCAGGGCGATGCACGTCAGGTGGCTGAACAGATTAGCAGTTGTCTGTCCCCAACGGCCGGCGATAGCAATCGAGACGATCGTGAGGCGCTCATCCATCAAACCAAATCCGCGTGGCAACAACAATTGTCTTCTATGGATCATGAAGACGATGACCCTGGCACGACTTGGAATGAGCGCAGCCGTAATCGTGAACCAGAAAAAATGTCGCCTCGTATGGCATGGCGCGCTATTCAGGCTTCGCTTCCAAGGGAAGCTATTATTTCATCTGATATTGGTAATAACTGTGCAATCGGCAATGCATACCCGAGCTTCGATGAGGGACGGAAATATTTAGCACCGGGGCTTTTTGGTCCCTGTGGTTACGGTTTTCCCGCTATTCTAGGTGCGAAGATCGCTAACTCGGACACACCTGTCGTTGGTTTTGCTGGTGACGGTGCGTTTGGCATCTCCATGAATGAGATGACTGCGTGTGGTCGCGACCCATGGCCGCCAATCACCATGATTATTTTCCGCAACTATCAATGGGGCGCAGAGAAACGCAATACGACGCTTTGGTATCAAGATAATTTCGTTGGCACAGAACTTGATCTCGATGTCCAGTATGCCAACATTGCCGAAGCGTGCGGCGTTAACGGTGTCCAAGTTACATCAATGCAGGAATTGACCGATCAGTTGGCGGTTGCTGTGGACGTGCAGATGAACAAAAAAGAGACTACATTTATAGAAGTAATCCTTAACCAGGAATTGGGGGAACCCTTCCGCCGAGATGCCATGAAGGCACCTGTTGAAGTTGCAGGTATTGATGGGTCGGACATGCGACCACAATAGTCATAATTGGTGGCCGGTATTGTTGGAACGCTGCCGCTTGGTTCAACCTAAATTTGGTCCGTCGGCGAAAGTCGGCGGGTCATTTATTTTATGCTTTGGCCTGAATCGTAACCCTATATAAATGTCTTGCCAGACTTCTATTGAGTTCACTTTTTATGCGATACCGGCCTTACTCATTAGTTCAATAGAATTTTTTGCCGAGCCTTTGCCTTCTTTCGTAGCAGCAATATCAATTGTGCGCACCCCAAGAGTTATCTAAAGGCCTTGAGGAGCATTTGAGAGCTCTCGTAGCTTATTCCTGATGCATAACTCGAACTAATAAAGCGGTTTTGACATCATATTGCCGGCCAAATATGATCGTGAGTTGAGTGGCCTCCAAAATTATTGCTGCGTCGGTAAGAAATACAGGCGGTAGAGATGGAGATTACTAACCGCCTTTTTGTTATGGCGATTGGACTATCTTGGAAGACGTATGGCTCGTCTAGAAAGCAGACATGGTGCATAGCGATCCATGCAGAGGTTGGATGTTCCGGTTGCTTCTGAATTTCGAGGAAAATGACAATGAGTGAACAACCGATGGGAAGTCCCGACGATGCTGCAGGCGGAGCGTTAGGTGGTTTGGTTAGCAAACCTATTAAGCCGACAATCCCCTCGGAAGAACTCGGTAGTATTTCATTATCCCCTAGCGGATCCTTTGAAGCAGGCTCCTACCAGACATTTAAACTTGTCTACACGGCTGGTAAATTCGGCATCGATGATAGCGGCTCTATGCGCATCTGTTTTCGCTTTGCATCCGATCAAACCCGCCCACAATTTGATGACCCGAAATGGGCTAACTACACTACGGTGGCTGCTAGCAACAATGCGGTGCTTGAATATAACTACGACCCCAAGGGCAATGTGCGTCCGTGGGATCGTTGCCTTTATATAAAGGTCGTGAAAGGCTTTTTGCGGGAAGGCGATACCATTACTGTTACATTTGGTGACACAAGCCAAGGCTCGCCTGGTATGCGGCTGCAAACATTTCTCGAGGATACATTTGAGTTTCACACTCTGGTCGATCCTATCGCGACTTTTAATTATCAGCCGATGCCAGAGCAGCCGGTTATAAATATTGTTGCCGGACCACCTGAAGATTGGATTGCAGTCCTACCAACGTTTCGCCGCGTTAATGAATCCTTTGCATTAAAATTTAAAGGTGAGGATAAATGGGGTAATCCATCGGATCAAACTGACGCGACTTTCGAGTTGAGGGCGAGCGCACCAGTTAATGGCTTGCCCGAAACTATTACGATTAAGCCAGGAGAGGTCACAGTCAACGTCAGCGAACTTTCAGTGAGTAAGGCCTGTGAGGTGATCATCGATTTAGTGGATTGTGATAATATTATTGCTGCACAGAGTAATCCGCTCCGCATCGTGCAAGAATCCGAACTAGTCCATTTTTGGGGTGATATGCACGGTCAGTCGGAAGAAACGATCGGCAATAATAGTGCCAGACAGTATTTTGGATTTGCGCGTGATAAAGCTTTTATTGATGCGACCGGTCATCAAGGTAATGATTTCCAGATCACCAACGAATTTTGGGGCGAACTCGACCGTCTATCGGCGGAGTTTAATGTCGATGGTAGCTTTGTCGTGCTACCTGGATATGAATGGTCAGGTAATACCGGACTGGGTGGAGATCGAAATATCTATTTTTCCGAAGAGGGCCGTCAAATTCGACGTTCATCTCATGCACTGGTTGAAGACCAAAGCGATATTGATACGGATTGCAACAGTGCTACTGAATTATTTGAAGCATTGACCGATCATAAGGAATTTGACGTGGTCAGCTATGCTCATTGCGGCGGGCGTTATGCAGATGTGAAACTGGCCCATGACGGACATTTTGAGAAATCTATGGAAATTCACTCCTCTTGGGGAACTTTCGAGTGGCTAGTGCAGGATGCTCTCGAGATGGGGTACCGCTGCGGCATTGTCTCTAATTCGGATGGGCACAAGGGGCGTCCGGGTGCAAGTTATCCCGGTGCCTCTTTGTTTGGAGCCGTTGGCGGGCTTACATGCTTTTTGATGCCTGAGCTTTCTCGCAAAGCAATGCTGGATTGTATACGCAAGCGCCACCATTATGGGACGACCGGTGGACATGGCGGGCGTATGATTATTGATGTGCAGGCCAGTTTTGATAAAGAAGGAACTCTTTATCACGATGATCCTAACCTTGGACCAGCTGAGGGCTCAGTAACTCAATCGGCGATCATGGGCGATATTGTGCATTTTCCAGAAGGTGGCGCAAAATTTTCAGCGGATATCGTAGGTGCAGCGCCTATTGAGCGTATCGATATTTTCAATGGGCTCGATCACATAGAAACCATCCGGCCTTATGAAAAAGAAGAACTTGGCAATCGTATTCGTGTGGTTTGGGAAGGTGCGGAGTATCGGGGCCGGTTTCGCCAGGTGATTTGGGATGGCTCGGCACAACTATCAGATAACAAGATAGTCGACGCGTCTACTATCAACTTCTTCAATCGGGATAAGACCCTAGATCGCGTTGGCGATAGCGGTCTTGCATGGCGTGCGCTAACGACCGGCAACATTGGAGGTTTCGATATGTGGGTGGAAGATCCTTATGGCGGCACGCTAAAGCTGGAAACGCCGCTAGTAAAGTGCGGCGTGCCATTGGAAGATATTGGCTACGAAGATGAAGTTTTTGATAATAGCGGTGTTTTGCCCCGTTTGTTAAAAATTTTTCGACTTCCAACGGAGAACACACATCAGGCATTTAGCTTTGAGCGCGCAATCGAACTAAAAGATCAAGGTGATAACGCTATTTATATTAGGCTGACCCAAGAAGATGGAACACTCGCTTGGACTAGCCCGATTTATATCTACCGATGAACAAACAACCTTTTGATCTGGTGCCATTAGCGGAAGGCCGAAGTACCGTTAAACCACGTAAGACTGGTCTTACAATGGTAGTTGATTTTGGTGAGCCCATAGAGCACGTAAGTTCGTTATTGGGAGTTGCTGGTCCTTATGTCGATCTTTGGAAAATCGCGGTCGGCTCGTCGAGGCTGTATCAAGACGATTATTTTTCCCGGAAACTTGAGCTCTTGGACAAGCATCAGGCTCGCAGTTTCATTGGTGGTCAGTTTCTGGAATATGTGTTTGCAACACAAGGCTGGCAGGGTGTGAAGGTGTTTCTCGCCGAGGCTAAGCGGCTTGGAGTTAGTGCCATCGAGGTTTCTGATAATTGCGTGCCTCTTTCAGATGAAGAACGAACGCGCCTGATTAAAATGGCTATTGATTTAGGTATTGAAGTACATGGTGAAGTTGGTTCGAAGAATTCAAAGCAGGCCGTCTCAGAACTGGTTGATCAGGCTAATATTTGCATAAATGCTGGTTGTGAGATTGTTTTGGTTGAGGCGGCCGAATTGGTACTTGACGGAGAAGTGCAGGCCGATTTGGTGCAGGCGGTGCAGGACGGAATTGATCCTGCACACTTATTGGTAGAACTGACGGGCTTTTGGATAAAGGGAACCACAAAGAACGATGTTTTTGAGATGATGAAGTTTCTCGTATTTACCTTTGGTTCGGATGCTAATATTGCCAATGTACCGTCGGATATGGTGATGGTCTTAGAAGGTTTGCGCAATGGTCTTGGTGTCGTCGGACCTTCGGAGCGTTTCGAGGTAAGAGTGTGAAAATAAAATAGAGCGAAATATGATGAAAATATGGGGACGCAAGAACTCGAGTAATGTTCGTAAAGTACTTTGGTGTGCAGCCGAACTGGGGCTTCAATTTGAACGTGCGGATGTGGGCGGAGACTTTGGTAAAAATGATGAGAAATGGTATCTCGAAATGAATCCAAATGGGCTTGTCCCAACCATCGAAATTGATGGGAACATCCTATGGGAATCAAACACAATAATCCGATATTTATGTTGTAAGCATAGCGCTGGCGATATGTATCCGACGGATGCTGGTGAGCGGGCAAAGGCTGAGATGTGGATGGATTGGCACTTGTCTGTCGCGACACCTAAGACCGGCCCGATATTCCGAGGTATCGTCCATACGCCAGAGGATAAGCGAGACTATGCTGCCATGAAAGCGGCAGGCGAAGAACTCACCAAATCGTATCAAATGTTGGAAAAACAACTTGCGGGAAAGGATTATATCATGGGTGATAATCTAACCATGGTCGACTGCGCCCTTGGTATGCATGTGCACCGATATTACGCGTTGGTTGCAGATAAGCCTGCATTGAAAAATATGGACGTTTGGTATGAACGGCTAAAAGGGCGTCCGGCATTTGTCGAGCATGTCATTCCCTTTCCTTAGGAGATAAAATAACCCCGCATGTAGAGTGGATATGGACGGATGCCGCGTCTATTTGTCATGGTTACAAGCGAAAGGCTTTTACGTATTGTGCGATGCAGCATAAAAGTTATTATTGGATGTCTAACGTTAGAGGGGATTGCACCATAACATTTGTTGTAATTACCAAAACCTGGGAGTTAAAAAATATGAAAAAATTAACCTTTTTATCGGCGATAGTTTTTTTCGCCATTAGTGCGGTCGGAGCTACTTTTGCACCGGCTCTCGCCGCGGACGGGCCAACTCTAACTGCTGTGAAAAAGCGGGGTGAATTAATTTGCGGAGTGCACCAAGGGCGATATGGATTTGCCATTGCCGATAAGAAAGGGAAATGGAAAGGCCTTGATGTTGATGTTTGTAAAGCGGTTGCTGCAGCGGTACTCGGAGATGGCAATAAGGTAAAGTATATTCCGCTCGGCAGCGTTCAAAGGTTCCCTGCCCTGCAATCTGGCCAAGTCGATATGCTATCTCGCACGACAACTATCACTTTGACTCGCGATTCTGCGCTTGGCCTCAATTTTGGGCCGCCAACTTTCTATACCGGTACCGGCTTTATGGTGCGTAAGAAACTAAACATTACTAAAGTTGATCAATTGGGTGGTGCTGCGATTTGTGTTTTCCCGGGCAGTACGACGGAAAAGAATATTGCAGCGTTGTTCAAGTCTAAGGGTATGAAAATGACCCCAGTGGTTATCGAAAACTCGAAGGAACTTGTAAGCGCTTATATGTCTGGTCGTTGCGATGTGCTTGCTATGGATCAGGCTGGATTGCCGGGCCATCAACAGTTTGATGCAAAGGTTCCAGGGGACCACATTATTCTCGATGGCGTGTATTCCAAAGAGCCTCTTGCAGTGGGTGTTCGTGCCGACGACGATCAATGGTTTGACATCACTAAATGGGTGGTTCACGCACTTTTTAATGCGGAAGAGTGGGGTATTACGCAAAAGAACGTAGATAAAATGAAAGGGTCTAAAGACCCGAACATCAAACGTCTTCTGGGTGCCAGTGGTAATTTGGGTAAGAAGATTGGTCTTGGCAAAAACTGGGCCTATGACGCTATTAAAGCCGTCGGTAACTATGGGGAAGTCTATGACCGCAATTGGGGCCCGCCGCTTAATCTGGCGCGTGGCATCAATAATCTGTGGACCAAGGGTGGCCTGATGTATGGTTTTCCTATGAAATAGGTTATGTTTCTGGAAATGCCGTCCGGCTGAACGGGTCGGGCGGCGTCTCCCTTTTAGTTGGCAATCAAATGCACTTCATGAAGGCCTAATGGGCTATGGCCGGCCAGCCTCAAGTAAACAAAAGCGATAATTCTATCCTGAATCGTATTGCCTTCCGGGGCATTGTCTACCAGGTTTTGCTTGGGACAGGTATCGCGCTGCTTGGTTGGTATTTATACACCAATATAAATGAGAATTTAGCTCGACAGAATATTGCCACGGGCTGGGATTTCTTAAATGAGCCGGCTGGTTTCGGTATTAGTGAATCGATAATTCCGTTTGATTCCAGTCAAACCTTTGCGCGGATCTTTCTCGCCGGTATTTTGAATACGCTGCATGTGGCTTTCTTTGGCATTATTTTGGCGACAATACTAGGCGTCGCTATGGGGATTGCTCGGGTTTCCCGTAATTGGTTGGTTGCGAAACTAGCCTCCGGTTATGTGGAGATTTGTCGCAACGTTCCGGTTGTGCTTCATGTAATATTTTGGTCATCGATTATCCGACTCTTACCGCACCCCCGGCAAGCTATCGAGCCATTTGACGGCGCTTTTATCTCTAATCGAGGCTTGATGCTGCCGTTCCCTTTCGACCATTCTCTCTATCCATGGATCGCGTTGGCACTTGTAGTTGGAATTAGTGGCGCGGCCGTTTTTAACCGCTGGGCACGTATCAGACGCGAGAAGACTGGCAGATACATAGCGACTTTTTGGCCTAGTATCGGAATCACTCTGGGTTTGCCGCTAGTAGTTTGGCTAATTGGTGGGGCACCGCTAAGGTGGGATTTCCCAGTTTTGCGTGGCTTTAACTATCAAGGTGGTATGGCGTTGTCGCCGGAATATATAGCACTGCTGATCGGGATCACCGTGTATACGGCAGCTTTTATTGCGGAAATCGTACGTTCCGGTATTGAATCCATACACGCAGGTCAGATAGAAGCGGCTAATGCGCTTGGGCTTCGGCGTGGTTTTGTCATGCGTTACATCACAATTCCCCAGGCGCTGAGGGTTATTGTACCACCTACTGCGAGCCAATTTTTGAGCCTCACCAAAAATAGCTCTCTCGGCGTCCTCATCGGCTATCCGGATCTGGTTAATATAGGTAACACGTCGTTGAACCAAACAGGTCAAGCCGTCGAGGCCATCGCAATAATGATGCTCGTCTACCTTACAATTAGTCTGACGATTTCGGCCTGCATGAATCTTTATAACAATCTCGTTGCCATCAAGGAGCGGTAGGGATGGCCGATATAGAGTTGAACCGGATGCGGAATGGCAAGCGCAAACAGGCGCAAGCGCCGGTAGCAGAAAAGGTTGCCGCGTTGCGCTGGGTGCGGGAGAATTTTTTTAGTACCATCGGGAATACCATCCTTACCGTCATCATTGGTGTCTTCATCATAAAATTCATCCCACCGTTCATTCAGTGGGCATTTTTCGATGCGGTCTGGGGAGCGCAAACCCACGAAGTCTGTCGGGCATCGGAAGGTGCTTGCTGGGCGGTAATCACGGAAAAGCACCGGCCAATGTTATTCGGGCTTTATCCCTATGAAGAGCATTGGCGTTTGGTTGTCGCCCTAATTGTTTATGTTGGAGCGATTTGTATTACGCTAACGCGGCGATTCTGGCATGTGAAAATTCTTGTGCCACTCTGGATTGCCAATCTCGCTATCTGCTGCCTGCTGATGTGGGGTGGTATCCTTGGGCTCACCTTTGTTGAGACTCAGCAATGGGGTGGTTTGCCGCTGACTATGGTGCTGTTTACGGGCACTGTGGTATTCGGCATGCCAATCGCGGTTTTACTCGCGCTAGGAAGGCGTTCGCATCTGCCGGGTATCAAAGCAGTATGTGTTGCGGCCATTGAATGCATGCGAGGCGTTCCGCTGATCACCATCTTGTTTGTTGCCGTTAACGTCTTTCCGTTATTTTTGCCACAAGGGCTTGAGTTCGATGTCATGGTCCGAGTTATGGCTGGGATGGCGATTTTCTTTGCATGTTATCAGGCGGAGGTTATTCGCGGTGGTTTACAGGCAATTCCGCGCGGGCAATATGAAGCAGCCGAAGCCACAGGGCTCGGTTACTGGCAAATGATGATACGTATTATCCTGCCTCAGGCGCTTCGTGTTTGCTTGCCCGGAATCGTGAATCACATCATCGCTGCTTTTAAAAACACGTCATATGTTTTGATAATTGGCCTGTTCGATATTTTGAGTGCTACGACCGCTGTCATGCAAGATCCGCTTTGGCGCTTATTCACGATAGAGGCCTATCTCTTTGTTGCACTCATATATTTTATTTTTTGTTTTGCGCTCTCCAAATATAGCCAGAATTTGGAGCAATGGCTCGATCAAGGTCGGCGTTAGAAATGATTAGGGAAATTTTATGACTGAAGCTATCCGAGTAGCCACTAACGAAACTGTCATTGAGTTGAAAGACGTCAACAAGTGGTATGGCGAGTTTCAAGCTTTGGCGGATATCAATTTGTCGGTCAATAAGGGCGAACGTGTCGTGGTCTGCGGCCCCTCGGGCTCTGGTAAGTCTACCATGATCCGCTGTATTAACAGGCTTGAAGTCCATCAGCGCGGTACGATCATCGTTGATGGGATAGAATTGACCGATAATCTCAAAAATATTGAGGCGATCCGTAGTGAAGTCGGCATGGTGTTCCAATCCTTCAATTTGTTCCCCCATATGCGAGTAGTCGACAATTTGACGCTCGCACCCATGTTAGTCCGCAAAATGCCGAAAAAGGACGCGGAGGAGATCGCCATGCAATACCTTGAGCGGGTCCAAATACCCGAACAGGCTTATAAGTTTCCGGGACAATTATCCGGCGGTCAACAGCAGCGCGTCGCTATTGCACGTTCGCTCTGCATGCAGCCGAAAATAATGCTATTCGACGAGCCCACCTCCGCCCTTGACCCGGAAATGATTAAGGAAGTGCTTGACGTGATGGTGGAATTGGCGGAAGACGGCATGACTATGATCGTGGTGACCCATGAAATGGGCTTTGCTAAAACGGTGGCTGACACGATGGTATTTATGGATCAGGGCGAGATTGTTGAGACTGCTGAGCCGGGTAAATTTTTCACCAAACCGGATAGCGAACGGACGCAATTGTTCTTAAGTCAGATCCTCACGCATTAGTTCATAATTTCGTGATGTGCCTTTAAATACTCGATGTAGGCGCCTAAGCCCTTCTCTAATTCGAATTCGGGTTCGAATCCCAAATCATCTCTTGCGCGCGTAATGTCGAGCGCGCCGCGGAGGCTGCCGGCGAGCGCCATATTACCCTGAAAGCTACCCGATCCCACGGTTAAGGCTGCGCCGGGCACGATCTTGTTCAATATGTCAGCTACTTTAGTTACCGAGAATAGTTTGCCGACGGCGATATTGTAAGCCGTATGTGCGAGTTTCTCTTTACCGTAGGCGAGCGCGATGCCCAGCGCGGCATCTGATCCGTAGGTGAAGTCGCGGACATAATCGCCGCCTTCCCTCATTTCAAAATTTTTGCCTTTGAGCGCATGAAAGCAGAGCTTTTGCATTGGATAATGCTCCACATTCCATGTCTTGCCTGGGCCATAGACGCTGGAAATTCGGGCAGAGACAGAGTCTGTGCCGAACTTCTCCCGGTATTGGCTCATCAAGCGTTCAGAAATATTTTTGGTCTCTGCGTAGAAGCCCTTCGGGTCCTCATCGCCTTCCACCAGTGGTTTGCCGGCGCTAGGCCCGTAAATTGTACCAGATGAACAAAATACAACTCGGCGGAGGTCATGCTGACGTGCAAGTTCCAGCACATTGGCAGTACCGATTGTGTTGACTTTCACGCCGATGAGCGGATTTGCAAGGAAGACATTTTCATTTACCACCGCAGCAGCGTGAATAATACCTTGAACTTGGTGATCTACTACGATCTTAGTAAGCTTATCAAGATCAAGCACATCTGCTTGGAGATGGGGAATGTCAGGTGCTGCATCGCCTAAAATGTAGGCTGCATGGGCGGGGCGATTAAGAAGGTCGATACAGACCACGCTTTTGCCTTGCTTGGCAAAGCGTTGGGCTGTGTAAAGCCCGATCAGGCCTGCGCCGCCAGTGATTAAAATCGTCACAAAAACTCCTTTGGACTAATTTGGCTTAAACTCCGGCATTGGAACCGCCGGTCATGAGCCTTTCGTTCTCTGCTGTCGTTCGATATCCCTCAAACTCAAGAGGGACTTCAATGATGGTGGTTTTATCTGCCCTCAGGGCTTCCGCAATAGCTGGGGCCAGACCTTCAATTTCTGGCACCCGCTTGCCGTGAAAGCCGAAGGCTTCGGCTAATTTGACATAGTCCGGGTTAGTTAACACCGTGCCGATGTGGCGATTATAGCGCGATTCTTGGCGCTGGCGGATTATGGAGTAGCCGCCATTGTTAAATATAACGACGGGCATAGATAGGTTATACTGTTGCAACGTTGCTAATTCCCCACAGCCAAACATGAAACCGCCATCACCGCAGAAAGCAACAATTTCACGTTCTGGGAAAGCGGCCTTAGCACCAACGGCAGCATGGAAGGCAAAGCCCATAGAACCAAACGTATTGGCGAATAGAAATTGGCCAGGCTGATAGCACTCGAAGCCAAAACGGGTCCAGTGTCCCATAATGGATTGGGATGCAACTATGGCATTTCGCGATAGAATAGAGCGAATATCTCGCATCGCCTGGAAAACTTCTGGCTGTTTGGCTTTCATTTCAGCGAAAGCCGCAGTCTTGAGTTTTTGTATTGCCTCAAGGCGACTTTCCGCAGCGATATAGCCAGTCTTTTCCAGGTTATGCATTAATGCTTGCAGTACCACCCGAGCGTCGCCTTCAATAGTTACTTTGGCTTTATAGTTCTTGCCGAATTCCGCCGGGTCGATATCACAATGGATAAGGTTTTCGGGCATGGGAAGAGTCCATTGCTTAGTGGCGCGCTGCGAAAAACGTGTACCGATGGCAAGCACGGCATCCCCTTTGGCGAGCACCTCGTTTTGTAATGTGTCGCTCACTGTCAGCAGATTTCCAAGCGCAAGCGGATGATCGTCGGGTAGAACACCTTTGGAGCCGTTGGTGCAAAATACTGGGGCTTGCAGTATTTCCGCCATAGCCTTTACTTCGGCGGAGGCAGCGGCTTTGACTGCGCCGCCACCAATCCAAAGAATGGGCCGTTTTGCCTGTTTTAAGAGTTCGGTTGCATCTTTAATTTCAGATTGATTTGCCGGTGACGGGGTGACATTGGCTGGTGGTAAAATTGTAAAATCTGCTTCACCATGAAGAAAATCAGTTGGAATTTCGAGAAAGACTGGTCGTGGCCGGCCGGTGCGCATGCGTCGGTAAGCCTCATTAATGGCTTCGGGGATTTCGCCAATATCTTGTACCGTGTGTTGCCAAGAAGAGACGGGTACGAACATTTCGCTTTGTGCTGGACCGTCATGGTAAAAGCCCTTTTCCTTACCCATATGCTCGCTCAGGATTTGTGTTGAGATATGAAGCATCGGCCAAGATTCGTTATAGGCTTCGCCCATGGCGCAGGCGACGCCCGCAGCGCCTGGCCCGACTGTGGTTAGTACTACACCAGGATTGCCTGATACACGGGTGTAGGCATCAGCCATGTGACCGGCCGAATCTTCATTGCGCGGCGTGATGAGTTTAATCGGGCTATCGTAAAGTGCATCGTAGGTGGGCATGAGGTGGCTGCCTAGCACTCCGTAGGCGACCTGAGCGCCCTCTGCTTCTAAGGACTGGACGACTGCCTGTCCACCGGTTAGCTTTGGCATAGCGCTTAGCCCTCCACGATTGTATTTGAGAATATTTACTTTAACGGTTTATATCGTAATCTGCTGTTTATAAAGAACATAAGTGTTGAGTTTCGGCATATTGGATGGCTCTCATCGGGCATCGTATCTCAAAACAAAAAAAGGTGGATGGCATGGACTTAGAGACACATTTAGCGCTAGCCCAGCGGTGGGACGTTACGCTCTCGAAGATCGATCCACAAGAAGACCACACGGCAGCCATCGAGATTTGTATGATGATGGGAACCACCCTATTAAACGCTATTTTTCACAAACGCGGTATTCGTGAGGAAGCTTACGACCAAAATCACACTACGCGCCCTCCGATCCCGCCTGAAGCCGAAGCACGTATTACACCGGATGTTCGAGCGATCATGGATAATCTGCATTATGTGGAACAGATGCGCGGTCTCCACTGCCGTGGTATTACCGGTAAAATTCGCGATGCGCGGGACCTACCCGAATGGAATCCGGAGGTTTCAATGAGATGTATTACCATAATCCGCGATATGCAGGCCTTCACCGAACAAGTTATGGACGAGTAGGGGGCGGGTATGAAACTTGATGCACATCTGAAATTGGCTCACCAATGGGATATAACCCTCACCAAACTTGATCTTGAGACGGACTATTTAGCCGTACTTGAATTTTCCATGATGATGGGGACAAGCTTATTAAATGCAGTGTTCCACAAACGCGGTATTCAGGATGAGGCTTTTGACCAAAATCATACTAACCGACCAGTACTATCTGACGAAATCGAGGCTCGTATCACGCCGGATGTGCGCGAGATGATGGCAGATATGGCTTATATTGAACGGATGCGGAACCTGCATTGCCGCGCTATTGGCGAAGACCGTTCGGCACCCCGGGTTTTACCCGACTGGGATCCGGCGGTGGCGGAAAAGTGCGTAATCAATATACGTAAAATACAAGCCTTCACAGAGAAAGTGATAGCGGAATAAAATAGAATCTATTGTGGCAAGTGCCTTGGGTCATTCTCAACTGAATTACGTCATATAAAGCCACATTTTTTCGCAACTCAACACCGCGTTTGTTGAAAACAAAGACTTATTTTTCGAAATTTTAGATACCGTTAATGATCAAAAAAAGCTTTGAAGGTTTAGACAGGCTGAAAGATGTGGTTGAGGACCTCTTCGAAGATTGGCCTTTGCGTAACCTACTTTTTCTTTTTTGTGCGTGTTTTAAGGTTTCGATCAAATAAGTCTAGTAATCGCTTCCAACCTGCATCTGCGAGCCTGGGGTGATAGGGCGCGCGTTCCGCAAACATATAGCCATGAAGAGCACCTTTGGGTTGTTCGACAAAATGTTTAAGTTTTGCTTTCTTGAGTGCTTTTTCCAGAACAGGAATAACTTCGTCGGGCACCGTCGGATCGTTCTCGCCGAAGCTGTAATAGAATTCGGCTTTCGCTTGACCTAAAAAGAGGTGGGGTGAGTCATCAGCATCAATTACAATGCCGACACCATAGAAGGCGGCAGCTGCTTTGATACGGTGGGGATACCTTGTTGCGGCATTTGTTATGTAGCGCCCACTCATGCAATGTCCAACGCATCCCATCGGCCCATTATACACTTCCGGTTGGGCGTCGAGATATTGGATCCAAGCATCGGTATCCTCATTTACAGCCATATGACTTAAATGGTTCATTGCAGCTTTGATAACCGTAGTCATGGAATCGTCGCGACGCGCTAGATTGAACCGGATCGTGCCAAGTCGGTAATACATATCTGGCACGATGCAGTAATAGCCGGACTTGGCAACACGTCGGGCCATATTGCAAATCTCTTCGCGAAAGCCGGGCGCGTCCATATAGAAAATGATTGCTGGGAAGGAACCGTCCTCGTCTGGACAAGCTATGAATGAGGGGCAGAGCCCATGTTTGGTCGGCACAGTGACATGGTTTTCCTTCAAGCCCATTATCGTCCCTCCTAGTTATTAGCACCAACTCAGCACAGATGAATTTTCAGACTATCATTACCATCACGCGTTACAAAAAAAGATCCTTAAACGTACTAGAAAACCGAATTTCTCGGCTGGCGTCCTTTGGAGGAGTTCGTGTTCTTGGTTTCATGCGTGCGATGCTCATCTTGTATTGGTTAATGGTGCAGTTCGATATGAGGGCAGGCATGATAAAGTAAAGTTAATACCAGTGCGTTTTCTTGCCCCAAATGGCTTAAGCAGAGGACTTCAAAGATCCAGGAGGCTTCACATTTATTAGTAGCTTACGCTAGGTGATAGATTTGATAGTTGAAAATTCGAGGTTGGCCCCACTGAGGTCGCTTAGTTATTTGACGGTGATATGATGTTGCGGAATGAAGAAACAGCGTGAACGGAATTGTACCATGTTACTGATCGAACGTTACGGTACGTCACTTATTATCAGCATAAACCGACCCGAAGCGGGTAATTCGATAAATGGATCGGTAGCGAAGGATTTTGAGGAGGCGATTGTCCAGGCGGCTGGCGACGAAATCCTTTGTTGCGTTATCATAACCGGCAGTGGTGATAAGTTTTTTTGCGCTGGGGGAGATATTAAGGAGTACCGATCGGTCAAGCATCGCGATCAATTAGACGCAGTAATGGGCTGCACCCGTCGCGCTTTGTCCGGTTTGGAGGCGCTCGACATCCCTGTGATTATGGCTATCAATGGTTACTGCCTCGGTGGTGGTTTTGAAATGATGCTTGCTGGCGATATACGCATTGCGTCGGCAACCGCTACCTTCGCATTGCCGCAAGTGCGTCTTGGTATTATCCCTGGGTGGCACGGTATCGAACGTCTCGTCCAACTGGTTGGCCGCGGAATGGCTGTAATTTTGGCAGCAGGTGGCGAGACGATTGATGCGAAAAAAGCCCAACAGATTGGTTTGGTGGATGAAGTGGTTGTAGAATGTTCTGTGTTGGAACGGGCATTAGAAATTGGGGCAGATTTTGGGAAAGCAGCGCCGCTTTCACTAAAGGCTGTAAAGAAGGTGGCGAGAGCAGCCGAAGGAAAAAAAATCGAGCAATCCGAAGATATTTTTGCTGAACTTTGGTTTAGCGCGGACCATCGAGAGGCAGAAGCTGCCTTTGCGGAAAAACGACAAGCCCATTTTGAGGCACAGCAAACCAAATAGTGGAAAATTTATCGTACTTATAATTTTTTCTGTGGGCAGAAATCGTCTTCATGCCAAAATGAGTGAGGTCATTAGGATCAAGGTTTAGATGAGTTCAAAGGTTAAGAAAATCAGTCAAGAACTGATGGGCATACAAATCCGACCAACTCGCTCCGATAGAGATGACTGAGGTTGCCGTGCCGTATCTATGGGAAAAATCCTATGCATCTGGTGTCAATTGGGGGGCGTCAATTGTTGACGCGCCGCTATGGTCGTTGATTGATGATGCCGTGAAGCAGCATGGCGAAAAACCGGCAATCGATTTTTTGGGTCGTAAATATTCCTATAAAGATCTTGGTGCGCTAGTAGATAAAGCTGCCGAGGGATTCCGTGAGATCGGTGTTCGACAAGGGATTCGGGTTGGCATTTGCTTGCCCAATACCCCTTATTCGGTTGTTTGCTACTTCGCTGTTTTAAAGGCTGGCGGAACGGTAGTGAATGTGAATCCGCTGTACTCAGAACGCGAACTGGAGCAAATAATTGAGGATGCTGAGATAAAGATTATGGTGAGCATGGATCTACGCCAGCTTTATCCAAAAGTCGCTAAATTACTGAAAGGGCAATTACTGCAGACGGTCGTGATCTGCCCTATGATCGATATTCTGCCAGCTATAAAGGGGGTTCTTTTCTCGATTCTGCAACGTAGTAAAATTTCTGATATACCTGAAGATTTGCAGCACGTTCACTTCGATAAGTTGGTTGATAATAATGGCTTGGTAAATACGGCGAAAGTTGATCCGGTAAAAGATATCGCTGTTTTACAATATACCGGTGGCACCACTGGTTTGCCGAAAGGTGCCATGCTGACCCACGCCAATGTGCTGGCCAACGCTCAACAGATTAAACATTGGATGACTAGTATCGATGGGGGTGATGAAAGTGTTTTAGGCGTCATTCCGTTGTTTCATTCATTCGCAATGACGACCGTCATGAACCTCTCTTTGATTAGTGGATCGCAGATGTACCTTTTGCCGCGGTTTGATCTGAAAAAAGTGCTCGAAACATTGGCTAAAAATAAGGTGACGCTGATGATGGGCGTGCCGACGATTTTTATCGCAATTACCGGCTATGACGATTTACATGATTATGATCTTACAAGTTTGAAGGTTTGTATTTCCGGTGGTGCGCCCTTGCCAATCGCAGTCAAACAGGAATTCGAGAAGCAAACAGAGTGTTCGCTTGTGGAAGGGTACGGCCTAAGCGAGTGCTCGCCGGTAGTAACTTGCAATCCTATTGGTGCGGAGAACAAGCAAGGTTCAATCGGTTTGCCGCTTCCCGGTACAGTCGTTGAAATTCGATCCCCTAATGAAGAGAAGGTTTTAAAGCCGCTTGGCCAAAAGGGCGAAGTTTGTGTCATCGGGCCACAAGTGATGGCGGGTTACCTGGGGCGGGAGGAGGTGACTGCCAAGTCGATGATTAATGGGCGCTTTCATACCGGCGATGTGGGGTATATTGATGAAGATGGTTATATCTTCTTGGTTGACCGTATAAAGGATTTGATCCTTTGTGGTGGCTATAATGTCTATCCACGGGTGATCGAAGAAGCCATTCAACTTCATGAAGCTGTTGAAGAGGTAACCGTCATCGGAGTGCCCGATGATTACCGTGGAGAAGCTCCAAAAGCTTTTGTGAAATTGAAACCCGGTGCTGCACTGACGGATAAGCAACTACTTGAATTTCTGAAAGATAGGCTTTCTCCCATAGAAATGCCGGACTTTGTTGAATTCCGTGAGGAGCTGCCCAAGACGATGGTTGGCAAACTATCCAAGAAAGAATTGATCGCCGAAGAAGCCGCTAAGCGGGAAGCTCAGAAATTAATCGTTGGTCTAGCGGATAATGAGGGAGTGTAAACCATGAAGTCTGTCGTGATTGCTGAGTATTTACGGTCGCCATTTACCTTCGCCTCGAAGGGCGATATGGCCAAAATACGCCCTGACTTTATGGCTTCTCAGGTAGTAAAGGCTTTGGTAGTCAAAACGGGCATTGACCCCGCCGAGGTTGAGGATATAATTCTAGGTTGCGCCTTCCCAGAGGCAGAGCAAGGCATGAATATGGCCCGACTGGTTGTATTAGAGGCCGGTCTTCCGATTTCGGTGGCAGGCGCAACAATTAACCGGTTTTGCGGCTCATCAATGTACGCCATTCACATGGCGGCTGGCGCCATTCAACTCAATGCTGGAGATGCCTTTATTTGCGGCGGGGTTGAATCCATGTCCCGTGTGCCCATTGGTGGGTATAATCCTCTGCCAAGTCCTAGTCTTAATGATATTATGCCTGATGCCTATATTTCCATGGGCGATACGGCAGAAAATGTGGCGCGCCAATATCAGTTGACGCGTGAAGAGCAAGAGACTTTTGCCGTTGCCAGCCAAGAGAAGGCAACCGCTGCCAGAAACGAAGGGCGCCTGAAAGGCGAAATAGTGCCAATCGACGGTGGGAATGGCGCGGTGACTGAGGATGGTTGCATTCGTTCGGGTACCACGATGGACGATTTAGCTGGATTACGGCCGGTTTTCGATGAATCCGGTACGGTAACTGCGGGCACGTCTTCTCCGTTGACCGACGGTGCCGCGGCTACGCTGGTTTGTACCGAAAATTTTGCATTGAAGAATGATCTCAACCCGTTGGCGCGCATAAAATCGGTTGCCGTCGCGGGCTGTGCGCCGGAAATCATGGGTATTGGTCCCGTTGCTGCGTCCAAGAAGGCGTTAGAACGCGCGGGTCTTAGGATAGATGATATTGATGTAGCAGAACTCAATGAGGCGTTTGCATCGCAGTCGCTTGCTTGTTTACGGGATCTCAATTTGGACGTAGCTAAAGTTAATTTGGATGGGGGTGCTATCGCTCTAGGTCATCCTCTAGGTGCGACGGGCGCGCGGATTACTGGTAAAGCGGCGCAGATTCTAAAACGCGAAGGAGGAAAATACGCACTTTCCACTCAATGTATTGGTGGCGGTCAGGGGATCGCTACTATCATGGAGGCGATCTAAGTGGCGGAAATAAGAAAAGCTGCGGTGATTGGTGCCGGTGTTATGGGAGCGGGTATCGCTGCTCAAATCGCCAATGGTGGTGTTCCGGTTCTCCTGTTGGATGTTGTCAAAGAAAAAGAGGAAGACCGAAGCGCTATTACGAAAGAGGCTATCCAGCGTCTATTGAAATCCGACCCGGCACCGCTGATGCATAAAAGAAATGCCCGTCTTATTACGCCGGGTAATATCGAAGATGATTTGGATCAACTTGGAGAATGCGATTGGATCATTGAGGCGGTCATCGAGAACATTGATATAAAGCGGTCGCTCTATGAGAAAATTGATCTAGCCCGGAGGCCGGGATCGATAATATCTTCCAACACGTCGACCATACCACTTAGCCAGCTAACCGATGGGATGCGGGAAGGATTGGAAAAAGATTTTCTTATCACTCATTTTTTTAATCCGCCTCGCTATATGCGCTTATTGGAATTGGTAGCGGGTACCAAGACCCGGTCCGATGCGCCTAAAACGATCCGTAATTTCGCTGACCGAACCCTTGGAAAGAGCGTAGTAGTTTGTAATGATACTCCAGGTTTTATTGCTAACAGGATTGGCATTTTTTGGCTGCAATGCGCTGTGGTTGAGGCCATGGACCGGGGAATATCGATTGAAGAGGCAGACGCAATAATTGGTCCGCCAGCCGGTATTCCGCGTACCGGTGTGTTTGGGCTTTTAGATATGGTCGGTCTCGATTTAATGCCCAAAGTGCTTTCCAGCATGGCCGCAGGCTTGCCCGAAAACGACCCCTTTCATAGCGTTTATCGTCCGCCGGAAATGATCGAAAAAATGGTTGCTAGCGGCTATACAGGCCGGAAAGGCAACGGTGGTTTTTATCGCCTCAACAAAGAGGGCGGGCAACAGGTCAAAGAGGCCATTGACTTAGTGACTGGCGATTATGCCAAGGCAACGAAACCCAGCTTTGATAGTGTTGAAGCCTCAAAGAAGGGCGGTTTGCGGGCGTTACTAAATCACCNAGATAGCGGCGGCCAGTATGGCTGGGCAGTTTGGTCTAAAACGCTTAGCTATGCGGCAAGCTTGGTGCCGAAAATCGCCGATGACGTGGTAGCAGTCGATGAAGCTATGCGGCTCGGCTATAATTGGAAATTTGGGCCTTTTGAGTTGATCGATCAACTCGGCGTTGAATGGTTTGCAACGAAATTGAACGCTGACGGTATAAGGGTGCCTGAATTGATAAATACAGGTTCGGGAAAGTCATTCTACCGAACTGAAAAGGGTGTGCTGCAGTTCTTGAGCGTGGAGGGTACCTTTAAGGAAGTACTGCGCGCACCCGGTGTTTTGTTGCTTGCAGATATAAAGCGCCAGTCCAAGCCAATAGCAAAGAATATGTCCGCTAGTCTTTGGGATATTGGCGACGGCGTGCTGTGTCTTGAGTTTCATAGCCGTATGAATTCCCTCGATCCGTTCTCGCTATTTATGATCGATACGGCTATTAAAAAAATACGAAGTGGCTTCAAGGCTCTGGTTATCCATAATGATGCGCGTAATTTCTCTGTTGGTGCCAATATCGGGCTAGTCATGATTGCGGCCAAATTGTTTTTCTATTTTCTGATCGGTTGGGCAATTAAGAAAGGTCAGAACACTTTTAGAGATATGAAGGTTGCGCCTTTCCCCGTTGTCTCCGCACCTTCGGGCATGGTTTTGGGTGGTGGGTGTGAAGTNTTACTTCACTCGGATGCCATACAGGCGCATGCAGAAACGTATACTGGTTTGGTTGAAGTAGGCGTTGGGTTGATCCCTGGCTGGGGTGGCTGCAAGGAAATGCTGCTGCGCTGGATAACTAATCCCAAAGTGGGAAAGGGACCGATGCCGGCGGTTACAAAAGTGTTTGAGCTTATCGGCCTTGCGGCGGTGGCGACGTCTGCTGATGAAGCGCGTGATATGCAGGTATTGCGTGACGGTGATGGTATTTCTATGAATAAAGACCGAGTGCTCGCCGATGCTAAAGCGCTAGCCCTAAGGTTGGTGGATAATTATATGCCGCCCGACCTCGGCGAGGCTGAATTACCCGGGCCGGCGGGTCAGGTGGCACTGGATATGGCCATAAATGGATTTCGGACCAGTGGCAAGGCAACGCCTCACGATGTGGTTGTCAGCAAAGCGTTGGCTACAGTGTTGACCGGTGGTAATACAGATCTTACCGAGACTATCTCAGAGCAAAGTTTGTTAGATTTAGAACGAAGTACCTTCCTATGGCTCGTGAAACAGAAAGATTCCAAAGCTCGCATTAGCCATATGCTAAAAACCGGAAAGCCGCTCAGAAATTAATCTTATGTTCAGTTGGATAGCTAACAAAATTGGCCAAGCTTTGGCTACATATTTGGACACAGAATCCGGCAGCTATGTGACGGTGTCGGTGACGCCGATTAGATTCTTACAGCAGACATTACAGCCCGGCGATATTCTGTTGGTTGAGGGGAATCAGCGGGTTTCGGTGGCCATTAAATATCTTACTCAGTCTTCATGGTCTCATGCGGCCTTTTACATNGGTGAAAGACACGATTTGGCGTCAACCGGTGCTGAACCTAATGCGTTGATAGAGGCCGAAATCTCGTTTGGGGTGGTTGCTGTGCCGCTTTCGAAGTACCGGAACTTTAATACTCGTATTTGCCGTCCTGTCGGATTGAGCGATGAGGATCGCAAAGCTTTGGTCGATTTTATGATTAGTGCGCAGCGTAGGGGAATGCAATACGATTTAAAGAATATTTTCGATTTGTTACGTTATCTTTTGCCAAAACCACCGGTGCCTAAAAGGTTTCGTCGCAGAATGCTCGCACTCGGCAGCGGGGATCCTACGCGCACAATTTGTTCGTCACTAATCGCTCAGGCTTTTCAAAGTATCAAGTATCCGATTTTGCCGAATATTCGAGAGAAATCTGAGCATGATACGAAACAGGGGCAGATTGCGGCGAAAGAGTATTTCCATATTCGCCATCATAGCCTCTATGCACCGCGGGATTTCGACCTTTCACCCTACTTTGATATTATAAAACCGAGCTTGGAGACCACTTTCAATCATAGGGACCTTGCATGGTACGAGGATGACCCCGGACCTGTTGAAGAGAGAAATGAACCATGCTGAGCGGAGCACCTTTCTTATTACTGATCGTTGGTCTCGTAATTTTTTTCGTATTNCTTTATTGGGAGCGTGGCTACTGGGCGTGGGTTTTCGCAGCGATTTGTTTTATTGCCTCCCGTGCCATGGCGGGCATCAGTATGCCCGGCCTTTTCTGGACAATTGCGGTGATGCTCGGCGTGTTGGCCTTGATATTTGGAATTCCGACGCTACGTCGGGCGCTCGTTTCTAGCAACTTAGTTGGCATCATAAAGAATATTTTACCAACAATGGGTGAGACAGAGCGGGTCGCATTGGAGGCCGGTACGGTTTGGTGGGAAAAAGATTTATTTTCCGGTCGACCCGATTGGAAAAAGTTTTTGGCGTTTAAACCGATGCCTTTAACGGATGCAGAACAAGCCTTTGTCGATGGACCGACCGAAGAGCTTTGCCGTATGGCCGACGATTATCAAATCTATCAAGACCGCGATCTTAGTCCTGTGCTCTGGGACTTTATTAAGAAGAATAAATTTTTTGGTATGATTGTGCCGGAGCAATATGGTGGCCTTGGCTTCTCGGCCATTGGGCATTCCGCCGTCATTACAAAACTCTCGAGCCGAAGTGTTCCGCTTGGCACCACGATAATGGTGCCAAATTCACTGGGTCCAGCAGAGTTACTGCTACATTATGGCACTGAAGAGCAGAAGGAATACTACCTGCCTCGTTTGGCTAAAGGCCAAGATATTCCTTGTTTTGCACTGACCGAACCNGAAGCGGGAAGTGATGCCGCTTCGCCNCGCAGCAGNGGGGTNGTCTGNAAGGGCATGTTCGATGGCAAAGAAGTGCTGGGCATGCGGCTAAATTGGCGGAAACGCTATATCACCCTGGCACCGGTGGCGACGGTCATTGGGCTTGCCTTTCGCTTGTTCGACCCGGACGGTTTGCTCGGTGGCGAAGAAAATATTGGCATAACTTGCGCACTTATCCCTCGTGATATTGATGGCATCATGATTGGCGACCGCCATGATCCCATGGGTGTTCCATTTCAGAATGGTCCGATCATCGGCAAGGATGTCTTTGTGCCTTTAGACTTCATAATCGGTGGCAGGGACGGTGCAGGCCAAGGCTGGCGCATGTTGATGGATTGTCTGGCGGCAGGCCGGTCAATTTCACTGCCCTCGCTCTCGGTCGCGGCGGCACAGATGGTCGTTCGTACCGCAGGTGCCTATGCAACGGTGCGCGAACAATTTGGACTTCCAATCGGTCGCTTCGAGGGCATTGAAGAGCCTTTGGCGCGGATTGGTGGATATACCTATCTTATGGATGCGGCACGCAAGATAACCTCCGGAGCGGTGGATGCTGGAGAGAAACCGGCCGTGCTTTCCGCTATTATTAAGGCATATTGTACGGATGCGATGCGCCTTGTGGTCAATGATGGGATGGATATTCAGGCTGGTGCTGGNATTTGCCGGGGCCCGCGCAATATTTTGGGGCGCAGCTTCACGGCGGTGCCTATCGGTATCACGGTCGAAGGCGCAAATATTTTAACCCGTTCTATGATCATCTATGGTCAAGGTGCAATTCGCGCACATCCGTTCGTGCATGATGAAATGGAGGCGGCGAATGCTGGCGATGTGCCGCGGTTTGATAAGGCTTTATTCGGGCATATTAATCTCGTCCATTCGAACGCGGTCCGGGCTTGGTTTCTGGGCTTTACCGGGAGCCGCTTCACGCGCTCACCAGTTACCGGTCCTGCCGCACCATATTATCGCGCGTTCAACCGGTTTAGCGCGGCCTTTTCGCTGTTGTCTGACGCTGCTATGGCGACAATGGGCGGTTCTTTAAAACGGCGCGAAAAGATAAGCGGGCGGTTTGCCGATGCGCTGGCGTGGCTTTATCTAGGCAGTGTGACGTTGAAACGCTTTCACGATGAAGATCGGGGTGATACTGACCGACCCTTACTCGACTGGGGCTGTCAAATGGCTCTCTATAACGTACAGGAAGCGCTAAAAGGCGTACTGGATAATTTGCCGAACAGGCTTGTGGCATGGAATTTACGTTGGCTGATATTCCCTTTAGGAGCGCGCTATCGCCCGCCTAACGATTCAATTGGTGCAGATGTGGCCAAGCTATTACTCAATGGTAATCCTGTCCGAGAACATTTGAGCCAAGACATATTTGTGTCCGGCGATCCAAAAGACGCGCTTGGACGCTTAGAGGAAACTTTATCTAAAGTGGTGGAAACTATTCCTGTTGATAGGAAAATCAAAGCTGCCATTAAGGCTGGCGCACTTGATAAGGTAGAAGAGGATGAGGTCGCCGATGCAGGTCTTGATCTTGGAATCATTACAAAGACCGAGCTTGCAACTTTGAAAGGGGCGGCAGCCGCGCGTTACGATCTTATTCAAGTTGATTCGTTTGATCCGGAGACTTTCAAGAAGTTAAAGGGTTAGNGTGCATTCTTCTTCAAAAACGCGTCCAACTCATNGGTCCAATTCTGCCAATCGACGGATGGTGCGCGGTGGCCGTTGTCGCTATCGAGTTCAAAGAACGTGGCATCTACACCGACATCCTGCAGCATTTTGATGGTATCAGGTGCAATCGAAGGCGGGAATAAATTGTCTGACCGCGAAAGTACATATAGTAGTGGTGCTCTTGCATCTGCGATGTTGGGACGCGCGTCAAATTGGATGGCAGCTTTGCGGAGAACAATCAGAGAATTAGCATCAAAATCGTTCGCCCATGGTTTGGCGAGGTGGATTAGTTCTCGCTCAACAATTCCCGGGTCGTTACCTTTTTCCTGACGAATCTTATTATCGTAACCATANTGTTTGAGCGTTTCGACTCGGATTTTCAACATTTCATCATAGACGCCGGATTCCTTCTCGTTACCGTAATATTGCCCGTCATTCCAACCGGGGCATGAAGAGAAGCGGGCTACTAGTTTATTTACGGTGGCTTGGTTGCCACGCCCCATAATAGCGCTGACGACGACTACGACTGAGCGTACTTTTTCCGCATGAGTGGTTGCCCAATGAAAGGCGTGGTGGCCACCGAAGGAATTACCAATTAATGCGGCTAGTTGGTTAACGGCGAGATGATCCAGTAGTTGAAGCTGGCTATCGACCATATCGCCTACTGTGATGTCAGGGAAATCAAGCCCATAGGGCGTGTCGGTTTCGGGATTGATACTGGCGGGGCCACTGCTGCCGTAAGCCGAGCCCAACATATTAGCTGCCACGACGAAATATCGATCTGTATCTACTGCCTTGCCAGGACCGATTAGCCCAGCGAACCATCCACCGTCTCCGGCTGCATGCTGGTTGTTAGTATAGCCGTGGCAGACAAGCACTGCATTATCGCCAGCCTTATTGAGCGTGCCGTAAGTCTCATAGGCAATAGCCAAATTACGAAGATAGCCACCTTTCTCGAGCGGGAAATCTGTGCTTTCGAATAGTTCTGATGTAGGCAATAGCATTAGGTTTCTATCATCCTTAATGGCCTGCGAGGTCGTCATCTTTGAGTATGTTACGGTCGTATATCACAAAAATCCCAGCATAATTTTGCCAAGGAAGTGCAATTCTTGCCGACTTTTTTCTTTAGTTACCTAAAACTCGCTGGACGATCTATACTAGCGTGAATAGGCAACACCGCCGCCAGCTCTCGGGTCAGCACCGCCTTGAATAATACCATCTTTGTCAATGACGATAACATGAGCCATCGACATGTCCATTGCAAAACTCTCATGCTTGTGATTAACCGCATGGCCCATCGTTTCCAATTCACGTATGACAGCTAAGGGTACGGTTGCTTCCGCATGGAGGCCTTTGCCCTCGCAATGAATTCGCGGCACAGTTACTGCTTCGACTGGTGACATGCTGAAATCTAATACATTCAAGATAGTCTGGAGCACAGCGCTAATAATAACGCTGCCGCCCGGTGCGCCGGCAATAACTATTGGTTTGCCACCCTTAAATACCATTGTTGGCACCATTCCCGTAGTGCGCGCTTTACCGGGCTCCATGGAATTACGGCGGCCAGGAATAGGATCAAATAACTTCATGGAATTATTATAGGTGAAGCCAAGCCCTGGCGTAGTGACGCCTGAACTAGTGCCGAGCGTATGTGTCACTGAAACGGCATTGCCTTCTTCATCATATACGCAGAGGTGGGTAGTGCAGGACGGTGGCGCTTCTTGGCTTGTATCAGATATCTCGCCATTCTTAATACGTTTTGCCCACATGGCTGCACGTTCTTTGGAAATTAACAAGTCGGTGGGCGTTTCGGTGAAGGCGGGGTCGCCTAAATATTCATTGCGATCCACATGGGCAGCCGCCATAGCGCGGGCTACTGAATCTAAATGCTCCGCGCTAGTGTGAGGAAAACTCCCTAGATCTACGTGATCTAGAATTTGTAGCATTTCGATTAGCGTGGCGCCGCTACTGGGCGGTGGGCTTGAGCGCACGGTCAATCCTCGGTAGTGGCCTTCAACTGGCGGCCCAACTTGCGGCTTGTAGTCTGCAAGATCTTCAGCCGTCACGTATGAACCATTGGCGGCCAAGTCATCTGCGATAATCTTGGCAAGGTCACCTCTATAAAAGTCATCGGGCCCGGTCTTTGCTAATTGTTCAAGGGTATCGGCATAATCAGGCAGCTTAAAAAGCTCTCCCTCGTCATAAAGGCGTCCTTCTGGATGCATGTATATCCGCGCGCATTCATCGGATGCTTTAATTCGGGTCATGCCATCAGGAATGCCTTCCATGCGATAGCGGGTCCAGACGCGGCGTGTATAAGGCGTCATTGGAAGACCTTTACGAGCGTATTTGATAGCCGGTTGTAAAAGCTCATCCCAGGGCCGAGAGCAGAGCAGCTGATGGAATAGTCCGAAGCCGGCGGGGGTCCCCGGTGTCATAATTGATGTATAGCCCAACTCTGAGCGAAAATCGTCAAACAATGAATAACCAGAAACCGGCGTCCGTCCGGTGCAATCCGCCTCCCACATGTCGGGTTTTACTTTTGCCCCTGCACGAGCGTGGAAATCGATCATCCCGCTATCGCCTGTATCGGCACGAAAATATTGCAATGTACCCATACCACCTAATCCGCACATGAAGGGGTCGCAAATCATTTGCGCAAAAGCAGCAGCAAGAGCCGCATCGAATGCGGTGCCACCGTCTTTTAAAACGGCAGCTCCTGCGTCCGCAGCGCGTGGTTGCGGACAAACGACAACGCCTTTCATAGAAATCCTCCTGATCAATTATTGTGCTATTGCAACACCGGATAGCCTGACAGGCAATAGGTAGGCTAAGATGGCAAGAATAGACCCCAGTGGGAGTAAGAGCGATGACCGAAGATCTGCATTTTCTGACGATTGCTGAGGCGAGTAATCTTATAGAAACAAAAAAATTATCGCCTGTAGAATATGTTGATGCGCTTCTTGAGCGAATTGAAGCACTTAATCCAGTTTTGGATGCATTTTTGTTGATAACTGGCGATCAAGCACGCGATGAGGCGAAAAAGGCTGAAGCTGATATTACCGCGGGACATTACAAAGGGCCGCTCCACGGCATTCCATTTGCTTTGAAGGATATCTACGAGACCGAGGGTATTCGCACCACGGCGCATTCAAAAATACTCATCGACAATGTGCCGGATAAAGATGCTACCTCAGTCGCTAACCTGAAAAAGGCTGGTGCGATTTTGATGGGTAAACTAGCAACCCATGAATTTGCCCACGGTGGACCGTCTTTGGATTTGCCTTGGCCGCCAGCGAGAAACCCCTGGAAATTAGACCGGTTTAGCGGAGGCTCGTCGAGCGGTTCAGGTTGCGGTGTTGCAGCGGGTATGGTTCCGTTAGCTACGGGCTCCGATACAGGCGGTTCCATTCGGGGGCCTGCAGGGCTTTGCGGAATTGCGGGGCTCAAGCCCACCTATGGCTTGGNAAGCCGGGCCGGTGTTATCCCAAATTCCTATTCTTATGATCACGCAGGGCCCATGGCATGGAATGTCGAAGATATCGCTATCGGCCTGCAGGGAATGGTGAGTTACGACCCTGTTGGTGACCCGGCCAGCGCTAAGGTGATATACCCCGACTATCGTTCTGCTTTGAATGGCAATGTCGAAGGGCTTCGGGTAGGCGTGATCCGCCACTTTTACGAGGAAGAAAACAAGTTTCCTGACGCCTCCATCAAAGGCATGAATGAGGCCATTGCGGTGTTTGAGAGCCTCGGAGCGAGAGTAAAAGACGTGCGGGTGCGGCCGTTACAAGAGTATCGGGTTGTAAAACTGACCATGGGTGAGTCTGAAATTTTCTCAGTGAATTATCCTGACTTGGTAAAGCGTCCCGGTGATTTTGGTCATGACTTCCGCAGCCGCACCATCCCGGCTTGTCTCATTTCCGGCATTGATTACATGCAGGCTAGCCGTCTACGCCGCCAAATGATGCAAGAGATGGAAGAGGTTTATCAAAATTATGATGTTTTGATTACAGCAGGTCAGGGACCGGCACCTGAATTTCCGGCCTATAATTCGATAAGCAATTGGACAGGAGCAAAGGCATCAGTACATTACAATGTCGTTGCTGGTCCGTCGATTTCGGTTTGTAGCGGTTTTGATAATGATGGCATGCCGGTCTCCGTAATGGTCTGTGGCAAGCCCTTTTCCGAGCCGACTGTGCTAAATGCGGCCTATGCTTTTGAAAAGGCGACCGTATGGCGTGCTCGTCGACCGCAATTATCACCAGATATGGAGAAACCGCCTACCGGTGAAATTCCCGTCATCCCAGATATAGCCGGTGTGGATGAGGCCACCAAATCCCGCGCGGCGGCTTCTGTCGAAGGGGCGGGGCTTACGCTAGACGGATTGATGATGGATGAAGTGTATGAGGCAGCCCCTTATATTTATGAAATGTCAGCACGCTTACGTCAGGATTTAATGCGCTCAGAAGAGCCATCTTCCATAATGTTAGCCCAGCCGGCGAAGGAGTAGAATATGAGTGAAGCCTATGAACTGACAGCGACGGAAGGCCTTAAGGCTGTTGAAGCGGGTAATCTCACGGCCGAAGCGTGGACGGCAAGTTGTTTTGAACGTATCGAGGATCGCGAGGAAGCGGTTCTTGCATGGGAATATCTTGATCGTGATAGTGCGTTGGCACATGCGCGAGCAATTGATCGGTCTGGGAGTAACGGCCCCGCTAAAGGAGTACCATTTGGCGCGAAAGACATTATCGATACCCATGATATGCCAACTTGCTATGGCTCGCCTATCCATGCGGGCCATCAACCAAGCCGAGATGCGGGTTGCGTGGCGATCACCCGTTCGGCAGGTGCTGTGCTTCTTGGTAAGACAGTGACGACCGAGTTNGGTCACCGTTTTCCCGGCAAGACGCGTAATCCATTTAATCCTGCCTTTACGCCCGGCGGTTCATCCTCGGGCTCGGCTGCCGGTGTGGGCGATAAAATGATCCCCATGGCAATCGGTACGCAAACTGGCGGCTCGGTTATTCGGCCTGCTGCCTATTGCGGTACGGTTGGCTATAAACCAACGTTCCAGGATATAAACCGTAACGGAGTTCTGCCAAATTCGCCTAGTTTTGATACGGTAGGTATAATTACGCGCTCAATCGAGGATTTAGCGTTGTTTAGGTCCGTGGTTCTGGAAGAATCGATGCATGCGGTCAATCCTCCGGATATTTCAACCGTTAAGATTGGCTACTACCGGACGCCAAATTGGCATGATGCGGATAAAGCGACACACGATCATTTGGAGAATTCTGCTGCCGCCCTGTCAGCCGCGGGTGCGACCGTAACCGATATTTCGTTGCCAGGTGAAGAGGATTATCGTGCGCTACATACCACCATTGCTGGATGGGAGTTTGCCCGGACCGTAGCCTGGGAGCGCCTGAACCGGCTAAATCAACTGAGCGATGATCTTAAAGATGGGCGTATGCAGAACGGTGTGGAGACCTCTTATGAGCAATACCGTAAGGGAACGATGTGTTTAGAGGTGCTCAAGCAGCAAGTGGATGATGCACTATCAGCCGTGGACGCGGTTTTATGCCCTGCAGCCCCGGGTGAGGCATTGGAAGGCCATACACGAACTGGCAGCGCTATCTTCAATAGTCTTTGGACCATGCTCGGTACACCAGCACTTACGTTGCCCCTTTATACGGGACCGAATGGATTGCCCATGGGTGTTCAGTTAGTAGCGGGAAGAATGAAAGACCGACGCTTATTCGATGTGGCGGAGGCTGTTTATCGAGTTTTAAAGCAAGGTTAAGCTGCGACCGGCGTCCTCAATTCCTCCGGCAGGTGAAAGCCCGTGCGTTTGTGAAATCGCGGTTGTGTGGAGGGGAAACTGTCGCGTCGGTGCATTACTTGTGTGTTATCCCACATGATCACGTCGCCTGGCGTCCAGCGGTGGGAGTAAACGAATTTAGATGCGTGGATAATCAGTTCCTCCAAAAGCGCATCGCTGTCTTCTTCGGAGAGATCACCTATGCGGGTCATATGGTTCGGACTTAGATAGAGCGCCTTNCGATCCAGGTAGGGATGTTTACGTACTAGTGGGTGCCAAATGTCAGACAATTCATCTATTTGCTCGTCCTTCATTGGCCTGCGGCGTGGGCGGCCTTTCTTAACTGGCGAATAGCAGGCTTTGACATTATCCACTTTAGCGCGGAGATAATCAGGGAGGCTCTCATAGGTGGCCGTCAAATCGGCGAACAGGGTATTGCCGCCATTTTCGGGGATAGTGATCCCGTAGAGGATCGTGGCAAATACTGGTCCTGGCGTATAGCTCTGGTCGGAATGCCAGGCGAGGTCACCTGCGACCGGGGCAACCGCATCCATACTGGACATATACATAACTTCATCTGGGCCATCGCCGAGGATGTTCTGTTGCACGTGGACGAAAAGAGGTCCCAACCTTCCTGTAAACGCGAGGAGGCCGTCATCGTCTAAATCTTGCCCAGTAAATATGGCAATCTTATTTTCCATCCAAAGCTTTTTTGCTTCGGTCAGATCGTCGCCATCAAGAGTGCTTAAATCAATGCCATCGATCCGTACCGCAAATTTATCCTTTAAAACCGTTGCTTCCATGGTTTCTTCTCCCAAAAATTTGGACCCTAGAAACCAGGGCCTCTGCCGTCGATCCGCCAAACATCTTCAACTGTATCGCCACGCACGCACACAACCCAGTCATGGAGGTTAAAGGTTGGGTCCACATGGCCTGGGATTAATTTCACCTTATCACCGGTGCTAAGTGGTTTTGCATTGTGGCCAAGCTTTAGCTTAGTATGCTCATCCGATTGTCCATCGACTTCGACCCCATCCAAATTAGCTACCGTCGCGAGCCCTGAGTCTTTACTATGGCCTTTATGCCCAACATCGAGAAAGGCTTGTCCGGGTCGGGGAACGCTGATGACAGTTGTCCATAGAAATAAACTATGTTTGAATGTTTTGAACGGCATACCGTCATTTCCTAGAATCTTTGCATAATCCGCATCCATGAAAGCGTAAGAGCCTGCTTGCACTTCGGTATAAAGTCCACTGTCGCGTTCTGTCGGGAAACTGCCGGTCCCTGCGCCTGTCACCCAGTCTCTATCCAGGCCTATTGCGGCAAGCGCCCTTTTGCTGGTTTTTACTTTTTCTAACGTTGATTCAATATCGAGCCTGCGTTCTTCGGCAGTTGTCTTATGCTGCGCGCTGCCATGATATGCCTGGAGTCCGGCAAAGTGTAGCCCATCTTCTGCATCAATCAATCGCGCTAGGGTCGCTACAGGCTCACCTGGATCAACACCACAGCGCTCGGCACCTACTTCGATCTCGACTAGCACGTTCAAAGTGATGGCAGCATCTCGCGCGGCCTTACCCAGAATTGCCACTGTTGTAGTATCGTCGCACAGTACTGCAATTTCCACATCCTTAGCGAGTGCACACAGTCGCGCTAGTTTTCTCGGTGCTATAATTTGATTGGTAACCAAAACATTCTTAACGCCGCCAGCAACCATAGCTGCGGCTTCAGAAACTTTCTGACAACAAACGCCGACAGCTCCGGCTTGGATTTGACGGAGCGCAATATTACTGCATTTATGCGCTTTAGCATGCCCCCTTAAACGAGCGTTTGAGCCGGCTAGTGCCTTTTCCATGGTTTCAAGATTCTGCTCGAACGCGTTCATTTCGATAATAAGTGCAGGCGTCTCGACGTCGGAGAGTTTAACCCCGGGCTCTGCGGGACGAAAAGGGTGCATAGGCCTATCTCCTAAACCGGTTTATCGCCGCTGATTTGTGTACGGTGCATATGGCGACGGGTATTGGGCTTGAAATGATCCCGACGGTGCATTGCTGCGCGGTTGTCCCATAGCACTAGGTCGCCTGCGTGCCATTGGTGATGCCAGGTAAATCGGGTCTGGGTGCAGTGAGCCCAAAGGCGATCTAGAAGTTCTTCAGATGCGTTTATTGATAAGTCCTCAATATAAGCGTTAGCCCGGCGCCCAAGGAATAAAGAGTTTCTACCCGTATCAGGATGGGTACGGANGATGGGATGGTAAGCGCCAGGGCTTTTCGTCAGGTCATTGGGATAGGGCATACCTTTACGGCGTTGTCCGGCACTATTGTGAGTGGCGTCATGTTTAATACGTTTGCCTATTATTTCAGCCTTAAGGTCCTCCGATATAGTTTCGTAGGCCCGCTCCATATTGAGAAATCCTGTATCGCCACCTTGATCGGGCACTTCAAGTGCATATAGACCGCTGCCTTTTGGCGGTTTGGGGTTGTATGACATATCCGTATGCCATTCGCATTCCAAAGTACCGAGCGAGCCAAGTGGTTCGCCATCAATTTCAACATTGGAAATGATAAGAAGTTCGGGAATACCGTCTACCATCATCTTTCCGTCTTTATCGACCGGTGTTTCGTCAAGATCACCAAAAGAGCGGCTAAAATCTACGAATTGACGCGGTTCCAGATTCTGATTGCGGAACAATAGAACTAGGTGAGCATTCCATAGGTCGCCAAGTGTGCTGGCGGTTCCCACATCTATGGGTTGGCTCAAATCGAGCCCCCGTACCTCTGCTCCAATAGCGTGGGAGACAGGTTCAACAACTATATCATTTTCTATGATTGCGCCCATTCTTCACTACCCTTTAAACAGGCCTTGTGCCTTTAATTTGCACACGATGCATCAAGCGATGCTCGCCTGGATAATCATTTAGTGCCAGATGTTGGCAACAGCGATTATCCCAAAAGGCGACCGACCCTTTTTCCCATTGAAAACGGCAGGTGAAATGGTTTTGCGTCGAATGCTCATAGAGCATTTGCAGCAAAGGCTGGCTCTCATCAATCTCCATACCCGCGATACTCTGGGTGTGGGCAATATTCACGTATAGCGCTTTCTTGCCCGTTTCCGGATGAGTGCGGACGATGGGATGCAAGGAGGTGTCTGTCGACCAAGTCGCGGAGACAGCTTCTTGGCCCCGTACAGGCGATACCTTGTCCTCAAGTGTTCGCATAATACGTCCGTTACCATGTATGGCGCGCATGCCATCCAGTGTCTCTTTCACACTGTCGGATAGAGTTTCATAAGCGGTGTATTGATTGGCAAACATTGTATCACCGCCGTATTTAGGCACCTTCAGGGCATAGAGGATCGAGCCCAATGGGGGGATAGGTAGATGGGTGGTGTCCGAATGCCATTCGTAACCAAAATTTAGTTTATCGTTCGGTTTTTTCTCGACTACAAGAATTTCTGGCTGGCTGCCCGGATTTTGACGATGCGGCGGTAAGGGGGCGAGTTCGCCGAAACATTTCCCCACACGCACCAAATCTTCATCGGTTAGGTTTTGGTCTCGAAAGAATATAACTAGGTTATCGAGTAAAGCCTCACGAATGTCGGCAATTTTTGTTTTATTGAGGTTAGCTGATAAATCGACATCATAAATTTCTGCTCCCAGCGTACCGCCCAGCTTTTTTATAGTGATACTCATATTCTCATTCCCTAGGTCATAAATACCGGATCATGGCCAGGAGCCGGAGTGCCCTGGTACTTGCCGCGGGCCATTAGCGCCTCGCGGCCTCCCGCAGCCTCTACCTTTTTACACTGGGATTGGTATGCCGCTTCATCTACGGCCTCCGGATTGCAAATTTCTCTTAATTCCGATTCCATTGCTTTGAGTACGTCGGCATGAGCGGCGTCTTTATGAAGGCTTGTTAGTTCCTCAGGATCGGCATCAAGGTCGAACAATTCCGGTTCAAACGAAACATAATGTATGTATTTATATTTGCCTTTGCGGATCATGAAGGCTGATCGTTCCGCTGCCGCTGCGTGATATTCGGTAAAGGCGACGCGATTGATGTCGCTATCATGCTGCGCCAGTTTGATTAATGAGCTGCCCGGTAATTTTTGCTCGACGCTTACTTCATCTAAATCTTGGGCATCCAAAATTGTCGGCGCGATATCTATTAGCGTAACCGGCGTATCGGAGACCTTGCCACTCGGAATATCAGGTCCCGAAATAATCATGGGGATAAAGGATGCCTCCTCATACATATTAGATTTACCCCAAAGGCGCCGGGTGCCAAGGTTCTCACCGTGGTCGGAGGTGTAGATGACGATTGTACTGTCGCGCAGTCCAGTTTGTTCCAGCGTGGCAAGTACTTTACCGATATTACTATCAAGATATGAGGTAGTACCGTAATAGGATTTCATCAAAATTGGCAGTGATTCCTCAGTTACAAAATCATCATAATTCCGCATCCATTGCGACTGCTTAATCCAGGGATGATATTCTACTTCAGGATCACGCATTTTCGGCACCGGCATTTCCATTTTGTCGTATATATCGTAGAGTTCCTGTGGGGCGATATAGGGTGGGTGTGGGCAAACGAAGGAAACAAATGCACAAAACGGGTCTTTATTTGGAGATACGGCTTTAGCTTGCAGCCATTCGCAGGCCTTATTGGCAATATTGGCGTCATATTCTAAGTAGGGGCTGTCGCCTGGACCACATTGGGTCATGGTGCCACTTTCCTTCATCGGTCCCGTCATGGGCCTCTTGATGCAGCCACGTGCATCGCCTTTGCCTTCGACNACATGCATNGGGATGATTTGTTCCTCNAAGCCCGTATCGTCGGTGTCATTCCGGAAATGGAGTTTGCCGATGGAGGTTGCTGACGCGCCGTTCTCTTGCAGCATATGGTGCCAGGCTTTCACTTTGCCTTCATATGGATGGCCGTTATCCCAATACGCAGTTTGATGTACGTGCTTGCCGGTAGCCAGTGCGGCGCGGGCTGGCACACATATGGCAGAATTAGTAAAGGCCCGGGTAAAACGTGNTCCTNACGCGGCTAATTTATCGATATTGGGTGTTTGAATAAAATCATGCCCGTAACAGCCGGACGCTTTGCCCTGATGCTGGTCGGACATGATGTAAAGCACATTCGTCGGTTTCATTAGATCACCTATTTGTATTTACTGTACGTATTCGGCTTTTTCGCCGGGTGCGGGCGTGCCTTGAAATGAACCTTTGTTGAGGACCGCTTCTCTGCCACCGGCAGCTTCCACCAAGGCTGCTTGTGCGGCCTGGGCTGCTGCATTGACCGCTTCCGGATCAATCCGCTTGATTAGTTCTGCATGAAAATCAGCCAAGGTTGATGCGTAGGTTGGGTCGGTGGCGAGATTATTTTCCTCTTCTGGATCATTCTCTTGGTCGAACAGCTCCGGTTCATAATCCACATAATGGATATATTTGAAATTACCTTTACGGATCATAAATGATGCTGTATCCGCGCCGTTGGCGTGATATTCGCTAAAAGCGACCCGGTCCATATCGTCCGGCTCATTAGCTATCTCTTGTAATGCTCTACCGTCGATGATCGTTTCTTCACCCAGGCCGACCGCTTCCAGAATGGTTGCAGATCCATCTGCTAAAGTTACCGGCGTATTGACTACTTTACCAGCGGCAACGCCGGGCCCCGAAAGTATCATAGGAATAGCCGCGGATTCTTCATACATGTTGGATTTACCCCATAGCCGGCGAGTTGCAAGGTTTTCACCATGATCCGCCGTATAGACGATCAGCGTATCGTCTCGGAGGTCGCATGCCTCCAGTGTATCTAAGACTTTCTTTATGTTGGAATCGAGATAGGAGCAGAGACCGTAATAGGATGCGATCGCTACCTTGCGAGTTTCCTCGGTGAAGAAATCATCATGGCAATTGAGTTTTTGCATTTTTTCTATCCAAGGATGCAAGTCATAGTCCAGATCATTCCCCTTTGGATGTTCCAGAATATCATGGGGATACATCTCATAAAATTCTGGCGGCGCAATAAGCGGATAATGCGGGCAAACAAACGAACAAAATAATGCCCAGGGTTGGTCCGAATGTTTCGGCGCTTCATCGCGAAGCCACTCGCAGGTATTTTCCATGATTGATTGGTCGTAGCGAGTATAGCCGGACTCGCCTGGTCCGATTTCGATAGCGAGCTTACTTTTCTTAATCGGCGGCCCAAGCGGTTGTTTCACACAGCCGGAGACACTGCCTTCTCCGCCCACGATATGGAGCGGTACGACTTGCTGCGAAAAACCGGTAGGGTCTTCTTCGCTGCGATAGTGGAGTTTGCCAATAGAAAGACAGTGCATGCCGGCTTTCTGCATGGCATGGCCCCAGCCCTCAACGCGCCCCTCATAAGCATGCGCATTATCCCAATAGCCAATATCATGAACATATCGACCGGTCGCGAAGCTGGCGCGTGCGGGTACACAGATTGGAGAGGTTGTGTAGGCGTTGGTGAAGCGCGTTCCGCTTTCTGCTAATCTATCGAGTGTTGGTGTTTTGACGAACGAATGCCCGTAGCAACCAGCGGCTTTTTGCTGATGCTCATCGGACATGATGAACAGCACGTTATGAGGCATTGAATATATCTCCCAAGTTTTATTATTCCATATTTTAGCATTTTAAAAGCGGCTGTCAGGAGCGACATCCGGCTGATTGTCAGGGTGCGCTCTCTGGAAGGCGGTAAGACTAAGGCAGTTATCGACTATGCGCTTGAGTGTTGGCATCGCAGTATAGTCCGCGTCGCGGTAACTCCCTTGGTAAAAATAAGGAACGAGAAAGCAGTCTGCAGCACTCGGCGTATCGCCGTGCACAAAATCACCGGTCATAGGATGACCGGCAACCAGTTTTTCTAGCATCTCTAAACTCCGGGGCGTCCAATATTCATACCATTCTTGTAAAATTTCTGAGCCGAATCGCTCCTGCACATAGTCTCGGATGCGTCTACCGGTACGCTGCTGTGCTTCGCAGGTGCACGTGAGAATAAATCCGCGCACACGGGCGCGTTCGGCCGGGTCTTTGGGGTAGAGTGGTGGATCTGGATAGGTCTCTTCCAGATACTCAGTGATTGCCATTGTTTGCAATATTCGGTGATCGCCATCATCTAAAACAGGAATCTGGCCGTTTGGGTGTATTTTTCGGTATGCGGTGCCATGCTGCTCGCCCCTTGCGGTGTCAATGGCAATATATTTCCAATCAAGCCCTTTCAGGTTGAGCACAATCCGAATACGATAGCTGGATTGCGAGCGCCAGTAATTATAAAGCTTCATAAGCCCCCCCGTTGGACCTTTAATATCCTATACTAATTCTACGGGTATACTCACGCGTATTTATGTTCGGATCGATAACCGCTGCGGCTTACTATTGTCTATTAGGTAGCAGACGAGCACATCATGATTGGGTCTGCAATCGGTTCTGCGTTCGGGCAACAGCTCTTCCTCGCAGACGCTAGATCGATAAATAGAAAATAAAGTATTTTATATATAGAGATTTATAAATAATAAAAATGCATTAGTAATCATATATTACTTCATAGCCAACAGTATCGCAATCATCATATACTTCTGGTTTATTTGTGGAAACAACTACTCTTTTAAATCCTTTCACATTTTTACATATTTTTATAATTTCGTGACAGAGAGTTTCTTGTAAATTGAAGTGTCGTGTCTTGGCAAGGGCTTCGATATCGGTCCGCAGAAAATCGTAATTCACGGTATCTGCAATTTCGTCTGAGGTTTCTAGCTTCATATCTTCGAAGTACATTTCGATATTTATAATCACAAGTTGTGGTGCTTCTTTTTCGGAATCGTGAATGCCGATTGAGATAGGCAGCGCATAATCTTTGAGAAAAAATTTCTTGGATGTTACAGGCAAGGTCCGGATACTTTCAATTATCAGGTTAAAAAAGCGATATCACGGGGCAGCTTCTGCAAACGCTGACCACCGTCGATAGTGATGATTTCGCCGGTCATGGCTGGACAGTCAAGGATCAGTTGTATGGATGCGGCTATTTGTTCAATCGTACAGCCTTGTTTTAAGGGATTTGTGCTATGCGCTTTTTGAAACCGGCTCTCCGATTGTTCGCCGGAAAGCAGGGTTATTCCGGGAGCTACGCCGTTTACTCGGATTCTCGGCGCTAGAGCCATAGCAAGTGCTTCTGTCGCGCCGGTTAGGGCCACTTTACTGAGCGTGTAAGAGAGGTAGTCGGGGTTGGGTGCAAATACTTTGCTATCAAGTATATTGACGATATTGCCAATTTGGCCTTCAGGAAGCTGTTCTGCGAAGCAACTGGCTAAGAGCATGGGCGCGCGCAAATTGACTGCATGATGCCGGTCGAGCGCTTTGGCGGATATGTCTTCAATACCATCGTATTGAAATATTGACGCGTTATTTACGAGACAGGTCAGATGGCCCGTGACCTTAATACATTGCTCAACTAATTGACTTGCCGCAGCTGGATCTTCGAGATTGGCGTGGATAGCGTTTGCTACCCCACCGGCTGTTTCAATATCAGCAACTATTGCAGCTGCACTTTGTTCTGATTGATTGAAATGTACGCACACATGCCAGCCTGCTTTACCTAATGCTTTTGCTAGTCCGGCACCAATGCGCTTCGCGCCGCCAGTGATAAGGACGGATTTTGTCATAGACTGAGCCTAAACTGCTTTTTCTGCTTCGCCAATACTCAGATAACTAAAGTATCAAACTGCGCTACGTAATAGTTAATCCAAGTGTGCGTGCGCACCAATGCCCGGCAGAAAGAAGGCGTGCTTCATCGTTTAATGGGTCGACGAGTTGGATGCCTATTGGGAGCCCGTTTGGACCCTTAGTAATAGGAAGGTACAAACAGGCGACGCCGAAGAACGTCCAGGCACGATTAAATATGGAACTACCGGTAGAGTGAAGGCCTTTCGGCGCCTCCCCCGGTGCCCCCAAGGTCAGTATTATTTCGCCAGGTTTGAATAGGTTTGGTAAATTTTCTCTTGCATGTTTGACGAGGCCTTCAGCTGCGCCCCGTTCTTCGGGAGAGCATTCAAACCCTCGTAGCAAGAGTTGCTGAAATGGCTCGCTTAGATTGTCTCGGTGTTCGGTCCATTCTTTTCTGAAGTCGCGGCATGCTTCGACGGCCATAACCACTCTTTGCATCGCTTGAACGTTGTCATAAGGCTCGTCGAAGCTATGGTCGCGCACCGATGCGCCGGATACAGCGAATTTTTCTGCACACTCTTCGAGTAAATTTTNAACACATTCTTCGGCCTCATCCCATTGAGCCGTTCGGTGGAGTAGTAAATTCGGCGCAGTGCTTTTACTGACTTTTACCGGATTACGACCTGCAAGGACTGCAGAGACGATAGGAATATCGTCCAAGTGCCGGACCATAAACCCTACGGTATCAAATGTTGAAGAGAGAGGCTTTACACCGGTTTTATCGTAGGTGTTATAAGGCGGTTTATAGCCGACGGTGCCGCAATAGGCATTTGGTCGAATGACCGAGCCACCAGTCTGGGTGCCGAGTGCTCCTTGCACCATAAAGTCTGCAACAGCAGCACCCGAACCTTGGGATGATCCCCCCGGAGTGTGTTCCGGATTATGCGGGTTAGTGGTTGGCCCAGGAAAGGTAGAAGCAAACTCTGTCGTTACCGTTTTGCCAAATATTACAGCACCAGCATTGCGCAGCAGTTCCACGACGGCGGCGTCTTTGTCTGGACGGTAGCCTTTATAAATAGGTGAATTGCATTCTGTCGGCATGTCAGCGGTATCGATTATGTCCTTGATGGCAATTGGGATGCCGTGCAATAGGCCTTTCGCCTTCTGTTGGTCGCGTTCGCGAGCTTGCGCCAGTGCCAAGTCAGGGTCTAAGAAGGCCCAAGCTTGGACAATATCGTTACGTTCACTGACNCGGTCCAAGCAAGATTGAATTAGGGCTTCGGATGTCAAAGTACCGTGCGTGATTTTTGTAGTAGCATCGGAGATAGAAAGTTTGTTTGGTACGGCAGAGCCCATAATTCATTACCTTTTAATCTGAGTTATTGCACGTTACTTTGTATCATGAAAATTCGAAGGTATGTACGCCAATGGGTAGCGAAATTTTTACTGATAATGCAAAGTTCACCCCTTATTGGTGGGATGAGGCCCCGAGGCCAGAAATAAGCAGCGAAGGAATGCCTAACGCTGTAGATGTAGTTATCATTGGTGCTGGCTTTTCCGGATTGTCTGCCGCGCTGACTATTGCACGAGGTGGGCGGGGCGTTGCTGTTTTAGAGGCGGATAGGCCTGGCGAAGGTGCAAGCTCGCGTAATGGTGGTGCGGTAGGAGCGACCTTACGTTTCTCGTTCGCAAAACTTATAAAAATGCATGGCCTCAAAACAGCGCTTCGGTTTTATTCGGAAACGCGTGAGGCGCGCTTATGGCTATATGATTTTATTGAGAGTGAGGATATTGAATGCGATTTACATCGCGTTGGTCGGTTTATTGGATGTCACCGGCCGAAAGACTACGATTTGCTNGGGCGTGATCTACAACTCCAAGAAAAATACCTAGGTACACAAGGTGAAATGGTTGGCAAGGCGGCGCAGCAGCGGTTTATTGACTCGGATGTCTATCACGGCGGTCGGTTTCTAAGTGAAGATGCAAACTTACATCCGGGAAAATTACATCAGGGTCTTCTGGCTAAGGTAATGGCCGAGGGCGTTCCGGTGTTAGGGCGCTCAAAGGTGAACGCGATTAGGCGAGAGAATGGTGGTTTCGTATTGCAGGTAGGATTTCGTTCCATTAGGACCCGTCAGTTAGTGGTCGCAACGAACGGTTATACGGGTAAGGAAACACCGTGGTTGCGGCGGCGGCTTTTGCCGATGCAAAGTCAGATAATCGCCACTGAACACCTAGCGCCTGATATAATGGGCCGACTGGTGCCAGAGAATCGTCAATTAGGTGACACTTCACGTTTACATTGCTACTTCAGAGCATCGCCCGGTNATGATCGTATATTATTTGGCAGCCGGGCAGGGGCTGCGGAAATAAATGACCGTCGTAAAAGTGGTCGCTTATTATATCGCCGGTTGATTGAAGTTTTTCCGGAACTGAGCGAAGTCAAAATCACTCATAGTTGGGGTGGTTTCATTGCCTATACATTTGACCACATGCTTCATTTGGCTCGGAATGATGATATTTTCTATGTAGCAGGGTTTTGTGGAAGCGGTGTAGTGAATGCAAATTATTTGGGCCATAAAACGGGCCTAAAGGTACTGGGCAAGCCAGATAGTCAAACCGTATTCGATAGCGAGCATCCCACGCGACCCTTTTATACCGGCAAGCCATGGTTTCTAGCGCCAATTGTTGCGCTTAAATATTGGCAAGATAAATTGGGTTTATAGGGAGTTATTTTTGTGAAGGTGACACTTCTCGGAACCGGCAGCCCGGTGCCATCCCTCAAGCGAGCCTCTGCCGGCTATATGGTTGAGGTCGGATCGGATGTAGTTCTGATCGATCATGGGCCCGGCTGTTTTCGCAATATGATGCAAGCTGGTATTGCGGTAACCGACGTTACGCATGTCATATTTAGCCATTTGCATTTTGATCATTGCGCTGATTTTATTCGTCTGTTCTTTCATCGTTGGGATATTGGTAGGCCTGGCCTTGCATCAATGAAAGTTTTTGGGCCGCCGGGTTTGAAGGATATGGTCGATAAAATATTCGGCCCAGAAGGTGCCTTTAAGATCGATCTAACAGCGCGCACCAATCATTCGAATAGTCTTGAAATTTATAGGAGTCGNGGCGGCGAAGGCGATCGCCCTTGGCCTGAAGCGGATGTTTACGAAGTGAGAGAAAGTGATGAAATTACTGGTGACGGTTGGAAGGTGGTTTTGGCGACTGTCCCTCACCATCAGCCTTATCTGCATTGCTACGGCGTACGTCTTGAGGCCGATGGTGCAGTGTTCGCTTACTCGTCTGATATTTCACTGCCAGCAGAAAAAGGACCTGCTAAGCCGCTTTATAGCCTGGCAAAGGATGCAGATTTAATGGTTCATTATCTCAATAGCTTTTCCTTTGATATGGATAAGGAAAAAGAGGGTGCGCCGACGAAACAGCAAGTGGTGGGCCAATTGGCCGAGGAATGCAAAGTAAAGACACTGGTCACTTCCCATCACGGCCCAGCTATTGACCAAGACGGTATCCGTGAGCGCGTTATAGCCGATGTTGCGAAGAATTATTCTGGTAAGCTAATTTGGGGCGAAGATTTGATGAGCTTTGAGTTGGGATAGAATAATTTGAGTGACAGGGATTGATGTTAGGGAAACGATCTTCAGTGATTTTATTGAAATTGAGGTGCTTCACTCACAAGCATACTCTAAAAAGGTCTTTTTGCTGATTGTAAAAAATTTTCTATCCGGGGAGGAGTTANTTTNTGAAATATGCATATGTTTAATTTTTTCTTACAAGGTTTAGTATATTCTTCTGACACGGTAGCAGAGCTTGTAACANAAGCGCGGCGTCGCTTATTATCGTTTTCGACATTTTAGCCGCAATTCGCGATAGCGCACCTTACTTGGCTGTAGGTACTATTTCGTTCTTCTCAAATTTTTTGTCAGAAATCTACTGAGCGTCCCAATCTGGCATTGCCGACGCCTCGCGGCCGGATACTCGCCCTCCAACGAAACACTCGGTGAGATTCGCGCCTGCCAAATATAGAAAACCCCAAATTCCGCCACATTCACCGGCCGCGTAGAGACGCGGGATTGGTTGATTGAACGCGTTGCAGATTTGGTANNTCTCATTATGACGCGGTCCGCCCTGGGTGTTTGATACTACCGGCCAAATCTCGCCTAGATAAAAAGGAGGGCGTTTGATCTTGAGGCGTGTTTTCGGCGGACGCCCAAGGGGATCTTCCGCACCACTATCAACTGACGCGTTATAATCGTTGATGGTTTTTTCTAACGTTGCGACTTCGCAGCCCATTAATTCAGCCAGTTCCTCAATTGTATCTGCTNTCTTGAGAATACCGTTTTGAACTTCCTTTAGGTTGTCCTTACTCCACTCGTAAGGATCGATAGTNCTATCGTTATAGATTGTTGCTCCAAATTGATAACGCTNGCGACCATCCTCATCAGCGATCATGAAACACGGCACGTAGGGAAACTCCATTTTAGATGTGTCATAGAAATCTAACGCACGATGCCCGGTGTCTTGAGTGTAGGGTTGATATTCATTCATAAACCGCCTTCCGTGTTTATCGGCTAATATCCAAGCCATTGGGATATCTGCTTCTTTCTTTGTCGGAACCCAGTCTGGATGGCGTTTCATGCGCATGCCGAACGGATAATCTGGATCTGGATGGCGGAAACCGTAAGTGCCGTGGTAGTGCCACATATGCCAAAGATCCGCACCGACATCGGTTGCCATCTTGATTCCGTCGCCAGTATTACCCTGGTGGGCTGCGGATAGTACTGGATAAATCTGCCAAAATTGCCGCTGCATCTCAGGCGCTGCTTCGAAACCACCACAGGCGAGGATAACACCTTTAGTGGCCTTAATTGACTTTAGCCCATCGGGGCCATCCACCCAGAGACCTCTGACTTCGTTGGTATTCTGCGTTATGAGACGCTGAGCAGGCGTGCTGAACCGCACCTCAATACCCCGTGATTTCACATTGTCGTCGACTACTTTGAAAAGTTTGGTGCCGTTCCTATGGGAGCGTGCATGAGGGTACTCTTTCAACACATCGACGCCGGGAATATCGTCAACCTCGACAAACTTCATTTGATCAAAGCCGGTAAAGGGATAATTCGCACCGCGACCTTCGATAGTAATCGTCGTCGCGTCATTCACCTTACAGAGTTCTTCTAAATAATCGTCCAGCAACATCATTTCATCAACGAAAGATTCGATAATGGCACGCGGTGTTGTGCCGTCATTTGTTTCCCAAAGATGTTCGACTACCGGGTCACGTTCGACTGCTAGCCGCACGCCACCGCCGGCGCAAATAGAGATGCCGCCGGGCATAGGCATTTTTTCNATTAATAAGGTTTTCGCACCGCCATCATGAGCGGCGATAGCAGCAGCGCCGCCAGCATACCCGAAGCCAACCACAACTACATCATATTCCTCGTCGAAATTATCCACATACTGTGATGGCGTTTTGGATCCGCACATATGGAAACTCCCCCTTTTCTTTGATCGGAATTTCGCGGGGGAGAAGCGATCTGTCAAGCGGTAAGCGTGGTCTTATGTAGGTGGACATAGACAGGCGTGAACCTTGGGTCTAGATAGGCAGATAGTAGCACCATTTTCAGCTCTTAGGTTTTCCGATGCCTACAGCTCTTTCCTTCGATGCTCTTAAGCGTCTCGCCTTTACCTTAGCCATTGGCTTAGTGGGTACACTTTTATTTTTATGGGCGACTTTACCGGTGCCGTGGATGCTGGGGGCGATGAGTTTTGCAGTGATTGCCGCTTTGGCGGGCTTAAAAGTCGGTGTGCCGAAACCATTGCGCAATGTGGCGCTTGCCATCGTTGGTAGCATGATTGGAACCGCATTTAGTCCCGCGATCCTCGATCATTTGAGTACTTGGTTAGCAGTTATAATTTACAACTATTTATATCTGATNACTGTCATCGGTGCAGGTACTATTTTCTTCTCTAAGATTTGTCGCCAAGACGTTACTACCGCGTTCTTTTCTAGCTCTCCAGGCGGGCTCATGGAAATGCCCTTCCTTTGTGAGGCGGTGGGCGGTGAAGCGCGGTTTGTCGCTATGGTCCATTCCGTCCGCGTGGTGATCGTAGTATTGGTGGTGCCGATCTATATTCGGTTTGCCGAAGCCGCATCTTTTGNTACCACAGGTGATGTGCCGAGATTGACTGCGGATCTCGCTGCGATAGACGCGATGATTCTGCTGGCAAGCGCCGCGGTCGGCTATTTAATTGCGAAACAATTGCGTATTCCTGCAGCCGCGTTGGTAGGGCCGATGTTGGCGAGTGTTATTGTTCACTTGTTCGGGTGGACCGAGGCAAAACCGCCGGAGNGGGTATTCTCTTTAGCTCAATTGGTCGTGGGCGTGTCCATTGGCGGTTATTTCGTTGGCGTTAGCATATTGAGCCTTAAGCGCATTACGGCATATTCGCTCGTTTGGACAATGATTTTACTATTAATTGCTGGCGGGTTTGCGTATNTCGGCAGCTATATCCTTGATGTAGATTTTAACGTTTTGTTGTTGGCATTGTCGCCGGGCGGACAGGCGGAAATGGCACTGGTGGCGTTATTTATGGGGATCGAAGTGCCGTTGATAGCGACGGTTCATATTTTCCGCTCTATGTCGATCTACGCAATCGCGCCGCTGGTGTTTAAAATTTTCAGAAAGTCGGAGCAGTAGTAAAGCCTAGCTGATTGCGTTCGTCANTCTCACGCTGCATACTAAACTAATTATTTAGGAGGAAATATGATGGCTGAACCGTTTTACGTTTACTGGCAGCCTGGTTGAACCAGCTGTTTGAGGCTCAAAGAGTTTCTGACGACCCGTGGGGTTGTCTACGAATCAGTTAATGTGCATGGNAATCCCGAAGGGATGGCCATGTTGAAGAGAATTGGTATCAAACGTATTCCTGCTGTGTCCCAGGGTGATCGATATGTAATGGGGCAAAAAATGGCCGANGTTTGCGAATTTGTTGGTATTGAGCTTGGCGATGTTACTGAGTTCTCGGTCGATGAATTAGCAGCCAAGATGGATACTATTCTCGGTGCTGCACAGCGCTATACACGTCAAATGACCATCGACGATTTAGATCAGAAATTGCCCAATCGAGACCGCACGATACGGCAGCTTTGCTTCCACGTGCACCGCATCGTTGAGGGCTTTTGTGAGGTGATGGATGGTGAAGCGGAAGAGTTCCATACTACAATTGCGGATATTGCTCATCCCGATAGTATTATAAGCGGCGAAGACCTTGCGGTTTATGGAGAGGGCGTGCTCAAGCGCTTTCAGACATGGCATGCGGCCTATGGCGGCGACGGCACTGAATCTGCTAATGCATATTGGGGTGATGTTACGTTACGCGAACTTTTGGAGCGTGTGACATGGCACCCCGGTCAGCATGTGCGGCAGTTGAAAATGTATATGGAAGGGCGCGGCAATGCGCCGAAGCAGCCCATTGATGATTCCGTCTTTGAAGGCCTACCCATGCCGAAGAAGGTTTGGGACGACGAAAAGATGGATGAAGATAATTCAATTATGGCGGCTGAGTAAATCGATAGACCAGTCATGGTGAGAAAAGGCTCTTCGGCCCTTTCTTTGCCCTAGCTGATTTAGGTTATCTTTTTTTAATGCTGAGTTTGAAGTAAAGTTAGACCAGTTGTCCCGAAGGAGTATTTTGATGAGTAATGTGGTCACGCCGGCTGAATTTCAACAAGCCGCCGAAGAAGACAAAATGACTGTTTCGCAGAAAGTTGGTCGGTTTGCTGAAAGCTTTTCGCTGAATAACGTACCGAAAGAAATAGTCCAGCTGGCCAAGCTGCATGTGTTGGATTCGATTGGTATCGGATTAGCCTCTTCGACAAAGGATTACGGGCATAAGGCCGCCAGCGCTGGCCTCGACCTGGGCGGCGAGGGAGATTNTCCCATCATTGGCTTGGCGCACCGTTTGCCGGTTCGTGATGCAATTATGGTGAACGGTGTTCTCATTCACGGCCTTGATTTCGACGACACGCACACGACTGGGGTCATCCATATATCTGCGAGTACCGTGCCGACGGCACTGATGATGGCGATGGCCAACGCCAAAAGCGGTCAAGAGGCACTGGAGGCTTATTTGTTAGGTGTGGAAACTGGCACCCGTGTTGCCAAGGCATCTGCCGGCGGAATACACGCTAATGGATTTCATACAACAGGTATCATTGGTGCTTATGGCTGCGCTATCGTAGCCGGCAAGCTTTCCGATTTGACGGTTGAGCAATACACCAATGCACAAGGGTTAGTCGCTAGCTTCGGTGGGCCGACGCGGGCCTACCACTCGAATGGTGCATGGGCTAAGCGGATGCACACAGGCATTGCTGCGGTAAATGGNGTAAATGCTGCTACTTGGGCGCGACACGGCTTTACCGGTCCAGACACGGTCTATGAATATGATCAAGGACTCTACGGCACCTATGCTCATGGCCAGGAGATTGATCTTAATGTTTTGACGGAGGGCCTGGGCGAGACTTGGGAGCTTTGTAATGTGGCTTACAAGCCATTCCCCGCATGCCACTGGCTTCATGCCTTTATCGAATCGGGTATACGGCTTCGAAAAGATCATAACCTGAAGCCAGATGAAATTGAGTCTATTATCGTACTGGCTCATCCTAATCAGGGGGCAGTTTGTGCGCCGGAAGAAAGTAAACGCCGCCCGCAATCCTCCTATCAAGCGCAATTTAGCGTACATTTCACTACAGCAGCGGCGCTCTGTCGGGGTCAATTTACGCTTGCTGAAATCGAACCCGAAACTTATGGCGATCCCGAAGTCTTGGCGGTGTGTGACAAGATCCATTACGAAACTACGACAGAAACCCTTTATCCAGACTATTTCTCCGGAACCGTCATCGTACGCACCAAGGATGGCCGTGAGCTAAAGCATGCTCAACNGCATAATCTTGGCACCGATGAGCATCCGATCACAGTGGATCAGGTTGAAGAAAAATATATGAGCAATGCGACTAAGGCGGTTTCTACGGCGCGTGCAGAAGAAATTCGTTCCTTGATCCTGGCTCTTGATGAACAGCCTGACCTGGAGGACTTTGACGCAGCGATTAGCCTGTCTTAGGCATAGTCAGGTTTTTACTTTTTTGCCACGCCGGGGCTTTCCTTCGTGCCTGGGCGCAGGAGTTTGTAGGTACATTGGCCGGTGGTTAGTAATTTACCGGAGTCTTTCTCGCGTATCCAAACTTTAGAAAAAAGCGTGTTTTTAGTCGCATGCGTGCGTTTGCCTTCGGCGGTTATGACATCTGCATTCGTACCAGCGATGAAACTAGCGTTGAGATTAATAGTGACTGAGCGGCCTGGTCCGTTTGGAGACCAGCTACCACCAAGGAAGCCTGCAAGATCTATTAAAGATGATAATACGCCGCCATGGACGCTCCCTCCCAAATTACGATGTTCTGGTTTCACTTCCATTTCAACCAGTACATGACCGTCTGCCCATTCAACGACNGTATAATCAAGCACTTCATGGAAAGTGCCTTTGATATCTGCTCGCCTAAAGCCTAGTTCCGTCATTATTCGGCTCTCTTCTTAGCCGTTATACCTGGCGCTGTTTCCGTGCCTAGCCGGAGTAGTTTGTAGATGCCTTGTCCGTTTGCGAGCAGTCTGCCCGTATCAGGCTCAAATATTTCAGCGTTTGAAAACAAAGTTCCTCGTGTGGCGTGCGCTCTTTTACCACGTGCATGTACGATATCAGCGCTGGTACCGGCAATGAAATTGACGTTTAGATTTATTGTGACCGTCTTGCGTTCACCCTCAGGCGTCCATATACCCGCCATATCACCTACAATATCGATAAGTGTCGCGATTACGCCGCCATGGATCGAACTGCCACGGTTACGGTGCTTAGGCTGAACTTGCATTTCTATCAATGCGTTGCCCTCTTCCCATTCTAATATGGTGTAATCAAGCACGGCATGGAAGGTGCCGGCAATGCCGCCGCGTTTATAGCCATTTTGGGTCATTGAGTGTCCCTGGTATTCGAGGTTTGGTGGGGAGATTTGGCGTGATTTGCGAATTTCGTCAAGTCACCCTCTGGACAGGCTACTATGTCGCGCAGTACCAAAGGCTTATTTTTAAAGGGAGACGTCCAAATGGCAGATAACGCTCGGCGCGTTTTTTGGTTCAACGACAATAAAACACCCAACGTTTATGACGCTTTGTCAAAGATCGATACGCTGGTGAGCAACAAACTCGAATTCGATAGCCCGGAAGACGAGAATTGGCAGATTATCGAGATGTGTCATGGCTACTGTATCACCTCGGCACGTGACGAGGTGCCGGATCATTATAAAGGGACTGGCCAATTACTTGATCGCTGCAAAGATATGTTGGTGATCTCTACGTCTGGTGCAGGCTACGATCCGGTGGATGTTGCTGCTTGTACTGAACGTGGTGTGTTGGTGGTCAATCAAACTGGAGCTAATGCGGAAGCAGTGGCGGAACATGCTGTGGGTATGATGTTGTCGCTGACCAAGAATATTCCTCAAACTGACAAATCATTACGGACCGAGCGAGGCGTTGATCGAGAGACTTTTAAAGGCTGGAATGCTGAAGGGAAAACCGTTGGCATCATAGGTCTTGGTAATACAGGGCGCAGAGTAGCTCGTATTTGTGGCCTCGGACTCAACATGCGGGTGATTGCCTACGACCCATATATTTCCGATCAAGATTTTAAAGAGCGAGCTGCGATCAAAACCGACTTAGAAGAGCTATTAGCGCAGGCGGACTTTGTCTCGATCCATTGTCCCTATAACGAGGAAACTAAAGATTTGATTGACCGTGCGGAGCTGGCTCTTATGCAGCCGAGCGCTTTCTTAGTCAACTGCTCCCGTGGCGGTATTGCGAATGAAGATGCTATGGTGGAAGCTCTGGAAGACAAACAAATCCGAGGCATCGGTCTTGATGTTTGGGTGGTAGAACCGCCGGCAATGGACCANCCGTTGCTCNANTTNGANAACCTTATCGCGACNTATCACACTGCGGGGGTGACGGTNGAATCGCGCACTAATATGTCTACTTGGAACGCGGAGCAGATGGGCGAAGTGCTGCATGGCAAGCGCCCTGCGCGGCTTATAAACCCTGAAGCCTGGNATAAGTTCTGCGAACGGTATGAGGTACTGTTTGGAGATCGCCCGGAGGACTAAAGGGTCTCTTGACCAATCGGTTCGAATAGCATTTCTTAAGCGCAAAATTAGGCTATCATTCAGGTTTCGAATTGACTGGTTAGCAAGCGTATATTTTGGGAGGTATTCATGGCAAGTATCGATACTACAGATGTCGATGTTATCGTTGTTGGCGCAGGTAACGCGGCGTGTGCATCCGCAGCATCTGCTGTGGAAAATGGCTCTAAGGTTCTGATGATCGAAACTGCGCCAGAAGATGCGCGTGGCGGTAATTCGGCATTTACCGGTGGAGCCTTTCGTTTTTCCTATAACAATGTCGATGATTTAATTGCTCTTTGCCCAAGTCTGGTCGATGAAGATTTGGACAATATAGATTTTGGCACCTACACCCACGAACAATATTATGATGACATTTTCCGCATGACCCAATACCGCGCTGACGGTGACATGTGTGAAATCCTTGTTACTAACTCTTATGACAGTGCAAAATGGATGACATCTCACGGTGTCGAGTTGATTCCTGCGACCGGGCGACAAGCTTTCAAAGTAGACGGTAAGTTTCGGTTTTGGGGCGGCTTAGCGTTACGCATCAATGGCGGCGGTGAGCAGTTGGTGCTGAACTGGCATGAGCAAATGAAAAAGCTCGGTGTCAAAGTGATTTATGAATGTACCGCTATTGGACTCATTCACAGCGAAGGCACTGGCGTCAGTGGCGTTCGCGTTCGTTATCAAGGAAAAGAACATGAGCTGAAGGCGAAGTCTGTCATTCTTGCTTGCGGCAGTTTTGAAAGTAACGCTGAAATGCGTGCTCGTTATCTCGGTCCCGGCTGGGATTTAGCTAAAGTACGTGGTACCGCTTATAACAACGGTGCNGGGCTTAATATGGCGCTTGATTTGGGCGCTATGCCCTATGGTCATTTCTCTGGTGCCCATGCGGTAGCATGGGATTTGAATGCACCGCCTTATGGCGATATCACAATTGGTGATCAGTTCCAAAAACATAATGTCCCGTTTTCGGTCGTGGTCAACGCAAATGGTGAGCGCTTCCGTGATGAGGGCGAAGATTTTCACTCCTACGTCTATGCACGCTATGGCGGTGAAATACTCCAACAGCCTGGAATGTATGCCTTTCAAATTTTCGATGCCAAGGTCCAGCATTTGCTGCGCTCCGAGTATCGGTGCCGCTTCCTGACCAAATATAGTGCTGATACAATTGAGGAATTAGCTGAAAAGATGGAAGGCGTGAACGCGGCAAATGTCGTGAAAACGGTGAAGGAATTCAACGAAGCCTGCCGTACGGATATTCCGTTCGATCCGAATGTCCATGATGGACGCTGTACCGAAGGTCTGTCACTCAACAAGTCTAATTGGGCTAATCCTATTGACGAGCCGCCGTTTGATGCCTACGCGGTCACCGCGGGTGTCACCTTTACGTTTGGCGGTGTCAAGGTGTCTGGCCAAACCGAAGTAGAACGCTCCGACGGCTCTGTCATCAAAGGCCTCTTCGCGGCCGGCGAAATGGTAGGAGGGCTATATTTTCACGGCTATGCGAGTGGCACGGGCCTTATGGCGGGCGCAACGTTTGGCCGGATTGCCGGGCGACAAGCGGCCATTCACGCTGGAACGTCGAACTAACAGCTACCGATTAGTTTGATTGGGCGAGGCTTCTCATTTTGAAAATGTTGATTGGGCGAGCAGCCCGTGGATTTTTCATTCGTATGTTTTGACATTAGCAGCAAGAGCAACATTTCGCGCCTTTTAGCTGTGTAATCGGTATTCGGGGACAACATATGAGCCATGCGTCCATAACACATGGAAAACATATTTTAANAAGAAGGCTATAGCGCAGATGGGATTGCAGAGGCGCACAAGAAAAGGTTTATGAAGGTCGTAAATTACTTAGTGTACTTGACGGCTGCGCCGGACTTGAGTAGTGCCGCCACTTCTTCCGGTCCATAATCAAAAGATGCCAGCAGTTCTTCTGTATGTTCACCAAGATGTGGAGCGTGGGCCATTGGGCCGGGCTTAAATTCTGGTATGCCAGGTATAGTCGCCATGGGAATTTCGCCAATGCCTTCATGGTAGACCCAATTTAGATAATTGGCGGCTTTGGTTTGCTCATGGTTTAGGAAATCATCATAGCTTGCGGTTGGGCTATTTATAATGTCCAGCTTATCAAGTTCTTCGATCCAATATGCATTTGATTTTGACTTGGTGACTTCGGAGATGATTGCAGTCAGCTCATTGACATTTTCTATTCGTTTGTCCCAGGTATCAAAACGTGGGTCGTCTTCTAACCCCGGCAAGCCGATCAAATCACACAGTAAATGATACTTGTCTGGCTCGCGGGCGCTTAAATTTATGGAGCCGTCCGACGTTGGAAAGGTTCCGGTAGGTGCGCCGAGGACGGTGATTTTGCCATCTTGTTTCACGTGCTCGATGATTTTCTGTCCTTGAAAGGCTGCGGCTGCCTGCATCATATTCATTTCGATGAACTTACCCTTGCCAGTAATTGCTCGTCGGTAGAGGGCGGTGGAAACCGCTTGATGAGCATAAAGCCCGGTGATGACATCCATCACTGTCATACCCACCTTGTGGGGCACGCCATCATTGCCTTTGTTGATACCCATCCAGCCGGTGAAACTTTGGGCGACCACGTCGGTTACCGGTTTGTCTTTGTTGGGACCAACTGGGCCGAAACCGGATATGGAGCAATAGATGACGGATGGGTTAGCGATGGCGACGCGCTTGTAGTCCAGGTCGAACCGCTCCATCACGCCAGGGCGAAAGCTCTCAATGACAATATCGCAACTACCTGCCATACGTTGGGCTACTTTGAGGCCGTCTTCGGTTTTGAAGTCTAGGCAGATAGCACGCTTGCCGCGGTTAAAATTCACATAGCCTGCTGCGAGGTCACCGTATTTTTTGCCTGCCTGGCGCACCCAATCACCGCGTGGCGGCTCGACCTTAATAACATCGGCGCCATTTTGTGCTAGCAGGAAGGCGCAGCTTGGCCCCGCAACCCCTTGGGCCGCATCAAATACGGTGAGACCTTTGAGAGGTTTATCGTCATCGAATTTATCGATCATAATTTTTTGCTTTCACTGGTAGGAATACACGGTTCGCCCTTGATAGAGGTGCGGTATAGGGTACGCCGTTGTTCGGGGTTATAGTGGGTGGCTGAGTGGATCATGCAACGGTGGTCCCAAATAACCAAGTCACCCACTTGCCATTGATGCCGGTACTGGAATTGCGGTTGGCTACAATGTTTAAAGAGTTCGTCAAGAAGTATTTCTGCTTCGACGTCTGGTAGACCGTTTATTTTAGTGGTGAACCCTTCATTGACGAATAGTGCTTTTCTGTTGGATTTCGGGTGGATACGCACCACTGGATGTATCGCGCCTTGCAGCTTCACCTTCTGTTTTTCATCTAACTCGGCGATGCGTGCGGGCGATTTCATCTTATGCCATAGGTGGGTAGCGGTCAGCGGTGCTATTAGATCTTTAGTATCGACGTCGAGTGTTTCATAGGCTTCATACATATCGGCGAACAGCGTATCGCCACCTACTTCCGGTACTTCAGCGGCCACCATTAAACCGATAGCGCAGGGATTGGTGAGATAAGACTGGTCCGAATGCCAATAGCGACCGCCCGTGGCATTGCCTTCCGGGCGGGTATTACCAAATACGTAAATTTCGTTAGCCCCAGGTACTGTAAATTGTGGCTGCGGATGAACGTCTAGTTCGCCGAAGCGAGAACTAATGGCGAGCAGCATTTGATGGTCAATATGTTGGCAACGAATGGCGATAATGCCGAAATTATGAAAGGCCGCCTCAATTCCCGGAAAAATAGCGTCATCCAACAAGTCCGATGCATCGACGCCTCCTAATGTTGCGCCGAATCTATCGGTTAGTGGGGTGACGCTGATGCTGGGCATCGGCTGCCGTCCTAGCTAGGCTTTCGGTTAGTGGCTTTAATTGCCGTATGGATGCTTCGGCAGTTCGGTCATGATGTGGCTCGACCAAACGCTAGGGTCATGTACCGGGTCAGCTTCGACCAGACTGTCCGGTCCAATATCCTCCCAAGTCTGTGCACCCATGAGGGAGAAGGCGATACCTAATTCTTCCTCAAGGATTTCCAGCACCCGGATCAAGCCGTCCTGACCGGCAGCACCAAGACCGACGCATTGTAAACGACCAATTCCGACCATGTCAGCACCAATTGCCATCGCTTTGATGATGTCAGTGCCGCGTTGTATGCCGCCATCAACAATAATCTTGGTCTTGCCTTTCACCTCGCTCACGATATCCGGCAAAATTTGGATCGTACCGCGACCATGATCCAGCGCGCGGCCGCCATGGTTGGAAATATAAACCGCGTCCACACCTTCTTGTGCCGCGCGGGCTGCATCCTCCACATCCCCAACTCCCTTTAGGACGAAAGGAATATCCCACTTGTCTTTGAATCGTTTGACGTTGTCCCAGGTCCATTTGGCTTGCCAGATATGTTCCTCATCGGAGACGTTGGCTCGCCATTTCTTCATGAACCGGTTTGCGAGGTCGCGCTCGCGGCGACTGTAGGAAGCGGAATCGACCGTCACCGCAAACCCGTCATAGCCGCTATCGATTGCGCGTTGGACGTAATCGTCAACGAAGTCATCATCGCCGCGGACATAGAGCTGGAAAATGCGCGGGTTATCCGCTGCTTTAGCAACTTCCTCTAGGCCTGGCGCGCAGCGTGAGCTCAACATGTCGAACACATTGAAGCGTTCCGCAGCCTTTGCTGTCACGGCCCCACCTCCAGCTGCAAAACTCTCTATGGAGCCTACAGGGGCAAGGATAAGCGGCATACGAACTTTTTTGCCAAAGAATTCCGTCGACGGATCGAAATGGGTAACATCCTTCATAGCACGCGGCCGCAACCCGAGCTTATCGTAGCCATGGCGGTTACGGCGCAGCGTGGTCTCACTGTCGGTGGCACCAGCCATATAGTCCCAGACCCCTTGGCTAACTGTACTGTGGGCATGCTGGATAATCTCGTGAATGGTTGCGAACCGGAACGATAGATCTTCATTGCCGCCGAGACGCTTTTCCGCTTCGAGTTTTTTTTCGGATTTGGTTTTCATATTGTGATACCTTCTATGCGGCCTTATTTACCTTTAAAGGCCGGAAAACGCTTTTCAAGGAATGCGTTTACTGCTTCCGTATGATCCTCACTGGCTCGGGCCAATGTCATATGGGACGAAATTTGATCAAGATGGGCACGAATATCCATATCCATGCCTTGATAGATCGCACGTTTTATCAGGCGAACAGAGATTGGCGCTTTGCGAGCGATTTTGCGTGCAAGTTTGTATGCTTCTTCCATAAGGTCTGCCTTCGCATAGACATGATTGACGAGGCCGATGCGCTGAGCTTCTTCTGCGTCAATTAGGTTTGCTGTAAAGGCTAATTCTAGCGCCATTGGTAGGCCGACGACGCGGGGTAATACCCAACAGCCACCAGCACCGGGCACTAGACCCATGTTTACGTAGCTTTCCGCAAACCGTGCATCTTCGGAGCAAATCCGAAAATCGCAATGGCAAGCGATATCAAGGCCCGCGCCGGTGGCGGGACCATTGACCGCAGCAATTATTGGCTTGTCGAAATCTACCAGCAATTTAGGGATCCGTTGAATACCGTCATAAAGGCTATACTTGGCAACCATCGGGCTCTTCTTCTCGACAGCCTCCTTCATCGCCTTAATATCACCGCCGGCGCAGAAGGAATCTCCATGGCCGGTCAGCACCACCACTTGGATGTCATCGTCGGTACGAATTTGTTCCAGGTGCTCCACAATTGCATCAATCATTTTAGGCGATAGTGCATTGCGTACTTCCGGGCGATGTAAAGTCAAAGTAGCAATATTGTCTTTGGCTTCGTATTTAAGGTGGTCGGTCATGACGTCCCCTGAAATTAAAATTGTTTTTAGTTTGGCTAGGAATTAGCCCGGAATCCAAGTCTTGTCTAGTCGTGAGCTGGCATGTCCAAAAATTGCCACCAGCGCGAAATTGGACTTGCAGACCAATGTGGATCAATTCGTGAGGATGAACCATTACTTGTACTAGGATTATTACAAAAAACGATATTTTGTTACAAAAATGTTACAGTATTTAATAGTATATGAGTTATACTTCAAAATAATTAGTAATTTTTTACAGAATAGAAAATCTATTTTATATAATAAAGAAAAAATAATTATAATAAATGTATAAAATGTTAAAATACTAAAAAATTATAATTTTTATTGAACTGTTTTATTTATCGGATGATAATTAGGGTTTTAAATTTCGGCAGCGTGAAAGATATTTATTAGAGGGTGTCAGATGGTTTTATCGAAAAACGTTATAATGTTCCGCGACACGCGGACCTTAGAACGCCAGATAGATGAATTTTTGGACCGGCTATCAGAATCCGCCCTGTTATTCGACTTAGCAATTAAGTCCTATTTGAACGAAGGGCCGAGTAATGAATTCGTTGGAAAGCGTAAAGACGTAAATGACAACGAGAGTGCCGCAGATATATTGCGCCGGGATATAGAAACGCAGCTTTATTCTCAAACACTGATTCCTGAAAGCCGGGGTGATGTATTGGGCCTAATAGAGACGTTGGATGATGTTCTCAATCTATGCGAAAGCTGCCTTTGGGCGTTTGATATTGAAAAGCCCAATATCCCAGAGGATCTTCACCCGCTCTTTTTGGAACTAACGGAAATGGTCGTGCAGTCGGTTGAAGCTCTGGCGCGATCTTCACGAGCTTTCTTCCGTGATTTCGATCGTGTTACCTACCATAACCATAAAGTCATGTTTTACGAGAAAGAGGCTGACAAGGTTTCGACTAAATTGAAGCGAAAGATTTTCGATTCTGAAATGGATCTCGCGCAAAAGATGCATCTACGGTATTTTGTTGAAAATATCGATAATATTGCCGATTGGGCTGAAGATGTTGCCGATAGGCTCGCTATCTATGCCATTAAGCGTTCGGTCTAACTCCCTTGGAAATCGGGGTGCTCATATTTCTGAGTAGCGGCTTGTTTCTAGGTTGGGCGCTGGGGGCAAATGATGCAGCGAACGTGTTCGGCACTGCCGTCGCTACGCGTATGGTCAATTTCACAACGGCTGCTATCATTTGTTCTATCTTCGTAATTTTAGGTGCGGTTTTTAGTGGATCCGGTGCGGCAAAAACACTCGGCAAGTTAGGTGCAGTGAATGCATTGCCTGGGGCTTTCATGGCCGCCTTCGCAGCGGCATTGGCGGTCTATTTTATGACGAAGGCGGGATTGCCTGTATCTACAAGTCAAGCGATTGTTGGTGCTATTATCGGTTGGAACTTTTTCACTAATACGCTTACCGATCCGGTAACGCTGGGAAAAATTATTAGTACGTGGTTAGTCTGTCCTGTCCTCGCAGCAATCTGTTCGGCGATCATTTTTAAATGCACTGTTAAAGGTGTGAGATGGGCGAAGATTCATTTACTTAGAATCGATGCTTATACGCGTTTAGGGCTGATTTTAGCTGGTGCTTTTGGGTCTTATAGCTTGGGTGCTAATAATATTGCGAATGTGATGGGTGTTTTCATTTCGTCCTCGCCCTTTAGTGATATTTCTATTGGTACACTTTTCACTCTGACCTCGGTCCAACAACTATTTCTGATTGGAGCGCTTGCTATTGGCGTTGGTGTCGTCACTTATTCCAAGCGAGTGATGATAACTATCGGCGCTGATCTCCTCCCATTGTCTCCTATCGCTGCGTGGGTAGCCGTGGTGTCGCATTCTATTGTGCTATTTCTTTTTGCGTCTCAAGGCTTGAAATATCTGCTGGAGACTAACGGTCTACCATCGATTCCCTTAGTGCCAGTATCGAGTTCGCAAGCGGTTGTGGGCGCAGTTTTAGGGATAGCGCTGGTCCAGGGCGCTCGGAATTTCCAATGGGGCGTTTTTGGCTCTATTGGTCTTGGTTGGGTGATAACTCCTATTCTTGCGGGCATCATCTGCTTTGTAGGGTTGTTCTTTTTACAAAACGTGTTCAGCCAGAAAGTTTATCAGCCGGTATCTTATGGGATCTCGAATGAGGTGGTGGAGCGGCTCGAGAAAGAGGGTATTGATGGCACGCCGCTCCGTACTTTGAACGAAAAGCAATTCGATAACGCGGTCGCGTTGCATGATGTACTTAGCGATATCAAGCAATATGGATCGTTTGAACGTAAAAAGATTATGTTTTTTGCAAAGTATGAACCGATCTTTATGGATTCCCAAAAATTTGTGCAACTCAATCGCGATGGCCTGCCGCCAGAACGATCAAGAATAATTCGGACGATTAGTGGCCAGTTTTATCCTTATGCGTGGATGCTTCGTGATGAACTAGTTTTAAGGTCCGCCGCATGGCGAAAGAGTGAAGACGATAAATATAATCGTCTCCTTGATCGAGATTTTAATTTTGTAGTGCGACTCTTTAAGTCAAAGTATTAAGATAGAGCGTCACCTAGAGCGCGTCTGCCTAACTGTGCACTAGAATGTTGATATTCTAAAATGTGATAACTTTACCTATACCACCTTAGACGTTTTGTTCAGCGATAAGCTTGCAGCAGAGTCAGCATTTGCAATTTTTTTAATCATTAGTATTTGGAGATGTAATTCTGCCGCATGCAGTTTAGCCTAAACATTAGAGTGATTATTATGCTGCTCCGACAGGTTTAGCGAACTCGTTGAGCACTATGCCAGGCCGTTCCTGCATCATCTCGGTTAACTCTTTACGGGCGATCGACCCCGCGGTGTCGTTGAATAAATTATCCATTTCGTTTGGATCATTGACCAAATCATACAGCTCGCCGGCCCCACTCTCGAGCTCAAAAGTACATTTATGGGTTTTAGTGCGGATGGTACGCAAGATTAGTGGTACTCCACAGCGCGACGCATTTACATTCCACTCATTGTAGGCGACATCCCGGCTACCATTCCCTTCGACCAGTTCACGTAGGCTCTCGCTTTGAATATTTTCATGTTTATTAATGCCCGCATAATCATAAAAAGTGGCAGCCAGATCCAACGTTGAGACTGGTTCATCGACAATTTTATCCGAAGGAACGCCGGGCCCATTGAAGATTAAACCGACATTCAACAGAGCTTCGTAATGCGTCGGACCTTTTAGGTAAAGGCCGTGATCGCCCAACATGTCGCCGTGATCGGTGGTGTAAACAACTATAGTGTTTTCACGTTGGCCGTTAGTTTCCAATGCTTCAAAGATACGGCCCACATTATGATCGATCAACGAAATCATGCCGTAATAGTTTGCTGTCATCTCGCGAAGTTGCGCTTCGGTCTGGTCTGGGCAGCGTGAACCATGTTTACGAAATTCGAGCAGTTCCGGATCATCTAAGTCTGGTTCACTTTCTAGCGATGCCTTGTGCCACCAAGGGCGGCGTTCCAGGTCTTTGTTATGTATGGTCGAAATATCGACCTCTTCCGGATTATGCATTCGGCTCCAAGGCTCAGGACAGTCAAACGGGTGATGCGGATCCGGGAAGGAAGCCCAAAGAACAAACGGCTCCTTATCGTCATGGCGTGATAGGAAATCTACCGTTCGGTCGCCGACCCAGGTTGAGGTATGCCATTGCGCGGGTAAAGCCGAATGCCAGGTTTGAGCAGCGCTAGTTGTGGGTGCCAATTCTTCTGCCCAAAGGTCCCATACTTCTTGACCACTATTACCGTGGCCGTAATACCAACGCTCGAAATGTTGTCCCACCGGCGGCATCACCGGGTTGCGTTTTTTGTGGAAATGACCGTGGCACATCATTTCGATATAGTCGAAGCCCATATAAGGGCCGGTCCAATCCTCCGCATAATCAGCCGAGCTGAAGTGGCATTCCGGCCGGCCGGTAGGCTGGAAGGTACCCTTAGTGGAGAAATGTGTTTTGCCGACAAAAGCGGATTTATATCCGCTGTTGGCTAATGTTCGTGAAAAACCGGTTTCGGCCAGCTCTTCGGTAATATCTATACCGTTATCCACGACCCCATGGCTAAGTGGTAAAAGCCCGGTCAAGATTGATGTGCGTGAGGGCTGACATACTACGTTCGGCGTGATGCATTGGGTGAAGTGTGTGCCGCTTGCTGCCATTCGATCCAAATGAGGGGTTTTAACTTTGCGACCTCGAAATCCATAGCAGTCCGCGCGTTGTTGATCCGAGGTGATCAATAAGATGTTGGGGCGTTTTGCCATCGTATTTCTCCATATATTTAGAATGGTAGGTAATTTTGTAAGCTCATATGATTCGCCAGTTTGCGCAAATCACCAAGAGTATTTTCTGGCAGAGCAATACCATTTTTGCGGTTCTCTTTATTGTTGCGCTGCTCAAGTTCCCCAGGGAAATAACATTCGTCAAAACCGTGTGCCAGCGGGATCGCCTTCGTTTTGGAAATCATTTCTTCCATGTCTTCTTCGAATTCGCTTAAAGGGCGGAAAGCCTCAATATTGAGTGCCAGCATTAACTGGCCGGTGCCGCCTTTCTTTTCCGCTTGGTAGGGGCCGAAAACGCCATCGCAAAATTGGCTGCCGGATAACACGCCTGAGAGCACATCCATCATATAAGTGATGCCGTAGCCCTTGTGATCGCCAACCGGCAAGATTACGCCTTCCGCTCCGAGGGCGGCGTCTGTCGTTGGTGCCCCTTCCGGGGTCAGCGCCCAGCCCTCAGGAATTGGCTCGCCGCGTTGCCGAGCAAGATAGATTTTACCGCGTGCCACTTTAGTATTGGCAATATCAAGGATCACATGGCCGTGTTTTCCTGCAGGGGCGGAAAAGCTTAGTGGATTGTTTCCAAATAGTTTCTTCCGCCCACCCCATGGCGCGATAGCAGGGCTACCGTTTGTGGTTAGGAAACCGATGCAGCCTTTTTGAGCAGCCAAGCGCGTATGATACATGGCGGTACCAAAATGATTGGAATTACGAATCGAGACGACGCCAACTCCGTGTTTCCGTGCTCGTTCTACAGCATCTTTAACGGCAAATTGGGCCAAAGTCTGGCCAATTCCGTCCTGACCGTCGATAAGTGTTATAGCACCCGCATCCACAAGTGTTTTAGGTTTCGTGACCGCCTGCATGACGCCGGATTCAATGCGTGCTGCATACCATGGTAGCCGCATAACACCATGGGATTGATGACCCCATAGATCTGCCTGCACCAAGCTATCGGAAATGAGGTGGGCTTCCTCATCAGAGACGCCTAATTTCTTATAGACGGTGGTGCCAAACGCGATGAGTGGTTCGACGGCGACGCGGTTATTAGTGGTCATCTAGTGTCCTCGCAGCAGGGAAGGTGTTTTTATGGGGGCGATTCAGATCGAGAGATAGCAAAGTATGGATTAAGAAGTTCCTGGGGCCACGGGCGGCGGCAAAGGATCAAGAATTTTACCCGGCCGGGCGCGCATCATATCCTCTAATTCTTTTTGAACCGCACGTACGCTGACATCATTATATAGGTTATCCATTTCAAGCGGATCATTAACCAAATCGTAGAGTTCGCCCGCACCGCTTTTTAGTTCGAAGGCACACTTGTGTGTCTTGGTGCGGACAATCCGAAGGTCCAGAGGCACTCCGCAGCGGTTCTCAAACAGGTGCCATTCATTGTAGGCCACATCGCGTGATACATTGTTTTGTCCTTTGATGAGCGGTCTAAGGCTTTGACTTTGAATCCCTTTCGGCTTTTCTACATTAGCAAAGTCGTAGAAGGTTGCTGCCATATCTAATGTGGATACCGGATCTTGAATGGTTCCGCCGGCTGGCACGCCGGGACCGCGGAAAATAGCGCCGACATTGAGGAGCCCTTCATAAAATGTTGGGCCCTTTTTGTAGAGACCGTGATCGCCTAATAGATCACCATGATCGGACGTGAAAACCACAAGTGTATTTTCGGCGATGCCCTCTGCATCAATAGTATCTAGCAGTCGTCCTACATTATGATCGATGAGGGAAATCATACCGAAATAGTTAGCGGTCATGGCGCGAAGTTGATGTTCGGGTAGCTGCTCAGTGCGCGAACCTTCAGTGCGCCATTTAACCACTTCCGGGTCATCCGAAATGGGTTTACTGAATAAGGTCGCTTCATGCCACCATGGCCGTCGCTGTAAGTCCCTAGTAGGGGTAGGCGAAATATCCACCTCGTCTGGGTGATGTAGGTAAGCCCAGGGCGCGGGGCAATCGAAGCAGTAATGCGGGTCTGGAAAAGACGCCCACATCACGAAAGGCTTTTCTTTGTCGCGGCTAGTAATCCAGTCGATAGCGCGGTCGCCGACCCAACTAGAGGAGTGCCAAGCAACTGGAAGGGCCGAATTAAAAACATCTTTGACACCGCTTTCCGGACCCATATCCGTATTCCATAAATCAAGAACATTTTCTTCGCGGCTGAAGAACCAGCGTTCAAAATGTTGTCCCTCGGGCGGCACCATGGGCCGTCGGGTGCGATGGAAATGTCCATGGACTATGAGTTCTGTATGTTGAAAGCCCATATATGGGCCGGTCCAGTCCGAGCTATAATCCGCGGAACTTTGCTTGCATTCGGGCGTACCGGTGGGCGTGATTGAGCCCTTTGAAGAAAAATGTGCCTTACCAATGAAGGCGGTGTCATAACCAGCGTTACCGAGAGTGCCCGCGAAGCCTTTCTCGCCAAAAGCCGGGTTTAAATCACAACCATTGTCAGAGGTGCCATGTGTGAGCGGAAGCATGCCGGTGAGGATGGACGCTCGGGATGGTTGGCAGACAAGGTTGGGTGTAATACAGTTTTCTGCCGATACGCCATCTGCGGCCAACCGATCAAGGTGGGGTGTTTTCACCTTACGGCCTCTGAAGCCGTAGCTGTCACCACGTTGTTGGTCGGACGTAATAAAGAGGATATTGGGGCGTTTACGCATTTCAGCTCTCCCGCTTTTGCTACTATTCCTTATTATAATAAAACTGAAGGGTGCTAGTATCTCTGGGTAGGATCTTGTTACTTTATCCTCTTACGCGCCTGTTGCGTTAGACCCTGAAATAATTTGATAAATACTGCACAAACTACCGCCTACGGCGCAGGACCCCGGTATCGTATGAATTAGCGCCGATAGCCGATATCAAGGCAAGCTAGGCATCTAAATACTCTGCAATGAACCTCCACTGCGCTTGGCCTATTGAGGATAATCGTCTGGTAGCGGTGTACATTTCAATGACATGCCCCCGTCGAGGACGATTTCCGAGCCGGTAACGAATTTCGATTCGTCGGATGCAAAATAAACTGCTGCGTATGCCACATCGAAACCATCGCCCATTTGGCCCATCGGAATACGAGCATTGCGACTGGCGATGATGGCATCTACGTCACCACCAGTGCGCTGTCCAGCCAAGCGCACCTCCACCATCGGAGTGTGGAGTTGGCCTGGAATAATCGTATTGCAGCGGACCCCGCGTCCCGCGAATTCAATAGCTACGGCTTGGCTGTAGCGGCGGATCGCAGCCTTCGTTGTCGCATAAGCGATTTGGAATGCACCACCATAGGTAAGACCGGACGTGGACGACATGTTAATAATCGAACCGCTGTGCTGTTTCACCATATGTGGAAGCACCTCCTTGGTCACGAGAAAAACATGTTTGAGGTTGTGATCCATTTGGCGATCCCAAATCTCCTCGTCCATATCCATGGCGCCACCGGCTGCCGAGCCGCCTACGTTGTTGTGTAGGATATCGACGGCACCGAATTCTTTGATACACGCTGCGACCATTTCTTTGATTTGATCTGATTTGGTGACGTCGCAACTATGGGTGGCACAGAAATTACCTTCTTCCTCAATTGTCTTGCGCGTTTCCTCGACGGCTTCTTCATTGAGATCAGCGGCAAATACTTTCGCTCCCTCTCGAGCGAATAATGTTGCTGTCGCGCGACCATTGCCCCAACCTGGCCCACAGGAACCTGCGCCTGAAATTAATGCTACTTTGCCCGCTAATCGGCCCGCCATATCATCCTCCATCGGAATTTCGCTAAATATTTGATAGGGCTTTGGTGGCACAAGGAAGCGAAAATGAAAAGGGTTGGTGGAATGCTGGTTGAATTCTTTGAGGTAGGATCGTGAGGTATGAAGTTTAGTTTCGATAGCCGCCCAACATGAGTGTACAGTCGTGATCAACTCTGCCTGTAAGGCTTTTTGAGCGGAGAAACGCCCTAATACTGCTATGCAGTTCGTCATCATCCCTAGCTAACGCAGTACATTGATCCAGTGGTCTGAAAAACGGCGTATGCGGTCTATAGCCATCACTGCGAATTGAAAGAGGTTCTAATGCGTTTGTTGACGCACACACAAATTCCGTCAGGCCATTTTGTGCAGCAACCTCCATATTATCGCGTGCATTTGGTTGTGTGATGAATTGATTTTCGGTGTTGGTTCGCTTTTCCCCGGGACGAAACATGAATTCATATTGTCTTCCACTTTGGCGATAGACGATGAAGCCAGTACCGATTTTCATGGCGACCAGTCCAGACGGACACGCGATAAATACAATTAGGGTTGTCGCCAAATCATCAACAGAAACTAAATAATCGGCAGCGGCAGATTTCAGAGATTCCTGAACGCTATCTAAAAGGGCTTCGAAAATTATTACGGCAGCACCTTCATTTGGATTACGCACAAGGGATTGGAAGTGTAAAGCATTGGTCCGGATGGTATTACAAGCGCTTCGTACTACTGTTTTAGCGCCAATATGCGAAAATTGCGCCTTACCTTGCCCATCTGCGACTGCGCTTACAATAACGTCAGCATTGAGCTTTAGAACTTTGCCATAATCTTGGCATGGCCTGGTTTGAGCCTCTTGGGGGCTAGCTTTTCGAAAATCTACGGCCGCATTCCAACTCATTGTTGTAAAACCTTAGTTGGGAAATTATATCCCTATCAAAAAAATTAAGAGAAACAAAGTATTTTTAAGGAATAATAATAAATTAATAATAGAATATCAATATAAAATAAATAAATAATCATGTTTATATGATTTAATTACTTTTTTTTGCGGAAATCGTAGAAATTTCTATGATATTTTTTAAATATTATTGGGTGTATTATTAATTTTGTGAGATTTGCTATGCTGAAATTTTATAGACGGTTATGTTAGAGATGTAAGCGACGATTTATAATTCTAGGAATTTATAGATGGCGAATGTACCATTTTCCCTAATCGGGCTCGATCACGTTGTTCTTCGAGTATCTGACATGACCTCAATGATAAAATTTTACTGTGATACCTTGGGCGGTACCATAGAGCGTGAAGTCGAAGAAATTGGACTGGTCCAGCTTCGTCTTGGATGCAGCTTGGTCGACCTCGTAGACGTCGAGGGGGAAATTGGTCGTAGCGGTGGTGCTGCTCCAGGGCCTGGCGGTCGAAACTTGGATCATTTTTGTCTTCGCATAGAGGGATTTGATGAGAGTACTTTGAAGAAATATTTGACCTCATGCGGTGTGAATATAGGAGAGATAGGGAGCCGTTATGGGGCGGATGGTACAGGACCTTCACTCTACATCGACGACCCCGAAGGAAATCAGATTGAGTTGAAAGGCTCTCCGAACTGATTGGTTTTGTTTAGGTAGCGTGCGACAAAAAAAAAGATATTCTGAGTTACCTCTAACTAAATTGAAATGCCAATATTGACCGGGAAGTTTATTCTAATAAATTAAAAAATATAAAAATTATTATTATTATTGATTTAAATTAGAATCAGAATTACATAAAATTATTTAATAGAAAATTAAATAATATTATATATATTATTTATTTATTTATATTTACTGGTCTTAATTTATCTGTTATATTTCTGTATGATAGAAATTGAATGGTCGTGAAGGTTAATTACGTTCAAAAGGCAAGGTACTAGCGATGTCGTTGTTTGATGAATTTGATAGGCTGACGCCTGATCCTGGCAAGGATCCCCGAGTTCGACCCGAGCGGGAAGCTGGTTCTTCCGCGGGTGCTAAAAGGCTTCGTTCCTCCATGTCTTCAACGGAAACAGTTGCCGTACGGCCAGCTGATTCTATTCGTTTTTCTTTGAGTCGAGGTGCAGTGGTTGCAATAGTTGTGGGTATAATCGCGGCCGCGGCGTTACTTTATGCCGGTGGCTTCTTGACCGCTTATGTTGTTTTACAGCCTGATTCTGTTGGACAGGTAGCAAAAAACCGAGACGAACTTCCGCCGCCTCCTTTGGTAGATGCGGATCGCTCACAAATCAACGCTGTCGAGCAAAAAGAAGATGATGGTACCGGGCCGTTAAAAGTACTTATGTCGCCTGAAACATCCGGCGGACAGGCTGTCGTTGCACGCCAAAGCGATATACCCGCAGCAAAGCCTCGCGCGGCACCAGGTAAGTCATCAGATGCTGCATTGCCCAGTGCGCCAGTATCTACGAATAACCCCATTGTGGAAAAAGCACTGTCAAAGTCGGTCGCCGTGGCACCATTATCACCGGAAGTACAAACCGAGACGGTAAAACCTCTCCAACAGCTGGTGCCTGCACCGCCTAAATCCGAGCAAGAGGGCTTGAATGCAGTAAAATCCGTTAAACCGCGTGCAGTTGAGCCTTTGATTTCGGGGTCGTCAGGGCTTTCTTCAGAAGCGTCTACTGTGCCTGAGCAAATTGATAGTGCTTCTCCGGTCGTTGCGGACAAATCAGCAAATATGGTGTCACCTTCGCGCGAAAACCTGGCCGAGGCGGCAAGTTCGGCGGAACTGGACAGTCCAGTGGTTCCAGGTAGCGTAGCCTATACAGTTCAACTCGGTGCATTTTCGTCCGACAGTAATGCAAAACGTCTGCTTGAGAAGATGTCTGCGGATATGCCTGGGTTGCGGGTAGAATCTGGTAAGACGCCTTCGGGCCGAACGCTCTACTACTTGCGGGCAGGTTTATATGCGAACCGCAGCGAAGCAAAGGAATTCGCAGCGCGGTTGAAAACAGAAAAAAACATAAAATTCGGGTACGTTATTCGCGTTAAAGCACCTTCGCCAGCTGGCGGAAATTAATTTTTACTGATTGTTTTAATAGTCAATCGGCTGTCATGAAAGAATGTAGTAAATCTATAAATCGGCGCATGTCCGATCCAAATTTTATGAACAGGTACTTCGCTGGCGATGGAATTGATATCGGGGGCGCACCTGATCCATTATTTTTATATTCAGAATTATTTCCCCGCCTCCGCGAAGTGCGTACCTGGGATTTGGGCGATGGTGATGCCACTTTAATGGAAAGCGTGAAGGATGAAACCTATGATTTTGTTCACTCTAGTCATTGTCTCGAACATTTGATGGACCCCGAAAAGGGGCTCAGAAACTGGTTTCGAATTCTCAAACCCGGTGGCTATCTAGTGGTCACCGTACCGGACGAAGACTTATACGAGCAGGGTGTTTTCCCTAGCACTTTTAACGGAGACCATAAGTGGACTTTCACAATTTCTAAGTCAGAATCATGGAGTGACCAGTCAATTAATCTATTTGATCTCCTACCCAAACTAGGCAAGGCTGCAGAAGTTATGAAAGTTGAGCTGTTAAATCAGGGCTACCGCTATGTCCTGCCAAGGTTCGATCAGACCTTAACGCCAATTGCTGAAGCAGGAATTGAATTTGTAGTTCGAAAGCGGACATCAGAAGAAATAGCGTTTTGTGGCTTGCATAAACATCCCGGCGAGGTGGATGGGTTATTATTCAAGTTGTTGACAGGCATCACCAAACCTACATGAAAGTCGGTTGATTAGCATAAATGAGCCTGGTGCCAATCAAAGATGAAGCAGCGGAGCAGCAAAATACTCTGATCTTATTGTTGAGGGCACACGATTAGCTAGGTTGGGACAGCGATCGTGAATTATCGTATCGTGCTTGCTTTTGTGCTAAAGTTACTTTGAGTCCAGACTCGCCTCGCATTACTCGTGATTAAGCCGCTGTGAATGCCGTCAACAATTCTGTGTTCCGGGATAGAGCAATATTTCAACGTGTGATTACCGCAGCCGTCGATTATTCTGCAGCTTTCGCTTTGCGAATGTCGCCGGTCCATTCACTGATAAAGTCGTTTATCGGCGGACGTGGTTTGCTCCGTGGTTGGTCAGACGGCGTGCCCAGATAAAGAAAGCAGATGATTTGGTCTTTCTTCGCGAGTCCAAGCGCTCCTTTGACATGGGCATCATACGCTAGAGGACCGGTCAGCATAATCCCGCCATAACCTTTAGCATGGGCGGCATTGATAATATTTTGAGCTGCTGCACCGGCAGTAATAATTTGTTCAATTTCAGGTACCTTTGGATGGTTTTCTGTAACATCTGCGTAAATTGCAATGATAAGGGGCGATCGCAACGGTTTTTCCCGCTGGCTTTCTAGGCGTTCTTCACTGGCGGTGGTATCGTTAAGTGCCATTGCATCGGCCATAATATCACCGAGTTTTTTTCTTGCTTCGTCGCGTATAACAAGAAACCGCCACGGCCGCAGAGCTGCGTGATCAGGCGCACGCATACCCGTTTCAAGGATTTCCTCCAACTCACGCCCCTCGGGTGCTGGCTCCTGCAGCAATCTTGCCGGTACGGAGTTTCTGCTCATTAAGGCTTCGATGGCATCCATTTTTCTTTCCTCATAGCTATCATTATTGTGATTTTTACATCGAAACGGGTGGCCGTGCGATAGGGATATTTAGCCCTGCGCCGTCGATAAGTCGACCTATGGAAAAACCGAGAATAAAACCACCAATATGTGCTTCCCATGCTATGTTGCCGATGCCAAAGGAAACGGTCACCGCGGTTAATGCAAAAAACAGATTTAACCCAATCCAAAACCAGCCAAATAATATAGCCGTCTTTGCTTGCATGATAGGATAACGAGGATCGTATGGTATCTTGGGCGAGATCGACATTCTCACTAATGCACCTGCGATAGCGGATAGCGCACCCGAGGCACCGACGAGCGGCGTTACCGCTTCTGCGTGAAATATCATCCAAAAGAATGCCGATGTTACTGATCCCGCCGCATACAGTATCAGAAAGATTAACCATGAAACGCGGCGTGCGACCGCGGTGCCGAAGGCAAGTAGGAAAAACATATTTAAAAGTAAGTGATAAATATCTGCGTGCAGGAAGGCATAGCTGACCGGCGAAATGGCAAGCGAAAACCCTTCGAATTGCCAGACGTCTGGCAGACTGAAGCGTGCTGGTATAAATGCCAGATATCGAATTACTTCATTGTATTGTGCGGGGCTCAAAACGAGTTGCAGAAAATGAATAAGGATGGCGATAATCGCTATAATTTGAATGACAGTGGGAACATTAAGAATAGGCTGACGTTTTTCGGTTTCGTCTACCATGGCTTTTTAGGTATGGTTCGCTAACGCTGGAGATACCACCTCGCATTGTGAAGTCAGGAGATACCGCACACTTGCTCCATGAGGCGGTCCATGAAGGCCTCGCATTTAACTATCTGACTTTTTTCAATAAACTCGTTTGGCTTATGGGCCTGATTGATGCTACCCGGCCCACATACCACTGTTGGTACGCCGGCGCTTTGTTGGAAAAGCCCAGCCTCTGTGCCAAAAGCGACTTTGGCGTGATCGTTTTGGCCAGAGAGTGCTTTAACAAAATTTACCGCGTCATCGCCGGGATTGATATTGAGCCCCGGCATAGCTGATTTTACAGTGATTTCAAAGCCTGCAGTATCGCTAATCAATTTCATTTCTGGCTCCAGTTCATCGCGAATAAAGGCTTCAATTTTATCTAAATAGGTTTCCGCCCTTTGGTCGGGTAAATAACGTATCTCGAATTCGAAATAGCATTCTTTGGGCACTATGTTCAGTGCCGTGCCGCCATTGACAATGCCGGTATGGAGAGTGGTATGAGGAACGTCGAAAAGAGGATCGAACGGCCCGTCTTTCGCAATACGACGTGCCATTATTTTCATATACGCAATAAGCTCAGCAGCAAATTCAATTGCATTGACCCCATGAGGTGCAAGACTGGAATGTGCCTCGAAACCGCGAACAGTACAACGGTAACTCGTTTTACCTTTATGGGCGATGATGACCCGCATATCGGTGGGTTCCCCGACAATGCAGAGCTTCGGCTTAATAGCCATTCCGTTTATGACGTCGATTAAACGTCTTACGCCAATACAGCCGATTTCCTCGTCATAGGAAAAGGCCAAATGGATTGGTGTTTCTAAACCGCGTTCGAGGAATTTAGGTGCGTAGGCAAGTGCAACGGCAATAAAGCTTTTCATGTCGCAAGTGCCACGACCATAGAGCCGACCATCTTTTTCGACTACATTGAATGGGTTGTTATTCCAATCCTGACCGTCGACTGGCACGACATCGGTATGCCCAGATAACATGATGCCAGGGCGATCTAATGGCCCGAGCGTGGCGTAAAGATTGGCTTTTTGTTTGGTATCATCATGAACGAGCTGACTTGAGATGCCGAGGCCGTCAAGATATTCTCTTATGAAATTAATGAGTTCGAGATTAGATTCCCGACTTGTCGTATCAAATGCAATCAGCTTGCGAATAAGTTTACCGGTTAAAATAGTGCGATCCTTCTCTGATAAGCCGCTCTGCTGGTACGGCTAAATTTCTAGCCCGTAGAATTGCGCATTCTGCCAATGATTGATTCGAGGCTATTGAAGAAACCTTCCACGCCGCGTTTGCGAATAACGGTTCTAAATTCAGAACGTTGCGTCACCGCCATGCTGATACCTTCGACGATAACGTCAATTACAAAATACGTGTCACCTTTATGGCGAATTCGCCAGTGAGTATTGAGCGGCTGACCGGATGATTGCTTGATGAGGGTGTAGACCAAAGCATCGCGGCGAACAGGTTTTGACCGCACTACGCTGAAAGTTTCACCTGCATAGGTGAGGAGACGTTTGGAATAGGAATAAAGCAAGTAGTCGCGAAACAAAGCCAGGTAGCGGTTTTTCTGAGTATCATCCAATTCACGCCATGTTTTACCCAGCGCGAATCGCCCAATCGTTTTCATGTCGATACTTTTATCAAGTATTCTACGTAACTCGGCTTCTTTATCCTTTTGGGCCCGGTCACTATCCTTTAAAAGGATAATGGTTTCGTCACCTACTTTACGCAAGAAATTGGCGGCACCCTCAGGCGAGGTTTGTGCTTGGGTAAGCGAAGCGGTGCCCATAATAACCAATGCGAAAAGTATACATATGCTTCGGTATAGCATATTTTTCCCCTAGTTCTTTGCTGTTGAAGTAATTCCCCTATACCATCAGTTGCGGATCATATGAAGTTGAGGGTCGAAGCACAATGCTATTGCGAAAAAATGCTAACTATTTTTATTGTGCTTTTGAGATAGACATTGTCGATAAATTGGATGGGGATTTAATTGAGCACGATTCCAGACTACATAAACCCTCGGACCGGTAACACTTGGCCAGTAAGTACGCCGCGCTGGTGTGCCGAAGATGATGGTGGTTATGTCAATCTCATCCCAGGTGAGGGCCTGGTGCCAAGTGATATTAATCAAAACGTCACGTCTTTATGGCGCTATGCCAAGGCTATCCGTCTGCCAAAGATGGCGTACTCTTCAATGGGTGAAGGGTGGACGCCGCTTGTTCCGTCGGCTTGGCAGGGGCGAGAAATATTGATGAAAATGGATTTTCTTATGCCGTCGGGTTCGTACAAGGATCGTGGTGTAGCGGTGATGTTAAATTATCTCAAACAAACTTGTGTGACTGAAATTCTTGAAGATTCGTCCGGTAATGCGGGTTCATCAGTAGCAACTTACGGTGCATTTCTTGGGTTTGATAGCCAAATTTTCGTACCTGCCAATGCGCCAGAGGCCAAACAGAAGCAAATGGCAGTGCTCGGCGCGGATGTTATTGCGGTTGCTGGGACTAGAGACGATGTGGCAGCTGCAGCATATGCTGAGACAGGAACGCGGTTTTATGCGGGTCACAATCTACAGCCCTATTTTTTGGAGGGGACCAAAACCCTAGCGTTCGAAATTTGGGAGCAATGCGGCTTTGAAGTGCCTGATGCAATCGTAACCCCAATGGGCCAAGGTGGTAATGTTATCGGTTGTCATATCGGGTTCAATGAATTGTTGAATGCTGGTACTATTGATAGAATTCCCAGAATATATGGAATTCAAGCGGAGAACGCAGCGCCCTATTACGCAGCCTGGGCGTCGGGTTCTAATGTCCCAGTAGACATAGACGCTAAGCCGACGATAGCCGATGGTATCGCATCTTCTAAACCGGTTCGTTTGGCAGAAGTTTTGGCAGCGGTGCGTGAAACGGAAGGTGCTTTGATAGCAGTTTCTGAAGAAGAAATATGCGATGCCTTACAGTCATTGGCAGCAGGTGGATTTTTTGTAGAGCCAACGACTGCCGCTGGTGCTGCCGGATTATCGCGGTTAATCGTGGACGGTTCGATTGGTTCGGACGATCGAGTGGTTTTGGTTTTGACTGGAAGTGGCCTTAAGGCCGTAGATAACATTGTAAAAGCGCTTCGCGTCTAGACGGACATGGCGAAAATGTTCTGTTGCAATGCCTAAGCGGTTACTACATTCTTTTGAATAATTATTCCGATAGAAACTATCTCCCGATATTGTGCAGTGACGGCTCGATACTGGGACAGTGAGGAAGAATGCCAATTGGCGAGGTTCTTGGACCAGATGTTGTTAGCGGTGGGCTCAGATCTCTTTCGATACCCGGCGTTTTGACCAGGGTCTGTCCTATAGAGCCTGTGAGTCCGGTTGTCTTAGATTCCCCTCACAGCGGATCGCTCTATCCTAGCGATTTAGTTTGTTCGGTGCCGCGAATGTCTTTACGACGCGCAGAAGATATGTATGTAGAAGAATTATTCGCTAATGCACCTAAATTTGGCGCGATATTTATCCAGGCACATTTTCCGCGCAGTTACATTGATCCAAATCGCGCGTTAGATGATTTGGATCCAGATTTGTTAAGCAGTGATTGGCCATATCCCGTACAAATGGGCGAAAAGGCGCGTTTGGGCCATGGATTAATATGGCGCTTTTGTCCGCCAGACCTCTTGATGTATCGAGATCCTTTGCCCAGCAGCCAGGTGCGCCGTCGCATCAATGAATATTGGCGTCCATATCACGACTGTCTTCACACTTCGATCGAATATATTCATCGACGTTTCGGTGAAGTCTGGCATTTGAATTGTCACTCAATGCCTTCATCTAGTGGGCCTGGTGGATTACGCCGCGGTGGGTGCACGCAAGCAGATTTTGTTTTGGGGGATCGGGATGGGACCAGCTGTGGCCAGGAATTTAGAGTTATAGTCGCGGACACCTTGCAATCCTTAGGGTATGCGGTTGCTATTAATGATCCATATAAAGGCGTCGAATTAGTGCGAGCCTATTCTAACCCGGCCGTTGCACGCCATAGTCTACAAATCGAAATTAATAGGTCGATCTATATGAATGAGCGAACTTTGCAGAAAAATTCGGGTTTTGAGGACTTAAAAGCGGATTTGGATAAGTTAACAGCCGTAATTGCTGATTTTGCGACGACGAGACTGGTGGCGGCGGCAGAATAATAATCGTCAAAGAGTAAACTGTTCCCTCAGAATTCGGTCTTCTAAATTATGCTCCGGATCAAACATAAGCGTCATTGAGATTGAGCTATCCTCCTGAATTTCGACCCGGATGACGTCGCGTACTTCATGATCATCAGCGCAAGCACTTACTGGACGTTTATGGCATTCTAATATCTCAAAACATATTTTAGCAGATTGTGGTAAAATAGCGCCCCGCCAGCGTCTAGGTCTAAAGACGCTGATGGGAGTAAGGCAAAGTACGCCGGCACCGATAGGTACAATAGGGCCATGCGCTGAAAGGTTATAAGCAGTACTGCCTGCTGGTGTGGAAACGAGAACGCCGTCGCAAATTAGTTCGGGTATTCGTTCTATACTGTCGACAAGAACACGAATTTTGGCCGCTTGCTGAATTTGGCGTAAAAGGGCGACTTCGTTGATTGCATGAGTATCGGTTATGTTTCCATCTTTTTTAGTGGTTCGCATAGCCAATGGATGAACAGTTGCTGGGTCTGCTTTTGCAAGACGTTTTTCAAGACCATCTTCACTAAATTCATTCATAAGGAATCCGACGGAACCGCAGTTCATTCCAAAAATAGCTGTTTTACTATTCTTAAATTGATGTAGCGTCCGCAGCATGAACCCGTCGCCACCAAGGGCGACAATGATATCTGCATCGTCTGGCGCTACATGTTTGTAGCGTTTTTGTAACGAGACAAGTGCGTTGACTGCCTCAGGTGTATCTGAAGCTAAAAAAGATATTTTATTTGTGTTCATAAAAAATTCCAAAACCAATATCTAGTATACAGTATAAACAAGCATATTTTTTCTGGTAGCACTTATCACAAATGACTGGCGTTGGTCGCGCGATAGGTACGGCCTATTACTTAATTTTTGCCCAAAGTGTAAATTAGGAGAAATGATTATCGTGGGACTAAGCGATAGAAAATATAATACGCGTTTAGGATTAACTTAATATTCGGGAATGACTAAATGGGAAATTTAGACACCTTCTGGGCCTATGCAGAGCCGCAGATCCCAGACAGTTTAACGTCATGAATGGAAAACCTCTTGGCACTCCATGAGCGTAAACAAACGTTCCAAAAGGGAATGAGAAATGAGCGAGCTTCAAGCTATCTTTTTTGCTAATGAGGCTTTTTATTTAGCCTTCACCGGTCGTGATTTGAGGGCGATGGCGGATGTTTGGGCCGAAAAGATGGATGTGTGTGTGGTTCACCCAGGCTGGGAGCCTATCTATGGTCGTGAAGCGGTATTAGAAAGTTGGCACCGCATCCTTGAAGCTTCCCCATCACCAGAGATTGTGGGGCAATCTCCTCAAGTATTGGTAAATGACTCTGTGGGTACAGTGGTGTGTTTCGAGGAAATTAAAGGTAATTTCTTGATTGCGACAAATCTATTCGTTAGGCAATCGGGGCGATGGCGGATGTTTCATCACCATGCGGCCCCGACAAATGCCCGGCCCCCTGAAGAGGGCACGCAGCCTAATTCTATCAATTGACGATTAACCGCCAGTTACGCTCATATGACGATCAACGGAAACTGTATCTTGCCTTCGGTCCATAGCAAAATCATGGCCTTTGGGTTTATGGCTGATCGCTTGATGGATAGCATGCGTTAATGCTTTAGGATTTTTACTGTCCCGAAGGGGGGCACGAAGGTCTGCGCAATCATGTTGGCCGAGGCACATGAAAAGAGTCCCCGTACAGGTCAGACGAACGCGATTGCAGGATTCGCAGAAGTTATGGGTCATGGGTGTAATGAAACCTACCCTCCCACCAGTTTCGTCGATATGCCAATAACGGGCCGGGCCGCTGGTCGTAAAGTCACTTTCCTCTAGCGTCCAAGAGCGTTTTAGTTCTGCACGCACCATGGATAAGGGCCAATACTGATCAAGGCGGGTTTCGTTTCCAATATCTCCCATCGGCATAACCTCAATAAAGGTTAGGTCAAACCCGCGTTTGCCGCACCAAGCAACCATATTATGGACCTCGTCATCGTTCACGCCTTTTAGTGCGACGCAATTAATTTTGATTTTCAGACCCGCTTTTACTCCAGCTTCGATTCCTAGCATGACTTTCTCAAAATCACCCCAACGTGTTATGCGCCTAAATTTATCAGGATTCAGCGTATCTAGAGATACGTTGATACGCCGAACACCGCAGGTGACTAAGTCGTTGGCATGCTTAGCCAATTGACTGGCATTAGTGGTAACTGTGAGCTCATCGAGCATACCGTTTTTAAGGTGCCGGCCCAGACGTTCGAATAGCCATATAATGTCTCTGCGAACCAGCGGCTCGCCGCCAGTTAGGCGTATTTTGCAGACACCCTCTTCTACGAAGGTACTGCAAACTCGATCTAGTTCTTCGAGGCTCAGTACATCGGATTTAGGAAGGAATGTCATATCTTCGGACATACAATAGACACAGCGAAAATCGCAACGGTCCGTCACCGAAACGCGTAAATAAGAAATTTTGCGTCCGAATGTATCAATGATTGATCCTGGTTGAGAAGAGGCCGTACTGAAATTCATAATAATTCTTTTACCAATTTATATGTCTTTATAAACGTTTCTTGGCGTTTACTACTTCCAAGGTCAAGGTCGTCTTACTATAGCAATACGATTTTTTGGCGGAAATCGACACAATTTCATTTAGGCCAGTGTTACTAGAGGTAAAGTCAAGCCCTTGACTGTTTTGTAGGTCCGATTATTTGAGCAGTCGGTTGCGAAGAAATACTGGTTCGATAGTAGTCTAAAACTGATGTGTGATCTCAATACGGATAGATTATGCTCCTAAAGCGTGTTGGTAATGATGTCGTACCAAAGTACAATGTTAATCGGCATTTAGTTCTTCGGCCTCGAAATGCTGCAGGGCCAAAACCTGTTAAAGGAAAGCACCAAGCAAGACAAACTGTAGCATTAAGAGTCAAAGCGGGCTTGCAATAAGCGATATAGTTTATGGACTTCGAAATTGGAGATCAACACGTGAGCGGCCCAATTGCGGGCGTAGTTGTTGCCGGCGGTACATCAACGCGCATGGGTAACCGTTGTAAGGCGTCATGTTTACTTGGTGAGCAAACATTGTTGGAAAGGGTAANAAGGAGATTACGGCCACAAGTTGACAACCTACTACTTAATATGAATGAAGATGAGTCGCACTATAAATATCTGTCCGTCCCTATTTTGGCTGACTGTTGTGATGGTCAACTTGGACCCTTAGCAGGGTTGCTTACCGGTTTGGAATGGGCACGTGACACTTTGCCGGGATGCGAGTGGCTTGTAAGCGCACCAGTTGATACACCATTTCTGCCTGTTGACTTTGTTCAGCGTTTGATTGAGAGCCAAGCTTCAGCTGGCTTTAGTTCGGAGGTTGCAGTTGCTTCATCTGCCGGTATGCGCCATCCGGTGTGCGCGCTTTGGCCAGTTGCTTCCGCGGAATCCTTGCGGTCTGCATTATTATCGGATGGTTTGCGGAAAGTCGGGGATTGGTTGGCTTGTTGTCGTGTTCGTGAGGTGCTGTTTGACGCTAGCGTGGTAAATCCGTTTTTTAATATCAATAATCCCACAGACCTTAAAAAAGCGGAAAAAATTCTTGCTACCTTATTCTAAGGCGATTGCAGGCAAACATTTCGTCCACACGATTTCAGCGCTTTCACGGCCGCACCCTGGGCGATTGCTATGAAGGCCTTTTCTTTTTCGTCAACAACGAAGCCGGCTAAAATATTGATGCCGATTTTAAATAAGGATGGAGAAAGAGGCGTGCCGGGGCCAATAAGGACCGTAAATGCATCAGGTGCTAGTGCCAAGTATTTGGACAAAGAGCCATCGGATAGGGTGGAGGCAGTAATGAGAAGAGTTTTAGCGTCAGCTAGTAACTCTGGAGCGGCTGCAATTGGGAAGTCATGGGGGCCAGGATCACGTTCGATAACTTTGGCCTCTGGGAGACGGTCTCTAAGGCCAGGGAATCGCCCTATAACAACGGTCTCATTCTGTTGCTTGGCTGCAAGGTCTATGCCGTTTGCACTGCTCTCGTTGAGACTAAAATTATTGTGATGGGCATTAATTGCCGCGAGGGCGAGGGCGCGGTCAAATGGATTTGCGGACGTCAATCCGACTACGAAAGTTGATAAAGGTTTGCCGGATAATTCTCCTGCATTAGATACACCGTAACAACCAGAGGTTCCGCGAACAGGGGTATGTGCGAGACCAATGCCAGTAGGTCCCTCCACTACTGTCCAGTTCAGCCCGATTATAACCCTAATAGCGTGACCGTCTATTCTTTCTGACAGGGCATCGATTATCATTTTTGGCGAGGCCATTTAATCTCCGTGGTGGTTTAGGGTAGGAGAGTTGTGTAGAGCCAGCATAAGTTCGATACTTTCCAAGATAGCCTTTTTATCGTTGATCGAAAAAAAATGTCGAATGCTTCTTACATTAAAAACAGCTGCCCGTTAATAAAGGTTAACGGTTCAATGTTAAAAAATTATTTACCATTATTATCGTGATAAAACTTGAGAGATAACTCGTTGACGGTAAGCAGATATGCTATGTTTGCTAGAGCGTAGGTTGGTCTAGATGAACGAAATTCTTGAACAAGCGATTGACGGTGTTGCGCGCTTAGGCGATCTCAGGCTGTATGGTTGTGTAAAGGCGATTCAAGGGATGTTGGTTGAAATAGAGGGGCTCGGAGCTTGCCTCTCTGTAGGCGATCGATGCCATTTAGAGGCCCGCAGCCATACCTCAGTAACTTGCGAAATTGTTGGTTTCCGAGATGATCGTGCACTGGCGATGCCTTTTGGCTCGCTTGAGGGTGTCGGTTTGGGCTGCCGCGCGACGATTGGTGAAAGCCAGCCAGTGGCTTTTCCAGATAAAGGTTGGCTCGGGCGCGTGATTAGCGCTTTTGGCGACCCAATTGATGGTGGTCCGTCACTGCCAAAAGGTCCAGCTGCTTATCCTTTGAATGCATCACCACCACCGGCCCATCAACGTCAAAGGGTTGCGGGGAAAATCGATCTTGGTGTCCGCGCTCTTAACACGTTTATTACTTGTTGCCGAGGGCAACGCATGGGCATATTTTCCGGCTCTGGGGTCGGTAAATCTGTATTAATGTCAATGTTGTCACGATACTCCACGGCGGATGTAATTGTGATAGGACTAATTGGTGAGCGTGGCCGAGAAGTAAAGGAGTTCATCGAAGAGGATTTGGGCCCGGATGGACTGGCGCGCAGCGTATTGATTGTCGCTACCTCTAATGAATCTCCATTGATGCGCCGTCAAGCGGCACAAATGACTATGACGGTAGCGGAATATTTTAGAGATCAAGGGCACGATGTATTGTGTTTGATGGATAGCATCACGAGATTTGCCATGGCGCAGCGTGAAATAGGGTTATCTGCCGGAGAACCTCCGGCAAGTAAGGGCTATACCCCAACCGTTTTTTCAGAAATGCCGAAACTATTGGAACGGGCGGGCCCTGGTATTGGGGAAGGCACCATAACGGGGCTATTCACTGTTTTGGTGGAAGGTGATGATCATAACGAGCCAATTTCTGATGCTGTCCGAGGTATCGTTGATGGTCATATAGTGCTGGATCGGGCTATTGCCCAACGAAATCGGTATCCAGCGATAAATATACTGAAGAGTGTTTCTAGAAGTCTACCGGACTGCAATAGACCGGCCGAAAATGAGATTATCGACAAGGCTAAAGCGCTAATGGCAGTTTACGAAGATATGTCTGAACTCATTCGATTGGGTGCATATCGTCATGGTAGCGACCCGCAAGTGGATGAGGCTATTCGGTACCGTGAGGGAATAGAGGAATTTTTAGGACAGGAGAAAGGTGAGCGTGCAATTTTACAGGATGGTTATGGGCAGTTAGCTAAAATACTGGGAATAGCCTTTGACGACCCTGATGTATCAAATAAAAATCTAGAAACAGGTAGTCCCGGAATGGCCGGTATTGAAGCGGCACCATCGGATTTCACACGGGTCAGTGGAGTACCATCGGAGGGAAACGCTTCCAATGCTAGCACTGCGCCATCGGATGCTTCTACAATAGCTGATAATAGTACAGCACCGGGCGAAATGTCGGATATTGACGCTGCATCTAGTCCCTTGGAAGCGAAGGATAGCGTGTCTCTTCCCAACGACGCAGACTAGAATGCTACCATTCCCCCTGAGGAGCCGTTGATGTGACCGCGATTGCTAAATTGATAAGGATTCATAGTTTCCAACTGGACGAAAAGCGCAGAGAATTAAAGAAGTTAGAGGATCAGGCTGCAAAAATTGAAGAGGCGCTTGCCAACTTGATTAATCAAGTCGAAGCGGAAAAAAAACTCTCATATGAGAGTTTAGAAGCGCAACGAGACTATCCAAATTTTATACAATTTGCCTTTGAAAAACGCGATCAGCTCAATAAGGATTTAACGGCAGCGCGTGGTCTCATTGAGACGGCCCGGGAAGGGGTGGCCGAGGCCTTCGCAGAATTAAAAAAATATGAAATCGTCAAACAAAAATATGATAACGAAATAGCAGAAGAACTCGACAGGCGAGAACAGATGGATTTAGATGAGGTGGCTCTCAATAACCATCGATTGCGTCGATAGATTGATCAAAACAGCTCACTCAAGGCGCCGCAAGAGTGATACGTTTTCCCAATTTGGTTGTCTATCTTCAACTAGAACCCTATGGCCATTGCTGCTTTTATCGTTGGCACTATTTAAGACGATTTGTGCCCAACGAGGTACAACTTCATTATTAATGTCATCGAGGATTGCTAAGGCGAGGGTTTCCAAGTTTTGCCAATCGGTTTGATAGAGGATCGATAAGTAGTATTCGAAGCTAATAGGGTTTAGCACGTACTTGTCTGGTACATAGCAAAGCTGAATCTGTATTTTACTAGCGTCCGTTTTGCTGTTTAGCGTTATGAGATAATCCGTCTTTGTTTCGGGGGCCAATTCGGCTGCCAGTTGTTCGCGACGCAATAAACGCTGTCGACACATATCTTCGGATTTGTTTTTCGGATTGCTTATTGCTTTCATACAGTAATGCCTTTTGCGACCGGTTCGGCTTCCTCTAGCGGTGCTGTATTGAACTCGGTCGTTTGTTGAAAGGCGATGGTGCCTGTTACTCCCAATGCGCTTAGCGTATCAATAAAGATCCTTTGGATAGTTTGTTGCGCTTGTTCCGGAGTTGGTTTTTGGGATCGCATCAGCAGGCGGACCGATTTCTTGTTAGCATGTCCCTCGAATTGGGTCCGTCCCATGCTTCTCAAAACAACCTCTATAATAAAATGAGTGCTGGAATCGTTGGCCTCCTCGTCTTCGCCACCTTCGTCTTCGCGTACCGATAATTTAATTTGCTCAAGGGTTGTTTGGGTGAGAAGCGGTATAAGATAATTACGCCACTCTTTAACAGGGCTTTTTGTTGCCATACTTTGCAATTGATCGGCATCATCTTGCAGACGTTTGAACAAATCATTGTTTTTTTTCAGCACTCTACTTGTCTCTTCGCCCAACATCTTACGAATATCACCCGAAGTAATTGCAGAGATAAAGAATAATAGGCTGGCAGTAAGTTGTGGGCCCGGTTTAGGAATTAATTGTCCTGGTGTTTGGGTGATTGTGGAATTCGTTTTTCGCAAGAAGTCTATGGCATCGTGAAGTGTNTGCCATTGTCCTGTGAGCGAGACGGGTTGCAGCAACACATTTGGAATGAAACGTGGTTTCCCAACCAATTCGAGCGAAAGTCTGGTGCCAAGGGGAATAGGGTTGTGTGTTTCGAGTGTGAGAGTGCCTGCTGGTGTTTGGATTATCGGTTTACCACCTATCGTGGTGCCTGTAGTAATGCCGTCGATAGGAAGGGTGCCGGTTGAGGTTTTGACGAATTCCATCCCTGGTGGAGCTATTGAGGTGATCTGAAGTGTAACCGTTGAACCAGCAGGCAAAGTCGGTGAGGGAGCTGATGCTGCAGTCATTGACATATTGGCTTGGCCGGTCGTTGTGCTGCCCTTGGCAGCAGTGGTTGCTGGAGCGGTTATTACCTGTGCGGTAATTTCGCTCCCCTGGCTGAGTAATCCTGAGAGGTTTACAAGCGTCGTGCCGGCAGGCGGTTGGGGGACCGGTGCTATTGCTGTTTTTCCCTGTTTTTCTTGCGTCTGCGGTTGCAGCTGAATTTGGGGGGTTCTACCCCCAGCTGTTACCAGAAGCGTCACCTGTGTCCCTGGTGAAAAGTTGAGCTGTGTTTGAAGCACCAATTGGCCAGACGGGATTTGGATTACGATTTGCCCGTTACTAGGTTTTGCCACCACGGTGCCGACTAGGCTTTGTCCGGTCCGAAGCGGGCTTTGCCCTTCTGGTAAGTGTACCAGGGTAGCATTCTGAGTTGCCGGCGTTTGTGCTGCAGTCAACTGAGCGGGCAGGACTTGTGGCGTTCGGATAGGATCACTCATCTTATTTCGTTAAATTAAGAATAGTGGCTTTAATATGCGCTGCTGCATTGGAAGTCGAGTAGCCGGTAAGTCGGGTATCATAGCGCATGGGTGTGCCTTCATTTTGATCTGCGTGCGGGACGCGCTAAATTTGGTCTAGTGTCTTAATACGGGCCTTAGGGTGTATTTCATTCTGCGACATTACTACGGTAACGGGACGAAAGCGCTCCACAACGGAACGCACGAACGGCCGAATAGCCGGACTGACCAGTAGCACCGGTGTTTCTCCTTGCATAGCATGGCGTTCAAACGTTTCGCGTACGCTATTGATAAATTGTTGTAGTTGGCTTGGCGCCATAGAGAGCTGTTTTTCTTCGCCCTCGCCGATCACAGCTTCTGCAAAACTCTGTTCCCAGTCAGGTGAGACTGTGATCAAAGGAATGAATCCCTGGTCGTTTGTAGCGCTATCAGATAGCTGGCGGGCGAGCCGCGATCGGACATGTTCCGTGATTTGGCCGATATTTCTCGTATACCCGGTGGCTTCGGAAACACCTTCTAAAATTGTTGGTAAATCACGGACTGAGATCCGCTCACCGAGCAAATTTTGTAGCACCCTCTGGACGCCGCCAACGGAAATTTGGTTCGGAATGAGGTCTTCTATAAGTTTTTGCTGTGGTTGGCCCAAATCGTCCAGGAGTTTTTGCGTCTCGGCGTAGGACAGGAGTTCCGACATGTTGTCGCGAATGATCTCAGTGAGGTGAGTAGTGATGACAGTCGGGGTATCGACAACTGTATAACCCCGGAACATAGCCTCTTCGCGGTATTGCTCGCTGACCCACATGGCGGGCAAACCAAACGTTGGTTCCGTGGTGGCTTCACCGGGTAACGATATTTTTTCGCCCTTTGGGTCCATCACGAGGAGTAAATCGGGCCATAACTCTCCACCTCCCGCTTCGATTTCCTTAACCCGAATAATATAATTGTTTGACGGCAATTGAAGATTATCCTGTATGCGGACTGCGGGCATCACAAAACCCAATTCACCTGCTAGTTGGCGGCGGAGTGCTTTGATTTGATCAGTAAGGCGTCGCTCACCGGTATCGTTGATCATCGACAGAAGGCTATAGCCTAGTTCCAAACGAATGTTATCAATTTGTAGAGCTGCAGTGATAGGCTCCTCGGCAGGGATTTCCGGTTCCTCTGCGGCGGCCTCTGCGGCGGCCGCGTCGGCTTCCGTTTCTACCTCTCGTTGATATATTAAGAAAGATAAGCCGCCTGTAATTAACGCGAGGCCTAAGAAGGGGATTACCGGTATACCTGGCAACATTGCCATTGCGGCTAATAGGAGTGCGCTGATAGTAAGCGCCGTTGGATAGTGCCCCAATTGGCCGAATACTGCTTTGTCTGTGGAGCCGCCTGTGCCCGCCTTGGTTACTAGCATGCCGGCGCCAGTCGAGACGATGAGGGCGGGTATTTGGCTTACCAGTCCGTCACCAATTGTCAGTAGCGTGTAGGTTTGTGCCGCATTTGCAAATGTCATATCTTGCATTGCAACACCAATAATGATTCCGCCAACAATGTTTATAATAGTGATTAAGAGTCCAGCGATGGCGTCACCACGTACAAATTTTGAGGCGCCGTCCATAGCACCATAGAAGGAACTTTCTTCTTCAAGTTTGGTGCGTCTTTTACGGGCTTGGTCTTCATTAACCAGACCCGCCGATAAATCCGCGTCAATGGCCATTTGTTTGCCGGGCATGGCATCTAAGCTGAAGCGTGCGGCCACTTCTGCGATCCGACCTGCACCTTTTGTGATTACGACAAAATTAATGATGACCAGAATCGCAAAGACTATGATGCCAATGACATAATTACCAGAAACGACGAAATTCCCAAAAGCCTCAATAACCTGGCCGGCAGCATCAGTGCCTGTATGACCGTCTGTAAGGATCAGCTTGGTCGAGGCGACATTCAGCCCAAGCCTTAACATTGTGGCGATGAGCAAAATCGATGGGAAACTATTGAGTTCGAGTGGGTCTTTTAAAAATAATACTGTCATTAGAATAATGACGGCAAATGTGATTGAGACTGCTAGACAGAAGTCTAGGAACCACGTGGGTACTGGCAACAGTAATAGCCCGAGCATGAACACAATGGCTACGGCGAGCATTATGTCGCTGCGACCAGCCAGTACTTCAAGAATACTGCTGCCGTTTTTTTTGTTGGCGTCCGATGCCGTATCCGGGCTGGTGTCCGTCATGCGTTAAGGGTGCTTCCCGGGTTTCTAGTGTGTTCGGAGTTATCCCTCGCCTGGCATGGGGACGGCAATTCCGTGTTCTGTATAGAGCTTCAATTTGTTTCGGAGAGTTCTTATAGAAATACCAAGTATATTCGCTGCATGGGTGCGATTACCCAAGCAATGTTCTAAAGTACCGAGTATCAGGTCGCGCTCTACTTCTGCTACTGTCTTGCCTACCATATTTTGCGCGGCACTTGCGACCACTGCTGCTGTTGCGGTGCCTGCATCTACGACCTCGCCTTCTGTTAAATTCAGCATGATCGCATCGGTGTCAATTTCATCGCCCTGCGCTAACAAGACCGAGCGATGAACGGTGTTTTCCAATTCTCGGACATTGCCGCGCCAGCCATGGTGTTGTAGGGCGTCAATCGCAGTTGGGCTAAAGGCTTTTTCAGATACGCCGTTTGCATCGGCATATTTCTTAGAAAAATGGTTTGCTAGTGCAATGATGTCTTTTGGTCGCTCGCGCAGGGGCGGCAGCATGATGTTAACTACATTAAGGCGGAAGAACAAATCTTCTCGGAAATCACCTTCCTCAACAGATTTTTCCATATTTCGGTTTGAGGTGGCCAGAATACGAACGTCAACTGGGATGGTTTGAGTGCCGCCGACCCGGTCGATTTCCCGTTCCTGAATGACTCGTAATAATTTAGCCTGCAGTCGAGGGTGCATTTCGCTTACTTCATCCAATAAAAGAGTACCACCATTAGCTTCCTCAAACTTGCCAATGCGTCGCGCTACTGCGCCGGTGAAAGCGCCCTTTTCATGGCCAAATAATTCGGATTCTAGTAAATTCTCGGGGATTGCGGCGCAATTCACCGCAACGAATTGGGCGGTAGAGCGTTTGCTCTTTTTATGGATATGGTGGGCCATTAGTTCTTTGCCTGTGCCCGATTCTCCAGTGATTAGCACCGATGCTTCAGAGGGGGCGATGCGGGTTGCAAGGGCAATCACACTGTCCATCGCTGCATCTTGGAAAATAATTTCACTACTTTCTTCAGACACTGCCTCTAGGACTGCGGCGATCAATTCCGCGTCTGGTGGAAGAGGAATATATTCTTTTGCACCTTGTTCGACAGCGGCAACCGCCGCATCCGCATCTGTGCCAATACCGCACGCAACTACAGGAATAGAAATGCGCTCGATCTCAAGTCGCTGGACAAGATTGCCGGTATCCAGCTTAATATCGATCATGACTAGATCCGCACCTTTACCCGTCCGCAGTGCATTCAATGCTTCGTCTATGCTGCTGACTTGAGCCACTTTAGCACCATGCGACATCGCAATTTTACCTGCGGTGGTTATATGCCCTTCTAGGGTTCCGACTATCAGTAATCTCATATTCTTAGTTCCGTTCGTGCCAAATAATCCGTTTTAACGTGGGATGGTAGGCCTATCTGAAATATTCAATTTTATGGTTTGGCGGTAGGACTGTATTTAGTAGCATTTCCAACCGCCTTGGATTCTCTTGACGTCCGATCGATGCCGCCGACATAACGTATAACGTGTTGATCAATGTTTCTTCTGCAGAATTGCGTTCCAATTTCGAGGCAAGCGGTGTGAAAACCATGTTAGCTAAAATGGCGCCGTAAAAGGTGGTCAGTAAAGCTATAGCCATACTGGGCCCGATTGTACTTGGGTCTTCTAGATTACCAAGCATTTGTACGAGGCCAACCAATGTTCCGATTAGGCCCATTGCCGGTGAAATATCTGCCGCTTTCCGGAGGATACTGACCGTCTGCGTATTGCGTTGCGTTGCTGACTGCAGCTCCCGCCGCATGATGCGTTCTATTTCCTCGCCGGGCACACCGTCTATTGCCATGCTTACTCCCCGATAAAACATCCCGGTGCTGGCCAGCCCAGGAAGGTACTGCTGCATCGCCAATACGCCTTGGCGGCGCGCAATTTCAGCAATCCGAAGCACATGGACCGCCGCTTCAGACGGGTCACGGGAAGTACGGAATACTGCTTGCGCAACGATTTTGAAGGCAGTGCCCATATCACGAAGCGAGAAACAGGCTATGACGACCCCAAATGTACCACCGATCACAATAAATACAGCCTTTATATCAAAAAATGCCTCAGGTGACCCGCCTAGAATAATAGCGGTAATGACCAGTAAGAATGCTATCGAAAGGCCTGCAAGTGTCGCAATATCCACCGACGCTTTCGCATGGGGCGCTTGTAGGCTGCCTTGTGGCGCTGCGCGTGCGCTGGGATTTGGATTTAATGCCATGGCTGTTCTGAAACCGTTAAATGTTCTGATCGGATTTGATGATTTCAGTCATGGTGATACCGAGTTTGTCTTCTACGACGACGACTTCGCCGCGTGCGACCAATCGGTCATTAACATAAATATCAATCGCTTCGCCTACTTTGCGATCTAATTCTACGACAGCACCGCGACCAAGTTTCAGTAGCTGATTTACCTGCATAGTAGCTGTTCCGAGAACCGCCGATACTCGAACCGGAATATCGTAAACCGCTTCTAGATCGCGCGCACTAGTCGGCCTATCTATTTCCACATTATCGGGATCCGGCGTCTCATTTGGCGTTTCTTCATCGACATCGTCAATTTCGTCTAAATCTAAATTGTCTTCATCAGCCATAGTGGCCTCCTGAAAGCGTTAGGATTCTTTGGTTGGTTCAGATATTGGCGTTTCTGCCGGTATCGTTTCGATAACGTTTAGAGTCTCAGGGGACTGCTCTGTTTCTGGCTCTAGTGCATCTGGCATGATGATACTTGTGTCAGTATCATTTGTCGCGCCGTCGTCCGAGGCTTGAGGTGCGGAAGCAGGGCCAAAACAGCGGGTCGTGGCACTTTTCTGCTCCGACCTTGTGTCGGCATTGTCTTCTTTTTGAGGCGAAGTTATTCCCATTTCTTTTTCTTGGGTTTGCGCCAATATACTTTCAATTTCATTCCAAATCGAATCGTAGTTACGTTCTGCACCTCCATCGCCCCAATTTATGACGCAATCCGACGGGCCAAGACTAGTATCGGGAATAATGTTGACCCTCACAGTTAGAGCGTTGATTTGGATGATATCGTTCAGATGTCGCTCGACTTCAGGAGCAGCTTGGTCGTTGACATGGAGAGACAATGTTGAAGCCTCGGTGAGGAGTGGCAGACATTCTTTCAGAACCTGTTCGATTTCTTTCAGCCCATACTTTTCTGCAGTGGCTGGCAGAAGTTTTTCCGTAATATGACGAATTAAGCTAATCGAAAGTAGCTGATTTCGCTCGCTTGTATTTGCATCGTCGACATCGACCCTCGAGAGATCTTCAGCAATAGATTCTATCGACCTAGCAATGCGTTCTTCGATGCCACTGGCTGCGACTTTTAAGGCTGCTTCACGACCGTCTTCAAACCCTGCTTTACGCGCTTCGTCTAGATCATTTAGAGAAAATGTTGGCTGCTCTTCCTCAACGGTTACTTCCTCTGCTAATTTTTGGCTGAGGAGGGGGGCGTCGAAGGACACGTCGAAACTAAAAGGTCGCGCAGGTTTAGGGCTGTCTGACATTAATTCCTTGACTGAGTTTTCATCCATTATCGATAGCGAATATAAAAACCGCTTAGTTTTGTATAGGTCTAGTAAATTAATTCGTCTTCGGCTTTGCCTTCAGAAATTACGATGTCGCCTTTCTCTGCGAGATCCTTAGTGATCAAAATCATTTCTAACTGGGCTTCATCTACATCCGCGAGGCGCACTGGACCCAAGCTTTCCATGTCTTCTCGAAGAATCTTGCCAGCCCGCTCAGACATATTATTGAAAAATAATTCACGCAAGGACTCTGAAGCACCTTTTAGGGCAAGGCTCAATATATCGTTTCCGACACTGCGAAGTAAGGTTTGTACGCCAGATGGATCGAGTTTGCCCAAATCCTCGAATGTGAACATGAGGGATCTGATTTTTTCAGAGGCATCTTGGTTTCTCTCTTCTAGCATGGTGAGAAAACGCTCTTCTGTATCGCGGTCGAGACTGCTAAAAATTTCTGCCATCATTTCATGGCTGTCACGCTGTTGGGTGCGTGCCAAGTTGGCCATGAACTCGGTTCGTAGTGTCTTTTCCACATCGTCGACCACGTCTTTTTGCACCGCCTCCATATTGAGCATACGCATTACTACTTCCATTGCGAAGTTTTCGGGCAGACTGGCTAGAACGCGGGAGGAATGGTCGGATTTTATCTTGGAGAGGACTACAGCCGCTGTTTGGGGGTATTCGTTTTTCAGGTAGTTGGCCAGAACGAGTTCGTTTACATTTGCGAGCTTGTCCCACATCGTGCGACCAGAAGGGCCACGGATTTCTTCCATGATGCCGCCGACGCGTTCCTCGCCTAAAACCTTTCCCAGTAACCGTTCTGTGCTTTCGAAACTACCAACCAACGAGCCAGTGGCTGAGAGTTGTTCGGCAAATTCTTGGAAAAGTCGCTCGACTAAATTTGAACTGACAGTACCCAAACTGGCCATGGTTGTTGATAATTCGCGAATTTCTTCATCATCAAGAATCGAAAATAGTCGTGATGCATGCTCATCGGTAAGTGCCAGCATCAAAATTGCTGCTTTTTCAGGGCCGGCTAGCCCTCTGATATCTTCCCGTGCGCGCATCTAAAATTAGTCCTGCTGTCCTGCCATTAGTTCTTACCCTGATACATCCAATTACGGATAACTGCTACTGCTTCTTCGGGATGTTTGTCGATAATTTCACCAATTTGTTTCACAGAAGAATCGTTTAGGTTACCCTCGACGTTATCCATATTGATAATACTTTTTGGAGCTTGGCGCTGCACTTGCATTTTACTGCCACCTTCTACGTCACCTTCCCCGCCGTCGCTTATAGCGTTCGGATCTATTGGCATACCGTTTTCATCCACTGGGGCCTCTAATTTCGCCACACCGACGCCGCCGCCGCCCGCTGCTAATAGTTGTGGGTCGGTGACAGTACCAGCGCTTGCGCGAGCAATCGCACCTGGGGTGACTTCGAAAATTTTACTGATAATCGGCCGTACAACGAGAAGAATTATTAGTAATCCGACCACGGCTACCGCAACGACTTCTATGAGGCGTTTCACATCACCAGTGGTAAAGCCAAAGAATGTAGTGCGCTCTTCCTCGATTGTTTGTGGCAGAGGTGCAAACTGCATGTTTACGACTTCAACCGTATCGTTGCGGCTTCTATCAAAGCCAATCGCCGACTTCACCAGTTTTTCGATATTTTTTAATTCGGCTTCGCTGCGTGGCTTGTAAGAGGTTTTACCATCGGCAGCTTCTGTAAAAGTACCGTTGATTAAGACGGCAACGGAAAGGCGGTTAACCGTTCCCACTTCCTTGACATGGTTTGTAATTGTTTTTGAAATTTCGAAATTTGTAGACGCTTCAGTTCGCTGACTTCCCGATTGGGTGCCGCCTTGGTCACCGCCCAAATTAGGTGCGTCGGGCAGGTTTTGGCCGACGGTTACCGCGTCCTGTTTAGCTTCCGACGAACTGGAGGATTCTGTAATACTTTGTTCGGATCGTACTACTTGGCCTTCTGGATCGTATGTTTCCTCTTGTGTGGTGGTTCGGTCGAAATCCATATCGGCGCGTACTTCCGTTCGCACATTGCCGATACCAACGCTTGGCTCCAATAATTGTTCGAGCGTGCGGGACATTCGAGCTTCGAAGGCGACTTTCCTTTCGTTGGAATCATCTGTCGTACTCTGCCCTTTGCCTTGTTCGGAGCCTTTTGCGAGCAAGGCGCCACGATGATCTACAATAGAGACGCGGCCTGTGGTTAGCGACGGAACTGCATTAGCTACCAAATGCTGGACGGCCTTAATTTGCGAACTATCCAGGCGAACGGCACCACGCATGCGAAGAATAACCGATGCGCTTGGTTCCACCTGCTGACGGCTAAATAGCTCGCGCCGCGGCAAGACCAAATGAACGCGGGCGCCATGCACTGATTGGAAGCCAGCGATGGTGCGGGCTAACTCACCTTCCAAGGCCCGAACCCGATTGATGTTTTGTACGAAGCTTGATGTGCCGATAGATTGTTCACGATCAAATAATTCGTAGCCGATAGAGCCACTGGCCGGAATACCTTGCTGCGCTAAGCTGAGTCGAAGCTGGTTGACCTCTTCTTGAGGTACCCGAATTTGCGTACCGTCCTTGGTGACTTTATGGCGGACCCCAGTCGCTTGCAGTTGTGCGACTATTTGATTGCTGTCGCGGCTATCCAAATCGGTAAAAAGCACAGCCATCTGGCCGGTGCTCAGTCGATTAAACATGAATAAGAAGAATCCAATCAACGCAAGCGTAACGCCAGCCATAGCTACAAGTCGGCCAACACCAAGATTTCTGATCGTTTCGAAAAATGAGTTCACGGCAATTACCTTATGCGCAGCGTGTCGCCAGATCCGTTAGCTAATCAAATTCTCATCTCTAGTAGTGGAATGCAAAAGTGTCGCCAACTAACACTAATTTCTAAAAGACGAACCCCTTTACAGTCCCCCACATCTGCGAATGTAAAACAAATCGAAATAAAAATGAAGTTAAAACTGGGCAAAAATTGCCGACTAAGTCAAATATTTTAAGATAAGACAAGCGAATCTTAAGGAAAAACACTAATTAGTAGGTTGTTAGTCAAAAAATAGTTCTATAGATACAATTTCTTAGTGTGGTGAATATTTGACTTTGATTTGATGAAATGCCGGACTCTGAAGCCAGAAATCAGTTGTAAGCTGTAGTTTTGTTTTTTTGCTTGCTTTATTGTAACGAGGACTGGCATCCGCGAGTCTCTAAGTAGGGTCACCCGGAGACCCGGTCAATCCTGACGTTGTATGGCTTGACCTCCGCTTTGAAGCCTCTCTAAGTTGAGTCTGCAGTAATTACAGGGCTATTTTAGGCTCAGAGTGCCGCCTCTACTGCCGAATGCCGCCTATGCTTTTTGATAAAAAAGCCAGAAGTAGGTGTTTGCCCCGGTAAAGCTTAGCAACAGTAATTTGGCCCGCCGTAGGCTAGAAAGTGGACGTCTAATTTTGTATCAGTAATGTCTAAAACTGAGTGAGATTTTCCGTGGTTTTAGGTATTAGCTGGCAGAAAATGACGTGCATTGCGCGCGTTATGGGCGCAATTTTTAATCACTGATGTAATTTACTATCGGATGATCCTGACTAATTCGTCGAGCATCTCATCGCCTGTTGTGATAACCTTGGTATTGGCCGAGAATGCTCGTTGGGTAATGATCATACGCGTGAATTCATCCGCAATATCCACTGTTGAGGCTTCAAGGGCCGAGGGCGCAACTACACCTGCACCTCCCGTTTTAGCAGTTTTTATCACCGCGAAGCCTGAATTTGTAGTTTCTTGATAGACATTGCCTGTTTGTTCAACCAAACCATTGGGATTTGTAAAGGTGACGAGCGGAATTTGGTTGAGATCGCGGGTTTCGCCATTGTCAAAATTAGCGTTTATTATGCCGTCTGCGGATACGCTCACACCGGTGAGTGAACCAAACTGTCGTCCATTTGTATTCACAAAGTTTGGCGTAAATGCTCCTTCGAATTGTGTAAGTCCTGCAGTTGTGTTCACAGTGCCCAAGTCGAGCGTTATTGTTACACGATCATCAGTAGCACCAGTGCCTAAGCCAGTAGCAAAGCTATTGTCGTGATCAACATCAAATGTGAACCCGTCGTTTCCGGTCTTTAGAGCCGAATTAATTGTTCTACCTGTAAGGTTAGTAGAGTTTAGAGTGCCATCTGCGTTGAAGACTACTTGCCCTAAAATATTAGTGCCGGTGCCGCTTTGAACTGCATTACCCGCGGTGTTAATAAAACTACGTGTGGCCAAGGTTGACGATAATTGCCACGTATTAGCAGCGGCCACCTTTGTAAATCTAAAGGTTAGTTGGTCAGGAGCGCCTTGTTTGTCGAGCACACCGACTGCTAGGTCAAATGTTGCCCCGGTCGCTGCTGAAGATTGTAAATTCGCGCCAACGTCTACTGTAGATGTTGCAATAGGGGCAACGGATGAACTCGCGACATTAACAACTTCTAATTGAGTCAAAATATTAGTGGGTTGGACTACGCCATTGGTGACTGGAAAACCAAATAAGAAAAAGCCACCTGTATTGGCTAAATTGCCATCTTTATCGGCGCGGAAAGAACCGGCGCGTGTAAAAGAAAAATCGCCAGTACCATTCGCATTACTATTTACGACGAAAAAACCCTGACCGCCGATTGCGAGGTCTGTGGAGCTGTCGGATGCTTCTAGGAGGCCCGGAGCATCGATTTCTCGGGTTACTTTAGACTGCACGCCACCAGGTGAATGCAGAGTGAGCGAAGATTGGGTTGTGACTAGGGTCGAAAAGCGCGGCCGAATGGCTTTAAAGCCGGTTGTATTCACATTCGCGATATTATCGGCAATTTGACCGAGGGCCTGACTTTGCGATAAAAGCCCGGATACTGCTGAACGAATTCCACCGAAAAGTGACATATTTGTTTACCTCATATCTCCCGCCTTACTAGGGGCGGCTGGTTTTGTTTTCCCTGTGACTGGGGTTACGGTTATGGTTCTCTGCGGCTAAGTTTCTACGTTGCCGGATCTTGCTCAGGTTCATTAATGTTCGTGATGCTATTTAGGGGCACAGGCACGGTACCGATATTGAGGATCGCCGTAGAGCCGTCGAATTCGACACCGGTGACTTTACCGGTGATGCCGAAAGATGGAGAGATCGGCTGGTCATCAGAATTCACAGCGTTCACATTAATTTGGTACTGGCCGTCCGGTTGAGTCGCGCCGCTGCTGGATTTGCCATCCCATACAAATGCATGGGTGCCCGCGGTCCTCTCTGCCTGCCCAAAGAATACTACATCACCGGCTTGGTTGGTAATCGATATTGTTCCGGCTTGAGCGGCTTCAGCTAGAGTATAGCTGAATGTCGCCTTGCCGTTCACTAGCATATTGGACTTACCCGCAGCGGATACTTCTTTACCAATGTAAGAAACCGCCGAAATAGCCATATTGTTCTGATTTAGTTCAATAATAGTCTCAAGGTTCTTATTCTGCTGTATGGCCTGTTCGACGGAACTGAATTGTACCAATTGGTTGGTGAATTCATGGGTGTCGAGCGGTTCCAGCGGGTCTTGATGTTGAAGTTGAGCGGTAAGGATAGTCAGAAAATTATCGAGATCTGAGGTGAGTTTCGAAAGAGCTGCGCGAGAATCCGACGTTGAGCCGCCAGCGAGGGCGTTAGCGGTTGAAGAGAGGGCTGCTATATCTGACATGTTCTAAACTCCAGCTTTAAGCATTAGACTTCCACATCGATCACTTCATCGGTGATGATGTTGCGGGTGCCAGATGCTTTTTCGTTAGTATCGTCTTCTGTTCCCTGATCTTCTTTACTGCCTGCTTGCCCATTGCTGTCTTTTCCGAGCGCTTGCTCGAAGCTTTTCGCTTGTTGTTGCAAGGTGAAGCTGAGGCTTGATGAATCCGCGTTCAGGCCCGCCTGTTGAAGTGATTGCTGCAGACTTTTTGCGTCTTGTTTCAAGAGATCAAGAGTATCCGAACGTTCGGCGGAAATCACTGCATTGAGCCTGCCGTCATGGGCTACTTCGAGTTTGACCTCGATCCGACCTAATTCGGCGGGCTTGAGTTGAATGCTGATGCGGTCTGTGCCTTGACCAATGGCACGTTGTATCTGGACTGATACCTGTTCACTAATAAACCTGGGTGGCAGCTGAGGTTTAGCACGCTGCGGTTGTGGCATGTCGGTGACACGTTGTGGTTGCTGTTGGTCATTATTGGGTACACCGAAAGCAATATCACCGCTCAGGGGTTGTGCACTCTGTTGGCTGATGCTGCTATTGGCGCGTGCCAATGTCGCGGCGAATAGATTATTGCGTTGCGTGGCGGTAGCTGCGGCCTGCTGGGCGGCTTGCTGCCCGCCGGTTAGCGCTCCTTGAGCATCTAGCTTAACTTGGTTAGCAGTTTGATTAGAGGAATTGCCATGTTGATGGCTGTTACCACTGGGTTTGCCGCCTTGGCGGCTGACGAAGCCGTTTGAATTTGATTCCGTGCCGTTACCGGCCAAATCGCCAGAGGTTAGTCTGTTTGCTTCGCCGCCTAGGCGGCCGTTGAAGTTGGCTTTATTGCTTTTGCTGGTAACGAGCTCGTTCGAATTTGGTTCGATCCCTCCACCAGCTAAATTACCAGCAGATAACTGGGCTGTTTCGCTACCCAAGCGGCTGTTTTGATTAGCATTGGTGCCGGATTTGCCGCCTTGGCGGCTATTGGCTCGGTTGGTGCTGGGTTTGTCACCAGGGCGACCAACTAGAACGTTCGAATTTGTTTCAACGCCATTGTTAGCCAAATCGCTAGCAGGCAAGCGTGCTGCGTCATTGCCGACGCGGTTGTTTTGGTTGGCCTGTACGGTTACGGCAGTACTGGCAGCAAGGTTAGCGGAAGGTTGCGACGCCAGTTCTCCCGAAGCAGGAATGACTTTGGCTTTTAATTGAGTGTTGCCGTTGCTGTTCGGCACTCGTGTCACAACATTCTGGCTGTTTTCTTGCACTTTTGCTGACTGGACCGTTTCCGGCCCTTGCTGTTGGACCGTTGGTGGCGTTCGAGAGGGTTGTGCAGTGTTATTAGCCTCACGAGTAATATTTACCTCACGAGCGATAGTTGACTCCCGAGCTGTATTTACATTGCTTTGGCTTTCGGTGACGATTGGGGTAACTAAGCTGCCATCGTCAATGATTTCTAAAGGATGCTCGGCAACTCGTTTATTGATACTTAAGTCACCTTTATCGTCACTTAAGTCACCGTTATTGACACTTAAGTCATCTGTATTTGCTGCGTCGTTGTGTTCTCGACGGTCGCCTGCTACTGCGAAAGCGTCTCCACCTACATCGTCGTGCGATAAGTGGTCGTCTTCGCCAACATTGGATATATATCCGTGATTTTCTTCTGAGCGAATATCGGACTGGTTGGCTCTATAGCTTTCTTTATGCAAAGAAAGAGAGAGGTTGAACTCTTGCGCAAGGCCTGCATAAGCTACTTGAGAGAGATTGTTGCCATTTAGAAATTTAGAAAACAGTTCACGGCCATCGATTTTACCGTCGGCATTTGATTCGCGATGTTTTTCACTACCGCTGGTAGCGTAAAGCTTTTCAATCGGTGAGACGGTGATTGGCAGGTTCATTATGGTACCCGAAGTTTTCTTGTCTGCCCCTTAAAGAGCAAGCAACGGGCCAAAAGGATAAGCGCTTGATTAAAATAGATAAATGTTATTTTTCGATTTATATGGGCAGGCAAAAAACAGCGCGTGCGGCAAAAAATACACGCGCGTTACGGCAGATATTACCGTCTAGGAGTAGGATTACTGGATTACGTCCTTACTCCTCCCCATTTCGCTCGATGCCCCCGCGGATTCTTCGCGTAGCATCCCTAACCTTATTGCGAGTGTTTTAAATTAGCACCGCCTTCGGGTTAGACTTAGATAGACTCGTCAATCGGCAATGCACCTTTTCCTGGCTCCTTAGCCCGCTCTGGTGGTGCTACTTGCTCCTTCATTTGACGCACTAATTCCTCAGTCGGAATAGTCTCCACCACTTCCTCCGTCCTGGTGTCTACAATCTGAAGAAACACTCGATTCAGTTCGGCGTCAAAATTGATTTGTGTGCGACGACCGCTCACCAGCAAGTTTTTCACTGCTTCTTGGGCATTGGTAACTTGGTCGAGCTGCGCGCCGAGCCTGTCCTGCTGGCGTTCGCCCCCCGTTCCGCCCGTTTCCGCGGTCAAATTAACGGTCGTTGCAGGATTGCTCTGTAAAGCGTTATTGCCGACGCTTACCTGTGAAGCGGTATTATTAGCTTGCGATTGATTGGCTTGCGATGACGACGTTGTCAGTGTCGTAGTTGGAAATTCCATTTTAATCCCCGATTTGGCCTTCTGCCATCTCCTGATAGACAATCCGCTGCTTTCTCGTTGCATTCCCTCTTAACGAGCTGCGCATTTGGGTTTCGCTCTGTCCCTCGTTTTATGAAAGTTCTTCCATACCGCGAGAAACGCTAACGGAAATCCGATGGGCCGTCGCTATGGTTGATGGCCATGATCGGCTTTCCACGCTTTGATGATGCAACCGCTATGCCACAAACTTAAGGCTTTAAAAAAAAACAATTTAGTTCAAAAACCGTTGCCCGAACATCGGAATCCAGTAGGTAATTCGCGCTCTAATAGGCAGAAATTACCCAGTGAAACGTCCCAGCTGGGCAGGTTTTGCCGGGCAGGTTTTAGGGTGGTCGCGATATATGTAAGCCGTATATTCATAGAGACCATAATCTAAGTAAAATTTTAAATGCGGGGAAAGGTCCTTGTTTATAAAGGCGGCGAATTCAGTTTTATCCAGGTGAAAAAGATCATTACGCTCCCAGTCTACACTCTTTGACATTACATTCACTGCCATACCCTTTCTAACGGACGGCCAGGCTATGCGCATTACATCGCACATATAATCGAACATTTTGCCATAGGCTAAGCCTCGTTTTTCGGTAAAAACGCCGTTCATGACGAGATAATCGACTGTCGGTAGTTGATTTTGGCTGATTAATATATCGGCTTCGATGAAGTCGCGTTCAGGCCATTTTGTGCGGCATAATGCTGTGAATTTTGGTGAAATGTCTAATCCGATATAATCTATGTGGTTGAGTTTCTCGGCTTCGATGAATTCAAGTAAATGGCCGGCTCCACAGCCAAAATCGAGCAACTTTAAAGGATGAGGGGCGGGTTCGGCGATAATCCCTAACATAATTTTATAGCGGGTTGCCGCATCTTCTTTATTTGGCCAATCGACCCCTAAATAAGTGTCACCATGAGTTTCGAGACATTTTTCATAGTGCTCGATGATTTCTTGATAGGCGGGGCTATCTTTTGGGCCGGTCATAGCCCCAGGATCGCATACGAGACCGCGAGAAAAAAGGGCCCTAAATTTAGTGGCTCACGCTTAAAGTTTTGCGGAGCCGAAATTATTTTTTTAATCAAGGATTGCTAAACCAATACCGGTTTGACCGTGACCATTACCGTTATAAAGCATAAACCGTTTGTCGCCGTGGTCAAATATATGAGGATAACAAATCATTTCACTATCCCAGCCACTTTCTGAGACAGTAATTCCTGCTTCCTCGTCTCGCCTTTTCCAATTCATAGCGTCACGTGATTCGGCGTATCCGAGGCGGTAGTTGAAATTGCTACCCCGGAAACAAAACCACATTCGCCAGAAATCTTCGTCCTTCACAACACTTGGGCAAGCGATAGCAATTTCGTTCGGTTGGAAAAAATCAACCGCGACGGTGCCATTACAAAGCCAATTGATGCCGTCGGAACTTTTCGCATGTCTAAGATTATAGGTTGAAGTGGGTGGTTCGCCAGGCAGCCAGTTGAGTCCAGATAGGTACCAAATATGCCAACATTCCGTGTCTACCACTACATCGTGACTAGCAACGAAATATGGATCGGAGGGATTACGATCCAAAATAGGGCCATCTGAGAAACGCTCGAAAATACCGTTCGGCTCTGCTTGTACGGCGAGGCCGATTGAATTGTGGAACGGGACGCCAATAGATTTATTCCAGCCAATATAATATAGGCGTTTTTCTTTGTTATGGCGGACTAGGGAGCTTGCCATGACACCATCCATATCAAACGTACCGACTTTGCCCGGTGCCAAAATAGGTTTATTGGCTTCTGCGAGAATAATGTTTGGTTCTTCGATATCTATTTCGAACCATCCGACATGGGATCTATTGCGGATATCGCGGGACGTATAATAGATCCGAAATATGTTGCCGGAGATATGATCAGCAATCGGCACGGAGGCGTGACTTTGGGCCCAGTCTTTATCACCATTTGGTGTAAATATATTGCCCGCTTTGCGCCACTTCATCAAAGTGATCTCAGTCGGTTGCTGGGTACTTTGGATATTTCTGTTTGTTTGGCGGGGAAAACGGCTTGGTCGGCTGTATCTTTGAGAACGAGGGCGCCGGCACCAATTACATTTTCAACTCCGATAGTGATATTATCGCCGACAGTTGCATTTACGCCAAGAAAACTACCGCGCCCAATACATGCCGCGCCTGAGACAACCACGTGGCTGCAGAGGAACACATCATCGCAAATCACGGCATGATGGCCGATATGGTTGCCGCTCCACAAGGTTACGTTTTCACCAATTTTGGCATGTGGTTGGATAGTATTATCTTCAAGTAAAAATAAATTGGGGCGTGGCTCGAAGTCCTTCCAAACAAAAGCGCGGCTGGAAACATAATGGGCGATATCATATCCTGCTGTTTGAGCTAGCTTTACTTTTTCACGGCGAACCGAGTTCATTTTGTCGTATCCGACGGCTGCAAAGAAATCAAATTCTCCAGGAGGGAACTGTTCTGTGGCATTTTCGAACGCTACCGCAGGTAGGCCAAATAATTCCGAGCGGTCTAGGTAGGCGTCATCAACCGTAAAGCCTGCGACTTCATATGAGCTGTCCTCGGAGAAATAGTAGTGCGCTACTTCTGCTATTTGACCTATACCGAAGATGATAAGAGGTTTCATTGTGAAACCCTAAACCAGTGTAATGCGCCGAGGCAAATTATCCGATTGAACGATTGGCCTCGACGAGTGGTAGACTGGCGGAAGAATGGTCAAGGAAATTCTAGAAAAGGGGTTGGAACTGCAGCAGGCGGGCAATCATGCCGCGGCTGAGGAGGTTTTCCGACAGGTACTTGAAAGGGAGCCTGAACAGCCTGATGCATTCCATATGCTCGGTTTAACTCTTCATGCGCAAGGAAGGTTTGTCGAAGCTGCAGCGGCTATTGATAAAGCAATAGCCATACTGCCTAATCAGGCCATGTTCCATACACATGCAGGTGTTGTGGCTGCAGCTTTGGGAACTATTGGTCCTGCGGTCGAATATTACAAAATGGCAATCAAATGTGACCCAAACTATACAGATGCGTACAATAATTTCGGCGTATTACTCGATGCCATTGGGCAATATGATGAGGCGCTCCAAATTTTGGATCAGGGACTGGCGCGTAATTCCAATGCCGCAAAGCTTTTTGCTAACCGAGGCAAAGTACTCATGAGGCTTGGCCACATTGTGGCGTCTCAGTTGAGCTATGAAAAGGCACTGGCGATCAATCCCTCTTTGGCGGAGGTGCACAATAATCTTGGTAATCTATTGAAACGCCAAGGACAGTATGCTCAGGCAATAGAGAGCTTTAAGCGCGCGTTAGAGCTTCGGCCTGACTTCATAGAGGCAAGCTACAACAAGGCACTTGCGTTGGCGGCGGCAGGTAGTATCGATGAAGCGGATCAAACGCTTGAGGTATTAATTTATAAGCGACCTGAGCCGCGTTTCCTCATTGCTCGGGCTGGCTTGATGCCGGTAATTCCAAAGTCGGTTGCAGATATTGCAGCTTGGCGGCAGCGGTTCGAGGAGGGCTTTGGCCTTCTAATCGAGAAGCGAATTTCTTTGCCAGGGGATCCTTTAGAAGTACCGGTGATGAATTTTCATTTTGCTTATCATGGTGAGAATGATAGACGAGTTATGGAAAAACAATCGACTTTTTGGCAGAAAGCCTGCCCTTCGCTTTGTTTTACCGCAGCCCATTGTCAGCAGCCTTCAAAGACCGGCAGTGGTAAGCGCCGTGTGGGGCTTTTTTCACGGTATTTACGGAGTCACGCAGTTGGTTTCACCGTTGAGGGCTTGTTGGCTGGACTGAGAACTGACGAATTTGAACTTGTGTTGATAACGCTTTCTGGCGATGAAGATGATGTCTGGAATACCCTTGCAAGTCAGNCANATANNGTTCTAANTCTGCCNNATGATTTGANAATTGCNCGCNAAAAAATNGAATTAGNCCAACTGGATATTTTAATTTATGCCGACATTGGCATGGACCCTNTCAGCTATTTTATGGCTNATGCNCGNTTAGCGCCGGTCCAGTGCGTCCTCTGGGGGCACCCNGTTACAAGTGGCCTGCCGCAAATGGATTATTACCTCTCCAATGATTCTGCTGAGCCTGATGATGCTGCAAACCATTATACTGAAACCTTAATTCGACTAGGTGGTATGCCTACATGTTATCGTCGTCCATCTATGAACGAACGTACATGTAGATCCAATTATGGAATCTCGGATGATGGGAGCCTTTATCTTTGCCCGCAAAGTTTGTTTAAAATTCATCCGGATATGGATGCTGCCCTAGCCAAAATCTTGCAAGGTGACCCTACTGGGCAGCTAGTGATTTTTCATGGAAACGCAAAAATTTGGACGGAGAAATTATTGCGGCGTTGGATGCCGTTGTTTGGGGAAGCGATCAGCCGTGTTGTTGTCCTGGAGCGAGTGGGTTGGCAGGAGTTTTTAAACATAATGTCGTTGGCAGATGTAATGTTGGACACTTGGCCTTTTGGTGGTGGCAACACAAACTATCAAGGCTTTTCTGCGGGCCTTCCTATTGTAACTTTTCCCGGCAAATTTCTCCGTGGGCGAGCGGCAATGGCACTTTATCAGCATATGAAGATTAACGATTGCATAGCTTGTTCACCGGAAGAATATGTCGAAATAGCAATTCGATTAGGTCGAGACGCTGACTTTCGAACATCTGTGTCTGAGAAAATACTTGAACGGTGCTTGATTATCTTTGACGATCAACGCGTAGTGAAGGATCTCGCCAAATTTCTGAGATCGGTACCGCTAAGTCATTGACGTAGAATCGCTTAACAGAGACGCTTGATTTCAAGGAGTCCACTGGTGAAAGTACAAATTAATTTGTAGAGTGCTCCGTTTGGTTCGGAAGCGATAAGGACTCTCGTCAATCGGTTAAGGAAAAGGTTGCGGACCGTTACGAAGAAATTTTTTCAGATATGGAATGGTAGCGTAGTTTTTACGATTTCTTGGTCCAGGCTGTTCAGTCCTAACTCTGAGCCCGAATCTCTGTGGCGATTTTATCGGCGGGTTCACAGGATAGACGGTGCAATAAGCTCCAATTCGAACCCTGCCAATCATTTAAAAATCGCAGAGATATGCCGCGTGTTTCAAAGGCGTCTGTGGCGTAGATGTTTCGACCGCCTTGCACGTTTAAGTAAGACTTGGCACCTAAGTTTTTAGCGATAGCAATAACCCGGTCGATACCTTTCAGGCTCGGCGAGATATCCAAGGTACTTGTCCGTACAGTGACGAAGGGTAGGTTTAGCATATGACAGGTGAGGCCGAGGGTTGTCTCGAGATATTCAGTGACCGGAGGCGTGGTATCTTGAATTGTGCTCAGCAAGTCGAGAGGGCAATTATCTAGCGATGGAAATTTGTGTATTCGGCGAACCATTTCTGCAGGCGCATCTCGTGTGAACCTGAGGTTACTTATTTGAGTGCTAGTCCTTACCTTCTGCAGCGGTAGTGTGAGCCATTCTGCCTCACCTTTGCGACTCGGTAGGCGGTTGCGGTGGACCCAGCCGCGCCGCGGAAATTGTACGCAATCGAAAATTGCTACCAGGTCCGCCGCTGCGAATAGGCGAAAATAACCCGCATAGGGCATAAAATAAGGCTGCATTACGGCGACAACGGTCATATATAGACCATAGTGGTACCTGGCCATGAGTGCCAAGTCTGTTTCTCTAACGGCAAAGCCGCCGCAAGGATACCGTATGGAAAATGCTGCCACCTCCACCTTGCGCAAGGCTCTTGGGAAACATCGGCGCGGGCGCTATGAAGAAGCGTCGGACTTATATGGGACTGTTCTTAGGCGTGACCCCAATAACGTTGATGCCTGGCATTTATGGGGCGTTCTGGCGCTAGACCAAGTGGATGGCAAAATAGCCCGGGCAATAGATGAGAGCTCGATTTCTTTGGACCCTAAATTTGCTGTTGCACATTTGGCAGGCGGTATGGGGAAATCCGCATGGTTCATAGTATCACACGGCCCCGATTGGCGGTGGATACTATGCAGCAGTGATAGCGTTAGGTACCCGATGATGCAATTAATTCTAAAAGCTGAACGGAATCATAGGTGATCTGTCGTGTTATCATTTGACAATGAGTTGGCCGTGCTTTTGCAGCACCTCGACTGAGTCTGATCAATTCTAGTGTCGTATATTTATTCAATTGGTTGAAGAAAGCTCTATGAACGGGGACAAATTCGATATTCCACTTATGCGACCGCGATTGCCTAATGCTGAGGCAGTCGTACCCTATCTTTCTGAAATTGATATAAACCAGTGGTACAGCAATTATGGTCCGTTGGAGCAACGATTACGGTCTCGGTTTGCCAATATGTTTTCCGTAGGGCCCGAGAATGTAGTGTTAACAGCAAATGGTACGCTTGGTTTAACCATGGCATTGCGAGAAGCCGCGAAGGGATTAAGGGGGCTTTGCGTCATGCCTTCTTTTACTTTTGCTGCAAGCGCTCATGCAGCAGTGGCTGCCGGCCTCACGCCGCATTTTGTTGATGTGGACCCGGTTAGTTGGGGATTGGATCCCGATAATGTACGNCAACATTTAGCTGGTTTAGGGGAAAACGTGCGAACGGTGCTAGCGGTGGCGCCATTTGGAGCCCCCTTGAATGTCGCTGCTTGGGATAAAATTGAACTAGAAACCGGCGTTCCTGTAATCATAGATGCTGCTGCCGGTATTGACACGATCAAGCCGGGGCGATGCCCAACTATTGTGAGCCTCCATGCCACCAAACCACTTGGTATTGGTGAAGGTGGTCTCATTATTTGCGAAGATNTGGACCGGGCACGCGAGCTATTCTTCCACACGAATTTTGGATTTAGAGGCAGACGAAGTGCAGAATCCATGGGTTTTAATGGCAAGCTTAGCGAATATAGTGCAGCAGTTGGGCACGCGGCCTTGGATCAATGGGAAAGAACGCGTCGCCAAAATATTGACTGTTCGGTACTTTATGCTGAGGCTCTGCAAGAGCTTGATGGGATCGTATTCGCACCTGGTTCGGATGCTACTTTTGCGAAATCAACATTCAATATTTTACTTCCTGAAGGCAACCTTGATGATGCTATTGCATTTATGAACGCGCAAGGTATTGAGGTTCGCCAATGGTGGAATAAAGGCTGCCATCGAGAGCCAGTATTTGGAAACTGTTCGAGTAGCAAATTGCCTGTGACTGAGAAATTAGGAAGGTGCGTTCTGGGTTTGCCGTTTTTTTCCGGTTTGACGGCGCAAGAAATTAGCCGCGTTCGGTCAAGCTTGGAATTATTTATATGATAACTGATTTGCTGGGAAATTTGTTCCTGAGTTGGCAAGACTTGCCCGGCAGAAAAGATTAAGTGTCTACTACCAAGCAATATTCTGCTCGAAAAAAATAATATTAAACAGTGGCTTAAGCATTTTTCGCTTGTGGCATGTCCGTTGCGCTTAATGAGGTAAGTTCGGCGTTCACCGCGATGATTCGGTCACTACTTCAAAGACCTTTTGCTGCTGTTAACGCCCATTGTCACAGTCAGAAAGGACACGGCATATGGCAGACAAAGTTAACCTATCGGCTGCAGTTCGAACCAATTTGTTGACCTTGCAGCGGACTGATCGTGTGATTACCCAAACGCAAGATCGACTTTCTACTGGTTTGAAGGTCAATTCCGCTCAAGATGATGCAAGCGCTTTTTTTAGCTCGCGTGCGTTATCATTTAGAGCAGATGATTTGAACAGTATTAAAGAAAATATCGATCTTGGTATCAGCACAATTACCTCTGCCTTAAATGGTATTGACGCCATTACCGAGTTGGTTGAACAGGCTAAAGGTCTTGCGAATAATGCTAAGGCTACGGGTTCTACGACAGAACGGTCTACTCTCGCAAAGCAATTTAATGATATTCTGAGTCAAATCGATGATTTGACCAAAGATTCTAGTTTCAACGGTACTAATCTATTAAAAGTGACGCCGGACAATCTAGTTGTTGATTTTAACGAGAATGGGTCAAGCAAACTTACGATAACTGGTCTTGACTCGACGACGGCTGCTACCGGCTTGAACATCGCTAATGCGGCGAATAACTTTGGTGCGACGGCGAATATAAATGTAGCGCTTACCGCGATTAATGCCGCGTTGGTTGAGTTACGCGGCAATGCGTCGACACTGGGTTCAAACAGCAGTGTGCTGGTAACCAGATTGAATTTTACCGAAGATCTCTCGAATACCCTGCTGGAAGGTGCAGGAAAGCTTACATTAGCCGATCTCAACCAGGAAAGTGCCAATTTGTTGTCGCTTCAGACTCGGCAACAATTAGGTTTGAACTCTCTCGCGCTTGCTTCGCAGAGCGAACGGGCCGTATTGGCGCTGTTCGGGTAGGACGTTCCCGCAGATCATTAGCGACTGTATTAGATTTATATCTCACCGGCTGGGCAGAAAGTTCCCGCCGNTGGGAAATTTCTGCCGTGTAGACTAGGTAAATTTTTACCTTTCTGATCATACGTTCCAGATACGAAATTCCATAATTTCAATAACTTGGGTTGGGATAATGGATGGCACGCCTGGTGGCACGGCAGTTGCTTCCTATCAAGTCGAACTTAGCCCATTCTAGATAGAATTGGGGCCTTGAAATGGAGAAGCCAATTCAAGGTGTTTGCAGCCGCAGAATGCGGTTGATTACATAGTCCTAGAAAAGGAGCATATAATGGCAGATATAAGCCTAACACAGGCTGTCCGGTCCAACCTTCTAACCCTTCAACGAGCGTCTGGGCTCATTGACAGAACACAGGATCGTCTATCTTCTGGTTTAAAGGTTTCCTCCCCTGCTGATGACGCGGGTGCATTCTTTACTGCTCGCGCTTTGTCAAACCGGGCAGATGATTTTTCCAAACTTCGTGGTGACATTGATGTATCTATTTCTACTGTAAATGCAGCATTAGACGGCATCGACGCCATTACCGAGTTGGTTGAACAGGCTAGGGGACTTGCAAACAATGCGAAGGCTACGGGTTCTCTTACAGAACGGTCTACTCTCGCAAAGCAATTCAATGATATTCTGACTCAAATCGATAATCTCACCAAAGATGCTAGTTTCAACGGTACCAATTTGTTAAAAGCGACACCGGACAACCTGGTGGTTACTTTTAATGAAACCGGCACCAATAATTTAACTGTCACTGGCCTTGACTCGACGACGGCTGCTACCGGTTTGAATGTTGCTAACGCGGCGAATAACTTTGGTGCTGCTGCTAATATCAATGTTGCTCTCACAGCAATTGGTAATGCGTTGACCGAATTGCGCTCCAATGCTTCGACTTTGGGTTCGAACTCAACGGTTCTTCAAACGCGATTGAACTTCTCCGATAATTTGATCAATACTCTCCAGGGTGGTTCGGGTAAATTAACTCTGGCCGATCTCAATGAAGAAAGCGCTAATTTGCTTGCTCTGCAAACACGTCAGCAATTGGGTATTAATTCGTTGGCTCTTGCGTCTCAGAGCGAACGAGGAATTTTGGCTCTCTTTGGCTAAATTCAGTTGAATGCCGAACTAAGTGCGGGGGCTCCCCTTTGGGGCCCCCGTGTTTTTTTATGGTTCGCTAGTTGTTTGGCCAAAAGCATCAGCTGGGAAAAGGATAGAACTATCGCCGTCTGGGAAGCACTTGGTATAAAAATTGAATAGGATTTGATGTTGTATTAGAAGCCTTACCTAAATTTTTTACTCCAGTAAAATAAAGGTTTTCGGAATAATGCCGTTAAAAGTTGTTTTAAGAGCTGGCGAAAGGATAGCAATTAACCAGGCTGTTATTCTAAATGGTGGAGAAAAANCAGAGCTTGTACTTGAAAATAAAGCAAGTATACTAAGAGAGCGGGATATAATGTCATCAAAAGAGGCGGATAGTCCTGCTAAACGCATCTATTTTTTGGTTCAAATGATTTATATGTTTCCGGAAAAAGAAAGCTACTATCATCAGAAATTTAACCAAATCGTAAAACAGTTCGTTGATGCCGTACCCAGTTCCACGCCAATTGTTCTCGAGATTGGGAAATGTATAATTGAGGGGGACGTTTACAGCGGATTGAAAAAATGTCGGAAGCTCATGAAGTATGAAGAAGAGGTTCTAACGCATGTCACAAGCTGAATTAGGTCAGGCNTACCAAACTTCTGGAAAATTAGGTGCGAGTGCTGCACAAAGAGAAGCGAACGCNTTGCTTGAAGCTGCTCGTAAGATGGATGCTTGCACCGGTAATCTGGATGATGTCGATGCTTATAAAGCAGCCCTTCGCCTTAATTGGCGGCTTTGGACTATCTTCCAGGCTGATATTGCATCGGCTGAAAACCCGTTGCCAGTCGAAATTAAGGAAAACATCCTTAGTCTAAGCGTGTTTATAGATAAGCATACCGTGGGGGCACTTGCCGAACCCGAAGGTGGGAAACTTAAGGTTTTGATTGAGATCAATAAAAATATTGCTTCAGGATTAATGACCGTTCCTGAAGAGGCCGTGGAGCCTGATCTACTGAAGAGTGAGCCACCGTTGGCAGGCGGTGGTGTCGTCGCTTAGTAAACGCGGCGTCATGAGACGCGGAATTTAGCTACAGCTTTTTCATTTAAACTAAAGCCCAATCCAGGACTGTCTGGTGCCTTTAGTATCCCGTCCTTAGGTTCCGGCATGCCGATTAAAATTGGTGAAGATCGCGGCATGTATTCGACCATATGGCCGTTGGGTACCCCCGACAGAAGATGCACATGCACCTCCGGTATTACGTGCCCACAAATTTTCATATCAAAGGCTTCGGCAAGGGATGCGATTTTCCGCCATGGAGTGATGCCGCCCACACGTGCAATATCTAGAATAGCGATATTTAGCGCGCGCATTTTAAAGGTATCTCGAAATTGCACGAGTTGATAGAGGTGCTCGCCACCCGTTACCGAAATTTCTAATTTTGATGCTAATTCAGCCAAACCTTTGAGGTCTGTATGCGGCAGGGGATCTTCAAGCCAAAATATACCGGCTTCCTCCAACGCACGCCCTACTTCGAGCGCATGCTTAAAGTCCCAGCTCTCTGTCGCATCGACCATAATTCCCACATTGGGCCCTGCTCCTTTTCTAGCGGCTCGGACGCGTTTTACCTGGTCAGNGGCGGCCCCAGTTTTTGCGAGGCGAAGCTTTATAGCGGAAAAACCATTTGCGGCATGTTGGGCCGCTGATGCTTCCAACTCATCGATGGAAAGNCTNTACCAAAGCTCATCGCTAGCGTAGGCTTTTACGCTGTTTTGATAACCCCCCAGCATTTTATAAACTGGCTGACAGATTACTTTCCCGGCAGCGTCCCACATAGCTATATCGAGAGGCGCGATCGCCCAATGTAAAAACCCACCAGGCCCTACCCAGTCTGCTCGTTTGGCCAGCGATTCCCATGCTGCTTCCACATTCATCACATCCATGCCTATAAGGTTTTGGCCTAATTCCTGTGTCGCAACTGCAATGGCGCGAACTAGATCTTCTCGTTGTTTGACGACGTACCCAAACCCTTCGGTGCCGTCACTCGTAGTGACACGAGCGAGTACATGCCAATTCCCATCAACTTTTCTACCGCCTGCTGCATATGTGCGTTCCAGTGTTACCTTTAAAATCTCTACCTGGACGTCGGTGATTTCCATGACTAAATTTCCCCCTACGGGCGCTCTACTAAAACCCATTTTTTTAGTTCAGAGGCGAGTTTTATTGTAAGCCCGTCCCAATCGCCCGGTTTTATTTGGCGACGTAGTCGCATACTAGGATACCAGGGACTATCTTCACGTTTCAACAAGTAGCGCCAATCGGCTGTGTAGCCCAACATAACCCAAACAGGCTTTCCGAGGGCGCCGGCGAGATGAGCTACTGCTGTGTCGACGCTAATCACCAGGTCAAGCGCCATAATGGCGGCGGCGGTTTGTGAAAAATCCGTTAGCTCTGAGGAGAGATCGAGAAGCGGGGCTAGCGATTGGGGTACACCCTCTTTCTGTAAGCTAACAAAGTGGCAGCCTTCGACATCCAAAATAGTATGCAGACATTCTGGTGGGCACGACCGCATCCAATCATCTTGTCGTCTTGGGTTTCCTGACCAGACGAGGCCAACTTTGGGTCTCTGTTCATCGAATTTATTTTGCCATTTTTGGGCCAAGCTCCGATCTGACCTTAGGTAAGGTACAGCTGATGGTATTGTTTCCAATTTGGTGTCGTTAATCATTGGAAGGCTCAACAGCGGTATGTGATAATCGGCCTTTATTATTGGATCTTTGGATGATCGAATAACAAGATTTTCATCAAGTGAGCTCATAAGGTCTATAAGAGCGGGCTGGCATTCAAAAATTATTTTATCAGCGCAGTTGTATAGTGATGGGATGTAACGGCAGAATTGTATGGTATCGCCAAAGCCTTGCTCCGCCTGAACTAATAAAGATTTGGCCCGGGTCTGGCCGTCCCATCGCTTACTAGAATTTTTTGATTGATGTGCTTCCAGTCGTGCTTCGTAATTGCGCCAGCCCTCCGCAAAGGCGCCGTTTAGTAGCTGGGCAATCCCAAGGCTTTTGCGGAGCTGGGCGTGATCTGGATTGAGCGAAAGCGCCTTCTCGTAAACCGAAATAGCANCGTCCGGCTTATTAAGGTTTAATAGAGTTAAACCAAGATTTCCATATGTTGCGAAGTCAAGCGGACTTTTTTCCAATGCTATACGATAATATATAATTGCTTCATCGAAACGCTGCATTTGGCGCAAAACATTTCCGAGATTGCGTTCCGCGGCAGGGCGAGCAATATCGGGTTCTTCAAGGCTAAGGGCTTGTTGCAGTGTGCTTTCAGCAGCTTTAAAATTGCCGCTAGCTTGTTGGGCAACGCCGAGATTGTTGAGTATTTCGTATCGCTTCCCAGCTATTTTTAGGGCGGTCTTGAAATGGTGTATTGCCTTACCAATCTCACCTGTCGCGCATAGTGCAAGGCCGAGGTTGTTGTGTGCGTCAGCAAATTTGGGCCGAAGGGCTAGGGCCCGTTCACCGTACCGAATCGCTTCGTCTAACGCGCCGGTATCTCGCGCAGCAGCTGATAGATTGCAAAGTGCTTCTGCATGGTCTGGGTCAGCCTGTAAGAGCGATCGATAACGCTCCATCGCGCCTTTTTGATCACCTATGGTTTGTAGTAATAGGGCCAATTGGTATTGTCCCTCGATATTGTCGGGCTCCCGGGTTAATCCCAATTCATAAGCATTGATAGCCGCTTCGGTTTGCTTCGTATCGAATAAGGCTTTAGCGAAGGTAAAAATTGCATTTGCTTCTGGTAGCTCTCTTTTCAGAGCATTTTCGCCGTGTTCTAAGGCATCTTCGATTTGATCGTTATGCAGCAAGCTGGTGGCAAGACCGAGCTGATAGGCGCTTACGCTGGGGGCGAGTAATACAGCACGTGACCATGCGCCGGCAGCCTCTTCCCAGCGGTTATCGACACCTAGTGCATTGCCAAGATTGGATGCATAAACTGCACTGGATAAATCCGATTTAGAGGCTTCAGCAAAACATTGAATTGCGAGTTCTGGATTGCCACCTTTGAGGCTATTTATTCCTCTAAGGTTCCATGCCTCAGCATTAGCGGAGAAGTTACTAATCAATTGTACTATGATTAGCTCCGCGCGATCGTGCTCACCATTGTCTATACATTTTAATACGTGATCGAGCACTTCGTTTGCCGATCCGGTGAAATAGCCTTCTGGCGGATCTTCAGGGGGGGGTGCCACCATATTTAGCTGGCCTAAAAAATTAAAATAGGGAGGTCACTTCCTTTTTTGTTTACTTTCATTATCAATGGAAGCGTGAGCATTTGGAGATTTTAAAAGATGACCTATAGAAAGTTATTAAGCGTTAGCCGTTGCGCGCGCGAGATGACTTGGAAAGANGCNTCGAGTTGCACTTGNTCGAAGTTTAACTTGGCGACNGCNTCGGCAGTATCAATATTTTCNATGTCNGCGATTTTGTTTTGGAGGAAAACCTGCACATTCTGGTGTTTTGAACGTTGTGCAGATATCAAGTTCTGATCCAATGCAATCTCTGATGCAATGTCCTGTAAAGTTGGGTTAACGCCATTGTTCTCAATCGCACGGTTTAACTCTGTAATGGCTGCTTCCACGACCGCGAGTTGATCTGCTGTTGGTGGGCTCGCAAATGTCATTCGTGCTATATTATCTAGCGAACGGATCAGCTTCTCAAAAGCATCCGCGTTGGCAAGTTGGCCGTACTGAACAACAAAATTATTGTCGATGCGCGCAGAAAGAATTGTGCTATCACCCTCATAGTACCCAACGTCCGGGCCAGCATCAAAAGCTGGTGGCGAGGGGGCTGTATAGGTGCCATTGGCAAGATTGACCGGTCGGGTGTCGGTATTGCCGCCGGCGAATAGAAATCGCTCATTATCTTTAGCGTTTAATAGATCGACTGCTTGATCGCGGAATTGCGAAGCAATACCCGGGATATCGATTACATTCACTGCGTCGCCGTTTCGAACGCTTTGAAATAGTGAGCGCATCTCGCGGGCAATCTCGTCTAATCCGTCTACACTAAATAGCATAAGGTCGAGCCGTTGTTCGGTGATAGTAATATTTTCCAAGAATTGCTCGGACTTTGCGAGGTCTGCTTTTGCATTGAGAAGACGCTGCGAGTCCTCGGCTATTCCTGAAAAAGTTTGTGACCTTTTGCCAGAAGCGACTTGGGTCTGGGTTTCGAACAAACGAGCCTGAGTGTTGAGTGTTGCATTTAGGATGATTTGGTTTTGAGCGAATGATCCGATCCGGCTTACCATTTTTTAATCTCCTATCGGACGGTGTTGAATAGTTCGTCAAACATGGCGTCAACGACACTGATGATACGAGCGGAAGCGTTAAAAGCTTGCTCCAGAATGATGATATTGGAAAGCTCTTCATCAATATTCACCCCAGAGTCCGCATCGCTTCGAAACTGTAACGATTCGAGGAAGGACTGATTGAACTCTGTCTGGGATTGTGCCTCTGCCGCAAGACCTGCTTGCACGGATAGAATTTGCGCCGCATAACCTGCAATTGTTGTCTGTGCGCCGGAAATACCACCCACGGAATTGAATGTTTGCTGAACGTCAAAGACTCCGGCAATAGCGTTTGCGGCTGAGCTGTCACCTGAGGAGATACCCCTCGCGCCAACGGCAGCCGTACGGCTGAGAATTCCGCGTGCGGTCAATGTCGGATCATTGGAAATATCAGAACGGACAGTCATTACGTTTGCTTGAGCCCGTTCGTCAATCGACATTTTTATATCGGACAACAGTGAGCCACTATCGGTAATGACGAAGTTATCAAGCCCGCCGTCGGAGATTACTAACCGGCGGCCTGTGCCGTCATTGACCACTTTGGCGCTAATGCCGGCCCCTGCTAAAGTTCCGTTTGCCGTAATGTTGGCGGCTATCGTATCCAAGGTCTGGCTATTAACGTAAGCCTGCGTTGCTGTGCTTCCGGTGCTGATGTTAAAGGTTAATGTGCCTGACGTTCCGCCTACTGCGGTGGTACTATTCGCCTGCTGTGATGATATGAATGAATTATAGTCTGATTTGTCGGTCACTCCTTGAACAAAATCATTTAATCCAAAGAAATGCCCAAAATTCCGTGTTTCCGCTCCGACTACTGTTACGGCACTATTATTTACATTAATGGCGATGCCGCGTGTCGCAACGCCGGATGTTATAACTAATTTTCCGCTGGTGTCCAAGGTCGCGGTGCCTGCACCTAAGGCGCCGTTGATGGAAGTCAGAAGCGCGCCTACAGACGTGATCGTATTAAGTCCAGGAGAATCGTAGTTTGCCACTACGTTACCTGTAGTCCTGTCAATAGTAGAAATTCTGATTGTGCCGGTCGCGGTTAACGTATCCGTTGAGGCAAAACTGTGTGTACCAGTCAAAGTCGTGGGCGGCGGAAATGCCGTGCCAGTATTGTGTTGAGAGTTGACCCGGTTGAGGAGGGTTGTTGCCAGCTGGTCTAGCTCTGACTGTAAATTGGGAAGCACCTCATCACGTAGATCGATTAAACCATTCAATTGGCCTCCGGTGATTTCCGGTGTGATGTCGTCGGTCGCCGCTGTTGACCCGTTTACGAAAATTCCGGTGATAGCGCCCGGATAGCCAGCATCGGTTGGGTTTAAATATTGGGTCACTGCATTTGTCGAGCCAGAGGCGGTATGAGCGACGTTGATTGAAATGCTACCGTTTATTAGTGATCGGCCGCCTTTAGTAAACATATCGACGCGACCATCGTTGTTTTCGGTCGATTGTATATCGATTATTTCGGAAATCGCTTCTAATTCCCTATCTCGCGCATCCTGCAAGGAGCCAGTTTCTTGATTAAGGGTGATGCTGCGTGCAATTTGTACGTTAAGTTGAGAAACGTTTTGGATACCTTTATCCAGAAGGCTAGTAAGGCGGGCTATTTCACTGTCGGCTTCAGCGCGAAGGCGCTGGACGTTGTTGGCCAGTTCTGAAACACGGAGTGCGAGCTCGCGTGCTATGCCAACAGCCTCGAATTGCATGGCTTGATTTTCCGGTGTCAGTGCCAAGGCCTCAAAGGCGTTTTTCAGTTCTGTCAGGCCATTGGAAATCGAATGGTCGCTTTCAGGTGTGCCGAACAATAGCTGAATTTCCTGAAGTGCTTTATCGCGCACCTCGAAATTGTTTGTAACGCCTTGAGTGTCTCTGATTTGCCGTAATAGGAATTCGTTGACGCTACGCGAAATGCGGCTAACTTCTACGCCGGCTCCCCTGCCCAGCAGATTAATGTTGGTGAATTCGACTTTCTTACGGGTAAAGCCATCCGTATTAGCGTTAGCGATATTGTCGGAGGTAGTTTGCAATGCCCTTTGGGTCGTTTGCAGCCCAGTAACCGCAATTTGAATAGCTTGGGAAAGGCTCATTTCTTGATATCCTTATGACGCAGGCGCTTGTGACTAGAGTTAAATCTCTTTGTTCAGAGTGATGGCGATTTTGCCCGCCATTTTTGATTTTTCGTTTTGCGTGATAGTGGATGTGCCGTTACTGCCATAGCCCGCTGCAGACACTTGTTGGTTTCCGATAGAGGTTGCAATGGTTTCGACGATTTGATGGTTAACGGTCATCGCGGCACGCAACGCGTTTACATTCTTGCGCACGGCTGCCTCAAAGCGTTCATTAGATTGATCAAGTTTAGTTTTTATATCGGCGTCTATTTCCTCAAGAAATTCCTTGTTTTGCGCGGCATCGCGCAGCTGGAACTCATACATATCAACTAAGGTTTTTTTTGTGGCGACCAACGGCTCTATTTCGGCAACACGGGAGCTTTTCAGCATCTCGTTCTCTTGCTCTATAATTGTAATGATCGAATTGGTGGCATCGATGAGCTCGCTCGCGCGCGCGTTGGGGTTCATTTATTTTATCTCCTGTAACTGCAAGATTTCGCGTTGCACAGAGTCGGCGATCCCGAAGCCGCCGGCTTTTGCGGTCGCCTTGCTGTATTCTTGGATCATCATGGAGCGAAAAATTTTCTCGCCTTGGCCACCGCCAAATAGTCCATCAGCTTTGATGCCGGAGAACATAGTTTCGTAGACCATGCTGATGAAAAAGGCCTCTACATCTTCCGCCGCTTTGCGGACCTGAGTCTGGTTCATTTGCTTGGCGTTTGCATCGGTAATTCGCGTGGGCTTTTGGCCTGATGTCGCGAACTGCACTTTGCTAAGGCTGGCTGAAATATCCATTATAGTACCTCTATTTCAGCCTGCATCGCACCTGCGGCTTTAATAGCTTGTAGGATGCTAATCATGTCGCGGGGGCCGATGCCGAGGGCGTTAATACCATTGACTAGTTCTTGAAGTGTTACGCTATTGGCAAGTAGGGTGAGCTTGTTGTCTTTGTCTTCCTGGATCTCAATCTTTGTGCGTGGGACCTCTTTCGTTGTGCCCCCGTTTGAGAAAGGCGCAGGTTGTGAAACTTGGGGGGTTTCTGTAATNCGGATGGTCAAATTGCCTTGCGCGATCGCGACCGTACTAATGCGCACGTTCTCACCCATTACGATGATACCCGATTGTTCATCGATCACAATTTTGGCGATTTGATCCGGCTCGACAAGGAGTTGCTCGATGTCAGTTAGTAAGTCAACTACTTGGTTCTTGTAATTGTCCGGGACTACCACTTCTACAGTCGCTGGATCGGTGACGCGGGAGGCGGGTAGGCCGACAAATGCGTTTACCGCTCGGGAAATGCGTCGTGCGGTGGTGAAGTCAGGATTGCGAAGTGATAGGCGGACCCGCTTAAGACCCGCTAGTTTAAAGGGGACTTCACGTTCGATGATTGCACCATTCGGAATGCGGGCGCTGGTGGGGACACCCTTGACGATAGAAGCTGCAGCACCTTGTGCAGTAAAGCCGCCTACTTGCAAATTGCCTTGCGCGACGGCGTAAACTTCACCGTCAGCGGCGAGTAGCGGTGTTACCAGTAAAGTGCCTCCAAGTAAGTTACTAGCGTCACCAAGAGAGGAGACGGTGATATCAATATTGCTGCCTTGACGCGAGAAAGGGGGTAATTTAGCGGTTACCATAACCGCGGCGACGTTTTTAGTGTCTAAATTATTATCTCGCGCATTGACGCCTAGGCGCTCTAACATACCGATAAGGCTTTCCTTTGTGAAAATGGCGCTGCCAAGTCCATCTCCGGTCCCGTTTAGACCAACTACCAAGCCGTAGCCAACCAGCAAGTTTTCACGGACGCCTTCAAAGTCTACGATGTCTTTAATACGCGATTGGCTTTGCGCAGGTGCTGCAATGAAGACAATGGCACTTAGTGCGAGCCCTGTAACAAAGGTGCTTTGGCGAATTTTCCGCCAAATTCTCAGGCCAACTTTCTGTTTTGCCGTGTCCAGCATTAATTTCGCCTTTCATTGGCGTGTTTGTATCCTCCTTTTATTAGCGAAGGTCATGCCATTTATTGGGTATAATAAATTATTGAAAAATATAAGAAAAATAGATTACCATTGCCTCACGGTTTATATTGGGTGAGCGGTAGGGCAAGCCCTGCCGAGTTGCTCGGCAAAGATTGCCCGACGGTAAATCCGTTCTTTAAGGCGGTTTTGCTAAGGTGGAAAAAGCGTTATGATACAATTATGAAGATTGAAAGAACAGGATCTGCCCGTCCGTCGTCACCCGTAAAATCTACTGGGAAAGCCAGTAAGAGCAGTGGCGAGCGGTTTAGCGAGGCGTTAGATCAGTCTGCTGGCAGTGTTGCAGGTGTTAGCGGTGCTGCACCGTCACAGGCTGTTGATGCGCTTCTTTCTATTCAGGAAGTTGATGATGCCATTGATGGCAATAAGCGCCAAGGGCAGCGCTGGGGCGAAAGCATTTTAGAAAAGCTAGAGATGCTGCGTATTGGCTTAATTGGNGGTGTCATTCCGTCGGGCGACTTAGAAACCATCACAAAAATGGTCGAAGAAGGTCGTGGTGAAGTCACTGATCCGGGACTTAATGAAATTCTCGATGAGATTGAATTGCGCGCGCGGGTGGAATTGGCCAAGTTGCGCCGTTAACCGATACGACTTGCCTCAAACCTTCAATAATAATTCATCGATATGTATTACGTTCAGTCTTGTAAGGCTTTGATGTTTTTAGATATAGTCCCTCGGTTTTTCTAAAGCATCACTCATACGGGCATGTTCATGTCAGACTCGACTCTACCGCTGGATTATAAACCTTCTAAAAAAGAAGAGTTTATGAATGCGTCACAGAGAGAGTATTTTCGGCAAAAATTGTTAGAGTGGCGTTCCAATCTTTTAAAAGAATCCCAAGAAACGTTAGAGAGCCTACAATCAGAAAATATTGCAGCACCTGATATGGCCGATCGTGCCACTAATGAGAGTGATCGTGCATTAGAGCTCAGAACACGGGACCGTCAGCGCAAGCTGATCGGGAAAATAGACGAGGCACTGCAGCGAATTGAAGATGGATCTTACGGGTATTGCGAGGAAACGTCTGAGCCTATTTCGTTGCAAAGACTAGAGGCGCGGCCCATTGCAACCCTGAGCGTGGAAGCCCAAGAACGCCACGAGCGTATGGAACGGATGCGTCGTGACGATTAAACCAAGAGCAGAATCAGAGTATTGTAAAAGTATGGGGCCGGCACCTTTTAGGTGACGGCCCCATTTTTAGCGACGGTCTAGCGCTTTGGGAGGAGTAGGAGAGGAAAAGACCGGCGCAAAACTCTCAATTCATTAAATTGCTGTGGGCTCATGTTTTAGCTCGCCCTAGAATGGAAATATAACGTCGACGATCTGCTGGCCGTATCTGGGCTGCTGTACGTCGGTTATGTGTCCACGACCGCCATATGCGAGGCGTGCTTCGGCGATTTTCTCGAATGCGACCGTATTTTGATTATCGATGTCTTGCGGGCGGATAACGCCTGCAATTTGCAATTCTCGCATCTCAAAATTCACCCGGGTTTCTTGCTTGCCGTGGATAACTAGATTACCGTTTGGTAAAACTTGTGTGACTACTGCGGCGACCTTGACTTCGATATCTTCTTTCCGTTCAATCTCGCCCTTGCCGTTGCTTCGGTTCGAACTATCGAGGTCGATTAAGTTCGCTGGATTTACTGCTTCAGGCAGAACCTGATTGAGTTGTGTTTGGTAGCCAAGGAAGGCATTGGCGGAAGCGTCCTCTGTATTCGTTCGTGTCCGGTCAGTTTCGTTTTCTAGCTTTGCCGTATCGTCTACATTGACGATAACAGTTACTATGTCGCCAATTTCGCTTGCTCGTAAATCTTTAAAGAAGGCACGTGAACCGGGCCTCCAAAGCGAGTTGGCTTCGCGGTGTGCTGCCACTGGTTTAGGCATTGGCATGCTGACTGGTCTGTAATCTCGGGCGTGGGTCGGGTTCTTTATATTTGTCATTGGTGGGGCGTCGCCAACATTCGCGAGACGATCAAGAGTGTTGCAGCCGGCGAGTATGACGGAGCCCATTAATAGCGCTGCAAGATCCTTTGTGAGTGATGCGTAATTTCTTGGCATAAGTGTTAGCTCTTTAGTTCAATGTGATGGGTCTGTTGGCCGTCACCGTTATTTCGCTTGGACCTGTTACGGTCCCTTCGACGACTTTTTTGCTTCCGCTATTGAGAACCCGAACGGTGTCACCAAGTGATCCACTTTGTTTCGCCTTTCCGCGAGCGGAGATACGCATAAAACGCGTTTGATAAACCATGGTTACTAAGCTGGAGCGCTTGACCAGGACAGGCTCGCGCACATCGCCAGTACGTATCGGCCGGTGCTCGATAAGTGTGCGTTTTGGTGATTTCCCGATGAGTTCCTCTGTGGACATCAAAACATCACGTCCGAGCTTATCGGCGCGGATAATGATCGTTTGAACATCGTCCTTTTCAATAATCTCGCCTTTCCGAACGCGACGTGTGACTATGGGTATTTCTACCATTCTGAATAACTTACCTGAGATGGTGAAACGCCTAGCTCCGGGTTGGTGTTTTGGCGTGGTGAGCACGGCAAAGAACCGATTGCTTATTTTGTCACGCTCGATCTTCTGAACGGCCACCGACGGCGTGACATCTGTAGGTAAATGAAGTGCTGTTAGTCGATTGTTTAAAGTTATCGAATACTTTTCTTGCGCTGGTATTTCTGATTTCAATGCGAAGAGAATTTTGGCTTTTATTTCGTCTTGGCCGATGACGTGGCTTGCCCGCTCGACAACTGCGCGGTCTTCTGCCGTGATTGGTTTCCAATTAATATTGTATGAGTTCGCGACATAGGCTAGCCATCGAGCCTCTAATGTGAAGCGCCGGCCGGGCTCTGGTGCGCGGCCAACAATCTTATCGGCATATTGGCCAGCGCCGTCGAAAATATCTCCTACTTTTAGATTTTTACTATCTACGATAATGTTACGATAAAGAGATGCAGCGGTTACCGGCGAGGCGGTAAGTAAAACTACTCCTGTCAAGATACCGGAAAGCTGGGCATGTAAAACGTTTTTTATGCTGGATCGCTGCATGTTTATTTGTCCATTATCGGATATTACTGATCGTTGCCATCATCTGGTCAGAGGTCTCGATTACTTTGGAATTCATTTCATAAGCGCGCTGGGCGGTGATGAGATTGGTAATTTCTTCCACTACATTCACGTTTGAGGTTTCCAAAAAACCCTGTTGCAAGCTGCCGAACCCGGTAGTTGCTGGGTTGCCAGTTGCGGCCGTTCCGGAAGCGGGTGTTTCTAGAAATAGGTTGTCACCGATAGCGAGCAAGCCAGCTTCGTTCGGAAAAACCGCTAGCTGTAATTGGCCCGCGACGGTGGGTGTAACTGTCCCATCGATCTTTACTTCGACCTGGCCACTTGCATTGACCGTTATGTCGATGGCGTTGTTAGGGATCGTAATGCCGGGTTGAATTGTAAATCCATCTACGGTTACGATTTCGCCTGTTGNACTAAGTTGGAAGGCGCCAGAGCGGGTATAGGCAGTATCACCACTGGGTAGGGTGACTTGAAAATATCCTTCTCCGTTTATGGCAACGTCTAGTGAGTTTTCAGTTAGAGTGAGGTTACCTTGCTCTGTGATACGATAAACAGCAGCTGTTTTAACGCCGAGGCCGACTTGCACACCGGCGGGCACGACAGTGCCTGTATCTGAGGAGGTTGAACCCACCTGTCGTTGATTTTGGTAGAGTAGATCCTGAAACTCGACCCTACGGCGCGTGTAGGCTGTGGTGTTCATATTCGCGATATTATGAGAAATGACTTCAACATTCAGCTGTTGCGCGAGCATTCCCGTTGCCCCGATACTTAACGAACGCATATTTCTATCCTCAAACGGGTCCTGTTAATTGTTTTANNGTCAGTTTTCATAGTTTTTAGTTCCCTTGGCTAGGTCTGCCGAGCCNGTTAATCGTTCGTTCTATGCGCTTGTGCTCATCGTCTATCATGCGCTTTACGCTGTCATGAGTACGATGAATGTTGATCATCTGGGTCATTTCGAGGATCGCGTTGACGTTTGATTGCTCGAGCATACCTTGAATGATATTACTTTTTTCCACTGGTTTTTCTGCCTGATCAGTCTTGTATAGATTATTTGGTTCGCGCTTGAGTTTTTGCTGGTCGTCAAATGTGACTAATGCAATCCGTCCTATAGCCTCATCGCCATTCGCAACGGTGCCGTCAGTTGCGATAGAAATTTTTGTAGCCTCAATGGGAATAGTGATGGCACCCCCCCCAACACCTTGAACAACATCGCCTTGGGAATTGGTGAGCTCACTATTGTCATTCAGTTGGAAACGGCCGTGGCGAGTGTAACGTTTCCCCTGTTCGGTCTCGACTACGAAGTAACCTTCTCCAGCGATACCTACGTCAAGATCATTGCCTGTATTGTTCATTGGGCCTTCAGATAAATTCCGCGCTTGACCACCAGCTTGGACAAAAGCGTATCTACCATCAGATCCTTCGGTTCCTAGCCGGTCAAATCCTGTCTGCGCTTTTGAAAGGTACTCGACAAAGACCATCTTCTCGCCTTTGTAGGCTGGTGTATTCATGTTTGCGAGATTGTGCGAAACAACCCCCATTTGACGACGCAACTCCATTTGCCGAGAAAGCGCGATATATATTGTGTTTTCCATTAGCCCCTAAGCGGTCCTCTCTAGCTAGAAACTTCCTCTAGAACAGTGGTTGCATGGGCTATGCCAAATAATATATCTATAAAAAACAATGGGTTACTATATTTTATAAATCAGAAACAGGTTTGGCCTGCCTAGTTTTGGCAGGCTTTGCCGGGTATTTTCTGCCGTAGAATTTTATGACAATCTGACTATGGTCGTAGACCTGGAATNATGTTTTAGAGAAAATAATAACAAAAGTTTTGAGGCAAATTAAGTAGGTGCTCACCTAATATTGAGGCGTATTCTTTGTATTGAAATTTTCGAAGTTTTGACATTTACATACTTTTTACATATATTAACTGTGTCTGAATAAGATTTTATTTGAATTTATATGGTTTCTTTGTAAAACTTACCTTCTTATATTCGCAGTTCGTTGGGGAAAGCGGCCATGAGCGATATGGATGAATCCGGGTTAACCGGGGNNACCGNCAAAAAAAGTAGCAAAAAGATCGTNCTNTTTGTTGNGGTGCCNNTGCTGTTNCTTATTGNTGNCGGTGCTGGTGTCTATTTTTCGGGCATGTTGGACAACGAGCCCGATAAAAAGGTGGAGGCAGCCAACGCTAATGCCGCCGCAGAAATTGAAGGGCCCGGCCATTATTTTGAAATCGACGAATTGATTGTGACATTAAGCGCTGGGCCAGGCCAAAAGCAAAGTTTCTTAAAAATGCGTATTAATTTGGAGCTAAAAAGAGCTGCTGATCAGGCGCGCATTGAGCAAGTAATGCCGCGAATTATTGATAATTTCCAAGTTTTTCTGCGAGAGCTCCGAATTGAAGAGTTGCAAGGCTCGCATGGGCTTTATCGAGTTAAGGAAGAATTATTAGCTCGGGTAAATGCAGCTGCGCATCCTGTAAAGGTTAAGGATGTATTGTTTAAGGAAATGTTAGTTCAGTGACGGCGCGAATCCTGCATATGTCGATGCAGTATCTTGCTTAAGAGGCATATAGCCGGTCAGTCCGGTGTTATTGGTTTGAGGTGATAGTGGCATGGCTGACGAAGACGAAACGGTTGACGTAGACGACGCAGATGCAGACGCAGACGCAGACGCAGACGCTGTGGCCAGTGCTAAAGAGGTCATAGATGAGGCTGATGGTCCAGAGCGTATTCTTAATCAAGACGAAATTGATAGTTTGCTTGGCTTTCGTGAAGGCGGGGGCGGCGGTCGCCAGAAAACCGGTATTGAAGCCATTCTCGATAGCGGTAGCGTTTCCTATGAGCGGTTACCAATGCTGGAGGTCGTATTCGACCGTTTAGTTAGAATGATGTCGACAAGCCTGCGTAATTTTACATCGGATAATGTAGAGGTCAGTCTTGATAACATCACCTCTATTCGGTTTGGCGACTATTTGAATGCAATACCGTTGCCCGCGATGTTGTCGGTATTTAAGGCGGAAGAGTGGGATAATTTTGGCCTAATTACGGTTGATAGCGCGCTCATTTACTCGATTGTTGACGTTTTGCTCGGCGGGCGCCGTGGCACTGCTGCGATGCGTATTGAGGGTAGACCCTACACTACGATTGAGCGAAATTTGGTTGAGCGTATGATTGAGGTTGTGTTGTCGGATCTGTCGGCAGCCTTCGACCCATTGAGTTCGGTGACCTTTAGTTATGATAGATTGGAGACTAATCCGCGTTTCGCAACGATAGGGCCGCCTGCTAACGCGGCAATTGTTGCGCGTTTGCGTGTCGATATGGAAGATCGAGGAGGTAGACTGGAGCTATTGATACCTTACGCTACGCTGGAGCCTGTTCGGGAACTGCTATTGCAAATGTTTATGGGGGAAAAATTTGGTCGTGACTCAATTTGGGAAAACCATTTAGCAACAGAGCTTTGGTTGACCGAAGTTGGCCTGCAGGCGGTTTTGGACGAAATGACAATTAGTCTTGCCGACGTTATGGATTGGCAAGTTGGTTCGAGGTTGCAATTACAAGCGACACCAGAATCCTTGGTTTCCCTGCATTGTGGTGAGCGTTTGATGTTCAGGGGTTTTATGGGCCGTAAGGATGGCAAAATAGCCGTTCGTGTTGAACAGAAATTGGAGCCCTAAAACATGCTTCCTGAAATCTCAATTTTGTTCGAATTGCTAGTTGCTGGAATGTTAGCGGTAATGATTTATTACGCATGGCGTTTGAATGAGAAGCTTAGCAATTTGCAAAATGACAAAGCTGAATTAGAGCGTTTGCTAGCTAACTTTGGAGAATCGACTGAGCGTGCCGAGGCAAGCGTTCAGCGTTTGAAAGGCAATGCTTCGGAAAGCGTCCAAGTTTTAGAGGAAAAAGTAGTGAAGGCGGTGACGTTGCGAGACGAATTGGCCTTTATGATTGAGCGTGCCAACAACATGGCCGATAGGTTAGAGAAGACAATTAATTCCGGCCGACCTGCTGAAGGCGATAGCGGCATTGTCGCGGGCGTTCGGAAGCAAATACCTTTGGTTGAGGATGACGAGATAGGTGATGGTGATGGTGATGGTGAACGGAGTAGGAAGAAATCCGATCTATTGAAGGCGCTGGAAGGAATGAGGTAAGCGATGTTCCGTCGTGTTCGCCTTTTGCCGGTTTTTATAGTCTTTTTGGCACTCATGTTGACGTTAAAGCTCGGTGATGTTTGGAGGGGTTTTGGCAAATTGGACGGCAGTGTTGAAGTTAAAACTGCTCAAGCCCAGGAGAACCCGCCGATTGCTGATGCAGTGCCGGCCGCCGTTCAGGGAGGCGCTGCAGCAGCTGTCCCTGTTGCCACCACCGAAAAAGTGATAAATTTAACGAATCCGCGGGAATTTAGCCGCTCCGAAGTTTTAATTCTGCAAGAACTAGTGAAGCGTCGGAAAGTGCTTGATTTACGCGAGCGTCAAATCGTTCGTAGAGAGGGACTGTTAAAGGCGGCAGAGCAGCAAATTGTTTCTAAGCAATCAGAGCTGAAGAAAATTCGAAAGGAGATCAAATCGTTGTTGGGCACTGCTGATAAGCAGGAGAAGCAACGTCTGCAGAATCTCGTGAAGATATACGAAAATATGAAGCCAAAGGATGCGGCGCGTATTTTCAACGAATTGGAAATGCGGTTTTTGCTCGGGGTAATGGGTAAAATGAAGGTCCGCAAAGTTGCTCCTATAATTGCCGCGATGGAAGTGAAAAAAGCACGTGCCGTTACCCGGGAATTAGCCGAACAGAAAAAAAAGAAGCCGAAACTATCGAGGTAGTTCGGGTGCAAAGTGTGATGGGCATATCCTTCAAGGGCGGCAGTTTCGCCTTTACCAATTTGGACGAGTATTTTGATAAAATGCCTTCATGCGGGAATTTAAGCCAAAAGAGATATAATCTAAGCGTTTCCGAGTGGAATATTCAGTCTATGGCTTGCTATGAGTTACTCAAGAATGTGGGCGTGGGTAAAGCATTACATTACATCCTATTTGTAATGGTAAAACCTATGAGTAAAATTGGGTAGGTCCCTATGGTGGAAAGAAGTGTGTGTCAATAACTACATTGTAAGGCCGTTTGATGCTGTGACTTTGAAGAAAAGGCTCACGGCCGAATTTGGTGGTTTTTAGAGTAGATGTCTGAAAAATCTGAATATAATTTGAATACCTTAAATAAACCTAAAGAAACGGGTTCATATTTATTACTTAGTCTATTCCTTTTACTTCTTTCCTTTTTCGCATTACTTAATGCGCTTGCGACTGTGGAAGAGTCAAAAGCGCGGGATGTTCTGACATCGCTTGCTACGACTTTTGGCACGGTGGTTGAACCTAGACAGTCGACAGAGCTCTATATTTCGAGTTTGGGGGCTGTAAGATCACCGAAAGAATTATTGAAAGAAGTTGAACGACTCTGGTCAACCCAAGTCATTGATAGCAGGATTGAAGTACTGTCTCCCGGTAAATATTTGCAGCTCGTATTTCCGGCGAATGAATTATTTGTAGGAGGGGAACCCGTCGTAAGAAGTGATCGTAAAGACTTGATTAGAAGTGTAGCCGGGGTGTTGAGTGCGCGGAGCACTGAGTTCACAAGCCATTTGCAATTTGTAATGAGCAGCGGGGATATCAGTGTCGATCAGCTCCATCAGAAAGAGACTTTAGCGATGGCGCGGACCGCTGCTTTTGCCAATTCGTTGATTGGGTTTGGTGCCTCTGAAGAGAGCATTTCTATTGGAATCAGACGCGGTGATCGACGCAAAATTAGAATGCGCTTCGTAATTCGCGAAACTGTGCATTCAAAAGTTGATTTCCAACGCCTGGTGCAGTGATCGATGCATAGCGGTGAACAAAGTTCGATTATACTAGATAAAGACCGGGCACCTCCGTGGCTTCTAAGTTTTGCAGATGTTACGGCCCTGTTGCTCACTTTCTTTGTTTTGCTTTTTTCCATGTCGACGCTGCAATCGGAAAAATGGCAAGGTCTAATATCCAAGCATGATTCATCTAAACAACCTTACAAGCAACTAATACCAATGCCAAAAGCAGTTAATAATCTATCGAATGTGGAACTTATTCCCGCTTTGCCGCTTGGCTATCTTGGAGAGGTATTGGAAGAAAAGTTACAGGCCGATCCCGTTTTAGCGCGTGCTATAATTCATCGTCTAGAGAGTGCGATTGTTATATCGCTACCATCTGAACTTTTATTCGCAGCTGGGGAAATAGCCTTAACTGACGCGGCGAAAGAGGCCTTGTTCCTCATGGGTGGTATCGTTACTACTATCGGTAATCAAATCGATATTGAGGGCCATTCTGCGCCGAAAGAAAATGAAGATGGTATCTTTGACTCTGCTTATATTCTGTCGCTTGCACGCGCTGTTGCGGTAGCGAATGAGTTGGCGAGAAGTGGCTACGCTCAAAACACTAATATATTGGGGCTTGGTGCCTCTAGGTTTAACCAAATCGATCAAGGTTTGAATGAGGAGCGTCGCATTGCGCTAGCTCGTCGGGTCGATATTGTTATTCATCCATATCAAGGAGATGCTCGTTGAAGGGGCGCGGTTCGATATTCTGCGCAGTATTAGTGGTCTTATCCATCATGACCAATTCAACTTCGGTCCGTTCGCAGGGTAGGGTTGAAGCCACTAGTGGGGCCGTCGGAGCTGGTGCTCTCAATGTCCGTGTCGGCAGGAATAGGGGGTTTACGCGCATTGTGTTCGATTGGGAGCGGCGCGTCGAGTACACCGTAGATGCTAAAGGCTCGCGTGTTACTGTAACCTTTGGGCGTAATGCGGAAATAAATGTCGACCGATTAAAACGCAATTTGCCTGCTGGTCTCATCAATCCGTCTGCTGTAAATCGAGCTGGACAATTGGTGTTTTCATTGGAAAAAGCACCGACACGAGATGTTCGTGATCTCCGTGTGGGTAACAAAATTGTCATTGACATATATGAGGCTAAAAAACGCCTGAAGCGAGCCTCACCAAAGGTAAAGCCTGAGAAACCTAAGAAGCCGAAAATTCGGAAGGTCGTACCTCGTCCACGAGCGGAGCCAGAGGTGGCCGCAAAGGAGGGGACACTTGGTAAACCCACTTCTCCGGCCAGTCGGCCCACACTTCCGACATCTCTTACAACGCGTCTGCGGACCCCGAAACAAAAGCCGGAATCGCCCAAGCTGCAGGACGAAAATACTCTTCCGGCTAGCATTCCAGAACTGGCGGTAGCTGACGCGGAGGAGCCTGTTGCTAACGAACGACCTAATACGGTGCCTGAACCGGCAGTGGCCAAGCCTCCTCAGGCCACGAAATCAGTATCGGAGGTTGCTAAACCTATACTGGAGGTAGCAGAGAGAGAAGAAGCTAAGTCACCTCTACATACACCAGTTAGTTTAGTGTTTGATTGGTCGGAACCTGTAGGGGCGGCAGTGTTTCGACGGGAAAATTTTATCTGGGTGGTATTTGATCGCCGTCAAATCTTAGATCTCGCGCCATTACGGGCCAAGGGTAGGCCGTTGATCGAGAAAATAGAACAGTTACCTTTTGCGGCGGGGACTGTCTTGCGTATGAAAACAAAGCCTGGGATCAATCCTAAAGTCTCTCAATCGGGCTTCAAATGGAAATTGCATTTCGGGCGTTGGCCGATGGAACCAAATCTACCAATCTCGCTCGAGATAAATGCTAATGATGCGGGAGCTCCGCAGCTTTTATTTGCGAATGCCGAATCGTTTAAAATTATTAATGTGCCTGATCCAGAAATCGGCGATATGATTCGTGTTGCCGCTCTGCCGGATCCTGGAAAGGGAATTCGGCTGAAACGGCGCTACTCAGAGTTTCAGGTTTTGGCATCGTCTCAAGGAGTGGCGTTAGTACCTTTGAGTGATGAGGTCGAATTTACGAATGCTCGTGGAAAGGGATTACTCGTGTCGACCGCAGGGGGCTTATTCGTCTCTGCAGGTTCAACAGAAAGACGGGCGGGCAAAAGAGACCCGCTCGTTGGCGAACGTATTTTCAAGCCCAAAGTATGGATGAAAGGCGAAGGTGACGATTTTATAGTGGCTCGTCAGGCAGCCTTGCGTGCAACTGCTGAAGTGCCCACGCAAATCCGTGAAAAAGCGCGTCTCGATTTTGCACGATTTTATTTTTCGCGTGGCTTGGGTGCCGAAACGTTAGGTATTTTGCATGTCATTGCAAAGGCAAACCCAAGGACAACGGGCAGGGCCGAATTTCTTGCACTACGCGGCGCGGCAAGATTACTAGCTAATCATGTTGATGATGCCAAAGAGGATCTGAGTAATCCGAGATTGGATCGGTTCCGCGAGGCATCCCTATGGCGTGGTTTTCTTAATGCGAAGCTGGGGAATTGGAAAAAGGCGTCGGAAAATTTTCGGAGAGGCGATTCTGTATTGCGAACTTATCCAAACCCACTGAAAACAATAATTGGCCTTGAGCGTGCGGAAACCGCTTTACGGGTCTTCGATGTGGGGTCAGCCACTGCTTGGCTTGATGCCTTGAAACAAAATGAAGCAAATTTGCGGCGGNATCACANAGCGCGCCTTTGGTATAATCAAGGCTTGTTGGCGCGTGCTAATCGGAATCTCGACAGTGCTAAGACATTTTGGAACAAGGCTATAAGGAGTGGTGACCTGTTTAATGGCGTGCGTTCTGAATTAGCGTTGGTAGATTTGGGTGTTAAACAGGAAATATTAACCCCGCCCCAGGCGATTGAACGGTTGGAGAGGCTGCGTTATCAATGGCGCGGTGACGAACTTGAACTGAATGTCCTTGAAAAACTCGGCGACTACTATCTCGATAAAGGTGACTTTAAAAAAGGTTTGGCACGGTTGCGGGTGGCGGTGAGCTATTTTCCGAGAAGTCAAAGAATAGACGATATTGCTGGGCGNATGGCCAAGACCTTTAAGCAACTCTATTTGGAAGGGGGCGCTGAACGGATGCAGCCCTTAACAGCCTTGGCACTTTACGATGAATATCGTGAGTTGACGCCGGCGGGCCCGGAAGGTGATGAGATGATCGGTCGATTGGCGGACCGATTGGTCGGTGTGGATTTGTTAGACCGCGCAGTAGCTTTACTCGATCACCAAATTAAATTTCGGTTGAAGGGTGAGAAACGGGCTGAGGCGGGTACCAAACTTGCGTTGGTCCATCTGTTAAACCGCAAGCCGAAGGCAGCTCTAAAGGCGTTGCGCACCACCTTCCGGCCGGGACTGCCGCGACAAACTCAGGATGATCGGCGGCGCATANGTGCCAAGGCGATGTTTGAGCTTGGTAAAAATAAAGAAGCTGTTGGGTTGTTGGCTGGCGACGTTAGTATCGCTGCGGATCAATTGCGCGCGGACATATATTGGCGCGCGCAGAATTACCAAGAGGCCGCTAAGGTTCTTCAGCGCTTGGCCGGCGGGCCGTTGCGTGANGGAAAATACGATCTAACTCGTGCGCAACGGGTGCTCAATTGGGCTGTAGCTATGCGGTTGGATAAGGATGAAGCGGGACTTAAACTGGCGCGCGAACTTTATGGGCCAGCAATGAAGAATGGTCCTTTAGGTGATGCATTTCGATATATAGTAATTCCAAAAACAACGGTTACGGGTGATCTGGAAGGTATATCGAAACGCATCACTGAAATTGATCAATTTGAGGCTTTTTTAAACAACTATCGGCAGAGGCTTTTACAGTCGGCTGAAAAGAAGAAAGGATAAAGGTAATTTTTTGTGGGTTTTTATGGTGGATAAAAAAATATTATGTGCCAGGAACTGCGATACTAAAGCTCTTAACTAAACTGCCGACTACTAGATACCAGCCGTCTACCAAAACAAAAAAGATGAGTTTAAAGGGTAGCGAGATCATCACTGGCGGTAACATCATCATACCCATCGACATTAAGACTGAAGCTACAACCATGTCGATTATTAAGAACGGCACGAAAATAAGAAATCCAATTTCAAATGCCCGGCGTAATTCCGAGATCATATAGGCCGGGATGAGGGCGCGAAGTGGCGTTTCCTTCGCTTGAGCCACCTTTGGTGCATTGGCCATTTGCATAAATAAGTCGAGATCTTTGTCACGNACATGNCGAATCATAAAGGCNTGTATCGGTTCTATGCTGCGTTCAAANGCCTGTTCTTCCGTAATGCTTTCCGAAATAAGNGGCGCAANNCCGTTNTCCCAGNTCTGTTGNAGTGTTGGCTGCATAATGAAGAAGGTCATGAATAGGGCCAAGCTGACTATAACCGTGTTAGGGGGAGTGCCTTGGGTTCCCAAGGCAGTTCTAAGCAAAGAAAGTACGATTACAATGCGGACAAATGAGGTCATCATGACCAAGATAGAGGGGGCTAACGTAATAACGGTTAAGAGTGCAATTAGTTGGACGATACGACCGGTTGCTTGTCCGCCTTGGCCGAAATCTAGAGTCACGTTTTGCGCAAATGTTGGCTGCATCACCGCAAAAAACGCCATGGAAAAGGCCGATAGTGCAGCAAGTCGAAGGGGCCATTTTATGGATTTGCCCAGGCTCATGAGGCGTTGTTCCGCATTGTGTCGACAAGGCGTTTGAAACGCGATCCTCTTTCGTCCGCAGAACTGGTGGGAGTTGACTTGTCATCTTCAGTTACTGGAATACCGGACTCAATCAGTGTATCTGTCGTACTACCGAGCAAGATCAAGTGGTCTTGGTTGTCTCGGCGTACCAAGACCAGTTTATGGCGCGCGTCTATAGAGGCGACTTCTTGCAATGATAGGCGACTTTTTTTGCCTAACGTGTAAGAACGCACGTTACCAAGTCCCAATCTTTTTAGGAAGAAAGCAAAGAGGGCTATTAAGCCAACGACTAGAAGAAGGGCTAGAAGAAATCTGAAATAATCCAGATCATCCATTTAGAGCGCTTTTGATCCTGCGAAAAAGTGGCATAGGAGGGGAGATGGCCTTTGATGGTCAGTCATTTTCATCTTTTTCTTCTGATGGTTCGTTAGCTTCTTCGGCGTTAATTTCGTCGATCTTACCTTGCAGAACTAATGAGAACTCTTCCATTTTCTCTAGCAGACTCACAAGTAGGGGACGCATTTCGACGGCTTCGTCTGGCGCTAGGTCTCCAACAGAATCCATCGCGGCACGAACACGTGGTTCGATATTTACTAGATCGACATCCTCGTCATTCTTTAGTGAAGTAAGTGCTTCCGTAACTTCCACTGCCATCGCATTGATGTCTGCAGTCAATTCATCTTTTGTGGGCATGAGATAGTATCTCCGGTGGTTTAACGCCATCGCTTGCATAGACGTACCGTAAAATTTCAGCGACGGCGATGAATGCTTCAACTGGAATCTCTTCGCCAATTTCTAGCGCCGTTAATATTTCAGCTAGATCGGCATCTTCATGGACTTTTACCCCGTGCTCAAACGCTAATTTTAAAATTTGTTCGGCGATAAAGCCGCGTCCTGACGCAACAACCTCTGGGGCCGTAAAGTTATCGATCGGATCGTAGGAAAGGGCGACAGCGATTTTATCACCACCGGCAGTGGCGGCAGAATGTGCCGATTTAGTGTCAGTCGAACGATTAGAAACCGCATTCTTTGCAGTTTTGTTCGATTTACTTCTATTTAGAAGCTTGTCTGACAATCTTCTATCCGTACTTTAGGTCGCGCAGTAAATTTGGTGTACACTGATAATGATATTACTCAGCCTACTCTTTGACGACCCGCGAAACAAAGAATTTCTCCAAGTCTAGAAAAAGCGCTCTGACGATAAAGTTACCCATGATTGTTATTCAGTCATTGTAATTTTTATAGTTTATTATCAGTATCTTATAAAATAACTGTTTTGGTGTCTCTCGCGATTGCCTAGATCACCTTGGGTCGCGTGTGACAGCTTCTTTTAGCGTTTTAGAGCGAAATAGAAGAATCGTGCACTATCGGATCGTTGAATCGGTGGGATTAAATTAGATGCTGGTATAATTACCGTGGCCTTCTTATCGATTTTTTCACTAAATGGTAGATAAAAGAAACCAAATAAAAATAAATATAAATTTTGACTGAATACTTATAAAGTCTTTATAATACCTGCCAATAGAGAATTGAAGATTTTTGGGTATTTCAAATGACAAATGTCAACCTGCCATCCGCCTTTAATTTTTTAGGTAAGCATCGTTTGGCACGTGTCGTGCAGAATATTTTACTTGAGAGAGCTGATGTGAAAGTTTTGGGGCGTGATCGATGGATCTGAACGACTTTGCAATCTTCCGGATGATGAATGGCAAAATGCGTTGGCTAGGCCAACGCCAGCGAGTTCTTGCGGAAAATATCGCGAATGCTGATACACCAAAATATCAGGCACGCGAACTTAAGCATGTGGATTTTCGTAAGTCGGGGCCGTTGAATGCTTTTCGTGTCCAGCTGGCTCGAACCCATGACGGCCATATTAAAGGGGTTGGCGGTGATAACGAATTTGCCAACCAAAAATTGCGTAACCCCTATGAAGTCGCGCCAACCGGCAATAGCGTTGTGTTGGAAGAGCAGGTACTGAAAGTTAGTGAAACCGCTGGCGATCATCGTTTGATGACTAATCTTTACCGTAAGCATATTGCAATGTTCAAGATGGCGCTTGGCCGAGGTAGTGGCAGATAATGTTATGTCAGAATATTATTTTTGATAAGGAGGCCTGTTATGCCATCTGATCTGAAAACTTCAATGTTTGTTGCTGCTTCTGGCATGCGGGCACAGGGTGCCAGAATTCGAACTATCTCAGAAAATGTGGCAAATGCGAATTCTGGGCCTGAAAAGCCTGGTGGTGAGCCTTACAGGCGTCGCTTGGTTACATTCAAAAATGTGTTTGATCGTGCTTTGGAAGCGGATCTTGTTAAGGTTTCGCGAGTTAAGGAAGATAAGTCAAGATTTAGACTTCATTACGACCCGAACCATCCGGCTGCGAATGAGAATGGCTATGTAAAAATGCCTAATGTGAATAGTTTGATAGAAATGGTTGATATGCGCGAGGCACAGAGAAGCTATCAAGCCAATTTGAATATGGTGGATTCCTCGCGTTCAATGATCATGGCGACTATAGATCTGTTGCGTTAAGAGCACTGGATTTAGAACGGAGAATAAGTGAATGGCAGTTAATCCCACGGAAGCGATCAATGCGTTTAAACGCGCGCAATCTCTTGGTTCAGAGGGTATGTCCGCACCCGAAGGACCAAAGACCGGTACTTTTGCTGAGATGGTCAATTCTGCATCAAAGGATATACTGGAAACTGGCCGTGCGGCTGAGGATGCTACCGCTGCCGCGATTGCTGGTGAAGCAGATGTAACAGATGTAGTTATGGCGGTTACAAACGCGGAAACCACATTGCAAACAGTTGTAGCTGTGCGAGACCGGGTAATGGCTGCCTATCAAGAAATTCTTAGGATGCCGATTTAAAGACTTATCCAGAGAAGGGCAGAAAGTCTCGATGGACGAAACGCAGTTTATTCAATTTGCCCGTGAATCGGTTTTGGTCATGTTAAAGGTGGCATCGCCGATCATGTTGATTGGTTTAGTTGTTGGTCTCGTAATTGCTATTTTCCAGGCGCTGACATCCATTCAGGAAATGTCGCTTACCTTTGTGCCAAAGATTCTTGCGGTCTTTGTTTCATTAATTATCTTGTTGCCCTTCATGTTTGGAACGATGTCGAAGTATATGGAAGGTATTGTCGATAGAATTATCGGTGTTACTTAGCGCCTCATGCTGCAGGAACTGCTCCCCGCCGAAGTTTTTGTTTATTTTTTGGTTTTTACTCGTGTGGGCGCAGCCCTAGCCGTTATGCCTGGTTTCGGGGAATCCTATGTTTCACCGCGGATACGTCTCCTAATAGCTTTTACGATGACGGTTGTTTTGGGGCCAGTTTTGGAGAGTAATTTGCCGCCTCCGCCCGCTCAGGCAATTTCTCTTGTTTTGTTGGTGGGAGGTGAGATGATAATTGGTTTCTTTATTGGTGGTATTGCGCGTGTCATTATCAGCAGCCTAGCGACGGCAGGAACGATTTTGGGTTTTTATGCCGGCTTTGCGAATGCGCTACTTTTTAATCCACTTTTGTCCGATACTGGCGGCTTGCCAGCGGTTTTTCTATCTATACTGGGCATGCTGCTAATTTTCTTAACCGATACTCATCACATTATGCTAATGGCTGTCGCAGATAGCTATACACTATTTGCTCCCGGGGCGGTGCCCGAGTTGGGTGATTTAGCCGATACATTTGCGAAGTTTGTCGCGCAAAGCTTCTTGCTTGGATTTCAAATTGCTACGCCGTTTTTGTTTGTGGGTATACTTTTTTATGTTGGTCTTGGCTTACTTGCGCGTCTAAACCCTCAACTTCCGGTTTTCTTTGTGGCTTTACCAGTACAAATCTGGATTGGATTACTCGTGATGCTGATTGCTTTTCCGGCGGGACTTTTGTGGTTTCTTAACTATTTTGAATCCAACATGGGGCGGTTCCTGGCACCCATTTAAGGGGCGGAACGAGAGCTAGAGGGAAGGTCAATGGCCGAGCAAGCCGACCAATCACAAAAGACCGAAGAACCCACACCGAAAAAGCTTAGTGAAGCTCGGGAGCGGGGCAATGTAGCGATTAGTCGGGAGGTCAACACCTGGCTAATCCTGCTTACTGGCGGTATTTTGACTATTATGGTTTTCCCTGCCGCAATGCGTGAGGTGAAACTAGCCCTGGTGCCATTTGTTGAGACACCACACATCTTTATAATGCATCCGAAAGATGTTTTTGCGGTATTTGCCCAAACCCTCATAAACGTTGGTGCCGCATTATTTTGGCCATTGGCCATGCTTGTCTTCGTTTCTGCAGCGGCGCCGCTGGTTCAAAATGGACCTGTTCTCTCGCCCAAAGCAATTGGTATTAAAACTGAGAAAATAAGTCCTTTGAAGGGCATAAAGCGATTGGCCTCGGTTAATCAGCTGAATGAATTCGTCAAAGGTATTTTGAAGATTAGCATTGTTGCCGTCATTGGCGTCTTGCCGGTTTTACCAATGTTGCCAGGGCTTGATTCATTGACCAATTATTCAATCCCGGACTTTCTAGATATTCTCCATGAAACATTGATTGCAATGTTGATTGCCATTCTTGCGGTGTTGGCGGTCATCGCAATAGCTGATCTGATTTATCAACGCTTTCGCCACAAGAAAGAACTTCGGATGACTAAGCAAGAGGTCAAAGAAGAACATAAACAAGCAGAAGGTGATCCGACGGCAAAACAACGGCTTCGGCAAATTCGCCAAGAACGGGCCCGGCAGCGTATGATGGCCTCGGTACCTGATGCGGATGTCGTGATCACCAACCCTACTCATTATGCGGTTGCGCTGAAATACGATTTAGACGAAATGGAGGCTCCCCGAGTGACTGCGAAGGGACAAGACTTTATTGCGTTAAAGATTCGCGAGATCGCTGAAGAAAATGATATCACAATTGTGGAAAACCCATCCTTGGCGCGTGCATTGTTTGCCAGTGTTGATTTGGACGAAGAGGTGCCGCCGGAACATTATCAAGCAGTTGCCGAAGTTATAAGTTACGTTTGGGGTCTTAAAGGTAGTGGTCATTCCGCCGAAACGGGAATGGATTAGCGTTCGGCGTTAAGCAATATCCTGTCACAAGTAAATAGTGCTGCGATAATTAAAGCAGCCTTTAGGGATCATTGGGATTTGATGGTCATCTGTAATTTCCACTATACGGAAGAATCGATAACGAAAATCTTATTATTTGGGCTGTAATCTTTAGCCAAAAATTTTTTCCTCGGACGTTAAAGGCTGCAATAGTAAGTCGTGATCATCATATGAATATTAACATGTCTCCCAATCAATAATTCATTAAGTATATGAGTTATATCAATAATTTTTGTTGTTGCCTAAGAACAAAAAAAGAACTTGAAAAATAGAACAAATCGCGTACACTATTGTGTACGGAAAAATAGAATCTAAAGCGGTGTGCCGGTTTCGGTTTGGTTGCAAGCTCGGGGCCGCTATGAAATAAGGAAAGGAACGTCATATGTCGCAAGCAGCATTACGCCTCGTCGAAAAGGATAATATGGATAAGCAAAAAGCTTTAGAAGCCGCGCTGGGACAAATTGAACGGTCCTACGGCAAAGGCTCTATTATGAAGTTGGGCCAAAATGATCAGGCCGTCGATATTGAATCTGTATCCACTGGGTCATTGGGATTGGATATAGCGCTTGGAATTGGCGGTTTGCCCCGTGGGCGCATTATTGAAATCTATGGCCCGGAGAGTTCGGGTAAAACGACTTTAGCATTGCATGTTATTGCTGAGGCCCAGAAAACTGGAGGTACATGCGCATTTTTAGATGCAGAGCATGCCCTAGATCCGTCTTACGCAAAAAAACTGGGTGTGAATCTTGACGACTTACTGATTTCTCAACCAGATGCGGGCGAGCAGGCCTTAGAAATTGCTGATACGTTGGTACGCTCTGGTGCTTTGGATATACTTGTCGTTGACTCGGTAGCAGCTCTTGTTCCACGGGCTGAACTAGAAGGTGAGATGGGGGATCATCACGTGGGTTTTCATGCACGGCTTATGAGCCAAGCATTACGCAAGCTTACGGGGTCTATTTCGCGATCACACACGATGGTGATTTTCATCAATCAAATCCGGATGAAAATTGGCGTTATGTTCGGCAGTCCTGAAACTACAACGGGTGGCAATGCACTTAAGTTTTATTCCAGTGTTCGCCTTGATATTCGTAGGATTGGTGCAATTAAGGACAAAGATGATGTTGTTGGTAACCAGACCAGAGTAAAAGTTGTTAAAAACAAAGTGGCACCGCCGTTTAAGGTTATTGAATTTGATATTATGTATGGCGAAGGCATTTCCAAAACCGGAGAATTGTTAGATCTAGGTGTAAATGCGGGAATCGTCGAGAAGTCCGGTGCATGGTTTTCTTATGGAGATCAACGGATTGGTCAGGGCCGCGAAAATGCTAAGACCTTCCTCAAAGAAAATACGGAAATTGCTATAGATATTGAGCAACGCGTCAGGCAAAGCGCCGGCATTTTGACCGAAGTCATGCTAGAAGGTGGTGGCTTAGAAATAAATGATGGCGAAGCGGAAAGTGAAGATTTAGCGACAGCCGGGTTGCCTAAAGAGTTGCCCATTGAAAAGTAGAACTTTTGAACCAAGTATATGGTTTGGTTAATATATTTGCAATAATATGGCCCTGGGGAATATACCCTGGGGCCTTTCTGACCTAATCAGTCTAGTGCTCCTAGGTCGTGCCCTTCACCCAACTCTAACCAGTTT
>PAXN01000013.1 GCA_002715005.1 Rhodospirillaceae bacterium
AGCTCTCGAGACCACCCATCTAGTGAGCGGTATAGGCGTCTACTAATAAATTTGTTAATTCGCCTTACGAAGTTTTAATTGTGCGATATCAGGGTCATAAACATAATTTACAAGGCTACGATCTTTCAATCTATCTACAGCAGTATCGATGGCATGAAATGGCACCAGAAACCATTCGCGTGGCACGCTGGGTTTACCAAACCGATTCTTGACTTCAATATCCAGCTTCGCAGTGGAAAACACCCGATGCAGTAGGTTTTCAAGCTTCGTCCTATTGATATTAAAAAGCTCGTAAGTTGCGACAAGTTCCTTCCTAACTCTCTTCCTGTCACTCTTCCTACTCATCTTCCTTCATCTCTTGCTCTATTTAATTGTTGGATTTCTAATTCTTAAACGATGTAGTAGACCACAGATTATAAGTTAGCTGGCGAGTTCTAACGCGCCAGGTTCAAAAATCATCTCATCAGATATGAGCGTATAACCATCCTCACTAAGTTTCCCCTCCAACAAACCTATATCTTGTTCAATCAGAATATCCTCAAAATCGTCATTCTCTGGATCCAGAACTATTTCATCTGGCGCATAGCCTTCGTCTGGTTCAAATTCGTGGGATTTCCACTCTGAATTTTCATTAGCCAGTAAACCTTCTAAATCCAATTCGTTAGCACTCTCAATCTTAAGCGTTCCACCATAGAATTTCCAATAAATGTGGACTGTGAGCATATCCCCAGCGTTATTTTTGTAAACTTGCTGTCGTTCTGCTGAGTTACGAGCAAACAAAAATTCAATCTCTTTGCTACCAGCCATCTGTCATCTCCCCCACGTTGCCGCGTGCATATTCGCTATAGCTGTCGCTATAGATTTTTAGACTCTATGAGGTTTTCCCACTCATTATCTCCAAAAATTTCCACTTTAGTTGTCTCAAAGTTTACATCGCCAGTTCCATCTCCAAACTCCGTCTTTCCGTTGTTGTGCGGATTCTTTTTGGACTGATCTATGTAATCGTATTCACTCAATGAATCGCCTTCCCATTTTGCAGTGATATCGTCAACCGCATCTTCCCAATTTTTTATTATTGAGTCTTCGCCATCACTATCAAAACACTCCTCGCCATCTACGTAATGCTCAACGCCGTCGATAATGATCTCGTCATCTGTTTCCTCACCCCAGTGAGTTTCTGGTGAGCATTCGAATACGAAATACACTTTATAAGATGCCATTTTAAAGTCTCCCTATTGGTGCGTGTAATGCGCACCCATTGGTCATCATTTTGTTATCAATTTGGGTTTTTCGTCTGAAAAAAGATAGAGACGTGACCTAAGGAGCAAAAAAATGAATTATCTTCTATTTCTAGCCCTTATATGTCTAAACTTCTCTTACTCGAATGACGCTGCTTCCAAAAACAAGAACGCTGAATTACCACTCGAAATCTGGCCGAAAGAAGTGTCGTGCAAAATTAGACACGATATAAATGAACTACCGGAGCAAGAATTCGATTTCACTTTAGTGACGATTTTTCAATTCAACAAGCTGAAGATCTTCCTTCTTTCGAAACAACTCATCAGATGTCACCAATCCGTTTTGTATTAGTATTTCCTCCGCCGCTGCTAACCAGCTAACGTAGTACGGTCTATTCCCAGTAAACTCTTGGCTTTTTTTATGAAATTGTAAATGCTTTGACAGTAGTTCTGTCCATTCTGACCAAGAGATGTATCCAAGTTCATTGAGATGGCAAACAAGCACAAAAGCCTGCGCTTCCCATTTTTCATTAAAATTATGTTCTTTTTTATTGCCGAACATTTATTGGCTACACTTTTTCAAGGTAGTTCTCCCACATATCAACATAAATCAAATCATTTTGGTGTTTATGATCTGGCCCCCAAATCTCCTCGGGTGTGAAACAAACACTATAAACGGCTTGTGGTTTCTCCCCTAACCCTTGAGAATTAGTATCAGGAAACACGAAGACACCACGCTTTGCTTCCACAACTCCACATTTACCTCGCACATAACGAGGTAGGCGAGTATGACTTTTAGGATTTATATTAAGCGCTCGAACTTGGTCGCCCTGGGAAAATCTTTGTTCGATTTCAGAATTCTCGCGGCGTGAGGTTATGCCTTTTAGCATCTGGCGTTTAACATTTTCAGGCCTCAAAGCTGGGCTAAACCTTTTAACGTTATCCTCACAATTGCCTGTTTTCAGTTCATTTGCAGAGGCAAAGCCCGCATCTATGATTAGCCTTATTAATGCATCAAGCCATATCTCATAATATTTTGAATTCAAATATAGTGGTCCAGGCATTTGTTCTCTAAACCACCTAACGCGATCTAAAGTCCATGAACCACATGCATTCATTGCGAACTGGCAAGCAAATAATCGAGCTTCCCACGTCTCATGGAAGAAGGGTTCATTTTGCTCTCGCGAAATTTCACCCATACCATGGCAGCCCCCCATATCATGAATACTGTTCATACGCTCACCTCTGATGCATTGTAAGGTAAGCCAGTACCGATCATCGAATCTCGGTTCACCAACTTAGCTAATTTTTCTTCGGGCCAATTCTCTGTCCCCTGGGGTTTTATCGGCACTATCAGATATCGTAACTCAGCCGTGGAGTCCCAAACACGAATTTGGACGTCATTTGAAAAGCGAAGTCCAAATTCCTCGAGAACTGCTCTTGGTTCAATAACAGCTCTAGACCTATAGGGAGCTGATTTATACCATGTTGGTGGTAATCCTAAGACAGGAATGGGATAGCAAGAACACAGTGTACATACCACCATGTTATGAACTTCTTTGGTGTTTTCGATGGCAACCATATTCTCGCCTTGGCGTCCGCTAAAACCAAGACTGGCAATAGCAGATGTAGCATCACTTAATAGCCACTGCTTATATTCGGGATCTGACCATGCTTTAGCAATCACTTTAGCCCCGTTTCTTGGGCCGACTTCATTTTGATAAAAGTCAATTAATTCATCCAAAGTTTCCCTATCAACGAGGCCTTTTTCTAACAACACAGCTTCCAAAGCTGCCGTTTTTAACGCGGCATCAGATTGTGAACTGTGATGAGGTTTTTTATCTTTTTCACTCGACATTATTTTTTCACCAGAAAATAAATGATTGGTCTTCTATAAAGTAAATGCGCTTTTATATAATACCTTGTTGGCTAAAGGCACGTGCGCTTTCTTCTCTGATTTCTTCGAGACAATGTTGACGAAGTTTCAGAAAGGTCTGACTATTCAAAGTTTTTATGCCGCGTGGTCGATCGAGGTCTACGGAAAAGTTGCTTTTGATTCTGCCTGGGCTAGCAGTCATAATAAAAACTCTGTCCGCTAGAAAAATAGCCTCTTCGACATCGTGCGTAACAAATACAATAGTAGTATTTAATCGGGTCCATATGCTTAGGAGATGCTCTTGCATGATAGATCTGGTTTGTGCATCGAGTGCACCAAAGGGTTCGTCCATTAACAGCATCTTCGGTTCGTTCGCGAGAGCCCGTGCCAGTGCCACTCTTTGTTGCATACCTCCTGAAAGCATGTGCGGATAGCTATTTGAGAAATTGGTCAAACCCACCATACCCATTAGGTCATCGGTTATTTGGGTGACTTCTTCTTTTGATTTGCCGCGCATTCGCGGCCCGTGGCTTATGTTTCCGCGAACTGTCCTCCATGGGAAAAGATTTGGCTGTTGAAAAACCATGCCCCGTTCGGGGCCGGGGCCAAAGACTGGGTTGCCCAACACAGATATCGTTCCGATGTAAGGTTCAAAACCGGCAATTGCATTTAAGACAGTCGATTTTCCACATCCAGATGGCCCCAATAGGCAAATAAACTCTCCAGCTGCCACTTCTAAGGATACTCTGTCGACAGCGAGAAAGTCACCGTCTTTTGTATCAAAAATGACGGATATCTTTTTAAGATCTATTATTGGTTTTTCCTGGACCATCAAACACTACTTGTTAAAGGGAACGAACAGTTACCTTATCTCCACCAGACAAGTTTTTTTGCTAGAGCACTGAAGGCTCTATCAGCTGCAAAAGACATTGTGCCAAGTACCAGCAATCCACCTAAAACTTGTCCTGTTTGGAGGTTCTGTTGAGCAATATCAATTCGAAAAAAAACACCCGCAACCGTCCCCGCAAGCTCAGCTGCTACAAGTGTATAAAAAGAGATGCCCACAGAGGTTCGTAAACCTACAAAAATAACTGGTAAAGCGCCAAAAAAGATTACCTCTTTCAGCATTAGATGTTCCGGTGTTCCTAGCGCTTGTGCAGCTCTAATTAGGCCCTTATCCACATTTTGAACAGCAAGGTGTGTAGAAATCCAAACCATAAAATACACACCCCAAAAGATAAGGAAAAGCTTGCCAGTCTCTGAGAGACCAAACCATAAAATAACAATCGGTATAAATGCTATTGGCGGGATTGGTCGGAGAATATGAAAAACCGGTGAGAGGAAACTTGAGATCAATTGTACGCGACCAGTCAGAACACCCATTATTACGCCCACACTCGAGCCGAGAAGGAAGCCAACTACAACGCGCCTTACACTAGTCCATAAATCAATTACAAAGTCGCCACTTTCAATCCATCTAGCCATTCCCTCGACCACAAGTGTAGGTGGAGGGAATAAAACCATGTTTGACCCCTCTGCTCGAGCGGCTAACTCCCAAATAAACAAAAAAAATGGGATCGATATTACCGAGAAGAAAATATAGTACCGGCTATTTATCTTCGACCTAGGCTTGTCAGGCATGACGCAACTCTTATTAAACGTTAGGAGCTTAGAAAAAATTCTAAACTCCTAACGAAATAATTTTTTACATGCCAGTGATTTGAATTCGACTTGGATCAACTTTTCTCAATGGGCCTGGCTCAATTACTTTCATGAAGTCAGGCATCTTTGCACCTTCTGGATGGTTGCCGGTCTCAAGTCGCCACGCCGCATGGGCTTTTAACACCTTTACTGTCTTATCATCTAACACAACAGAAAAAGTATAATCATTCCATATGGCTTTGAGGTCCGATGGCTGCATGCCGGCGCGTTTGGCCACAATCTTAATCGACTCCTCTGGGTTCTTCTTTAAGAATTTTTCAGCGTCTATATAGGCTCGCATTAATCTTACAAATAATTCTGGGTTCTTATTTAGGAATGGTCGAAGCGTTAAAACGTTGAATGACTCCGCATAGATACCTTTGGTGTCAATAATTGACGACCCTTTAACAGCGCGCTTGGCATTAGTAATGTTTGGTTCCCAGCTATTTATAGCATCCACGCTACCTGCGGCCATAGCTGGAAGCAGTTCTTGCGGACGCATATTAACAAGCGTCACATCTTTTTCTGTGATGCCAGCCTTTTTTAACAGGTAATTGGTGTAGACTTGGCCTCCAGTTCCGACTGTGTACCCGATTTTTTTTCCAGCTAGATCAGCAATACCTTTTATGCCCGACTTTTTACTTACTAGTGTTTTCACAAACGCATAGTTTATTCTGGCTAAAAAAGCGATAGGTTGCTTTGCCATTGCTGCTGCGGTGGTCGGAGACTCTGCATTTGTAGCAATATCTGCACCTCCACCCATAACGGCTGCTAAGCTTCGTTTGCCGCTCGTGAAATATTTGACTTCTATATCGAGCCCATGTTTTCCATAAAAGTCTTTTGCCTTCGCAACGGTAGCAATAGCAGCTAACGGTGAAATACTTTGTGCTAATGTTGCTTTCATCTTCTCGGCAAATGCTGGAGCTGCCATGAAAGCAACTAAGCCGCTCATCATCAATACGTTCCGACTATTAGACATCCATTTCATAATGTACTCCTTGTAATGTTTTTTTATGTTTTAGGAAGGCGAATAAGGGGAAGGTATTGTGCTACATTCAAAACACTTATGGTGATGCTATTTTTGCTACAAGGTGGTTCAAAAAATGCATTAAAAAATTTTAATTGGGCTAATTATTAGGGAGGAAATCTGAGCAGAACCTTTTCTTGTGGCTCATTTGGCTCAAACAAAATCTACAATTTAATCTAAATTTAAGACTACTTTGTCTCGAAATTATCCAGGGCTTCAGCTTGGGTAATGGCTTCGTCAATGGGATATAAACTAATGAAGATGTTAAAGTCTTTAGAATCGGAAATTTTCCCATAAATTTCTTGAATAATGTCGGCGGGATGGATTCCATTCGCATACGCTTTGCGAAGAGTGGGTATAGTAAGTGAGAAATCCTTCTGCATAAATTTTGAAAAATTTAGGCAAGCTGATCCATTAACGTTTGGCTTTCTGAGACTGCACCAAAAACACCACCTTGCATTTTTACCATCTTAATCGCAGCATCGTGGTTACCTTTGTCGGTAGCGCCGCAGCAGTCCTCGAGAATCAGACACTCAAACCCTCTATCATTTGCCTCTCTCATAGTTGTATGAACACAAACATCCGTGGTAATGCCCGTTAAGATAAGGTTATCGATATTACGGGTACGCAACAGTAGTTCTAAATCAGTAGCACAAAAACTGCCTTTACCAGGTTTGTCGATAATGGGCTCACCAGGGTCGGGTTTTAATTCATCAATTATTTCCCAGCCAGGTTCACCGCGAATTAGAATTTTACCACAAGGGCCGGGATCACCAATCCCGGCACCTATTTGTTGTGATCTCCATCGTTTATTAGCTGGTAGATCGGACAAATCAGGACGGTGACCCTCACGAGTATGAATAATATGATATCTTTTCTTTCGCATTGTTTTCAGAACTGACTTGATTGGATCAATCGCGACACGTGTTAGGTTTAGATCATATCCCATGCTATCGACATAGCCACCCGGGCCACAAAAATCGGTCTGCATATCAATTACAATAAGTGCTGTATTTTCTGGTCGCAGATCGCCGTTAAAAGGCCAATTATATGGGTCTGCTGATATATTAGACATGTTGTATGTTTCCGAAAGTTACTTGCGAATGCTATATTTTTTCAGAAAAAAACTTTTTTGTTTTAGTAAGAATCTGAAAAGCTATATACGAAATTAGTAGTTATGACCTTTGTTGCTGTCTGCTGCTAATTTTGCTACGACCTTGTGCAAAAAATAGATCGCATCTGTGGTTACTGCGCGCCTGGGGTTCCAAAAGGTCGAATATATCAAGAAGCACTTATTGCAAGTGTGGCTGAACCGATGAATTTTCAAATTGGCTGTAATTTATTATGCGTAATATCATAATTTACAGATGTATTTTAGAGGTTGTACGGGCTGGGTCCGTCCGAAAGGCAGCCGAAAGATTAGCAATCACTCCATCTTCACTCAACAGACGAATTCAATCTTTTGAGCAAGAGATGGGTGGCCCAATTTTTGAGAAAAATGCGCAAGGTGTAAGGCTAAATGCTGCTGGTGAACTTGCTGTTCACGCTTTCAAAAAACATTTGGCGGAAATAGAAGTACTAAAGGCACAGATTGAAGACCTACGAGGTATCCGTCGTGGAACCGTATCGATAACATGTTCTCAGCCTTTACTGCCTCACTTTTTACCGAGACAGATTTTGAAATACCAAAAACAGTTTCCGGGCGTTGATTTCAGCGTAAGTGTTGCTGACCCAGAGGAATCAGAGGTGGCGCTTCTCAATTACGAAGCTGATTTGGCAATAACATTCTCACCCCTCCCAACCGAGAGCTTCGAGACAGTCGCGAGACTTGAACAGTCAATTTTTGCAATTATATCTTCGGTCCACCCCTTAACTCAGCACGAAAGGTTAAATCTTACGCAGTGCGTCGAATTTCCACTAGCTTTGCACGATAGCAGTTTCTCAATCGGTAAAATTTTAGACTCCCAAGCACAATTATCTCGTCTGTCACTGCGCCCTTATCTGAAGTCTAATAGTTTTATTTTGCTTCAAAATTACATATTGAATAGTGATGCTGTTGGTTTTGAGATTGAGATTGGTCTTTCGGAAAATGATCCTCATGGGTTGGTAAGGAGACCCTTGATATTAAATGCACCCCGAAAAATGTCAGTGCAACTCATCAAGTTACGTGGGCGTAATCTATCGGTTGCTGCTGCTAAATTTGTGGAACAAGTTGCGTCTGCTTTCAATTTGGATGCATGTGATAGTATCAACCATCTGCCTGGTAAGTAAAATGACTTACGAATGGCACGCGTGACTTAGTTTATTGACGCAGAAAAAGTTAATGGGTAGTAGGTGATAAAAGCAAATTTACGACTCAAGCGCACATCGCGTGGAAAATAAACTAAATGAATTTTAAATGCCTCTCGGCTAATAACGTTTGCCTAGCACCCGAAGTACTGCTCACGCACGAAGGAGTGAAGCATGATTGGGCCATTAAATATACAGGTGCTAAGGTAACCGGTATCGGCCCTGTCGAACTTTATCCTGAAGCAGAAAAGTTGCCTGGTAGGGCAGTGGTGCCCGGTTTCGTGGATGCACACACTCATGTTGGACAAATTTTCGGGAAGGCACTTATTGGGGGTGAGCCCGCGCAAATATGGCGACGTATTTGGCATCCAATGGAAAGAGATATGGATCAAGAACAGTGCTATCTTTCGGCTAAATGGGCATTTTGGGAGGCACTTCGGGGCGGTTTTACAAAGGTGGTTAATTATGGCCTTAATAGCTTTCATAAAAATGCCGGGGTNCATCAAGCAGCACTTGAGACTGGCATAAGGCTGGTTTCAGCCTGCGGGTTAGATGAATTTTCTGGTGAAATTGGCACAGGACACGGCAATAAAAATTGGTCAGAGATTGAAGATGTAATTCTTAAACACATTGAGCATTGTGAAAAACATGAGCTTATAAGTCCCTCTGTTTGTTGCAGCTCTTTTATGGGGAATTCTCCCGAGACACTCTCCAAACTTTCAGCTCTCTGCGAAAAGAACAAAATACTCCTGCAAATACATTCTAATGAACATTTCCCGGAATTACATGACTCTATTTTGGCTCATGGCCTGCGTCCGATCGAACTATTACATAAACATTCCGTGCTCGGCCCCCATGTTCTATTGCACCATGTTACGCTTGTTTCTGAAGCGGAGATTGAATTGATTGTAGAGACAGACACAGCGGTTTCCTACAATCCACTAGCGAGCATTTGGAAAGGAAATGCTGTTGCGCCAGCGTTGCGTTTTGCGCAGCGGGGCGTGCGCTTCGGCATGGGATCAGATACAACTTCTGCTGATGGTTTTAAAAACCTCATGGCAGCAGAAGCGTGCCAGCGAATTGAACATGGTTTGCCAATAGCCGATTTTTCATGCGGGGCCGCCTGGACTTGGGTCGAGGCAGCAACTGCTCAAGGCGCAGAAGCTACTGGCAGCGCCGGTAATCACGGCTACCTTAAAGAGGGTTGTGCCGCGGATTTTTTGATTTTGGATATGATGGCACCCGAATGTCTCCCCAGTCATGACTTTGAATGGGAATTAGTCCGGTATTACAACCGAGATCAAGTGGACGCAGTTGTAATTAATGGTCAGCTGTGTATGGCGCAAGGCAAGCCAGTTGGATGGGATGCGGAAGAACTCAGGTTGTCTGGCCTTTCCCAAGCAAAGTCTATAACAAGCAATTCGGAAATTGTTCGGCTCCATGGGCCTTCAAGTCTTTATAGATCTTAGGCCTTTACCTTGATCGTCCCAAAGAACAGTCTCTTCTGTGGCTTGCTTTAATTTTTTATCATTCATATTAGGCAGTACACAGGTAGCACAGGCGTACCGGCTGGTCGGTTTACTTTTGCTCATTTAATCACTTTAATCTTAACCCAATGGGGAGATGCAAAGATGCAGGCGGGATTTATCGGAACCGGCAGCATGGGCGAACCACTGGCGGCAAATATTCTTGATCAAGAAAAGTCGCTCGTAGCTTATGACATAAATCCACAAGCGACCATTAAGCTAGCAGAAAAACAAGCGCGGATTGTCGGCTCTCCGGTTACCGTTGCGAACGAATCTGATTTGGTTTTCGCCTGTATGCCAAGCATAGAGACCTTCCGTACGGTCATTACCGGAGAAGAAGGCGTAATTTACGGCAACCAAATGAAGACTTTTGTCAATCTTGGCACAGTGGGGACGGAAGTAGTCTCTGAGATGGAGGAAATCCTCTCAGCGAAAGGTATTCCGATGCTGGACGCCCCGATTACCGGCGGCGTGCAGCGGGCGTGGGATGCTGATATGACTGTTATCACCTCGGGCCCACAAGCCGTCTATGATCAAGTCGAACCCTTTTTAAAGTCGTTTGCCCGCGACATCTTTTACGTGGGAGATCAGGTAGGGCAGGCTCAAATTGCTAAAGTCTGCAATAATATCATGTCTTTCACGAATTTGGTGATCGGTCTGGAAGCTTTGACATTGGCTTCAAAAGGAGGCCTTGANCCACAAAAGGCTCTTGATGTCATCAACTCTGGTTCCGGCCAAAATAGCGCCACCTTGTCNAAGATCCCCAACTCCGTNATGAAAGGAGAATTTAATCTGCANGCGCCAATGCATATTATTGCGAAGGACGCGATGCTTTGGCGTGTAGAATCGGAACGCCTCAAGGTACCTCAAGGTGTTGGAAGTGCAACCTATCAGACTATTCAACAGGCACTGGCAATGGGACTGCAGGACGGCGACTTAAGCGAGATCGTGAAGGTTATCGAGCGCACAGCTGGGGCTAAAATACTGCAATCTGACGACTAGATTAAACGAGTAATCTTATCACAACAGATAAAAATATATTCCATGGGCAGGAGACACTTTACAAACTCAAAGGAACTGACCGTCGCAAAATCTTTCAGTGTCTTTTGTCCCTATATCGAGCCTCTGNCCATCAGGACTANTAGTGGGGTTATCTCTGACGATTTTGTCTAAAGTCATAGCTACACCAGGGCACAGCATAACCGTTCTACGTTTAATCAGTTAGCCGATCCTTGATATAGCATGCCGGAACTACACGTGTTGCCGNCGGCATCGGTAATTAACTTCATGACTCAATACTGAATTTCTTTATAACTACTAAAACCAAAACAATTTTGCGGTGGCAAAGCGGGAAGCTGCCCGTCTTATTCATTGCATCACGCAAAGTGTATTAAATTTAGTTGTTAAAAATTATTTTGGGCCAAGGTGCTTCTGAAAATGTTTGTCTGGTTAAGAAGCAAAAGATGGCAAACATATGTTGCCATTTCACTTGGGCTTGGGACGCCAGCCCTTGTTCTCGGAAAGACATTAATTTTTGCAAGCCTTTTTCTTCCAGCATTAGCTGTTATGGCACACGCATCATATATCCAGAAAAAGCCTATTTTTCGTTTACAAAAAGAAAATCGTTGGTTTTTCTATCTAGTACTTTGCACTGCATCTCTTTGGCTGGTTAGCAGCATTTTTTCATACGATATCGCAAAATCACTGCTTACCTGGACGCGTATTATTTTGCTGATCTCATTTTTTTATCTCCTCGCAGACTTTCTGCGTTCAGATAAGGCCTTACTAACTGCCTGCCTAAAATCATTGGTCTTGGGTTATGGGATTGTTTTGTTGGTAGCGAATTTCTCGCTATACGTCGACAGTGCAATTTTTGATCTTTACACATCAGTTTTTAAAACTGAATTTGTTTCAGAAATTTTAAAAATATCCCCAGTTCCAGTTCTGTTCCAAATGCTGAAGCCTTTTTATTCGGTTACTGCATGTGCCCTTCCTGTCCTGATATGGGCCGGCTTCAGAATTGGTGGCATATGGAGGACTATATCTTTTGCTAGCGTGCCTTTGATTATTACTCTGCTATATGGGAATGGTCAGCAGCCCGGCATGTCAGCTTCTTTTGGAGTTGTGGCTGCACTTTGCGCATTTATTCTTACACTATTGCTGCGGCGACTAAATGGCATTTCAGTCATTGCCGTGCTTGTAGTAGTTATATCCGCAGCGAGCGTGTTCGCTGCGTATATTTTTACTAGCCTGCCTGTCCCCCCTGTATCACCCGAGCCAATGCCCACATTACCCCTACCCGACTGGCATCGTCAGGTTATCTGGGGGTTTACACTTGAAGTTGCTATGAAATACCCCTGGTTAGGAATTGGCCCCAATACGATAAACCTAATCCCCGGCGCCAGTGCCATTATCCCTGGCATGAACCAACAATATGTTCCGTCTCACCCACATAATTGGTTTTTAGAAATTTTTTCAGAAACGGGTTTGTTAGGCATCATTACCCTGCTCGCAACATTATTTGCAGCGTTTGCTATCCTCTTTAAACAAGCCGCTCAGAACGCGTTTCCGGCAATCACTGCAATTACATTGTTAGCGTCTTTCTTGTGCTCGTCACTTGGTAATTTTTCTATTTGGTCAATATGGTGGTTAGCAGCGCTTGGAGTTCTGCTATGTTTGCCCCTTGCTGCGTTAGAAAAGGATACTTCCGTTGGATGTGGAAGCAATCGATAGAAATATTGAAGACTTAAAGGTTGGTGACAGAGCCAAAAAAACTTGGACCGTTACGAAGCAGGATATTGCCAGCTTTGCAAATCTCAGTGGGGATTTTAATCCTCTACATATTGATACTGACTACGCGATTTCAGCAGGCTACAGAGATAGCGTGGCACACGGACTTCTATTAGGCGCAAAATTATCTAGCCTAGTAGGAATGAAACTGCCTGGACGTCGTTGTCTTTTAATTGACCAGACATTAGCTTACCCCAATGCAGCATATGCAGGCGACAGACTCAATTTATCGGCAACGATTATAAATTTGCATCCAGAACTGCGGATAGTTGAATTGAAGGTTTTAATTACAAAAATTGGTACGAATTCAAAATCCGGGAATACGGTGGCCCGAGGGAAAATGACATGCAAGATCCTATCCTCATAATCGGCGCATCCGGAACAATAGGATCAGCGATAGCAACCAAACTCACTGACGACGGCTGTTCCGTAATTTTACATGGTGCCACAGATAGCAAGCGCCTAAGGAATTTAGCCTCAAAATTAAAAGCGCCAGTGATTTCTGGAGATATTTCAGATCAATTGGTTACCCAAAAATGTGCCGAAAAAGTTCATAAATGCGCAGAAAATTTATCTGGGCTGATCTTCGCAGCTGCGATGCCTTTCCCTCACAAACTAACTCTCCGAACGGAATGGCAAATATTTCAGCAACAATTAGACAGTCAACTCAAACCGTTTCACCTCATAATGCAGCATTTTAAGACCGCCCTTGAAAATAGAGAGGACGGCGCCCGTGTTATTGTTCTATCAACGGAGTATTTGCTCGGCACACCTCCGATCAAAATTGCTCCATATTTATCCGCAAAAGCTGCTCTCACAACATATGCCAAAGTGCTTTCTCAAGAGCTTTTAAGTTCAAAAATACGAGTGCACATCATCGCCCCTGGGCTCATCAAGTCCCCATTAACGGGCGATATGCCGGATGAATATCTTGAATTATTAGCTGAACGCATGCCGGAAAAAAAATTGACCACCCCAGAGGAAGTGGCAAACCTTTGTGCTTTCATGATGCAACCGGATGCTGATGCCCTCTACGGCAATATTGTACCAATTTCTCGCGGAACTCGCCGTTAAGACAGGATAAAATACAGTGACGGAGAACCGCCAAAAAACTTTAGAGTTAGCATTACGGGACCCATTCCTCGTCAGCCAAGATACGCATTCTTTGCAAAAATTAGCTAAAATATTCTCTAAAACAAATCTACCTCTTGAGAAGTTGAGCACAGTTAAAAGGGTCGCCTTGTGCGGCGGTTTCATGACCAAATTTTTGGCTGAAATCTTGCCGTTATTTTTTCTTCAGCGTGGCATTTCTCCAACTCTTTACGAATCTGAATACGGTAGTTTTCAACAAGACATTCTGAACAAAGAGAGTGAATTATCGAGATTTGATCCTGAATTGGTGATCTTTTTTCCTACCCACCGCGACTTGAGATTTCCACCTGCCACAGATGCTAGTAATTCAATGGTAGAGAATTGTTTAGGCCGTGAAGTCGATTTCTGGATAAATCTTCTCAAAAACATCGATGCTCCCACCGTTCTTTTTACATTTGACCCTCCACTAACCCGTAGACTGGGAGAAGTTGATGGTTTAAAGCCAGGCGGTTTTTTAAACTACATTCGATCAGTAAATATGCGCCTTGCCTGTGATGTACCCGGGCATATTAAACTAATCGATACAGAGCAGCTGTGCGCTTCTGTTGGCGAAACACTCTGGCATGACCAACGGCTCTATCATATGGCCAAACAGCCAATGTCTATGGATGCTCTTCCAATAATAGCCAATTCGATCGCCGCATCAGCTTCCGCGATATTAGGCAAGGCACGCAAGGTCCTTGTATTAGATTTGGATAATACATTGTGGGGCGGAACAATTGGAGATGATGGACTTGATGGTATCACTCTTGGGCCTGAAACAAGTGATGGTGAATCATTCATAGAATTTCAAAAATATCTAAAATCACTGAGCGAAAGAGGGATAGTTTTAGCGGTTTGCTCAAAAAACTCTGAAGAAATAGCACTTCAACCCTTTAGAGAACACGGTGCAATGGTTCTACAAGAAGCCGACTTCCCAGTTTTCATAGCAAATTATAAAGATAAGGCAACCAATATCAGAGCTATAGCTGAAACGCTTAACGTTGGCCTGGACTCGGTTGTATTTGCCGATGATAGTCCGGTCGAGTGTGCTTTAGTTCGGAAACAAGTGCCAGAAGTTTGGGTAATTGAATTAGATGGAGACCCCTCTGAATTTATTCGCCGCCTCGACCATTTTATTCCATTTCCTGTAGCCTCCTTAACAGAAGAAGATTTTGCGCGCCGTGCAAGCTATCAAAGCCTAAATACAGTTCATTCTGAACTACAAGAAACGACAGATATAGAAGGCTTCCTTCGCGACCTCAAACCTGTAGCCATAATTGAATATGTTCGTGACGATACGGTTGAGAGAATGTCGCAACTGATCGCAAAGACAAATCAATACAAACTAAATCCAAGTACTTTTTCGACATCTGAGTTAAGGAAGAGATCTTCTGAGGTACTGGCGTTTAGGCTAAAAGACCGCTTACAGGATTATGGT
>PAXN01000014.1 GCA_002715005.1 Rhodospirillaceae bacterium
ACGTTTTGTCAGGTTCTGTGACGCCTTTAACATTCCAATCTTAACCTTGGTTGATGTTCCAGGCTTTATGCCAGGAACTTCTCAGGAATATGGAGGGATCATTAAACACGGTGCTAAGTTACTTTTTGCCTATGCAGAAGCAACTGTTCCAAAGGTGACGGTTATAACTCGGAAAGCTTATGGTGGAGCGTATGACGTGATGAGCTCGAAGCATCTTCGGGGTGACTTGAACTATGCTTGGCCAAGTGCGGAAATTGCCGTCATGGGGCCGCAAGGCGCGGTGGAAATTATTTTTCGACAAGATATAGGTGATGAGGCCAAAATTAAGGAAAGGACAGACGAATATCGTGAGAAATTCTCTAATCCTTTTGTGGCCGGGCGGTATGGATTTATTGATGATGTGATTATGCCACGAAATACCCGCTTTCGAATATGCCGTGGACTGAAAATGTTGGCAAATAAACAGCTAGAAAATCCTCTCAAAAAGCATGACAACATTCCGCTTTAAGAGGTTTGTATGCAAAACGATTTAGAAACTTCTGGAGCGCAGCGCAAGTTAAGATACTTTATTATTCACTTGGGAGTATATGCGTTGGGTATGCTGGTCCTGATAGCTTGTAACCTAACCATGTATCCAGAGAGTAAATGGGTGTTATTGCCAATGGTGGGTTGGGGGAGTGTTTTAGCTTTGCATGTGGCGCATGTAATGGGATTATTCGATATATTTAAAAAGGGCGACGAGTAGAGGAAGTTGATGATGACTATTGAAGTAGACCTTCACAGTGATACTCAGACGCGTCCATCCGAAGGGATGCGCCATGCGATGGTCTCAGCGGAAGTTGGTGATGAACAGCGTGGCGAGGATCCAAGCGCAAATCGTTTATGTGAATTGGCAACAGAGTTGACGGGTAAGGAATCTGCAGTTTTCATGCCATCGGGGACTATGTGCAACCAGGTAGCTATGATTGTTCATTGTCAACCTGGTGATGAAATCATTGCAGATAAAACTTCACACATTATAAATTCTGAGTCCGGCGGCGCTGCCGCACTGGCAGGTGCACAAATTAGGTCCGTTGATGGTGTTCGTGGTGTTTTTACAGCGGAGCAAGCCGAAGAGGCGATCAATTCGGTCAAGCGTAACTTCCCCCGAACTAGCATGATAGAGATAGAACAAACTTCGAATGCTGGCGGCGGGTCGATTTGGCCATTGGAGACAATCTGTGAGGTTGCTGATGTTGCTAAGCGGCACGGTTTGGCAATGCATATGGACGGAGCACGTTTGCTTAATGCGGTCGTAGCAAGCAATGTAACTGCATCCGATTTTGGGGCACCCTTTGACTCTCTATGGATCGACCTTAGCAAAGGATTAGGTTGCCCAGTCGGGGCTGTCCTTTGTGGATCTAAAGATTTCATCGAGCAAGCATGGGGTTGGAAGCAACGTCTTGGCGGAGCAATGCGGCAATCAGGAGTCATTGCCGCTGCTGGCATTTACGCACTTGAAAACAATATAGAAAGATTAGCCGAAGATCATGCGTCTGCACGGCGTTTGGCCGAAGGCATGGAGGAAGTATCCGGGATTGAGGTTTGGCCTGTGGAAACAAACTTGGTTTTCTTTGATCTAAAAAAAACAGGTCTCACTGCCAAGGATTTTCACGAACGGTTGTTGAAACGCGGTGTTCGCATTGGGATAAAAAGCAAATACGAGATGAGGGCGGTAACTCACTTGGATGTGTCCATGGACCAAGTCAATAGGGCAGTGGATGCGGTTGCTGATGTTGCTGCGGGAGCCTGACCCTGCTTCATTTAGATAAAGCTGCGATATTCCAATACGTTAGTTAGTTAGTTAATCTATTTAGTGTCCAGGCAATAGCTACTGGGTAGGGCAGTTGGATTACTGATGCCGCACAGTGGTAATCACTCCTTCGGTTACCTCAATCCAAGAATACCAATACAAAATTGCCGTTATGCGTTAGGCGATTCTCGTCCTCTGAAAAAAGTAGACCTTGGCTAATCTGGTATTTAGATCGGATTCAGTGTAACACGAACGATATTCTTCGTCTCCAGTTAGAGCGTTTAAGTACATTAATCTATTGGGTAGGTTGGCGGTGTTTTCAAAGATTCTAATCGCAAATCGTGGGGAAATTGCGTGTCGTATTATGCGAACCGCCAAACGCATGGGGATAGGGACAGTCGCGGTTTATTCAGACGTCGATGCATCTGCATTACATGTGCGCATGGCGGATGAGGCATTTCGCATTGGTCCGGCACCCGCTTCACAAAGTTACTTGGCAATCGAAAATATTCTTGAAGCTGTCGCACAGTCTGGGGCAGACGCTGTGCATCCTGGTTATGGCTTTCTGTCTGAGAATGCTGAATTTACCAAGGCGCTTAGGGAAAAGAGTATAACTTTTATCGGGCCTGAGCCCGAGGCCATTGCTGCAATGGGTGATAAAATTGAGTCTAAGAAGATTGCTGCTAAATCCGGCGTCAGCACCATACCTGGGCACATGGGCGTTGTAAAAGGCGCTATGGAAGCCGCTTCTATTGCAGATGATATCGGTTATCCGGTCATGATAAAAGCTTCGGCCGGCGGCGGCGGCAAGGGTATGCGTGTTGCCTATTCAGACAAAGAGTTAACTGAGGGTTTTAAGCTGGCTGCTAGCGAAGCTAAAGCGAGTTTTGGGGACGACCGAATTTTCATCGAGAAGTTTATCGAACAGCCACGGCATATAGAAATTCAAGTCTTGGGTGACCAGCACGGTAATCTAGTCCATTTAGGTGAACGTGAGTGCTCTATACAGCGACGTCATCAAAAGGTCATTGAAGAGGCGCCATCGCCGTTCCTCGATGCAAAAACGCGTGATGCGATGGGAAGCCAAGCTGTGAAACTTTGCAAAGCTGTTAATTATAGTTCCGCGGGAACGGTCGAGTTCATAGTTGACAAGGATAAGAATTTCTTTTTTCTCGAAATGAATACGCGTTTGCAGGTGGAACACCCGGTTACGGAATATGTGACAGGAATTGATTTGGTTGAACAGATGATTACCGTAGCAGCCGGTGAGGAATTAAGTTTCAAGCAGTCCGAAATTGCTTTTAGAGGCTGGGCAATTGAAGCAAGGCTCTATGCGGAAGATCCTGCCCGGGGTTTTTTGCCATCGACGGGGCGTTTGGTCCGTTATAGAGAGCCGCAAGATAAAACGGGTGTTCGCATCGATAGTGGGGTTGTTGAGGGTAGTGAAATTTCAGTTTTCTATGATCCGATGATTGCCAAACTAATTGCCTCGGGGACAACGCGGGAGCGGGCAGTGGAACGTTTAGCGTCGGCACTTGGTGGATACACTGTCCAGGGGATTTCTCATAATCTTCCTTTTTTAACAGCTGTAACTGAGCATGATCTCTTCCGGACTGGTGATTTTACAACCAATTTTATTGCAGAAGAGTTTCCAGATGGTTTTGAATCTAGACAACCGACTGGTTTAATTCTCGATCGCCTCATTGCTATTGCAGGGTTTGCGAAATCAATTTTCCAGGCGCGGGGAATTGGGCCAGTTCAGGCACAGTATGTTGCGGTTCTGGATAATCCCAAAGGTCAGAGCTTTGATCTTACTGTGTCGAGAGAGGGTGGTGCAGGCGAGATTTTTGTCCATGAGGCTAAGTTTGCAATTGAAACAGAGTGGCGTCCGGGTTTGCCCACCATAAGCGCGTGCATAGACGGCGAGATTGTAAATGTGCATATCAACCAGACGAACCTCGGATTCCACTTAGTCGCGGGTGCTTTTACCCTTGATATAATCTTGTTAGCGCCGGCTAGGGCCGCACATTATCGCCAGATGCCAATTCGAGGCAAACCGGATATGTCGAAGTTTTTATTATCCCCCATGCCGGGATTGTTAGTTCGCCTATCGGTTGATCAGGGTGATTCTGTAAAGGCGGGCGAAGAGCTTGCGGTGGTTGAGGCGATGAAAATGGAGAATGTTTTGCGTGCCGAGCGCGATGGGGTCATAGCGAAGTTGAATGCAGAGGTTGGTGCTAATTTGAATTTAGATCAAGTGATTCTGGAATTTGATAACGAATGATACGTTCGGTTAATGTTATAATCGCAGGTCGTGTTCAGCGGGTCGGTTATCGTCATTGGGTAGACCGACATGCCCGCAGAATGGGTTTAGGCGGCTGGGTTCGCAATTTACAAGATGGTTCCGTCGAAGCTGTATTTTCTGGCAGTGCGAAGAAAGTGCAAGATATGATTGAGTTGTGTTTTGAGGGCCCGAGTTTGGCAAAGGTTATTGATATTACAGCCTCTCCTGCTGCTCCTCCAACGGAGACAGGGTTTATTCTGTACCGGGATTAGTTGTCAAAAAGAATTTTTGCGGCAAATGGAGCCATTCCACGATTGGAATGACCGACACCGGGAACGGTTTGAATGCGCCAATTAAAGGGCAGTTTGAGTGTGGTAGCAACGCGTTTTCCGGTTGCATAGTAGTGTTTGCCGCGCTCTAGGCGATGTGCTCCCTGTTCCATAGCTTCGAAGGTTTGTCGGAGGCTTCGAGTTTGTTTAGTGTCATTCTCACCTAGCAAGATAATGAGGTGTTGAGAGAATAAAGGGGCTAGATCTGCGATTGTGGCAGGGCTACCTTTGAGGCCATAGGGAAATTCGTCCTCTAACACCGGTAATGTGTACCAACCAGCGTTTGCCGCAACCGCACGCTGAACCTTTGAAGCACCAGTAAAGGTAAGGTATCGGTGCACGAATTGGGCACCTGCGGAATGGCCGTAAATAAAGAATGTCTCCTGGGTAGCGTTGGTAAGTTTCTTCGTTTGTTCGAAAATGCGATTAATAATACTGAAGGTCCACTGGTACGGCGGTTTATCTTCACCACTTACAACATCGTACATTCCTCCTGAGTGATAGGAAACGCTGCCGGGGAAGTCGAATTTATCGAATTCGGGCACGAGGATCAGGACGTTATAGGCCTCCGCTACTTCATGCCATTGTCTCCAATATCGAACTGCTGTGCGGCTGTTGCCATGCATAACGAAGAGGATAGGCCTGTTCGGTACATAGTTGTCTGGTAAATGATAATAGACCGAAATATCGCGTTTCTCTCCGCTAGAAATATCTTGGTGGTAGAACCGACCTGATCCTCCCTCGATGACATCATTTGCTTTGGCAATTCCAGCTAAGATAAAGCCAACAATAATCGTTGTAGATAAACAGAAGGTTCTCATGGGTAAATGTTCTACTAGCAGTGTTACTTAAAAGTTTCTGAGAAAGTTTCCATTAGAGCAACGTCCAGATCGTCCATTGTGACCGGCAGACCTAGGTCCACAAGCGAAGTGATGCCAAACTGGGTGGCATCGATACCACAGGGGCGAATGGAATTAAAATGGGTAAGGTTCGGCTCTACATTGATTGCGATACCGTGGAAGCTAACCCATTTGCGTATACGAATGCCGAGAGCGGCGACTTTATCTTCCTTGCCGTTGCGACGATCTACCCAGATACCAATCCGGTCTTTTCGACGTTCACCTCTCACGTTGAACTGAGCGAGTGCACGAATGACCCATTCTTCAAGATCGTGAACGAATTTTCTTATATCCGGGCCGCGTTTCTTTAAATCAAGCATGACGTAGATCACTCGTTGGCCAGGGCCGTGATAGGTATATTTGCCTCCTCGTCCCGTTTGAAATATGGGGAAACGCGCGCGTTCGAGGAGGTCTCCTGGTTGAGCACTGGTGCCAGCCGTTAGGATGGGCGGATGCTCCAACAGCCAAACTAATTCTCGCGCCGCTTCGTGCCGAATTTTTTCGACTCTTTCTTTCATCTTTGCCAGCGCCTGTTCGTAGGGTACCGGCGCGTTGCTGAAGGCCCATTCAACGCCATCTTTTATCGATGATGCGATAATAATTGTCATTTACAATATTGCTTTGCTTGCGTAGATCACTTGCTTTTGCTATCTCCCACAAACCAATAGTACATAAGTGAAGTGCGGTCGTGGCGGAATTGGTAGACGCGCAGCGTTGAGGTCGCTGTGGGAGAAATCCCGTGGAAGTTCGAGTCTTCTCGACCGCACCATTGTATAAGCTATATTATGTAGCGCAAACGAAAGTTTGGTCATTAATGTACGGTAGAAAGGCTAGAATTATACCCGAAGACGATATCGTACAGGATGTCCTGGAAGCAGAATGGCAGAATTCCCGAAGGTACTTCGGGCACCTGCCAGCGGCATGAAATTTTTAGGACATATTCATGATCCCCAATGATTTTCCCTCGTTAGATTTCGGTCTTGGTAGAACTGTCGACATGGTACGTAACACAACTCGTGCCTTTGCGTCCGAGAAAATTATTCCCATAGCACAGCGGATTGACGAGAGTAATGAATTCCCGCGAGAACTTTGGCCGGAGATTGGTGCGCTTGGTCTACATGGTATTACGGTGGACGCGGAGTATGGCGGTGCTGGTATGGGCTATACGGAGCATGTGGTGGCAATGGAGGAGATCAGCCGGGCGTCGGCCTCAGTAGGTCTTTCTTATGGCGCTCATTCTAACTTATGTGTTAACCAGATTCACCGGAATGGTACCCATGATCAGAAGAATCGATATCTTAAAAAACTAATTTCAGGTGAACATGTGGGTGCACTTGCCATGAGTGAGGCAGGGGCCGGTTCGGATGTTGTTTCGATGCAGTTACGTGCTGAGAAGGAGGGTGATCGGTATATTCTCAACGGCACAAAGATGTGGATTACCAATGGCCCGGATGCAGATACGCTCGTGGTCTATGGTAAAACTGACCCCGCTGCCGGCAAACGAGGAATCACCGCGTTCATCATTGAAAAATCGATGGAGGGATTTTCCACGTCGCAAAAGCTCGATAAACTGGGCATGCGTGGCTCGAATACTTGTGAACTGATATTTGAAAATTGTGAGGTGCCAGTGGAGAATGTATTGGGCGTGGAGGGCGGAGGTGTTTCTGTTTTAATGAGCGGCCTTGATTACGAAAGAATGGTTCTGGCCGGAGGGCCGCTTGGAATCATGCAGGCCTGTTTAGATATTGTCATACCCTACCTTCACGAGCGGCATCAATTTGATCGCCCGATCGGGTCTTTTCAAATAATGCAGGCTAAACTTGCGGATATGTATACAACAATGAACGCGTGTAAATCTTATGCGTATTCGGTGGCGCAAGCATGTGACCGGGGAGAGGCTACCCGGAAGGATTCAGCTGGGGCAATCCTATATGCCGCTGAAAAAGCGACGTGGATGTCGCTGGAGGCTATTCAATGTTTGGGCGGGACGGGCTACGTCAACGAAAGTGCTACAAGCCGTTTATTAAGGGACTCGAAACTCTATGAAATTGGGGCCGGGACATCTGAAATTCGCCGTATGTTGATTGGCCGAGAACTTTTTGAGCAAACACAACATTAAAAGTAAAACGTATAGCCAATAATCCTATTTTTCAGTCTAATATGCTAGCGTTCAAGATATAATTGGAGTGCTTGGAATGCCTACGGTATTGGTAACTGGCGCAAGTAGAGGCATCGGTCGGGAATTTGCTTCGCAGTATCGCGAGGCTGGGTGGCGGGTCATTGCCACTTGTCGAGATCCTGAAGGGGCGGGCTATAAAAATAGCGATGCATTTGAACTCGACGTATCTGACCCGGTAAGTATCAAGAATTTGGCTAATTTATTAGCCGGAGTTCCTATTGATTTATTGATTAACAATGCGGGTATTAACCGCGCTAAACATGCCAACTTTGGTAACCTCGATTACGATGCGTGGGATGAGGTGATGTGGGTCAATGTTTTAGCACCTCTACGTGTCGCGGAGTGTTTTGCCACTCACGTGGCATATTCGGACCTAAAGCAGATAGTATTCTTGTCGAGTATTATGGGAAGCATAGAGGACAATAGTGGCGGAATGCCAATCTACCGTTCATCTAAGGCTGCATTAAATCAAGCGGTAAGAAGCGTCGCACCAGAGCTTCGATCCAAGGGTATTACAAGCTTGTTAATCCACCCGGGCTGGGTGAGAACCGATATGGGAGGCCCAAATGCTGCCATAGATGTACAAACTAGTGTAAGTGGCATGCGTGAGACCATTGCAGCATTGACCCCGGTGATGGCAGGCAGCTATGTCAATTACGATGGCAAACCCATTCCATGGTAAGGTCTTTATTATGACGGAACATAAACCTATCGAGTTCTATTTCGAGTTTGCAAGCCCCTATGGCTATTTCGCTAGCACGAAAATTGACGGTATTGCCGCAAAATATGGCCGTAGTGTAGATTGGAAACCAATAATGCTGGGAGCGGCGCTTCAGGCGACCGGCAGTCAGCCTAATGTTTTGGTTCCGATTAAGGGTGATTACTTCAAAAACGATATCACCCGATGTGCGAAGATTTTGGGATTGGCATTTACAATGCCTGACAAAATGCCGATGAACTCACTAGCGGCTGCAAGAGCCTTTTACTGGCTTGATGGCAGTAGCCCGGGTATTGCTAAGAAATTTGCAGCGGCGATTTATGAGGCTCATTGGGGTCTTGGACGGGATATGTCTGAAGTAGAAGATGTGGTGCATGTCGCCGAATCTCTTGGAATCGAAGGCGATGCGATGCGCGCTGCTTGTCAGAACCAAGAGATTAAGGACAAGCTTAAGAATATCACCATGGCATCCGTAGATGCCGGTGTCTTTGGGTCACCTTTTATTATCGTAGATGGCGAACAGTTCTGGGGCCATGACAGGCTGGAACATTTAGAGCGCTGGCTTGGCGCTGGTCATTGGTAAGTTTACTTTGAACGAGAATATGTGTCCGCTTCCTGGCGTTTCTTTTATCGTTCCCGTCTATAACAAAGCGCCGCATTTACCTCGCGTCCTGGCACAGATCAAAGCGCAGAGAGGAGCTTTCTATCGCCAATATATCTTCATAGATGATGGGTCAACCGATAACTCACTTGAAATACTGCGGAAAGAGACGTCCGGCTGGAACGATTGTATTATTGAATTTCAAGAAAATCAGGGGTCTGCAGGTGCGACGAACGCTGGTATTGCTCTGAGTACCCAGCCCTATATTAAATTCGTCGATGCGGATGACTTGCTTCATGAAGATGCCACACTGCACCTTTTGAGTGCGCTCAAAGATAGTGAGGCGTGCCTTATCTATGGAAGTGTTTACCGATTCGGCGAGGACGATGAGATCGACTTGCGTAGTTCATTGCGCGATACGAAAGTAGAAACAATTCAGGCGCCCCTTTTACTAGCCCTCAAAAACTCGCTATTTAATCCGACCCAATTTTTGGCCCGTACGGATGCAATCAGACAGGTGGGTGGATGTGACGAGCGAGTCGTGCATAGCCAGGAGTATGGATTAACTTTGCGGCTAGCCCACCAGTGGCAATTTCTAAAAACAAGTGCAACTGTCGCCTATGTACCGCAAGATGCGCCCGGGCGTTTATCGACAAATGAAGGACGCCAACTACAGCGCATTACGTTGGCGGTTGCTAATTTTCTAATGGATCATGCCGACCTCCCATTTTCCGTTAAGCAGTTTGCGTGTCGTCGTCTCGCGGGTCGTGCATGGCGTTATGCAAGACGGCGTGGAGGTGAAAGTAAGTTCGGGCGATGGTTTTGGATCAACCTTGCCGCGCAGTTTCCATTACCTCGTGATCACGTGGCTTTTGCGGCCCGCTGTGTTACGGCGTATGAATTAGCAGAACGTTGCGGTGTCGATGAACAAGCGCCCAACTATGAAAACTCATGTGCGGAATAGCAGGTTACATAGATCTTAAGGGAGCCTTTGAAGAGGCTGTTTTACGGCGTGCGATCGAGCCGATGATGGCTGCGCTTGTTCACCGCGGTCCTGACGATGGGGGCTTTTTTATAGATCGCGAGGTGGGGTTTGGCTTAGGGTTTCGACGCCTATCCATAATTGATTTATCTATCAAAGGACATCAGCCGATGCGGTCCTTTGATGATCGTTATGTGGTTGCCTTTAACGGGGAAATTTATAATTTCCGTGAAATCCGCGTAGCGCTGGAGGCTGAGAAAAATATCAAGTGGCGCGGAACTTCTGATACAGAGGTCTTGCTAGCCGCCGTTTGCCGGTACGGTATTAAAGAGACATTGGAGATGCTCGATGGCATGTTTGCGATCGCGCTTTGGGATTGTTGGGAAAAAACACTTTATTTGGCGCGAGATCGAATGGGAGAGAAACCTCTCTATTACGGTTGGCAAGGTAAGACGCTTCTTTTTGGCTCAGAGTTGAAGGCGCTTAGTGCTCATCCCGATTGGAACGGAAGGCTGAATGAGCCGGCTCTGCAATCTTACATGCGTTTCTCCTACGTACCGGCACCAGCATCCATATATCGAGGAATTTATAAATTACGGCCCGGTCATATCGTTACGCTCCGCCAGGGAGCTTTAACACTTGGTCGTTTGCCTAAATCTAAGGCTTATTGGGATGCAAAATGCGTTTTTGATTCGGTGCAAGAAAATCCATTTGAAGGTTCGCAGGAAGAGGCAGCCAGCTTATTGGAGCAATTGCTAGCTGACTCTGTCGAACGGCGGTTGATTGCAGATGTACCCCTAGGAATTTTTTTGTCTGGAGGTATCGATTCCTCTACCATCGCTGCCTTGGCGCAAAAAATTAGCGCCAAGAAAGTACTTACCTTTACCATCGGCTTTACCGACCCGGAATATAACGAGGCAAAATTCGCGCGTTCGGTAGCGGAGCATATTGGCACGGATCATACTGAGCTTATCATCGATACAGATTCTGTGATGAAATGCGTAGAACGGGTACCGCGTTGCTATGATGAGCCGTTTGCTGATGTAAGTCAGCTGCCGACAATTTTACTTTCCGAGCTAACCCGCGAACATGTAACTGCAGTCCTCTCAGGCGATGGTGGCGATGAATTGTTCGGCGGGTATCCGCGGTACCAATCAGCTGTTAGAGAGTGGCAGAAAAACGAAGGTATACTAAAGCAGCTCGCAGAGCCGCTAAATTCCGTGATGCCATATGATATACTAAATGACATTAAGGGGCTTGGCGGACGCCCGGCGCGGCTCGGAGATAAGCTATTCCAAAGGTTAAACGCTGCGACGGCAAACGCCGTCGAAGACGTGCAGATGAGGTATTTATCGCGTTGGCGTACCGCTCAGCCTCCAATAAACCTTGCTGCTGTGGGGTTCTATAGTAATTCAAGGGAATGGGCCGAAAGAGGAGACGATTTTAATCGGCTCACTTTTGCGGATACTATGACTTATTTGCCTGATGATTTATTAGTCAAGCTGGACCGAGCGAGTATGGCAGTGGCGTTGGAGGTCCGAACACCGTTTCTTAATCACGATTTGGTGAAATTTGCCTGGTCACTGCCGTCGAGCTTCAAGTTTCAAGGTGATATTGGTAAATCTGTGTTGCGGAATGTTCTTTACAAATATGTTCCCCCGGGATTATCTGATCGACCAAAGCAAGGCTTTGAACCACCGCTGGCGGATTGGTTGCGTGGACCATTACGGGATTGGGCAGAAGACCTATTAGGACCGGATAGGATTCCTTCGGATGGTTGGCTCGACCCTCAACCAGTGCAGGCCATCTGGGATGAACACTTAAAGGGGCATCGCAATTGGCAATTTGAACTATGGAATATCCTAATGTTGCAAGCTTGGCGGTCTGAATGGAATGTTTGATCTCTTGCCCCTTAGCAAGCTAACGGGCATTGTCTGGTGGCAAGTAATCCGGATTTTCGATGCCCAAGATCAAAAGTAAAATCAACCTAAAAAGTAATGCATTTAGGGCTAATGCTGCCGCTATGCAATCGTTAGTGGATGAATTGCGACGAACGCTGTCAAAAATTTATGAAGGCGGTGCTGAGAGGTCCCGAAAACGCCACATGGATCGGGGAAAGCTCCTTGTGCGCGATCGGATCGCGGCATTGATTGACGTTAAAACCGACTTTTTCGAATTTTCTGCTCTAGCAGCCCATGAGATGTATGGTGAGTTTGCGCCTGCTGGTGGGATTGTCACCGGTGTTGGAAAGGTTTGTGGAACTGATTGTTTGATTGTTGCTAATGATGCTACCGTAAAGGGCGGCACGTACTATCCGATAACGGTAAAAAAGCATCTTCGGGCGCAAGCGATTGCTGCGACAAACAAACTTCCCTGTATTTATTTGGTTGATTCTGGGGGTGCTAATTTGCCTTATCAGGCAGATATATTCGCCGATAAAGAGCATTTTGGTCGAATATTTTTTAATCAAGCGAATATGTCATCGGAAAATATACCGCAAATTGCGGCTGTTATGGGCTCGTGTACGGCTGGTGGTGCCTATGTTCCCGCGATGGCCGATGAGGCGATCATCGTCAAAGAGCAAGGCACAATTTTTTTAGCCGGTCCACCGTTAGTCAAGGCGGCTACCGGAGAGGAAGTGACGGCTGAAGCGTTGGGGGGCGGCGATGTGCATACACGGACATCCGGAGTCGCTGACCATTTGGCAGAGAATGATAAGGAGGCTTTGAGCCAATGCCGCGAGATAGTCCGGCGCCTTAATCGACCTCAGCTCGGTACAGTGGTTCGTCGTGATCCGATTCAGCCAGCTTATGACGTGACGGAAATTTATGGGATCGTACCCAATGCGCTTCGGCGTCAATATGATGTGAGCGAAATAATTGCTAGACTTGTAGATGGTAGTGAATTTGCACCGTTTAAGGAAAGGTATGGGAAAACATTGGTTTGCGGGTTTGCTCATATGGAAGGTATCCCGGTTGGTGTTGTCGCTAATAATGGAATTTTGTTTTCTGAGTCGTCAGTTAAGGGTGCTCATTTTGTAGAATTATGCTGCCAACGGTCTATTCCATTGATTTTTTTGCAAAATATCATGGGCTTTATGGTCGGTGAAAAGGCCGAAAGCGGCGGAATCGCCAAAGACGGTGCTAAATTAGTCACGGCGGTCGCTTGTGCAAAGGTGCCTAAACTTACCGTCATCATTGGTGGTTCTTATGGTGCGGGCAATTACGGCATGTGTGGTCGGGCTTACGACCCACGATTCTTATGGAGCTGGCCAAACGCGAGGATCTCAGTAATGGGTGGAGATCAAGCAGCGGATGTATTGGCATCAGTGCGGCGCGATACTTCCGTCGGTGAAGAAGAGTTTAAGTCTTCTATCCGAGAGTCGTATGAGACAGAAGGGCATCCTTACTTTGGTAGCGCGCGCGTTTGGGATGACGGAGTAATAGATCCGGCTGATACGCGTGCGGTCTTAGCGCGTGGGTTAGAGATTGCTTTGAATGCTCCCATCCCAGAAACGCGTTTTGGTATATTCAGGATGTGATAGTGACTGAACCGTTCATATTACTGGATCAAGATGCACGCGGTGTTGCTATCGTCACGATTAACCGGCCTGAAATTCATAATGCTTTCAATGATCTGGTTATCAGAGAGCTTACGCAGACATTAGAAGCGGTTGCGGCCGACGCTAATGTGCGTGTTCTACTGTTGCGGAGTGAAGGCAAAAGCTTTTCAGCAGGGGCTGATCTTAATTGGATGAAAGCTGCGATTAATAATTCGAAGGAAGAAAATGAACGGGATGCTGCGAAGTTAGCGGGATTATTTCATCGGCTGGATACGATGCCTATGCCGACTATTGCGCGCGTGCAAGGTTCTGCTTTTGCTGGCGGATTGGGGCTAGTTGTTTGTTGTGATGTTTCAATCGGCGTGAAACGAGCTAAATTTTCGGTGACTGAAGTGAAGTTGGGTCTCATACCTGCCGTTATCAGTCCTTATCTTTCAGCCGCAATCGGTCCAAGTGAAGCGCGGCGGTTCTTTCACACAGCAGAACTATTTGATGCTGAAGATGCATGGCGAATTGGAATTTTGCACGAAGTGGTCGATGAAGAAGAATTGGACGCTAATGTGGAAGGAGTAATTCAATCAATTTTAGGGAATGCGCCGGAAGCAAATAGTGCATGCAAATCTCTTATTCAGAAGCTTGCCTCTCGCGTTGATGATGAAATCCTAATAGAAACGGGACGGCGTATCGCAACCATTCGCGCAACCGATGAGGCACAGGAGGGTATTAGCGCATTCTTTGAAAAGCGCAGCCCTAATTGGATTGTCGAGGATGAGTCATGAAAAGCGATGTGGTGCTTTGCCAGGTCGATCATATTGGTATCGGTACGATTACAATTAACCGGCCGGATGTTCGCAACGCCTATAATGCCGAGTTACTAGAGGCGTTAACTGATGCCGTGGATGCCTTTGGGCGTGACGAGACAGTTCGTGTGATTCAGTTGCGCGGCAACGGCAGTCACTTTCAGGCGGGCGCGGATATAAAGTGGTTGCGGGCGAACGCATCTTTAAGTCCGGGAGAAAATATAGCTGTATCTGCTCTTACCACAAATACGATGAAGCAACTTAATGAATGTGAGAAGCCTATTATCGCGTTGGTACAAGGCGGTTGTTACGGTGGTGGTATGGGAATTGTTGCGTCGGCGGATATAGTCATCGCTGAACAATCAGCACAATTTGCCATAACGGAGGCGCGTTGGGGCTTGGTTGGTGGGCCTATCTTCCCCCAGCTAATCGCAGCTATCGGGCAGCAACACACAAGGCGATATGCCTTGAGCGTCGAGCGGTTTAGTGCAGATCGTGCTCGAGATATTGGCTTAGTTCATCAGGTTTGCAAGGACGGTAATTTGGATAAAGCCGCAGTTCCTTTGTTTGCGCTTTTGTTGAGAGCGGGACCTAACGCGTTACAAGCGACGAAGGCGCTTATTTTAGATGTTACGGGTATCCGTTTGTCCGACAAGGTGGCCGATTGGATTATAAAGCAAAATTCGCAGCAGCGCCAAAGTAAGGAAGCATTAGAAGGCTGCGGAAGTTTTCTTGAGAACAGAATGCCCCAGTGGTACCCGAAGGATCTTCATGACGGCTAACAGTGTTTCGGTCGAAATAGATAAAGACAGCATTGCTGTGCTCACATTGGGGCGAACAAAAGCGATGAACTCATTCGATCGTGCACAGGTCGTGGCTTTTAATGATGCGCTCGATGGATTGAAACTGGAAACGAAGCTTCGCGCACTTGTCGTGCGGGGTGCGGGCAAGATATTTTGTGCCGGGGCTGATGTGCATTACCTGCGTGATATGGGTGCTGGGCCTTGGGAACAAAATTTGGCAGACTCTGAGGAATATGCAGGGATGTCAAAACGAATGCGGTTATTACCGGTTCCGGTAATATCGTGTGTTCAGGGCGGTGCCTACGGGGGTGGTATTGGTATCATTGCTGCTAGCGACATTGTGATCTCGGAGGAGACTGCTAAATTTGCAATTACCGAAGGGCAGTTTGGTTTCACTGCATCAATTATGATGCCTTACTTGCTGCCGCGCATTGGGTCCCGTCAGGCGCGTCGGTGGTGTTTAACGTCGGAGGTAATGCCCGCATTGGAGGCATTGCGTATAGGGCTGGTGGATCAAGTTGTTCAGGAGGGTACGCTTGATGATGCATTAGCTGCGATCACCAAAGAAGTCTTACGTAATGGTCCAGTAGGCGCCCAGGAAACGAAGGCTGCGATGAACTACCTCAGCTTTCCACCCTTCAATGATAAGAGTATTGGCGAGTCGGTGGTGGCATTTGCAAAAGGACGGGCGTGCACTTCGGCGCAGGAAGGATCCCTATCTTTTCTTGAAAAACGCAAGCCGGCTTGGGCCGAATAAGTAATATAGTATCAAGGATTAATGTAAGGCGTTTGAGATGGCATTGCCGAAGAAAGTAAAGATCGTTGAGGTGGGCCCTCGGGATGGCCTACAAAATGAATCTAAGATTGTTCCGGCCTCGGTAAAAGTTGAGTTGATTGATCGCCTGGTTTCCGCTGGCCTTAATTCAGTCGAGGCCGGTAGTTTTGTGTCGCCGAAATGGATACCGCAAATGGCAGACACGGCGGATGTGATGGCATCAATTATTCGGAAAGAAGGGGTGACCTATTCGGTTCTGACGCCAAATATGAAGGGCTTCGAAGGGGCCGTTGCAGCGAAAGCGAATGAAGTCGCCATTTTCGGGGCAGCGACGGAAGCCTTCTCTCAGAAGAATATCAATTGTTCGATAGACGAAAGCCTTGAGCGATTTCGGCCCATCGCCGAAGCAGCTCGCGAGGTTGGGCTTCCCGTGCGTGGTTATATTTCCTGCGGATTGGGATGCCCGTACGAAGGGGAAGTTGCGCCTAGCGCTGTGGCCGCTGTGGCGGCGAAGCTTGATGTTATGGGCTGCTATGAAATATCCTTAAGCGATACTATTGGTAGAGGGACGCCTTTAAAGGCTCAGGCCATGGTTGAAGCAGTACTTGAGTACGTACCAATCGAGAAAATCGCCATTCATTTTCATGATACCTATGGTCAAGCGCTTGCGAACATATTGGCTTGCCTCGAGATAGGGGTTGGCGTAGTCGATAGTTCGGTCGCGGGGCTTGGTGGATGTCCCTATGCCAAAGGATCGAGCGGGAATGTCGCCAGTGAAGACGTTTTATTCATGCTTGAAGGAATGGGGATTGAAACCGGCATCGATTTTGATCAACTGCTTGAGGCTGGGCAGTTTATTTGCGACTACCTTGGACGAGCGTCTGGCTCCAAGGCTTCGGTTGCATTAGGTTGCACGGAAAGCGAAGTTTAATGGCCGAACTCCATATCATTAAGCTCTGCGTGGGTATTCAGAATATTGATCATTTGCGCACGGTGCAGACGGCAAAACTCGCAGAAGCCCGTCATGGTAAAGGACGGCTCTGGCATAGGACGCGCCACGGTCCGCGCAGAAAGGATGAATTGCTTGCTGGGGGCTCTCTTTATTGGGTGATTGGCGGGATCATAAAAGCACGTCAGAAACTTACCGGCTTTGATCAATATGTAGATGCTGATGGTATTCGCCAGTGTTTATTGTTACTTGACCCCGTTATAGTCGGGACGGCAGCATGGCCTCACCGAGCGTTCCAGGGCTGGCGGTATTTGACAACAAAAGATGCTCCCCCTGATCTGGCAGAAGGCGATGAGTCGGGTGATATTCCGGATGAAATGGCGAGGGAGTTGCGTGAGCTGGGGCTGCTATAATCTTTGTCCAGAATCAGCGCTACCGCCTCTTTTCCTGTGTTGCTAACCCCCCGTATTTATTTAAATGCCGCATGCCTGTGACTATTCAGAAGCATTGGCCGGTATTGGATCAAAGTTTTGTCGGATTTGGAGCGTCGCCGTAAACCTCTTCGGGATCGAAGGTCTTTTCGGTTTCCTCATAAATGAGTTCGATTGGGGTTTCAGGCACAGCCCCCGCCCCAGTTGGGATGGAACGATAAAAACAAGACCGATAGCCTACATGGCAAGAAGCACCGTTTCCGCCAACCTTGACACGCAGCCATACCGCATCCTGGTCGTCATCAATTCGCATTTCTACGATTTCTTGGATTAATCCGCTTGTTGCGCCCTTGTGCCAAAGCACTTTTCGACTGCGGCTCCAATAAAAAGCTTCACCGGTCTCGATTGTCTTAGTTAAGGCCTCTTGGTTCATATAACCGTGCATCAATAATTCGCCGGAGTTAGCATCAGTTGTGACAACCGGAATAATTCCGTTTTCGTCGAATTTAGGAGCGAGTACTTTACCTTCCTCAACCTGCTGGATAGATTGGCGGGCCGCAAAATGTTTATTTCCCGTATCATTCGGCATCAGATTGCCTTTCAAGTAGATAAGTTCACCATTGGCGTTCAAGATTGCTGTGATATATATCCACTGCGCCATTGCGGCAAGTCTAACAAGTAAAAATAAAAGATTAGTATGAGCCTTTATATTCACAATACATTATCTGGAAAACGCGAGATTTTCGAGCCTGCGGACCCCGACAGGGTGACTATTTATGTGTGCGGGCCAACGGTTTATAACCACCCCCATATCGGGAATGCACGTCCGGCTGTCGCATTTGATGTGCTTGTTCGTTTGTTACGCCATATTTACTCGCGCGTCGTTTACGCACGAAACATTACCGACGTGGATGACAAAATTAATGCCGCTGCATTCGAAGAGGGTGTGCCTATTGCTGCGATTACAGACCGTTATACCAAAATTTACCATCAGGATATGGGCGCACTCGGTGTATTGCCGCCTGATATAGAGCCTAAGGCAACCGATCATATCGAAGAAATGCAACAGATGATTGAAAGGCTTGTAGCAAAAGGTCATGCCTATGCAGCAGAAGGCCACGTGCTTTTTGATGTTACGTCTTATGCGGATTATGGTTGTCTATCGAAACGTGATCAGGATGAAATTATTGCTGGAGCGCGTGTCGAAGTTGCGCCTTATAAGCAAAATGCGTCGGACTTTGTATTGTGGAAGCCTTCAACCGGTGATCAACCGGGATGGAGCAGCCCTTGGGGTTATGGGCGACCAGGTTGGCATATGGAATGCTCCGCCATGATTGAACGTCATCTTGGTCAAACGATTGATATTCACGCAGGTGGGCAGGATTTAGTATTTCCGCATCATGAAAATGAAATTGCGCAAAGCGTCTGTGCCCATGATGGTGCGTGTTTCGTGCGTTATTGGATGCATAATGGCTTTGTTAATATCGAAGAAGAAAAAATGTCGAAGTCAGTTGGTAATGTGACTTTGGTGTGTGACTTGCTTGGCCAGGCGCCCGGCGAAGCAATTAGGTACGCGCTACTGGCAGCTCATTACCGTCAACCATTGAACTGGTCGGGAGAGGGCTTAGCGTTGGCAAAGCGGAATTTGGACCGGTTGTACGAAGCATTGCGGTTATTGGGAGATGTGGTTCTAGATGAAGAACCAACACCTGCCGCTTCGGTGGTTGAGGCTCTGTCAGAAGATATCAATACACCGCGAGCAATGGCAGAGATGGCGGCATTGGCTCGTGCCGCAAACACTGCTTTAGACGGTCCTTCGCGTAAAAAGGCGAAAGCAGATTTGATTGGCTCCGGCATGTTATTGGGCATCTTGCAGCAGGATCCTGATGTTTGGTTCGCGCAAGGTCGAGAAGTCGATCATACGGAAATCGATCTAATGGTTGAAGCGCGGAATACAGCTCGTGCTGCGAAAGATTTTGCTGAAGCAGATCGCATCCGTGATGAACTTTCTGAACTTGGTATTGTAATTGAGGACAAGCCCGAAGGCACTAGCTGGCGGGTTACGGGATAGTCTTAGATCCCAGGTGCACCGATAGTCATACCGCCACAAACATGGATTGTCTGTCCGGTCACATAGCCTGCATNNTCATCTGCAAGAAAACTGACNGNATGNGCNATATCCTCTGGTACNCCGAGACGNCGGACNGGNATNCCNTCAACTAATTCCTGGTATTGCTTTGANCCTGGNGGGTGATTGCGGAGAAANAGNGCTGTTTGAATNGGGCCCGGNGAGACNGCATTNACCGTGATNCCGAATGGNCCNAATTCCANCGCCCAGATGCGGCTGAAACNNACNANNCCNGCTTTTGCNGCGCCGTAGNCNGTNCGNTCNTCTTTGCCCATCATAGCGCGNGAGGCCATATGGATGATGCGTCCAAATTTACGCTGTTTCATACCGGGTATCACAGCTTGGCTGCAAATCAAAGCACCACGGAGATTAATGTTGATCTGTTTGTCAAAGTCTGGGAGCGTAGTATCCTCCGCTGTTGCAGGCAACGAATAACCGGCATTATTGATAAGAATGTCTACAGGGTGTTTATCCGTTATACTGGCAAGCGCTTGGACTACAGAGGTATTATTTTCGAGGTCCACCTTGTAATAGGATCCAGGGAACTCTTCGTCTGGATTGCTGCGAGCAATACCAATCACCGTTTTGCCACTCTCAGCCAAATGTTTGGCGATAGCCAGGCCAATGCCTTTGCTAGCTCCGGTAACTAGTGCGGTACGGCTCATAGTTTCCCCCTCAATCTTTTTGGTTACGACACTAGTCAATTACGTCACGGTGTACTAGGTAAACCGGAGTTTTAAAATTACCGCAAGAGGGAACCGGGGTGGAAATAGAGAAAAATTCGTTCAAACGCGCAATCCAGGAGAACAAAAAGCAAATAGGACTCTGGACGGGGCTCGCCAACCACATGTCCATGGAAATTCTAAAGGATTCTGGCTTCGACTGGATTCTTATTGATATGGAACATTATCCGAACGAAGTGCCGCTCTTAGCTGGTCAGTTGCAGGCGTTGACGGGTGGTACGGCCACTGCGATTGTGCGTCCCCCTTGGAACGATCCGGTTTGGGTGAAACGCGTTTTGGACCAGGGTGTCTTCAGTTTGTTGTTTCCGATGATTCAATCTGCAGAAGAAGCGGAACGAGCTGTATCGTCCACACGTTACCCACCCGAGGGTATTCGCGGTGTTTCCTATAACCACCGCGGCAATCGGTTTGGTCGGGTAACGGATTATCTCGACCGGGTTGACGATGAGGTTTGCGTTTTGGTCCAGATTGAAACGCGAAAAGCGCTACGCAATGTTGAAGCGATAGCATCGGTTGATGGTGTGGATGGCATATTTTTTGGACCGGCTGACCTTTCGTGCGATATGGGCTATCCAGGACAGCTTGGGCATCAGGATGTTTCTGTGGCGATCCTCGATGGACACGAGAAGGTACGTAAGCTTGGAAAGCCAACCGGTATTCTGACAGGCATCGAGAAGGATGCGAAGATGTTCATTGAGGCGGGGATGAGTTTTGTAGCGGTGGGATCGGACTTAGCGCTGCTAGCGCGCGGCTCCGAAGCATTGCGCGCAAAATTCGACTGAGGGCCGCGATATGACAAGTAAAGTTCTCATTCTTGGGAAAATTCATGACAGCGGTTTGCAGATGTTGCGCAATGCGGGGGGGCTCGAAATTATAGAAATGAAGGAACACGTCCCCGAAATCTTTGATGAACTGCCGGACACAGATGCAATCATAGTTCGAATGACCAAAATTACTCGCCAGGTGGCCAAATCGGCACCGAATCTCAGAATCGTCGCCCGCCATGGGGTCGGCTATGATGCGGTGGATGTGGATGCGCTGACCGATCATGGTGTACCTTTGACCATCACCGGTGATGTGAACTCTGTTGCAGTTGCCGAACATACGTTGGCACTTATGCTCGCCCTTGCNAAACAAGTNGTGNCTTATGACCGCNCNATTCGGNACGNTAATTTNNCTATNCGTGATGGTTTCGACAGCACNGAACTCTNCGGCAAAATAGTTTTGTTGGCAGGTTTCGGTCGTATTGGTCGTGCCTCTGCACAACGCGCTGCAGCATTTGGTATGCAGGTGATGGTCGCGGACCCGTTTGTTACGAAAGAGGAAGTCGAAGCGAAAGGTTACACTCATGCGACGGACTTTAGGGCGGCACTGCCGGTTGCAGATTATGTTTGCATCCATGTACCTAAGACACCGGAGACGACCAACTTGATCTCTAAAGATGAGTTAAAGGCGATGAAGCCAAGCGCCCATATTTTAAATATTTCACGGGGGGGCATTGTAGATGAGGCGGCGTTGTATACAGCACTCAAGGAAGGATGGATTAGAGGTGCTGGGCTTGATGTTTTTGACCCGGAACCGCCACAGCGGGACAATCCNCTTTTAAAACTGAACAATATTATTGTCAGCCCTCATTGCGGAGCATTTACCGAAGAGTGTGCCCAACGGATGGCTGAAGCATGCGCTAGATCGGTCTTGGATGCGCTTGAGGGTCAATACGATCGTGCTTTGGTGATTAATAAAGAAGCCCTGCCTGCATAAGCGACAGGACTTGAAATATTAGTGCCAAATTTATTTTGGCAAGGCTGAATGTTAAGCATCGATTTTGCGCCAAGATCCGTATTCGTCTTGGATAACGCGCACATCTTTCCCGGGCCGGCGGTCCACATAGACATAGCCTTCTTTAAGTACCATCTTGATGTTTTCGCGTGGGCCTAGNGTCTTGATNTTTTTGCTTGGNTCGCCCTCACAGACGACGATGTCCGCGATTTTGCCTTTTTCCAGTGTGCCTATTTCATGATCAAGATGTAGCGCTTTGGCTGCATTTTTGGTTGCAGTCAGGATTGCGTCCATTGGTTTCATCCCCAGATCGCAATAAATTTCTAACTCATACGCATTGGAACCCATAGTTGGTTCAAAGCCCATATCGGTACCCATCGCAATCATCGCGCCTTCTTTGTAGTACCTCTGGAAAGATTCGAAACAACTTGGTTGAATTTGCTTCATCTTATCTAGCGTGAATTGCGGTGTNCCGATATCGCGGCGTATATCAATTGCGTGGTCGGTACGATGAGCNAGTGTGGGCGTAATCGGAATTTGCNTCTCGACNATTTTGTCGACGGCTTCATCGCCATTGAAAACCATATGNTCNAGCGTGTCGGCACCAGCNTCNATAGCGATTAATTGTGCTTCTGGNGTGAAGCAATGAATTGCGCAGTGCTTATGCTGCATATGCGCTTCCTCGCAGGTGACCCGTAATTCTTCTGGCGTGTGATTACGGATATCCGGTTCTTCCTTATCGGTGCCGCCGCCGCCTGAGGCGCAGGTCTTGAGCCAGTCGACGCCAGCAAGGAGATTGCGGCGCGCGAGTTTACGCATTTCGTCGGGGCCGTCGGCGGTTGCAAGTGGGTCGCGTCGTGCCGAACGTGGGTTGATGAGATCTAAGTGTGAACCAGTGCCTACAGTGAATGCCGCACTAATGATGCGCGGGCCAGCAAAAATGCCAGCATCAATAGAATCGCGCACAGCACAAGATTGATCCGTCATCAAACCGTAACCGGACATGAAACCAAGATCGCGTACTGTTGTGAATCCGCGATCCAAGCACATCTGACCATGGAATAGCATATACATTTGCTGCAATTGTTTGGTCACTTCCCACTGTGCGACGCGGTAATTTTTAAAGGTGATGTTGTTGAACATACAGAGGTGGATGTGAAGATCCATCATGCCGGGCATTGCAGTATACTTGGAACAATTGATAATTTCGGCGTTCTTCGGGATTTTTATATCTTTGCCCGGCCCCAACGCAGCGATGCGTTTATCCTTGATCACGATTACAGCATTTTTTATGGTTTTACCGCCGTTCCCGTCAATAAGAGTACCGCATTTAATTGCTTTCACTTTTGCTGCCATACTGGATTCCCCGCTTTATATCATTATGCAGGCGTTGCACTACGCACCAAGACGTTTCACCTACTGAAACTTTCCTATGTCGATTTTTACTAAGGACTATGCCTATCCGTCAATGGGTTTAGGTTCTTTGTGGCCATTATTCAAATGTGATCATTTGCTTTCTCTCCGCCGACACAACCGTAGCTTCAAGAAGCTCCACGCCGTGCACCACATCCTCGAGCGGAACCGGATAGGGCGTGTCGTTCTTTACATAATCGGCAAAACCATCCAATTCAGCGCGCTCAATATCGAAGTCGGCGAATTCGGTGATCTCTGGTTGCTGACGTAATTTGCAGGTGGCAAGGGTATTTTCGCCACGCATCTCCGCCCAGCCTTCAGAGCCTGCGACATGGAAGCGCCAGTAATTTGCGGTGACCGCGATGCACGATAGTGTGCCGGTCGCACCATTTCTAAAGCGCATATTCAGGCTGGTGCAGTCGTCGCGGTTAGTGTCGAGAATACGGGTTTCGCTGAAGGCGTTGAGTGTCTTTACATGTCCTGCGGCCATCAACATTAGGTCTAAAACGTGCATGCCCTTACCACACATTACGCCGGCGGGGTTTTCTTCGCGCGTCGAGCGCCAGCCTTCGCGCTGATCGTAACCAGCGTGACCCGAATGTGCGCCCTCCACATGCAGAACGGTGCCCAGTTCACCAGTTTCAATCATATTGCGAATTTTTGCCAAAGCTGGATTGAATCGTCGGTTAAAAGCGATAGAAAGTTTAACACCTGCTTTATTACAGGCATCAATCGCCGATAAGGCGCTTTCTTTGGTAAGTGTGAAAGGTTTTTCGCAGAACACATGTTTGCCAGCGGCTGCAGCTTGTTCAACGTGTTTGCCGTGGACGGAGTGCCCCGTGGCAATGACAATCGCTTCTATGTCGTCGCGCTTTAAAACTTCGGCATAATCATTTGAAATTGGAATACCGGTATTATCAACGAAATCCGAGTATTTGGATGGATCACGAGTAACCAATTGTGTGATTTTGATCTTATCACTTTTCTGATGAACTGATCGCACAAGGGTCTGCCCCCAGTTTCCAAGGCCAAATATGGCAGCGTTTAGCATACTTTCTCTCCCTGCATAATTTTCAATCCGCGAAATACCCTGGACTCTTTAGCCCGCTTCTAGGTATGACTGACAGAAACACCGCATGCAATTGCATATAATGAGGCGATGGTGTACTAGGTAAAACGACCGAGTTCAATCGGAACAAGAGCCTTTAAGAGCTAGCCAAAATATAGAGGGAGATAAAAAATGGCGGGTGAGACAAAAACCNAAGGTGCTCAAAAAGCCGGTCAAGGAGTTGTAACTTGGCCTTTGGCGGACGTTGAAAAAGTTGCGGCAGGCACGGGTTACTCTACATCTCATGGCGGTGTGGTTGAAGGCGAGCGTATGCTGGTAGGATATATCCACAAAGCACGTGGCACGGGCTCCCGTATGCATTCTCATCCAAACGAACAATTTAATTTTGTAATTCAAGGAACTCTTATGGGGGAAATTGACGGAATTCCGTTTAAGGCCCCAAAGGGGACGCTAATCCATGTTCCGGCAGATGCGCCGCATCAAATGATCGCAGATCCGGACGATATAGATGTTATTTTCTTGGCACTAAAAGACTTGTCTCATGGCATTATCGGAATGGCTGTTGATGGCACTATGACCGGTCCGCATTACGAGGAAGGATTTACGGGGGGCACTATTGACGATCGCACTTAAATAATTGCTCGACATGAACGTCTAAATTTCAAAAAAAAACAGGTGATTTCAAAAGGGAGGAATCCATGAAAACGACGCGACTTCATAAAGTTTTGCCTGCCGCTATTGCAGCGGCAGCATTTGCTGTTTTATCGGCGCCTGCAATGGCGGCAAAATTTCCATCAAAACCGGTTGAACTAATTTGTACGACATCTCCGGGTTCGGGCGCAGCGGTATGGTGCCATATGGTGGCAAAGCATTTGCAGCAAAAAGGGTTCCTTGGTGTTCCCGTTAAGGTACTTTTTAAGAGTGGCGGTTCAAACCATGAGCCCGTCGTTTACACCCAAGGTAAACCGGCTGACGGATATACCTTAATGCATTTCGCAGCTAGCTTTACCGGCTATTTTAACCTGCCTCATTTTAAATATGGCTTTAAGGATTTTGATATTGTCTCTCGTATGGAGCAGCATCTCTACGCGATTGCGGTTCGTTCCGACAGTCCGTTTAAGGCTTATAAGGATGTGGTTGCCTATGCGAAGAAAAANCCGGGCCGTCTAGCTATGGGCAGTAACAAGATTGGATCAATCCATCATCGCCATCAAGAGCTCCTGCATCAGACGCAAGGCATCAAAATTCGCTTCGTTCCTTACAAAGGTACCGGTGACGTGGTTAAGGACGTTATGGGTGGTCATTTGAAAATCGGTATTGCTCAGCCAGGTAAATGGAACCGCCACCTTAAAGCGGGTAAGGCGCGTGCTTTGTTACTTTTGAATGAGAAGCGTTTGCCTGGCAAAAACTGGAAGGATATTCCTGTGCCATCTGACCTGGGTATCAACTATAACATCCCCCATCAGTTCCAGGGTTTTATGGTTAAAAAAGGTACACCTAAGGATCGCATCGCGATTTTGCAAAAAGCATTAGGTAAAATTGACGATACGGAAGCGTATAAGAAATACGTCAAGAAGCAGCCGCACGTGATCCCGGCCTTTGCCGGTGATACGGCCAAGCTGAACAAAGAGTTTTCTGCGGGTGTAGCGGCAACTCGAAAGTTGATGGTTCAACTCGGTATTTTGAAGAAGTAATTTGGGACAGGTCTGTGATCAGCCCTCGTGAAATTTTCCCGGGGGCTGATCGACCCAGATTTGCTTGAGCAGACAATGGAAATTTTAGTTAGCCAAAGACGAGCGACACTTGTCGTAACGCTCGTCACTACTGCATTGTTCGCCATGATGCTTTGGCGCACTGCGGATTTTGCAGAGCCGATGCTTCCTGGCTATCCGGGCGACGCATTCTTCCCGCAACTGATTATTGGCTTTGGCCTAATTTGGTGCGCGATTTTGCTTTATCGCTTGATGAGCAAACGAGACATTCTCTCAAATGATGATGCGTCTATTGTTAGAATACCTATCGGAAATTTTGCTTTAGTATGTCTCTATGTTGTCGCCTACGTGATGCTTTTGGCACCTCTTGGTTTTGAGGTCACGACGTTCATTTTTATGAGCCTTTTGTTTTTGACGCGATTCCGTGGTGAGCTGAAAGTGCGCCTTTTTCGAATTGTGATTGTTGCGCTTATCACGACGATCATCAGTTGGGCCTGTTTTGCGATAATTCTTAATGTGAATTTCCCGGTTAAAATCTTGCCGGATTACATACAGTTTTAGGGAGTATCGATGGATTTTGGCGCAAATATAGTTCCGGCCCTTGGTCTTGTCTTTAGTGTGACAACTCTTGCCTGGATTTTACTGGGTGTCGTTTTGGGTATCATTCTTGGGGCATTACCTGGTTTTGGCAGTTCACAGGCCCTAGCGCTTTTATTCCCAATCACGTTCATAATGAATGCCCCGGACGCTATTTTATTTTGCTGTGCGGTTTATTCTGCGGCCGAATATGGGGGATCGATTCCTGCTATTTTAATTCGGACGCCAGGAACGCCAGCGAGCGCAATTACAGCGCTGGACGGCTATGAGATGGCAAAAGCAGGTATGCCCTATCGAGCATTAAAGATATCGCTTTACTCGGGCATTTTTGGCGGGATTACTAGTACTCTTATTTTTCTTATTGCCGGTACCAGTTTAGCATTGCTAGCACTTGAGTTTGGCCCGGGCGAAATGTTCGCACTCGGTATTTTCGGTTTGTCGATTATCGGCGGTTTCTTTGGAAAGGATCCGGCTCGTGGTTTTCTGGCTACGGCAATCGGATTATTAATAGCGACGATTGGCAGTTCCCGGTTTGGTGGTTTAAGGTTTACATTTGATTACGGCCCACTGATGGATGGTATCCCGCTTGTGGTTGTTGTGATTGGAGTTTTGGCAGCGCCAGAAGCTTTTCGCCTGCTGATTGAATACGGGCAAGGCGATGCTGCGCAGGCCGAAGCGGACAATATTCGTAACATCGATAAAGAAAAAAATCGGGTTACGCTTGCTGAGTTGATTGGTTGGCTTCCCTGTTTATTGCGCAACGCACTGATCGGCACAGGGGTTGGTGCCATTCCTGGTGCCGGTGCTTCGGTTGGCGCACTGATTGCCTACAACGAAGAGCGCCGCTGGAACCGAAATCGGAAACCTGAGGAATTTGGGACAGGTATTGAAGAGGGTATCGCCTCCCCGGAATGTGCAAACAACGCCGTGGTGGCCGGTACGCTAGTGCCTTCGTTGGCGCTCGGTATACCAGGGTCTGGCACCGCAGCAATTCTGATAGGTGTGTTGGTTGTTAAGGGGATAGTCCCTGGTCCGGGGTTATTCGAAGAGCAAACCGCGATGATAATTGCTATTTTTATCGGATTGATTGTAGCTAATCTTGGACAGCTGGGCGTTGGGCTCGCCGGCGTCAAACTTTGGGGCCAGGTTGCGCGCGTACCACGGCGCATCCTTGGCCCATTTGTGATGTTAATGATTATCATTGGTACCTACGCTTACAAGAACTACGCGCCGCATGTAGTCATGGTGTTGATCTTAGGCGGCGCAGCTTATTTTCTCGAAAAGATCGAGATACCGCCAGTCCCGATCATGTTGGCTTACGTTATGGGGCCGATTATCGAAAGCAATATGAATTTGGCGTTTACGATTCATCAAGGTGACTTGATGGTCGTTCTATCCCGTCCGATCACCATGATAATTCTTGTTCTTGCTTTGGTGACAGCAGTTTACGGGTTCATACGTGCGCAACAAATATCAAGCGCATCAAATGAGAGTTGAATTTAATGGTATTTTTGAGACAATAGAACCAATCCGGGAGGCAACCATGAGAGGAAATGTAAACATGAAAGCGACGAAATTGTTGGGAGCGGCAGCGATCTGCTTGGCGCTTGCTACGCCGGTCTCCGCCGCGGAGACAGAAGTTTCGATTGCGTATAACGCACCGAAAAAATCTGCAATGGCGAAGGCCATTAAGGGCTTTATTAAGGATGCGAATGCCGCTTTGGCTGGCAAAGCTAAAATCGTACGCTTCAAGAGCAAAAAAGGTGGCAAGAATGATAAGAAAGTCGTCAAGAAGCTCAAGAAGGGTAAACTCGACATTGGTATCGTGTCAATCAACGCCGCCAAGGCAGTACGCAAGCCGTTTGGTGCTTTTGAAATGCCGTGGTTGATTACAGAGTCCGCGCAGGCGAAAACACTATTGGATAAGAAAAAAGGTGTCGGCAAAAAGATTAAACGTTGGACGAGCCGCTCTAAATTTGTTTTGGTGGGCACAATGACCCGTGGGTTCCAATATTTAGCAACTTACGAGAAAAAGTTTACCAAACCTTCTGACCTGAAGGGTCTATGGATCAATTCGGCTAATAGTGGCTTTACTCAGAAAGCTTTGAAAGCTTATGGGGCGAAGCCAGGTAATAGCGATGGCCTTATCGCATCATTGAAAGCTATTTCGAAAAAGCGCAAGAGCTATCAGACAGCGCCGAGATATGTATCCAACGTTCCAATGACTTTCACCCCTGCAATGATCATCTTCAGCAAAAAGAACAAAAAGCTAAAAAAACTTTTGATGACGAAATACGTCAATAAGAAGGGTAAGACCAAATGGAAGTGGAATGATCTTGGTAAAGAAATTGCCAAGGCTGCTAAGAAAGCAGGTAAGGCAAGCTTCGCTGGTGCTGTGGCAAACGATAAGAAGGCTTGGGAGAAAATTAATAAAAGTAAAAAGCTTTCTGTCACTAAGATAGACTTAGGTGCGTTCCGAGAAGCGAGCGTTCCGCTCTACCACAAATATGAAGGTTTTGTGAATGGTGGTTTTGGTACGATGAACCAAATTCGCAAAATTGCTGGCACGAACGCCGGCAGCTAAGTTTTAGTAGAACTCTGAGACTAAAGCCGCCTCGGAAAACCGGGGCGGCTTCTCTTATTTGGGAGCTGCGTCTCCAAAGGCGCTCATGGCCGCAACGAACCGTTTGTAGCCCTCTGGGTCAAATGGCGCGTCAGGGTCTATTTCACCTGATGGTGAGGCATCAAGGTCAAGCGCTTCTAGCGTGCGTTCTAGTTCGGAACGGTCAAGATCGTGGGTAATGAATACAATCCGCGAACGGCGGTCATCAGTGGGCCATTTGGGTAGTGATATGGGGTTATGGAACAGGTGCTGGACTGCGTGTATCACGACAGGCTCGCCATTAACGTTAAGTAGCCCTTTGACCCTGAGCAACTGCGGCCCACGAAATCCTGAGAGCATATTGAGCCATAGCTTTAGCCCATCTGGCTTAATTGGCTCGTCGCGAAAGATAGCGAAACTTTTTATAGTTTCATCATGATGAGAATGGTTGTGATGAGTATGATCACTATGCCCATTATGATCATGGTGATGGTGATTATGGTCGTGATCATGTTCAGCGCATTCGTCATGGAAGTCATCTTCGCGAAGCCATGCTTTGATATCGGCTTCGCGGTCGCCCGTGGCTTCTATGCCAATATCTAATAATCGGTAGGGGTCTACATCTCCGTGTGATACTTCTTGTATGTTTGCGCCAGGATTGAGCTTTTCAAGCCGCTTGCGGATACCCTCAATCGTTGGCTTGTCAGCTATATCGGTTTTACTCAGTACGATACGATCGGCGACCGCAGCTTGTTTTACAGATTCAAAATGGGTGTCGAGTTGACCGCTCCCATTAAATGCATCCACGACTGTGACCACGCTATCAAGAACAAACCAAAGAGGTATCAATTCGTCGCTTAAGATCGTGAGTAAAATTGGGGCGGGGTCAGCAAGGCCCGTGGTCTCAACAACAACTCGTTCAAAAGCGGGAATTTCACCCTTTTGACGTTTTATAAGTAGATTTTTAAGTGTGTCTACGAGATCACCACGAATAGTGCAACAGAGACAGCCGCTGTTGAGTAGGACCATTTCATCGTCGTCGGTTGGCGTTTCAACTAGCATGTGGTCGAGGCCAATTTCCCCGAACTCATTTACGATAACGGCGGTATTGGCCATATCTTTATGCTGCAGTATGCGCGACAAAAGAGTCGTTTTACCGCTTCCCAAAAAACCGGTAATTAAGACAACAGGAAGGCGACGGCCATCAGGCCCAATTTCATTAATTTCAGACATAATCGCAGGTGAGTATCAGGCGGTTCTGGCGCGGTCAAGTCCTGTAAATCCAAGCTCTGCGCTGATTTTATCAGAAGTCTTCATAAGCCACGGTGCCATTTGGTGCATTTTAGCCACAGACATACGCACTTCTGGCCCGCGTACAGTTAGTGCTGCTACTATTTGTTTGTCACTACCAAAAATTGGCGTTGCTAACGCCGATGCGCCGGTTGTCACGTCACTAATAGAATAATCGTATCCGCGTTCTCGAACACTTTCTAAATGACTGATCAGTAATTTTCGGTCTGTGATACCAATTTCAGTAACGGGTTCTAGGCTGGTTTTTTCGATAATCCGGTTCGCTTCTTGAGGCGACATGTAAGCCATCAATACTTTACCGGAGGCACCTGCATAGATTGGGTTGGTCGTTCCAATTGTAGGTACTATAGTTAATTCTTGATTTTGTGCGGGAATTGATTCGATGCAGATACGTTCCAAATCGCGAGGGCAAATCAAGCAGATAGTCTCGTTTACTTTTTCCGATAGAGCCCGAATATATGGACCGCAAACTTGGCGAATATCATTTCGCCACGAATTCGAGAGCCTGGATAAATTAGTGCCGCCAGAATAATTCTTCGTAACCGGGTCTTTCTGCACCAGCTTTGAGTCTTCGAGGGTTGCTAATAGGCGAAGTACGGTCGCTTTATCTAGATTGATTCGGCGTGAAATTTCCGACAATCCGAGTGGTCGATCACTTTGCGTAACGACAAACAGTACTGAAATTGCTCTTTGTACGGACTGTACGGCTTTCATCAAGAATAGAGCCTCTGATTTTCACGATATTTCGTAAGATCAAATTGCGATAATTATACGCAGTTTCTACGGTAATAGCACTAATTGTTTCACATCATGAACCGGCCGGTATGCATATTATAGCGATGCTGAAAGAAAAGGCCGGTCCACGTGTTAAGTGAATCGGCCTCCAAGAATATTGCATTAGTAGTAATTTACAAAGCTTTTGCACCCTGATTATCAATCAAGTCTTCTAGGTGAGCGTTGGAACGGACCGCAGCAAAGCGAACCGGCTCTTCCTTGGTCGATGTGAACTTATAAGGCGCCCCTTTCGGAATTTCGATTATATCGCCTGTTGTGACCTGTTTAGAATCATTGCCCACAGAGAAATCCATAGAGCCTTCTAGAACATAATAAAACTGCTCATTTTTACTAGCCTCTTGGCTCTCTTCGTGGCCATTGGGAAGCTCATATAAGCCAAATGCGGAGCGTGCGCCTTCGATCCAGGAGATTGAGGTGCCCGCCCTATAGGGTGCGTCTAGAGCTTCGAGCAGGGGATAGTAGCAATTGGGAATTCCGTCTACGATCGCTTGAGAATCACCCTCTTTCTTTTTCTTATGTTCACCTGTATCGACTATACTTTGAGAGTACTCCATAGTCGGTGCCTCATCGGGAAGTGCTTCATCTTCTGCGACGCCAACGACCCCCCAGGTCTGGTCCTTAACATAAAGATAGGCGAGGGGGCCGTCTTCCGTGGCTTTCATGGAATGCCGTGCGTTCGGTGGAACCAATACAAAGGTACCTTGATCTACCACCCGGCGGTCTTTGCCGACGACTGCATTGATCTTCCCAAGTACCGGGAAAATGAGCAACTCATTTGGGTGGTAGTGTAATTCCGAGCCTGTACCAGCACGCTTTTGGTTAAGGCAGTAGTATAGATACTTACCTTCGATTATCGGAGCTTCAGCCGTAGACAGGTGCGGTGTTAGTAATACATTTTCATATTCTTCGAACCGATGAAACGGCATGTGATTCCCTCCCGAATTTTTCTTTAGTAAGATGCTAAATGAGTGATTCACTCCGTGCACCTAAGATTGGCCTTGGATTTTAGTTAGCGACTTTAATCAGGTCAAATCAAAGTATCTAAACCTTTGCCTGATCTGGAGAAACTCCTTGACTATCGGCGCTTCTGGCGACAAAGTTCGGATTAACCGATGGGTCACATAGTGAAACTGTTGGAATAAAGAGACAAGGCGTGAAGCGCTGAATATTAGGGAGATTTTGTCGGGCATGAAAGCTCGCTGTAACCTCCATAGATTTTAGCGGTTTCGTCTTCGTAGAAACCACAAACTCTGGTAGGGAGGAAATACATGTTCAAGATTTCCCAAAAATCTATTGCTTATGGCGCAGTAAGTCTTGCTGCGTTTGCTATCGCATCCGCCCCAGCACAAGCTGCTTGGAAGCCAACCAAAGAAGTTGAGTTGATTGCGCATGTGAAGACGTCTTCGTCAACCTATGCTTTTGCATCTGCCGTTTTAGCGGCTATCAAGGCCGAAAATTTGATGCCCAAGGGTGTCAGTCTTCGTTCCGTTCGTGGCTCTCGTGGAGGCAAGGCACGCGCCTATGTTGGCGTTAAGAACAAGGGCAACCCGCATATGATGCAGGCGCTCACTCCGTCGCAGATTAATAACCCAATTCTGGCAAAGTCCAAAGTTGACTACAAACTGTTCCGCGGTGTTGCCATGATGGTAGTAACCCCGCTGAATATCGCTGTTAATGCGAAATCACCTTATAAAACTATGAAAGATATTGTCGATGATGCCAAGAAGCGTCCAGGCAAAGTAATTCACGGTGGTGGCGCCTTCGGTAACGTTGCGTCTTTGGTTGGTGAACTTTGGTCTCGTGAGGCAGGTTTTAAGCATGTATATGCGGCTTTTGAAAAGCAAGGCATGCTGGAGTTGCTTGGCGGTCATGTTGCATTTGGTATGCACAATCCGGCCCAGATCGACAAGTTCGTCAAAGCTGGTAAACTTCGTATCGTTGCTGCGTCTGAGAAGCTTGGTTCCTATCCTAATATTCCGACCTTTAAACAAGCTGGCTATAATTTCACGGTTCTAAAGCAGTACCGTGGTTGGTGGATGTCAAAGGATGTGTCTGATGATGCAGTCAATTATTATATTGGCGTTATGGATAAAGTCCGCAAAAGCGACAGCTTCAAGAAGTATGAGAAGAAATTCAACATGACGTCCACATGGGTCACTGGTAAAGATCTCGATGCTATGCTTGCTAACGAGTATAAAAACTATTTCAAGCTCGATACCGAACTCGACCTAATCGGTAAAAAGAAGAAGAAAAAGAAATAGGTTTCGGTTCTCTGATTAAGCCGAAATGGCGCGCTGCCGGGCAACTGCTCGGCAGCGTCTGTTTATAAAATAAATAAAAAAAATGCTTATTTCATAAAAATATAAGTATAGGCATGGGGTGGATGAGTAAAATACTAGCATTCTTTATGGCAGGTGACAGATTTATGGTCACATTGTTTGCCATTTTACTTATTTTTTACGGGCTAGAGACCTTGAATATTCATCAGGCTGCTGGTGAAGGTATGGTTCACTCTGCTTCATTTCCTCGGGTTATTACGGGTTTCGGTCTATTACTGGTGTTGTTGTTCTTTATACATCGTGGCGCCAAAGGCCTGGAGGCCGTTGATATAAAGGGTAAAATCGCTGAAGAGATAGTTGACCTTATGCCGCTGTGGCTTGCTGTAGTGTATGTCGCATGCTTCGAGTATCTCGGTTTTCTCACTGCAACATTCCTTTATGTTACAGTAACAATGAAATATCTCGGCCAGAAAACGTGGCAAGGCTCCGCTGGTTATGGCTTTGGACTTACCGTTACATTATTCGTTGTCTTCTATTACGGGCTGCTTGGCGAATTACCGCGTGGTGAACTCCTTAAACTTCACGAATGGTTGCCCTTCCTTGAAGATATCCGTTCGGCGATAACAGGATAAGCGTTATGGCCAATACCTGGGAACTTTTGTTACAAGGCTTCGCCGTCGCGTTTCAGGTGAAGTATATTCTTTATGCGGTAACTGGTTGTTTCTTAGGCACGGTTATCGGTGTTTTGCCGGGCGTCGGCTCAGCTGGTGCGCTGGCTATGATGTTGCCGATAATTTTCAAGCTCGATCCTACCGGTGCTGTGATGATGTTGGCTGCGACTTATACGGGCGTGATGTACGGTGGCTCAACGGCCTCAATTCTGCTCCGCGTACCAGGTGATACATCGGCGGTGGTGGCGTGTCTAGACGGACACGAGATGGCACGTCAAGGCAGAGCTGGACCGGCACTTTGTATTGCGGCTATCGGTTCTTATATTGCTGGGACAATTGCCGTTGTTGGCTTGATGCTGTTGGCGCCGCCTTTAGCAGAACTGGCTCTACAGTTTACTGCACCAGAATATTTAATGCTCTATGTCTTCGGTTTGACTGCGGTTGCTTCGTTCGCTAGTGACTCACTTATCAAAGCACTTATGTCTATGTGTCTCGGGTTGATGATAGCGACTGTTGGCGAAGACATTATGACCGGTATTCGACGTTATACCTTTGGCCATGAAGCGCTGTGGGATGGCATTGCATTCTTGGCGGTTACACTCGGCCTATTTGCCGTATCGGAAGTGTTAGTGAATGCTAAAAAACTACGCGAGGATTCCCTTGGGAAAGTTCTTGAGCATCGCATTTATATCAAATTATCTGAAGTGAAAGAGAGCATTGGTGCGATTTTCCGAGGTGGTACGATTGGATTTTTAATCGGCGTTTTGCCAGGTGCAGGCGCTGGTATTGCTTCCTTCGTATCCTACAGTATCGAGCGGCAGATGCATGAGACACCAGAGAAATTCGGCACGGGCGTTATTCAAGGTGTTGCTGGGCCAGAGAGTGCTAACAACGCAGCCAGTGCTGGTTCCTTTGTTCCGATGCTTGCTCTAGGCGTTCCGGGCTCTGCAACTACAGCAGTTATGCTGGGTGCGTTTTTGATACTGGAAATTGATGCGGGACCGATGTTGTTTCAAGAACGGCCTGATATCGTATGGTCGTTAATTGCAGCCCTTTATATTGGCAATGTAATACTCCTAATCCTGAATCTGCCGATGATTGGTGTTTTCGTTCAGATACTAAAACTGCCAATGCGGCTGTTATTGCCGTTGATCATAGTAATTTCCATAACGGGCGTTTATCTCAGTGATGGGTTGGTATGGTCTATTTCATTCTTGCTGCTATTCGGTTGTATTGGTTATTACATGCGGGTCTACGGCTTTCCGCTGGCTCCTGTTATTCTTGGCCGTGTATTAGGTCTTAAGATGGAACTGAGCTATCGCCAATCGATGGTAATGACCCAGGGAGATATTTGGTTACTCCTTGAGAGACCGATTGTGATCATTTTCCTGATCTTATCGATTGTATCGTTGTTCCTGCCGCAAATCTTGGCGCGCATTACAGGAGAACGGAAGGTCGTCCTTGACGATGACGACTAGGGCGATTTTTAATATTCGCATTAGGCTATCTGTCGTATTTGGAAGGCTAGGCTATGGCTAAGAACGTCCTCTTTATTATGTCCGATCAACATCAGCAGAGAGCAGCTGGATGCTATGGTCATGAGTTTGTCAAAACGCCGAATATAGATGCTTTGGCGGCGTGCGGTACGCGTTTCAGTACTGCCTATAGTAGCTCACCCGTATGCGTTCCGGCCCGCGCAGTCATTGCCACTGGTAAGTACGTATTCGAGACTGGCTATTGGGATAATTGTTTGGCCTATGAGGGGCGAATACGCAGTTGGCATCATATGCTGACCGAGAATGGTATGGACGTAACTTCTATCGGGAAATTACATTTTACCCGTGAAGAGGATCCGTTTGGTTTTAAACGTCAAATCAATCCAATGCATATTCATGACGGGGTCGGGGATCTCAGGGGCTCGGTTAAACGGCCCATGGCGCCGCCTTATAGAAAGTGGCGAGGTATAGAACGTCTTGGTCCTGGCGAAAGCACCTATACCAGATACGACAGTGATATAACCGATGCTGCCTGCGATTTCCTCCGTAAAAAGGCGGCCAACCCTGATGATAAGCCTTGGGCGTTATTTGCATCTCTCGTGTGCCCTCATCCACCGTATAGTGCGCCGCAGGAATATTTCGATATGTATCCGGAAGCGGAGATGCCGAAGCCGAAGTTGATCGACCCGGACGCTTTACTTCATCCTTGGATTGCCAAACTGGGCCGCTGTCGGAATTTTAACGATTTTGTCGATGAAGAAATTCGGCGTTGTATCATGTCGAATTATTTCGGGTGTGTTAGCTATTTAGATTTCAACATAGGCCGCATACTCCAATGCCTCGATGAATGTGGGCTGCGTGATAATACCATCATCGTCTATACTTCTGATCACGGCGAGAATCTCGGCACACGGCAGATATGGGGTAAAATGAATATGTATGAGGAAGCTTCAGCAATCCCAATGATTGTGGCAGGACCCGATGTGCCTGAAGCTAAAGTATCTAATACAGCGGTGACATTGGCAGATATTGCGCCGACGGTCCTCGAGGCCGTTGGTTTGCCGTATATGATCGAGGAAGAGAAGCTGCGAGGCCGGTCCTTAGTAGAGCTTGCAAAAGAATTTGATGACATGGAGCGCCCAGCATTTAGCGAATATTACGGTCCTGGTGCTGATCGTGCCGCTTTCATGATTCGGAAGGAAAATTTCAAATTCATTTATTATGTAGGGTATAAATCGGAATTGTTCGATCTTGATAAGGACCCGGAAGAACTCACGAACCTTTTCAATGATACTGGGTACAAAAGCCCAGCCGGACATTTGGAGGAAATTTTACGTGGGATTGTCGACCCGGATGATGCGGATGAACGGGCTTACATAGCCCAATGTGCGTTGATTAAGAAACATGGTGGGCGGGATAGAATTATTGATCGTGGCGCGTTTCAAGGCAGTCCTGTACCCGGTGAGAAGCCTATATTCGTATCCTAACGGCTTGCGTGGGCTACGAAGTTGCGGTTCCTTTCACCGTAACCCGATGCATTAGACGGCGATCATCATCGCTGTAATCGCCGATAGCGCAGTGCCAGGCACCACGGTTGTCCCAGCATAGAATATCGCCGGGTTCCCAGTGATGCCGGTAGACAAATTGCGGCTGTGTTACGTGATCGGCAAGATAATTAATCATATTGTCGCTCTCTTCTCGGGTCAGTTGCTCAATATAATCGGTGTAGCCGGGGTCTACGAAGAGCGTCTTGCGACCAGTATCTGGATGAATGCGGACCACAGGATGGCTTACCGGCGGGCGGTCATCGAAATGCTTTTGTTTGATTAATTGCTGCTTATTTAGCTTGTTCTGAACCAGTGACGACCCTAATTGAAAATCGTGTATTGCGGTCAGCTTCTCGAGGAAACGTTGTAGCGTCGGTGACAGTGCATCAAAGGCCGCGCCGGCACTTGCAAACATGGTATCGCCGCCGGCATCTGGGCATTCTAGCGTGTGCATGATGGAAGCCTGGGCTGGGATTTCCTGATAACTAAAATCAGAATGCCAAAACCAGCCAGCCTTAGCACGGCCTATAAATTTACCCTTCTCCTTAATATTTGAGACAACGAATATTTCTGGCTGATCTGGCAGCGAATTTTCTGTAAGGACATGCCTATCCAATTCACCAAAGCGCTTTGCAAAGGCCACATGCTGTTCGGGCGTTAGTTTCTGATCGCGAATAAGGAGTATTGAGTGTTTAGCGAATGCGTCATAGAGCGTGTTAAATACGTTATCGCCGAGCGGTTCAGATAAATCCATACCAAGCGCTTCAATAGCGATATGAGGTGTTAGTAGTTTGAACTCAACGCTCATAATTATTCGGCGACACGCGCCGCTTGTGGGGGGTTGATTGCCTTTGTTTTAAAGTCTTCGAGGCTGCCGTCACTCAAACGAACGCCAGCTTTTTTAATAGCGCTATCGGGTACCTTATGAAGCTTGGTGTAGAATGGGTGATTATGTTCAACCACAGGGTTGTTGCGCGCTGCATTGTAGTGGCTAAGTAAACCATAACGGCGTTTGTCCGAACAATTTTGGTCCGAGCGATGGAGCGTATTGCAATGGAAAAAGGCAGCGTCACCTGGCGCTAATTCGCAATGGACTATTTCATAGATTTCCTCAATTTCGCTTTGTCGCTGAGGCTCTACACACATTTGATCACCATCCGTCAGGACGTGGTCGAGTCGACCTACTTGATGGCTGCCTTTGAGAAATTTTAAACAGCCGTTTTCTTGCGTGGCTTCGTCAATGGCAATCATGACACTTGCCATAAGTGGACGAAGACAACCGTTGTAGTACCAATAGCCGTAATCCTGGTGCCACTCCCAGGATCCACCACCACCTGGTTCTTTAGCCGATAGCTTGGAGTGGTAGTGATATACTTCACCGTCGAGTAGTGCTTCGAGTGTGTCGACAATTCGATTACAGCGCGAGACTAGGCNATAGACNCTATCACCTGGGTGGTTCCATGAAACGAGTTTGGTGGCACCTCCTTCGTTATCAGTGCGCGTGAAGAAGTTATCCTGAATATTAGGATCGGTCTCCAATGCTTGTAAGAGAATTTCTACTTCCTCTAAATCGAATAGTCCCCGGGCAATTACAAACCCGTCCTGATGGTATTTTTTTAGCTCTTGGTCATTTAGCACTGAGGTCATGTTCTTACCGTTCTGCTGTAAAACCGGCACCGTTTGAGTTCTGGGTCCGCATTTCATGAGTGGTTGAATCAAATACACGGCGTGTCACCGTCTCTAGATCCACGCCTGTAACACGGACAAAACGAGCACCTGCAGTATATTGAATAGAATGAATGGCGTTAGGCGGAAAGATACCTGCCTTGCCGGGTTTGAGGCGATACTCTTTAGAAATAACGAGGTTATTGTCCTTCTCATCATATTCCCATTCAGTCATATCCGTATGCCCGACGGCCTGGCCATAAACTGCCCAGGAGGATCCATGATCGTGCGGAGGTGCACCATTGGCAGAGTCAAAAATATGAAAGAGTAAATTAAAACCGGTTTCCTCGCAGCGATAAACCGTATGACGGCCTTCTTCTTTGTCTGGCCCTAGGTTCTCCGCAATGAACATCGTATTCCTCAGTAATTTCTCCATAGAGGTACAAATAGATTTTCGCGCCCTATCCCCCTCCAATGTTTTCATCGCTGTTCGACAATCCACAATAAACTCGTCTTTGCCGTAAGCCATGCCTAGTTGCCCTTTGGTTGAAAGCCTATCTCGTAATATATTAGTTTATCGAGACCGGGTCAAAAAGGTACCGGGTAGGGTTAATGATATACAAATTTTAATTGTAGATTAAATAACTAAAGGAAAAATCATCAAATATGAATGTATACAAAAAGAAGTAGATGAATTTAGTTGTTAGCAGAAAAATGCGTGCGAATTGCGACTATCAGAACAAATCGTCAAGCTGGAAGGTGCAATGCACATATGCATCGAAACCCACCATGATTTAATAAGATAGCTAGCCAACCGGTAGGATTTCTAAATCTTATTTATACGATTGAGCGTAAGGATGGCTATTTCGGATATGACGCCTATGATATCCATAGGGCTATCAGTTCGCAGGATAAGTAAAAATGTTTCAGGCAGTTCGTTCCAATTCTAAACTTGATATTCGTACTTGTGATAACACCTTCGCATGTGAGGTTGTGGGTGTTGATGTGAAAACACTCAATGATGATCAGTTCGCAGCGCTGGAGGATGCATTTGATGAGCACGGTGTTTTATATATACGAGGGCAAGCGTTTGAACCGTGTGACCTCGTAGATTTTTCAAAACGATTTGGGGATGTGGAAGCACATGTGCGACAAGAATATTCATTGCCAGGGTGTCCAGAAATTCATGTGCTATCGAATATTAAGGACGGCGAACGTACGATCGGTAGTGCCTATGCGGGCGATTCTTGGCATTTAGATTTGAGTTTCTTGAAAGTACCAGCACGGATGGCGGTATTGTATGCTATTGAAATTCCCTATGACGATTGCGGTAATGCTTTAGGAGATACTCTTTTTGCAAGCGGCTTCGACGCCTACGATACGTTGGACCCTAAGCTTCGCAATGAGTTGGAGGGCAAGCGTTGCTTCATGCAATACAACCGCCGTCAGGAGACGAAGCGATTGGAGCGTATGCATGATCATCCCCGTCCTCCGATGACAAAGGAGCAGAAAGCAAAAACGCCAGATATTTGGCAGCCAATTTTCCGTACACATCCGAATTCGGGACGAAAAGCAATTTACGCTAATCCGGCAAATACGTTCTGTATTGAAGGCATGAGCGAAGAGGAATCAGCTCCCGTTTTACAAAGTCTCTACGACCATTTGTATCGGTCCGAAAATCTCTACCGTCATAAATGGCAGTCGGGGGATGTGTTGATGTGGGACAATGTGGGGGCTCATCACATGGCGATTACGGATTATAAATTACCGCAACGTCGTTATCTAATTCGTACATCGGTGAGTGGCACGCCGGTTTTCTAAAAACAGTTTGAAAAATAGGTGTAGATTATGGCTGATATCCAAAAAGTCGGCTTCATAGGTATTGGAAATATGGGGGGGCATATGGCCCGCCATTTGGTTGGGGCTGGCTTTAATTTGACTGTGATGGACGCGCGTCCCGAAATTGTCGAGGCGTTTGTAAATGAACACGATTGCTCAAGTGAAAATGATCCGAAAGCAATAGGTGCAGCTGTTGACGCGGTCATCACTATGTTGCCCACCAGTCAAATCGTACGCTCTGTCTTACTTGGTGAGGATGGTAAGGATGGCGTGGCTGACGGTATGGTGGACGGATCGCTTGTCATTGATATGAGCACCTCAAACCCGGCGGATACAGTGGCGTTAGGGAAAGTGCTGGCTCCCAGGGGCATTAGAGTTATGGACGCCCCGGTCGCAGGCGGGGTTGTGTTTGCCGCTGATGGTTCATTGTTGATCACGATGGGAGGAAGACAAGAAGATAAGGACCGGGCCCGTCCTTTGCTAGAAGCGATGGGTAGTGAAATCTCGGATTGTGGTATATTAGGTGGCGCTCATACAATGAAGGCATTGAATAACTATGTTAATGCCGCAGCCCTCATCACTGGTATAGAGGCTATGTCGGTAGCTCTTAAGTTCGGAATTGAACCTGACGTTGCGCTGGATGCGTTGAAGTCAGCCTGCACGGGGCGGAACAATCCCATAGAGAAAAAGATCGAACCACATATCATGACGCGTAAGTTTGGTACCGGCATGCCGGTGGGGCTGATTTGTAAAGACATAAATATTGCAGTTGAGAGTGCAGTTACTTTAGGGGCATATGCGCCCATGGCAAAGGAAACCGCGCGCCTATGGGAAGAGGCGCGGGACCGATTTGGTTTCGATCCCGATCAATCTGAGGTAGTCCGGTTATGGGAAACCGAAACTGGCGTGACGATTTCTAACGATTAGCATGCCCGTGGCAGCTTTTCTGAAAGATCCTGGAAATTCGATTGTAGTTATTGCGCTCTGCGTTGCGGCGACATTACTGGTTTGGCCTATTGCGGTAGGCGTTGATAAGGAATTCTTTCATACTAGTGCTTTAATTTTGGCGGCCATTTCATTTTGGAGCACCCATAAACTTCCAGAGTATGTTACGGCTCTCATCTTGATGTTGGGTGCGGTGCTATTGGGGGTTGCGCCGCCCGCGGTTGCCTTTTCAGGTTTTGGTTCTGGTGGAACCTGGTTAATCTTCGGCGGTCTAGTTCTTGGAGTTGCTATCTCTGAAAGTGGCCTTGACACGCGGTTAGCAGATGCCGTGTTGTCTCGGGTGAGGCTATCTTATGGGGGCATTATTGCTGCCATGATGGTTTTGAGTTTCGCTCTCGCCGTCGTTATGCCGGGAACGATACCGCGTATTCTTGTGCTTATGCCCATTGCATTGGCTCTGGCCGATAGGATGGGGTTTGAAAAAGGGTCACGTGGCGCGAATGGTATTGCAATGGCTGTCGGACTTGGCAGTGCGTTTCCGAGCTGGAGCTTGTTGCCGGCCAATCTACCAGTCGTAGTCCATATCGGTTTGATTGAAACGGTTTATGGAATTACGCCAACTTACGCCGAACATTTTATCACTCACTTTCCGGTAATGGGTTTTTTGCGAGGTATCCTCTCCGGGTTCGTTATTTACCTGTTGTTTCGGAGCACGGCGATATCGGTGCGTCACGACGCAAGACTTGAACCATTAGATCGAAAAGTAAGACGATTAGTTTGGCTCCTAGCCATAACCCTTGGCTTCTGGGTCACAGACCTTCTCCATGGGGTTTCTCCAGCCTGGATAGGCCTATCGGCAGCGGTCATCCTCTTGTTACCTTGGTCAAGTCTACTTCCAAAGGACGCATTTAAGTACAAAATTAACTTTGGACCAGTTTTCTATATCGCTGGTATTCTGAGTATTGGTGCTATCATGTCTAATAGCGGTTTGGATAAGTTCCTAGCATCTCATGTAATAGCCATGTTCGAACCAGAGAAAGGACAAGATGCACTGAACTTCGTCGCAATCTTGGGCTTGGGCATGGTTTCTGCACTAGGTATCACCGCGCCGGGTGCACCGGCGATTACGGTACCGCTTGCGGAAACCCTAGCGCAGGCCACTGGCTTGCCTTTGTTGACCGTTCTGATGATAGAGTTGACCGGGCAGTCGCTTGTCCTCTTGCCATATGCTTTGCCGCCTGTAGCGGTTGCGATCATTGTTGGTGGGGTTAAAGTTGGCGAAGCTGTAAAAGCAACTTTTGTAACTGCTGTCGCCGTCACATTATTTTTGGTACCGCTTCAATATTTCTATTGGAAGACTATCGGAATGTTTGGCTAAATCGCTTTACTCTCATTAAATCCGGTCTACTTCGTCGTTGGGTGGAGTGGTTAAAAAATAACTAAAGAAAATAAAATTTGAGCTACATCTATTTTTGGTTTTTGAATGGTTAATTTGATATGAACCTGAATCTAAGGGGTCGAAAGGCAATCATCACTGGTGCCTCACGAGGTATTGGCGCGGCTATCGCTAAAGGGCTCGCAGAGGAGGGTGTGAATATTGCATTATTAGGTCGTAAACCAGCTGCTTGCAAAGCGTTGTCTGAGGCTTTGGTGGACGAATTTGACGTTCAGGCGCCAATCATTCAGTTAGATCTTTTGGAGCGCGAACGGATCAAGCCCGCGGTTGATGAAGCAGTTGAGACTTTGGGTGGGTTGGATATTTTAGTTAATAATGCGGCGGGGTTTTATCGTGGTGGTTTGACCGATATTCCAGAAGATGTACTGGAAGAAAACTTCATCATTAAGCCGATTGGCTTGATGCGAATGGCGAGGGAATGTTTACCTTATTTGGAAAATTCGGACCAGGCACGGATAATTAATTTGTCTGGTACTCGTGGTCGTGAACCATCGCTTCATTCGACTATGTCCGGGCCCATTAACATGGGCACAAATAGCGCTACAAAAGCCTTGGCTAATTTGTTCGGTCCTAAAGGAATAACGGTTAATGCAATTTGTCCTGGTTCGACTGACACGGATCGTTGGGATGAATTGGTCGAACGCACGATGAAACTGCACGGGCTCAATGAAGCGGGTGCAAAAGCACTAATTTGCGAGGAAGTACCGCTTGGGTGCGTCATCCATATGGAAGATATCGCGGATTTAGCTGTGTTCTTGGCATCCAGTCGGGCTGCGCGGATTAGTGGCACAGCCATTAATGTCGACGGTGGAAGAACGCGCAGTATTTAGTAGCCAAGAACTAATGTTTTGGCAGATTTAAACTGCAGTATCTGTCTCTAAACCTAGCCAATTCAAACTTTCGCGAAGCCGGACGACTTCGCCAATGACTACAAGTAGAGGTGACTTAATTTCTTCCTTTATTGCCACTGCTGCGGCGTGGCTAAGTGTTGTTTCCAGGACCCGTTGATTGGGTAACGTGGCGTTACTGATCAGTGCGACCGGTTCGGCTTTGGACCGTCCAGCTTTTTGTAGGTGATTACAAATTTCATTAAGATTACGGAGTGCCATGTAGAGTATTAATACAGGTGAGCCGGCCGCAACCGCTTCCCAGTTTATAGAAGACGGTGTCGTACCTTTGGCATCGTGCCCAGTCAAAAATGTCACCACGCTATTAGTTGTCCTGTGTGTAATGGGAATACCTGCATAGGCGAGACCACCAACGCCAGCTGAAATCCCTGGAATCACGCGAAAAGGCACCTGGGCTTCCACCAGCGCTAACGCCTCTTCACCGCCCCTACCAAATACGTAAGGGTCGCCTCCTTTGAGGCGGAGAACCCGATTGTTATCGCGCGCAAGTTCGATAAGGCGTTTTGAAATATCTACTTGCTTAGATGATGCGATACCACCGCGCTTGCCGGCGTAAATTATTTCGGCATTCCGCTGCGTAGCTTGCAAAAGTTCTGTCGGAACGAGCGCGTCATGCACAACAATATCGGCAGTTTGAAGACCATGCAAAGCTAAAACGCTAAGGAGACCCGGTTCACCCGGGCCAGCACCGGTAAGCCAAACGGAGCCGGGTTCGAATAATGGAAGTTCAAATGGAATTTGTATCATTTTTCTAATCTAGCGCCCCATTAATAGATCGCCTAGCCTCCAAAAGCAGCGCAGGGTAAAAATGGGTATGAGAGCACAATCATCAAATTCATTAAAGCGGGGGTGGACGACAGGAGCCTGTGCACTAGCGGCCTTTAAAGCCGCCTATTCGGCGTTTTTAACCGGCAAGTTTCCTGATCCTGTGGGAGTTGTGTTGCCCAAAGGGGAAAATCCGTTCTTTCCTTTAGCTTTAGAGGGCAAGGGCGCAGGCTATGCTCAAGCTGGCATCATAAAAGATGCAGGTGATGACCCGGATGTGACCCACGGCGCAATGATAGTGGTTACGGTACGTGAAGGTGTAGCGGGTAAAGGTGTTTCCTTCCAAGCAGGCGAGGGGGTGGGTACTGTGACATTGCCGGGCTTAGCGTTGGCAGTTGGCGAGCCAGCAATTAACCCAAAACCCCGTAAGATGATCATGGAAGTTGTATCGGAGTTGGCGGACCAATATGACCACAGTGGCGATCTGATTATCGAGATGTCCGTGCCGGACGGAGCAGGTTTAGCCGAAAAAACATGGAATGGACGCCTTGGGATAGAGGGTGGCTTATCCATTTTGGGTACGACAGGTGTTGTACAGCCTTTTTCTTGTTCCGCCTGGATTCATTCTATCCATCGCGGCATTGATGTGGCTCGCGCGAATGGGCTTATTCATGTGGCGGCTGCAACTGGAAAGACCTCAGAAGCGGCGGTGCAGAAATTATTTGGGTTATCAGATTTTGCCTTGGTCGATATGGGGGACTTTGCTGGTGGAATGTTGAAATATATACGCGACCATCCAGTCCCTTGCCTAACTATTGCGGGTGGATTTGCCAAGCTCACAAAACTCGGCCAGGGGTTTCTCGACTTGCATTCAGGGCGTAGCCAAGTGGATTTCGATTGGTTGGCTGAGGGTACTTCTGCGATTGGCGGTAATGATCAGCTTGTCGAAGCTGTTCGCAACGCTAACACAGCAAATCACGCGCTGGAAATTACGCTTCAATCAGGATTGGCGCTTGGTAACTACGTAGCGCGCCAGGCGACTGAGACGGCCTTAAAGGTGATTGAGGGATCCGAGACTGAATTAAACGTAATCGTGTTTGATCGTACGGGTTTGAAGATAGGTGCATCTGATGCCTAAGATCTTGATACTGGGTGGTACTACCGAATCAGCGGTTCTGGCTAAGTATCTTGCCGCAGATGATGGTTTCGTAACGATTACGTCCCTAGCAGGACGTACGCGTAATCCTGCGACTGTTAACGGGGCCATGCGCCAAGGTGGATTTGGCGGTATAGGTGGTTTTGTTGATTATTTGTTAGCCGTAAATATTGATGCGGTTGTCGATGCTACCCACCCGTTCGCTGAGCAAATCTCGAATAATGCAGTGGATGCTTGCATTCAGACAAAGACCCCCCTTATACGCCTGACGCGAGTCCCCTGGGTTGCAAATTCTGATGATCATTGGACAGATGTATCATCGGTTATTGAGGCAGCAGAATCATTGCCGTTAAATGCAAGGACGTTTGTGACTACGGGACGGCAAGAACTAGCGCCCTTTTTATCTCGTCGTGATCTCTGGAATTTGGTACGGGTTATTGATCCGTTAGATGAAATAATTGAGCCTTCTCAGGGTGTTGTTATTACCGGCCGCGGACCGTTTTCTGTGAAACATGAAATAGCGATATTTCGCAAGTATAAGATTAATTGGTTGGTATCTAAGAATAGTGGTGGTGCCGCAAGTTATGCAAAGATCGAAGCTGCGCGCTCTCTTGCCATACCGGTGATGATGGTCGGTCGTGCAGGCCCAACCCATCGGCCTGTTAATGAATGTGAAACGATAGAACAAGTATTTGCCTGGTTGGAAAAGCTATTTAACTAGGCCTTTTAGAAGGTCGCAGTAGGTGCGTATGTGTTGGATTGTAAAGAGCGCTATCACTAAAATTTTCCGCTGCCAAGACCGGTCCGACCAGTATTAGTGCTGTGCGTGTAATCTTAGCGGTTCGTACTTGATCTTCGATTGTCGCGAGTGTGCCGCGTATTATTTTCTGGTCTGGCCAGCTTGCTCGGTAGACCACGGCAACTGGACAGTCGCTACCATAGCTGGGCTCAACTGCGGCACATATTTTTCGGAGATTACGAATTGAAAGGTGAATTGCGAGCGTGGCGCCGGATTTACCTAGCTGAGCAAGCTCTTCACCGGGTGGCATTTCACTAGCTTTCATTGCGGTACGAGTTAGGATAATCGTTTGGCTGATGCCGGGCAGGGTAAGTTCTGTTTCCAAGGCGGCGGCGGCGGCGGCATACGCCGGCACACCGGGCGTAATATCGAACGCAATGCCGATCTCGTTAAGACGGCGCATTTGTTCGCCGATGGCTCCGTATAAGGAGGGGTCACCGGAATGTACGCGTGCTACATCTAAGTTGTTGTAGGCGGCCTCTTGCATAACCTGGATAATTTCATCCAAGGTCATGCTGGCGGTATCACGGATATCAGCATCAGCAGGCGCGCTGGCTATAACTGCTTTAGGGACCAACGACCCCGCATATAGGCATACCGGCGATTGAGTAATAAGACGCTGCCCTTTTATCGTAATAAGTTCTGGATCGCCGGGGCCCGCGCCGATAAAATGGATCGTCATGATGCGGTCTTCTTTTTAGCAGAAGATTTGGCACCATAGCCGCGCGGGGTATAGACCCAATCCCTTGCGCCGCAAATTTTGCGCGTTTCGCTAGACCCAATGAGTACCAACGTTGACATATCTACTATGTTTGGATCAAAGGTTGAGAAAGTATGAATAGATATTTTCTCTTGCGGGCGACCTAAATGCTGCGCGGCGACGATGGGAGTGTCAGCTGTACGCTCCGGTGCCAATATTTTCAGTGCGCGTACTAATTGATCCCGGCGCTTCTGCGATGCAGGATTGTATAGGGCGATTATGAAATCCCCCGAAGCGGCGGCGTTTAGGCGTCGCTCAATGACCGACCATGGGGTCATTAAATCAGAAAGGGAAATTGCGCAGAAATCATGGCCAAGGGGCGCGCCGAGCCTGGCGGCGGCAGCCTGTAGGGCAGAAATGCCAGGCACTACGGTAATGTCTACCCATTTCCAGTCCTGTTTATGCCCTCGATCTAAATGTTCAAAGACCAGGGCCGCCATGGCGTAAATACCAGGGTCACCGGAACAGATAAGGGCCACTTTTTTGCCTTCTGCGGCAAGATCGAGTGCGGCCTCAACGCGGTTCGTTTCCTCACCGAGGTTATAGGGATGCAGCGTCTTTGACTGCAAGGGGAATCCCGTCAATAAATCTAAATAGCCGCTATAGCCGACTAGGTCAGTCGCCTTTGTTAAAAGTGCATTTGCTTCTTCGGTGCGCCATACGTTTTGCCCCGGGCCTAAGCCGATCACGGCCAATGACCCCTTTCCGCGGCCAAATATATCGGGCCTTAGGGGATGGTCAGATTTCGTGATCGCGCAGGTGGCCCGCAGGGATTTTTGTTTTTGGACAATCAGTTTGCCGTGCTCACCAATTGCGGCAAGCGCCGCTCCTTCCGAGACGCCGTGGCATCCGACCGCGTGGAACACGGTATTCGAGGGATTGGCCAGACGAGGTGTCTCCTTTTCAAGGCGTTTTGCATCGAAATAGCGAACCGGCCGATTGAGCATAGCGCCAATAGCCTCGACGGCAGGTTCGTCACATTTTAAATCTATTGAGACGACTGCGGCGATGGACGCCGCGGCAAGGTTATAGTGGATTAGAGTTGTGCGGACCAGTGTTTGTAATTCTTCGAGACTGCAACCTCTTTCACAACCCACTCCAAGTGCCAGTGTTTCTGGATGGAAAATAAGCTGATTGGGTGCTGCATCTCGTAGATGCTCATCGATGATAATTGATAAGCTACCCGTATCATCCAGTGGTAATTGGTTTGTCTTAAGCCACGGCGCATCTCCTTCTGTTTTTATATTTTCTCCTGCTAAAATTTTGGCCACAAATGGTTTTAAGCTTTCAGGGTTAGCTAAATGGTAACCACTTGGTGGATCATCTAGAGCGATACCGAACTTAGTATCACTGGCGGTTGTGAGTGCTAGCGTCCCGCCAATGCCGTTTGCTATTTTGGTTGCCAAGTTATTGGCACCGTGATGTCCGCCTAAAAGTGGCACAACACTTGATCCATCCTGGCCAATCGCAATTACCGGTGGCTCCTTGGCCTTATTAGAAACCACTGCGGCAATGGCGCGGATTAGAATGCCGCTGGCGCATATACCGATAATCGGCCTGTTGCTTGTGAACAAATTTTGCAAGTGGTTGATCGTATCTTCGAACTGAATGTCAACATCAACGATACGCTTCACTAGCCCGTGGATTTCTGAGTTTGGAATTAACCTCGATATTGTTTGTGCTAATGGCAAACTCGTATCGTTAAGAATAACGATTGCAGCGCGATATTCACTCATCGCCACGCCTTACCGCGTTTATGGATCAAGATCATTGAGAAATACGGTACCTTGTGTCCATCAACGCTTTTCAAGGGTAGAACCCTTTCCATCGGTAGAGTGGAGCGTTCTATATAACGTGCGTGTTTTTCAAGTCCTAGCGTCTGAATCAGTTCATGAATACGATTGAAGTGCCGCCCAATTTTAATTATTGCGGCCGCGTCTGTATCGTCAAGGCGTGCGCATAACGTCTCATTGTTTAAAGGGGCGGGGAGGATAGTAAGTATGTCGTTACGTGCAGAAAGCGGCATCGACGTTGAGGCAGCGCAAGACATGAGCGAGGATACACCGGGAACAATTTCAACGCGGTATGAATTAGCGAGGTGTGAAAAGAGGAACTGAAAGGTGCCGTAGAAAAAGGGATCGCCCTCGCAAAGGGCCGTGACAATTTTCCCTTGCTCCAGTTTTTCTGCGATCGTTTTTGCCGCGGCAGCGTAGGCTTTTTGCGCGGGTTTAGGGTCAACCAACATCGGGATCGTGATTGGAAACTCCTCTTGAGTGTCAGAAATAAATTCCGCCACGATGGTGCGNGCAAAACTGGGCGTGTCTTCCAGCTTTGGGTAAGTAATGATATCAGCCGTCTCGATACAGCGNANTGCNTTGAGAGTAATCAGTTCCGGATCACCNGGCCCGACACCAACGCCAAATAGCGCACCNNTCACGNTTTGNTGNNCGCATAGGGTTTGACGACACGCCATTGGGTAACCGGCATCAATGGTCGCCATCCACTCTTAGTGCCAACCGCTGAGATCCGTGTAATTGCGATGCGAGTAAGTGAGCCGCCATAAGCTTGCTGCAAGGACAATAAGACCTGCTCGCTATTCACGGTAACAACATTAGCAACCAATACTCCACCAGGTTTTAGAGCCCGCCAACATGTTTCGAAGATATTTTTATTCGACAAGCCGCCCCCTATAAAAACAGCATCTGGTTTTGCAAGGGCCTTAACAATCTCAGGCGCTCGTCCACCGATAATTTCTAGTTCTGGTGTGCCTAGCGCGGTGGCATTCTGAGCGATAATTTTTAGCCGATCTGCCTTCGATTCAATAGCGATGGCACGGGACCGGCGGTCTAGGCGCATCCACTCAATACTGATTGAGCCACTTCCCGCACCAATATCCCAAAGCAACTGTCCGGGCGCCGGTGCAAGTGCGGCAAGTGTGGCTGCACGTACTTCTTGCTTTGTAATTTGACCATCATGTTGGAAAGCTTCATCAGGCAACACGCTTAGCCGAGAAAGATGCCGGGCGTTCTGTCCGGCAATACACTCGGCGGCTATTACATGAATAGGGTTGCTGTCATTAAAGGCCCAATCAATTGCCAGAGTGCTACGTATTCGTTCGCCATTACCACCGATGCGTTCCAATACGGTAAGTTTGCTTTTTTCATAACCGCGGGCGATCAATTTTTCGGCAACTTCGTTAGGCGTTTTTGAATTTTGAGCGAGAATAAGTAGTTTAGCATTTGGTTGAATCGCCGGCTCTAAGAGAGGGGCGGGACGGCCATGAAGCGTTAGTGTATCAATATCCTGGGATNACCAGCCCAAGCGTGCGCAGGCGAGACTAAAAGCCGATGGGCTAGGAATTACGGTCATTTCATCTGTCGGGATGATAGCGGCAATCATCCGCCCGATGCCGAAACAAAAGGGATCGCCCGTGGCGAGGATACAAAGTGACTTATCTCTGTAGGACGGAAGGTTCTTTACCTCATCATATAAAGGTGATGGCCATGACATATGCTTGGCAGCATTGTTGGGAAGCATAGCGAGATGGCGCGTGCCTCCGATGATTAATTCGGCGTTTTCAACTAGTGTTCGGGCGGCTGGTGAAAGCGCGGCGTAGCCGTCTTCACCAATGCCTATTATAGATAGCCAACGGCTCATATGACATTATCCGAAGAGAGTGCGTTAACCGCTGCTGCAGCGATTGCGCTACCGCCTCGGCGTCCTAAAAGCGTGATGAAATCAATTTCCAGATTACTTAGCGTGAGCGCTTCTTTTGATTCTGCCGCACCCACGAAACCAACTGGGAATCCTAAAATAACAGCGGGTTTTGGTGCGCCGTCTTGTAGGATTTCTAGGAGCCGAAATAATGCAGTTGGTGCATTGCCAATGGCAACCACCGCATTCTCTAAGTGCTGATTCCAAGCATCTACTGCGGCCGCAGACCTCGTGTTACCGGGTTTCGGTCGCGCGTCATTTAATGTGCAGATGATAGCATTGTCGTTTGGTAATCGATCACGGATGATGCCCGAGGCAACCATATTACAATCTGCAAGAATTACGGCGCCCGCATGTAACGCATTTCTGCCGGCAGTAATCGCGTGATTTGTCATGCGCAGATCTCTGGTAATTTCCGGCATACCGCAGGCATGCACAATTCGGTGCGTCAAAGGTACCCCTTCGGGCGGTATGCCGGAGATGTCGGTTTCCACCGCAACCGCCTCGAAGGAACGGCGGTAAATCTCGTTGGGGTCGCGAATATAGTCCACTGGCGCCATCATAGGGTGTTTACGGGCGCAGATTATACTTTAAATCCGCTTTAGAGTACGGGGCCCCAAGGGGTGATCCGCATGCGGGTAAGGATGGTGATGTCCATGATCATGACTGTGATCATGGTTGTGGTCGTAGGCATGATCGTGATTGTGGCCGTGGCCGTGCCCATCGACGGTGCCGATGCCTTCTACGTGATGGTGATGGCTTTCTTGTGGAAGCCCTACTTGGTCTTCAAAGCCCAATATCTGTTCGCGATATTTACATTGCTGGCAGTTCATATTGGTGTCGCCGGTAAGGATATTGCTCACGCGTTCCGTAAGCGTATCCAACACCAAGGGATGATCGTTTAAATAGCCGGCCTTTATGAACTCAATTTCCGGATGCCGGGCGGCAACGATATCCGTATGTTCGTAAATGCGTTTAACCAAAACACCAGTGAATAGGAAATACGGAAAAACGACGATCCGTTTGAATCCGAGCCGTGTCGCATGTTCGAGACCAGGCTCTACCAATGGGAAGGTAACGCCGGAAAAACAGGTTTCTGCCCAACCGAAACCCAATCCCTCCCATAATTGGCGGGTTAACTTCGATACATTAGAGTTCGCGTCTGGGTCTGAGCTTCCGCGCCCCACCACCATAAGTAGCGTTTCCGCGGGATCAATGTTGGAATTGGCGGATGAAAGCGCCTCGCGCACGCGTTCACCGGCAGCGCGTGTCATTTTGATGTCCAGGCCAAGTTCTGATCCGTAGTGAATGTTGAGACCGTTATGTTCTGCCTGATACCGATTCAGCACTGATGGAATATCATTCTTTGCGTGCCCCGCGGCAAACAACATCGCGGGTACTGCCAAAACATCGGAAACCCCTGCTTCGGTTAAGTTTGACAATCCCTCTTTAATGATTGGGGTAGCAAATTCCAGGTAGCCGTATTCAACCGGCATGTCCGGGAATCGCTTGATGAGGGCTTCTGAAAGCACTTTAAATTCACGCACTGCATCTTCATCACGGCTACCATGGCCGCATATCATTACGCCGTTTTTTTCGGTCATACTAAAAACCCTTGCAGTAAGGAGATTGTTACGCACAGTTTAGACCCGTGGCCAAAGCCAATCAATGAGCCTTATAATATCGTGTTAGCGACATCCCTTCGCTTTTTTGAAAGTGCGGATTTAGGGAAGCTAAAAACTTTTTGCTGACCCAACAAATGAACATTGTAACCGTCTTTGAAGTGGGCGTCGATGGCTGGATCTGTGACGTCTAACCCACCAGTATAGGCACCAAACGCTGGGAGAATGAGTTTATGCCCATCTGTAATGAAACAGGGTGCACTTAGGTGTTGACCCCTAACAAAGACACGAGCTTTTGGGTGGTAATGGCCGGAAACCTCTCCCACATTGGCTTGTAATTTGGCGATGTGGCGGAAGGTAATGGGGCCTAGGGCGAATTCCATACTGACCTGACCTCCCAGNTGGGAGGGAGGATCGGGATCATGATTGCCGGCTATCCATACCCAATCTCTAAAGCTCGTCATTTGTTGGATGAGAGATGTCTCCTCTATCCCTAAGCGCTCGAAGGCGGATTGATCGTGGAAACTGTCGCCGAGGCAAATGACCCGACTCGCTGGAAAATTTTTGAGGACTGCGGCCAGGTTATTCAGGCTGTCACGGCTGTCATAGGGTGGCAGCAAAATGCCGTGTTGTGCCAATGCGGAGCCCTTTTCCAAGTGAAGGTCGGAAACAATTACCGTTTCAGCGGATGGCCAAACCAATGCGCCAGACAAGTGACAATGCAAAGTCTCTCCCTGGAATTGTATTTGGTTATAAGTCACGGGCTTAGTCCCATTGCGTCAGCTACCAGGCTCGCTTCGGCTTCGTCAAGCATGAGATCAAAACTAGTGCCATCGACGCGCTCTTTCCCAATTTCTAACAATACTGGTACCGCTAAAGGGGACACTTGATCCAGCCGTTTGTGTAAAATTTTTCCTTTGATACGGAGCAGCATATCTCCCAGGCGGTGAATATCTGTGAAGCCATGGGCCGCGTCCCGTCGGGTTGCGCGTAGTAATATATGATTGGGCTGATGGCGCCGTAGCGTGTCGTAAATGAGATCGGAGCTGACAGTTACCTGACGACCGGTATTTTTGCCGCCGGGATGCTGCCGTTCGACAAGCCCTGCGATAACCGCAACGGTGCGGAAGGTGCGGCGCAGGATTGAGGAATCCGCTATCCAGTCCTCTAAATCATCACCGAGCATATCTTCTTCAAACAAACTTTCTAGATCCGTTACGGGATACATGCTCCAGACTGCAATAACATAGTCGGTTGCGACAAAGCCTATGGGGCCTAGCCCTGCTCGGTCCATGCGTTTCGTGAGGAGCATGCCAAGTGTTTGATGGGCGTTTCTGCCTTCAAAGCAGTAGGCGACCATGAACTCGCGTTCTCCACGGGGAAACGTTTCAATCAATAGGCCATCCTTCGGTGGCATCACAGAGCGGGCGCGTTGGATGGAAAGCCATTCGCGAACCTGNGGAGGTAAGAGCGGCCAATGTGACGGATCGCTCAACATATGACGCACACGGTCCGCAAGATGAGTCGTAAGGGGAAGGCGACCACCTTGAAAGGCTGGGACTTTTGGTTCGTGGCCTGTCGCTGGGCTTGCGATTACAGTCATATCCCGAATGCCTTCAAAGCGGAGCAACCTGCCGCCAAAAATGAATGTATCGTCGGCTTCGAGGCCAAGTACAAAATACTCTTCCACTTCGCCTAAATAACGACCGCGATTTAGCCGGACCTTTAGTTTTGCGGATTCTACAATCGTACCAATATTCATTCGTAAACGGCGTGTGACGGCGGACGACGCCACTTTATATTGGCCGTCTTTCAGCACTTGTAGGCGGCGCCATTGCTTATAGGTTCTCAGCGCATATCCACCATGATCGACGAAAGCAAGAACATCATTAAAATCCGAGCGCTCTAGCTCTGCGTACGGGGCAGCGTTGGTAACCTCTTCATACAGATCGTCGGCGGAGAACGCGCCGGAACAGGCAAGGGTTAGAATATGCTGAGCAAGGACATCGAGACCGCCGGGGCGGGGCGCATCACCATCGAGAGTGCCCTCATAGACGGCTTCCAGTGCGGCACGGCATTCCAACACTTCAAAACGGTTAGCTGGAACCAGTAGGGCCCGACTTGGTGTATCGAGTTGATGGCCTGCGCGCCCGACCCGCTGGATCAAACGACTAACGCCCTTTGGCGCACCAATTTGAATAACCAAATCAACCGCAGCCCAATCTACGCCGAGATCCAATGACGATGTGGCGACAACGGCACGCAGCTTTCCGGCTGCCATTTCCGTTTCTACTCGGCGGCGTAATTCCTTTTCCAGGCTGCCGTGATGCAATGCTATGGGTAAGGCGTCCGTGTTGAGTTTCCATAAGGCTTGAAAGGTCATTTCCGCAAAGGCGCGTGTATTTACGAAAACCAATGTAGTTTCGGCATTCTTGATTGCTTCGTACACATCTGTCATCGCGTGGAGGGCCGAATGGCTAGACCAGGGCATGGTGTCAGCGGTTTGCAAAATTTTGATGCGGGGCTCTGCTCCGTCTTTGCCCAATATTCGTATTACTCCTTTTGAATCCGCGCCAGGGGACAACCAAGCAGCTAATGCATCGGGGAACGCGACGGTAGCTGATAGGCCAACGCGTTGGCAGCGAGGTGCTAGTTTTTGTATTCTGGCGAGGCAGAGCGCTAGTTGATCGCCGCGTTTTGTACCAGCAATTGCGTGAATTTCATCGACGACAACACGGCGTGTTCTCCGAAAAATGCGGTGGGCGTCGTGATAGGAGAGTAAGAGTGCTAGGCTCTCCGGTGTAGTGAGCAGAATATTGGGTGGTTTTCGTCGCTGCAGTTGGCGTTTGTTTTGGGGTGTATCCCCGGTGCGCGTTTCCAACGTAATCGAAAGATTGAGGTCCGCTATTGGCGTTTCCAGATTGCGATGAATGTCTTGTGTTAGAGATTTAAGGGGGGAAACATAAAGCGTATGAAGACCCTCCCAATTGATGTTTGTGAGTTCTATGAGCGTAGGAAAAAAACCGGCTAAGGTTTTGCCGCTACCGGTTGGTGCTATTAGAAGGGCGTGTTGGTCTTGCGCGGCTGCATCAAGCATCGATAGCTGATGAGGATGCGGTTTCCAGGCTTGGTTATCAAACCAATCCTGAAACGCTTCGGGAAGTATCGCAGAGGAAGCAATGCTCATTGTTTCTACTGGTTGGCTTTGTTTAGCAGTTTGGTGCATGGTTTCAGGGTACAGTCTATCTGATGCGTGGTCGCAGCGGGAGAGAAAGAAATATGAAAACACGTATTACAGAGCTATTTGACATCAATACGCCGATTATCCAGGCACCAATGGCAGGTACGGCTACGCCGGCCTTGGCGGCGGCAGTTTCTAACGCGGGTGGACTAGGATCGCTTGGGTTTGGAGCCGCGAATGCTGAGCAGGTATTGGAATCGATGCAAACTCTACGGCAAGCAACAAACAAACCCTACAATGCTAACTTCTTAGTGCATGATCGGCCGGTTCGTGATCCTTCTAAGGAGGCGGCTTGGTTGGAGACGCTCAAGCCCTTTATGGATGAGTTTGATGCGGAAACCCCTAGGGCACTAGATGAAATTTATATGTCTTTCAACGCTGATGATGATTTGCTCCAAGTAGTTTTGGATGAACGCCCACCTATTGTGAGCTTCCATTTTGGTTTGCCAACGCCGGGGCGTACTGATGCGCTAAAAGCCTATGGTGCGACGTTGATTTCGTCTGTGACGAACCTCGCCGAAGCGGAGGCTGCTGCTGCAGCGGGGATGGATGCGGTAATTGCACAGGGCTTCGAGGCTGGCGGCCATCGAGGGACCGTGGAAGAACCCTTTGAGGATGGGCATGTAACGACCATGGCCTTGGTGCCCTTAGTAGTGAATGCGATCGACATACCGGTTATAGCTGCTGGTGGCATTATGAATGGTAATGGCATCGCTGCGGCTTTGGCTTTGGGAGCGGATGCGGTCCAATTGGGAACAGCGTTTATTTCTTGCGCTGAAAGTGGTGCCCCAGATACTTTTCGCCAGTTTTTGTTAAGCGATAGAGCTTTGAGAACAGAAGTTACGACCGTTATATCCGGTCGTCCGGCGCGTGCGATAGTGAACCGTTTTGTTGAGGAACTTCGTGATCGGGCGGATGAGGTGCCTGGCTACCCCATGACCTATGATGGGGGCAAAGCGTTGGGCTCCGCTGCTGCGGCAAAAGGAACACCAGAGTTTGCGCCTATGTGGGCTGGTCAAGCGGCGGGCCTTTCGCGAGCGATGGATGCAGCGAAATTGATGCAGCTGCTTGAGTATGAGACGAAACAGACGCTTGCAATGTTGCGGGTGAAAATCAAAGGCTAAAAGGAAAGAAAATATGAGGGTGATGGCGTTGCTGCCGCAAGATGACTTAAAGGCGGCGCAAGCGGAGGCCGTTAGGTATGAGAAACTCGGGATTGACGGATTGAAAACATCTGAGCTGGCGCATGACCCGTTTCTGCCCTTTGCGGCCGCCACCACGGTTACGGAGCGGGCCGAGCTGGCGACTGGAATTGCGATCGCGTTTGCGCGAAGCCCGATGAATGTCGCCTGTATGGCTAACGACCTTCAACGTAGTTCCAATGGCCGTTTCGTCCTTGGGCTAGGGAGCCAAGTTAAAGGGCATAATGAACGACGTTTCAGTGTGCCTTGGAGTGCGCCAGCGCCTCGGTTAAAGGAATATATCGAGGCCTTAAGGGCTATTTGGCGGTGTTGGGAGAAGGGTGACAAACTCGATTTTCAGGGCGAACATTACCGCTTCGATTTAATGACACCGGTATTCTCGCCAGAACCCGCAGGCTTGCCTATGGTACCGGTAACGTTAGCGGCGGTCGGCGCTGCGATGATTCGATTGTCGGCGCGGGTGGCTGATGGCGTGCGACTGCATTCCTTCTGTACTCGTAAATATATGATCAATAATTTGCTGCCAGAACTTAAAAAGGGCTGGGCCGAGAGCGGTATGAAGCGTGATAACTTTGAAATAGTAGGTGGCGGATATGTAATTACCGGGCCGGATGACGAGACGGTCGCTAAGCAATTCGAATGGGTGCGCGAGCGATTGGCCTTCTATGGGTCTACCCGCACTTACTTGCCAGTATGGGCGGCCCATGGTGAGGAGGACATGGGACTGAAACTCCATAGCATGTCAAAGAAAGGTCAATGGAAGGAAATGGCTAAGCAATTAACGGACGATCATGTGCGATTGTTTGTTGCGGTCGGCAGGCATGATGAAATCATGGAAGCTATCAAAATGCGTTATGAGGGTGTTTCCGACACGATTTATGTCAATCAAGTACCTGGCGTCGATCCAAAGGTACCTTCGGACCTAATTCAAGAAATGAAAATGATGCCGGTCGCATTCAAAGAGTTTCGGAATAGGTTTGAAGAGTAAAAACTTCTCAGTTAAGTTTTGGTCCGCGATGACCTGCATTTTAAAATTTTGATTAGGGCGTTGGACCGTAAAATCATGTCGTGATTAAACCGCCGTTCCGCCTGGGTCATATAGTCGTCTCTGTCGAACTTTTGTTGGGTGAGCGCTTTTGTGACCTCCGCGAGAGCCATGGCTTTTTCTTCCCCGCCCATAATTTTGATTACTTCATCAATGTGCATACCGACGGCCTGACGTTGAATTGCGTAAAGGCGCCCATCCGCTGGGACAGTTCGCAGAAAAGGAACAATATGTTCTCTGTTGATAGGACATCCGGTTTCCAGGTCTACTTCCGGTTTGTCGCGCTTTTGTGCGAGTGCGAGGGTGGCGTTAAGCCATATTATGCTTATGGCGAATAGGTGGATTATCGCGGCAGGATAGCAAGGAAAGCGCCGAATGTACCGTACGGTGGTGTGAAAAAATGACCCCATCGCGCATTTTGTGTGCCATGGGGGATCTTTGGTGTCGGCAAGACGGGTGATGCTAAATGGTCGCATCGCTTCCCATGATCACCGTACATTCACTGGAAAGTACACCGCCGTTGCCATGTGCCAAGGCCAGGTCTACACCGTCCACCTGCCGCTCGCCGCACTCGCCGCGTACCTGCCGCGCTGCTTCGATCAAACAGAACAGGCCGTACATACCGGGGTGGCAATAGGAGAGCCCACCGCCGGAAGTGTTTACCGGTAATCCGCCACCGGGTGCAATATGCCCATTTTCTACGAATGATCCGCCTTCACCCTTCGGGCAAAAGCCAAGGTCTTCCAGAAACAATAGTGTCGTGATGGTGAAGGCATCGTACAGCGTTAATACGTCGATATCGTCCTTAGTGACGCCGGCAGACGCGTAGGCCCGTTGGCCCGATTCGAGCGCTGCCGTAGTTGTCATATCGCCCATGCAGCTGATATTGGCGTGGCTGATATGCTCGCCTGTGCCGAGGATATAAACAGGCGGTTGTTTCAAATCCGTCGCCCTATCAGCAGAGGTGAGCACAATGGCTCCGCCGCCGTCTGTAACCAAACAGCAATCACGAATGGTAAAGGGATAGCTGATCATTGGCGAATTCATCACGTCTTCCACGGTGAGAGGATCGCGATTAAAGGCAACTGGGTTTTTCATCGCCCATTGGCGAGCGGCGACCGCAATTTCCGCCAGCTGTTCGCGGGTAGTGCCGAACTCATGCATGTGGCGCGCTGCCGCCATTGCATAGGCTGAAGGTGGCATCATGGGTTTATACGGGTCTTCGTACCAAGCGATTTCCCGTTGGCTAGTGGCGGCCCGGCTCATGGTGCGTTGGGTTGATCCATAGGTAATTAGGGCCACTTGGCACTTACCGGTAACGATGGCTGCGACCGCATGGCTCACATGGGACATGAAAGACGACCCACCAATTTGTGTAGAATCGATATAGACCGGTTTGATCCCGAGATATTCACATGTGCCGAGACCTACCATACGGGATTGACTGGTGGCGGCAAATACGCCGTCCACATCGGATAATTTTAATCCGGCATCCTCCAGTGCTCGCATAGTTGCTTGGCCGATAAGATCAAGGTGGCTGGTATTCTCGGCAACCTTGCCTAGATCGGATTCCGCTGCGCCAACAAGGGCTACTTTTCCTCTGAGGTCCATTTTAGCTTACTCCCCCACCTGTTCAAAGACGGGATAGGGATCGGACCCCTCGTCGTCTTGTTGCATCTTAAATTTAACTCGCATGCCAATTTCGACATCCATCGGATCCATGCCGTCTATTCGGCTCATAAGGCGGAACCCTTCATCCATATCGATAAGGGAAACATCATAGGGCTCCTTACCGCGGGGGCAAACGGTAGTACTGGAATAGACGGTGCCTAGTCCCGCGCTGATTTTCCACTCCAAATTTTCACTGCCGGTTACCGGAGCAACCACGCGCGGATAAAAAATGACCGCACCATTGTCAGTGCACACCTGGTAGGCTAATTCGCCTTTCTTCAGGTGATCCAAATATTTTTGTCTTGGTGAGATCTGTGTGAGATCGACCATCGAATTTCTCCTTAAACTGGTACAGCGCGAGCACTGTAGCGGGCTCGTGCGTAGGTGAAAAGGCGCCGTATTGCTGTTACTTTTAGTCTATGCAGTAATAGTCGCTTTGCCGTTGTTGAGCACGACTGCATTGTCCCGGTCGGGGATAGTGGCTCTGAATGATATTGTCTCCCCTTCGTGCCACATTTCAGTGCGAATGGTTTCGCCGGGGAAAACGGGGGCTGAAAACCGTCCTTCCATTCCTCTAAACTTTAGCGGGTCGTAACCGCAACAGCTTTTGACCAGCGCATGGCAGACAACACCATAGGTAAGCAGGCCGTGTGCAATGGGCCTGTTGAAGCCCGCCTTTGTAGCGATGTCCGGGTCCGAGTGAAGCGGATTATAGTCGCCGCTTAGGCGATATATGAGCGCGGACTGAGGCAGTGTTGACAATTCACAGGTCAGGTCAGGCGCTGAGTCAGGAATAACATGCGGTGGGGCCACCGGACCGGAAGGCCCCCCGAAGCCCCCATCTGCGCGGCAATAGGTCGATGCCCGGATGGTGCAGATCAGGCTGTCTGTTTCCTCATGCACAACGTCCCGGGTGCTGGAAATTAGTGCGCCCCTACCTTCGCCTTTATCGATGATTGATTCGACTTTGGCCTGGCCGACTAGTGTACCTTCGACGGGAATTGGATTGTGAATAGTGAATGCATTGCCGGCATTGACCAGCTTCAGGTAATTGACGCCGGAATCCGGGTTGCGGAGCCAGTTGCCGGGATACCCAAGCACCGAGGCCATTGAGGGAAGTGCCGCCAAATCTTTTTCGTAGACAAAGCGAAGCTGATTTTCATCCACAGGATCAGCACCAATGCCGACGCCAAGGGCATAAAGCATTACGTCTTTTGGGGAGATTGTCTGGCGGGTTTCCTCGAATGGCCAGTTCATTAACTTGTCGTAATTGATCGTCATCTTTTAAGCTCCTAGACCGGATCCCAGGGGAAAATGTCGGCGGTACGGTCAAGCTGCAAGAAACTGTGCTTCATGGCCGGTATAACCCGCTCCGCGATTGTTGCCGGGGTCCAGCCTTCAGCGGTTTGCATAGTCCTTAGAGGACGCGGTTGGCCAAACAGATGTATCTCGTTGTGACGGGTGGAAAAGACCTGTCCAGTCACATCGCGGCTCATATCGCTTGCGAGAAACACCGCCATTGGTGCATTCTTGGCCGGGGTGACTTGTTGGCGCTGTGCGGCGCGGGCTTTCTGTTCCGGCGTATTGGTGGGGATCGAGCTTGTCATCCGGCTCCAGGCAGAGGGTGCAATACAATTCGACCGCACTTGATAGCGCGCCATATCCAAGGCGATGCATTTGGAGAACCCGACAATACCAAGCTTGCAAGCGCCGTAGTTGGCTTGCCCGAAATTACCAAGCAGTCCAGATGTAGAGGTCATATGAATGAACGATCCGCTTGATTGCTGGCGAAAATGTGTTGCGGCTACACGACTCACATTGAAAGTGCCCTTGAACATCACATTCATGACACTGTCCCAGTCATCCTCGGTCATTTTATGGAAGATTACGTCGCGGAGGATACCGGCATTGTTTACCACAACATCAATTTGGCCGTAGGTGTCCAGCGCTGTTTGCACCATGCCTTCTGCGCCCTTGTAGGTCGCTACCGTATCTTTGTTGGCCACGGCCTCGCCACCGGCTGCTTTGATTTCGGCTACGACTTCGTCAGCAACACCAGCGTCGTCGTCTGAACCATCCAAAGCGGCGCCGATATCGTTGACTATTACTTTGGCTCCGTGTTCTGCGAGCATTATTGCGATGGCCTTACCGATACCGCGTCCAGCACCGGTGACCACACAAACTTTATCTTCCGCCATCCGGCTGGGATCGATCCCTTCCATTTGGATTTTCCTCCTGATTTACTCGTAAAAAATATTATTTGGAAACTGAGGTTTCAGCGCGGTCGCACTTAACCACACCTTCTCTTTCAAGGCGAGATACTTCGTCTTTGTTAAAGCCACAAAATTCGGTTAGCACTCGTTCCGTATCATAGCCTACTGGCTTAGCTGAATGTCTTAATTTGCCCGGTGTTCCAAGAAATTTTGGCACTAAGCCAGCGAGTACAATTTCGCCTAACACGTCGTCAGACACCTTCGGCAGCATATTACGGGCTTGAAAATGTGGATCTTCAAAAACCTGATCTATAGTGTTGATTCGCCCGTAGGTAACGCCGCACTTGGTGAATGTTTCTTCAACATCAATAATGTCATGTTTGGCAAACCAAGACTCAAGAGTTTGTTCGACATAATCGGCATTTGCCACGCGGGCGCGACGGGTTCGATAGCGCTCGTCCTGAGCTATGTCTGGGCGTTCGATAGCATTCATTAGTCGCGCAAAACCCGGATCTTGTGATCCTTGAACATGCAGATAAACATTGTCTCGCGTGCGGTAGAGGTTATTGACCACACTATCGGGTAATGAGGGTCCAACTCGGTTTACAATTGTCCCGAGCTGATCATAGTTTGGCACATGGGTTTCGAGTAGACTAAAAGCAGCTTCGTAGAGAGCCAGATCAATTTCCTGTCCAATTCCTGTGTCTTTAGCATTTAAAAGAGCCATCATTGCTCCCATGGCACCGTAAAGGCCGGTGATATAGTCGGTCATTGCCATCCCGACCCGGGCGGGTGGACGGTCTGGGTCGCCAATTATATGGCGTAATCCGCTAAAGGCTTCGCAAATCACCCCATAACCGCGTTTGTCCCGCAGCGGACCCGATTGGCCATAGCCACTAATGCTCACCATCACGATTGCGGGATTTATATTCGATAATTCTTTATAGCCAATGCCCCAGGCATCGAGCTTACCGGGTAAGAAATTTTGGATGACCATGTGTGCGTGGGCGGCAAGTTGTTTAATAATTGCACGACCTTTATCGGATTTGAGATTGACGGCAATTGTATCTTTATTACGGAGCAAACTCGCTGAATAGAGACCTTTCCCTTTATTTTGTTTGCCCGCTGTGCGGATAGGATCACCGCTGAAGGGTTCTATCTTGATGACTTCTGCGCCTGCATCGGCCATCATTCGTCCACAAATTGGACCTGCCGCCGTGGAGGCCATTTCAATGACGCGATAAGCCGCTAAAGGGCCCGTCCTATTCTGGTCGAACACCATATCCTTCCCCATACTGACTTTTGTATGATTGTAACCGAGTGATTGCTATTGTCACCCACGCGGCACTTGTAAGATATTCTTCAAGTTGCGGTTCTGATAAACTACTTTAATCAAATTTCCAAGGGAGAGAACCATGCCAGCCGAAGTCGCTATCCAGCCTACCGATAGTTTCGATCCGTCATCTTTCGATGCTGTGAAATGGCAGCTTCGCGAACATACGGCCTATATCACCATGTCACGTCCCGAAGCACGAAATGCTCTCAATATTGCCATGCGAAACGAATTGATGGCGTGTTTCAACGAGGTGCAAAATAATAGGGAGATATGGCTCGCAGTACTTTGTGGTGAGGACCCGATTTTTTGTGCAGGTGCTGACTTAAAGGAAAAGCTAAATCTCGCTCGATCCGATGGAGATAAAGAACGGTCACGTCTTTCTAACGAACTCTATCTCACAATGCGGCGCTGCTATAAGCCGATTATCGCGGCGATTAATGGTGGCTGTATAGCGCAAGGTGCTGGGCTCGCACTTTTATCCGATATTCGTTTAATGTCGGAAAAGGGCTTTTTCTGGTGGCCACAAGTAATGCGTGGTATTTCTTCTATGAGTGGGCCGTTACTATTGACAGAAGCTGTTTCGCCGAGTTTCGCGCTTCGCTATTTGCTAACAGCCGATAAGATCACGCCGGAAGATGCGCTACGGGTCGATCTCTGCACAGAGGTAGTCCCGCATGAGAATCTAATGGATACGGTCGATAAGTGGGCTACCAAGATGCTAAAAAATGCTCCCTTGTCGCTCCAAGCGATCAAAGAAGTGGCTGTTCGCCGGCGTGGTATGACTATTGATGAAGCGTTTCCTATAGGGCGGGAAATTTCCGAACGAACGATGGATTCAGATGATTCTATCGAAGGTTTAAAAGCGTTTAAGGAAAAACGATCGCCAGCTTGGCAGGGCAAGTAGGTGCCTATTTTCTGTCATTTAGTACAATTAATAGAAAAACAGAACAGGTGGTTTGAATTTTTTTAGTGGGCTGGAGTGAGCTAAATTTAAAGCCTCAATTTGACGAGTACTATCTGTGGGGTCATTCATGTTATGGCACGAGGATTAAATGCTGAGGTAGTGAAGTCTGCCGAGCTATTTATTCTCCTTGAAAGCTATAGCAATAACCATCGTACCTATGGCAAAAAACAGGCTTGTGGCGGTCCAAGCAGGTGTGTAGCCGTAATCATCCACAATCGAGCCGAAGAATGGGACGCCAAAACCCGCTCCAACACTCGTAAAGATCCGGTTCGACCCGACAGCGGTTGCTGTTAACGAGGGATCACCAGATTCTACAGTAATTGTTTGGGTCAATCCAACATAGCCTGCCGTTGCTAATCCGGTGGGCACCGCTAGCGCTAATACAAGGTAGAATGGCCAGTTAGAGGCGAAAAGTGCCATTGTCAGTAGGCATAGGGTCCCTGATATGCCGATAATTAGAAGTACCGGTTTTCGTCTCGCGGCAAACATCAAATCGCTTAATGCGCCCCATCCCAATCGGCCCGTTGCGCTGGATGCTTGCGCGATGCTCAGGCACAAAGAAGCCCATGTAGGTTCTGCGTTTAGTACCTCTCGAGCGAACGCGGCAATATTGGAAAGCATTGCATACATAGAGGCCTGGAAGATGCCGATCGCGGTATTGAAGATTTGTAAATTTTTGTCTCTTAGTACTACCATCATGCCTAACAAAATATTCGTTGTAGGGCGTTTTACTTGTCGTGGAATTAAGAACCCTGTCAGGGACGCTGCAAAAATTATAATTGCAAATCCATACAGCACATCGGTCCTGCCGTATTGCGTAATAAATGTTCCTGCCACCATCGCACCTAAGACGCCGCCAATGGGGACCCCTGTTTGCTTAATTCCCATTGCAGAGGCGCGCCCTTTTGAGGGAAAACACTCAAATACGGTTTTACTAGTGCATGGGTTGACCAAACCATATCCACTTCCCACCAGAAACATACCCAAAAATGCGACCCAAAAGTCGATGGCGCCAGCGACAACGGCAGTCCCCACAGCTGCCAAACATAGTGAGCCGATAAACACCAAACGTGCGCCGATATAGTCGATTAATAATCCACCGGGGATAGCCATAATTCCTTGGGCGATCATGTAAACACCGATAAGCCAACCATAATCTTCCGCACCGATATTGAGCTCTCCTTTGAGGTCCGTCGCGATGGCGGCGATAGCAATAACGGTGCAATTACCGAATAGATGACCGCCTGTCAGAACGGCTAAAAGCAAGGATAGAGGAGGCGATTTTTTTGCGCCATTTGGAGAAAACATTTTAAGTGCGATAGCGTGTTTCGAGCGATTGGATATCAGCTAATCCGAGAACTTTATTGTAATCCTCGAAACTGGCCAGCTCTAAAGGTATGTTTTTGAGTGTTCCTGTCTCTCGAACATTTGATAATAGCG
>PAXN01000015.1 GCA_002715005.1 Rhodospirillaceae bacterium
CCACCAGCCGTACACGAGCCCATAACAGCCGCAATTTGCGGTATATTTTCCGATGACATATTCGCTTGATTAAAAAATATTCGACCAAAATGCTCTTTATCGGCGAATATATCTGCCTGATAAGGCAAATTAGCACCCCCAGAATCAACCAAATAAATACAGGGAAGTTTGTTTGTCGCAGCAATCGCTTGCGCCCGAAGATGCTTTTTTACCGTTATCGGATAGTACGTGCCGCCCTTTACGGTAGCATCATTAGCAACAATCAAACAATCAGTTCCACAAACCTTTCCAACACCGGTGACAATCCCACCAGCAGGCGCAAACTCACCATACATCTCATGGGCTGCTAGAGCAGAAAATTCGAAAAAGTCGGTTTTAACGTCAATCAATGCCGCGATCCGATCGCGCACAAGGAGCTTTCCCCGATCCATGTGGCGTTTTCGGGACCTCTCAGCACCGCCTTCATAAATTTTTGACAGCGTTCGTCGCAATTCATCCACTAACGATTGCATAGCGGCAGCATTAGCCCTAAATGCATTACTTTTTAGGTTGATTTTACTTTTGATCTTGGGCATCGAAAATCCGGATTACTTGCCACCAGACAATGCCCGTTAGCTTGCTAAGGGGCAAGAGATCAAACATTCCATTCAGACCGCCAAGCTTGCAACATTAGGATATTCCATAGTTCAAATTGCCAATTGCGATGCCCCTTTAAGTGTTCATCCCAGATGGCCTGCACTGGTTGAGGGTCGAGCCAACCATCCGAAGGAATCCTATCCGGTCCTAATAGGTCTTCTGCCCAATCCCGTAATGGTCCACGCAACCAATCCGCCAGCGGTGGTTCAAAGCCTTGCTTTGGTCGATCAGATAATCCCGGGGGAACATATTTGTAAAGAACATTCCGCAACACAGATTTACCAATATCACCTTGAAACTTGAAGCTCGACGGCAGTGACCAGGCAAATTTCACCAAATCGTGATTAAGAAACGGTGTTCGGACCTCCAACGCCACTGCCATACTCGCTCGGTCCAGCTTGACTAATAAATCATCAGGCAAATAAGTCATAGTATCCGCAAAAGTGAGCCGATTAAAATCGTCTCCTCTTTCGGCCCATTCCCTTGAATTACTATAGAACCCCACAGCAGCAAGGTTTATTGGAGGCTGAGCGGTACGCCAACGCGATAAATACCTCATCTGCACGTCTTCGACGGCGTTTGCCGTCGCAGCGTTTAACCTTTGGAATAGCTTATCTCCGAGCCGCGCCGGGCGTCCGCCAAGCCCCTTAATGTCATTTAGTATATCATATGGCATCACGGAATTTAGCGGCTCTGCGAGCTGCTTTAGTATACCTTCGTTTTTCTGCCACTCTCTAACAGCTGATTGGTACCGCGGATACCCGCCGAACAATTCATCGCCACCATCGCCTGAGAGGACTGCAGTTACATGTTCGCGGGTTAGCTCGGAAAGTAAAATTGTCGGCAGCTGACTTACATCAGCAAACGGCTCATCATAGCAACGCGGTACCCGTTCTACGCATTTCATCACAGAATCTGTATCGATGATAAGCTCAGTATGATCCGTGCCAATATGCTCCGCTACCGAACGCGCGAATTTTGCCTCGTTATATTCCGGGTCGGTAAAGCCGATGGTAAAGGTAAGTACTTTCTTGGCGCTAATTTTTTGCGCCAAGGCAGCGATGGTAGAGGAATCGATACCTCCAGACAAAAAAATTCCTAGGGGTACATCTGCAATCAACCGCCGTTCGACAGAGTCAGCTAGCAATTGCTCCAATAAGCTGGCTGCCTCTTCCTGCGAACCTTCAAATGGATTTTCTTGCACCGAATCAAAAACGCATTTTGCATCCCAATAAGCCTTAGATTTAGGCAAACGACCAAGTGTTAAAGCTCCCTGGCGGAGCGTAACGATATGACCGGGCCGTAATTTATAAATTCCTCGATATATGGATGCTGGTGCCGGTACGTAGGAGAAACGCATGTAAGATTGCAGAGCCGGCTCATTCAGCCTTCCGTTCCAATCGGGATGAGCACTAAGCGCCTTCAACTCTGAGCCAAAAAGAAGCGTCTTACCTTGCCAACCGTAATAGAGAGGTTTCTCTCCCATTCGATCTCGCGCCAAATAAAGTGTTTTTTCCCAACAATCCCAAAGCGCGATCGCAAACATGCCATCGAGCATCTCCAATGTCTCTTTAATACCGTACCGGCAAACGGCGGCTAGCAAGACCTCTGTATCAGAAGTTCCGCGCCACTTGATATTTTTCTCAGCCTCCAGCGCTACGCGGATTTCACGGAAATTATAAATTTCCCCGTTAAAGGCAACCACATAACGATCATCAAAGGACCGCATCGGCTGATGTCCTTTGATAGATAAATCAATTATGGATAGGCGTCGAAACCCTAAACCAAACCCCACCTCGCGATCTATAAAAAAGCCACCATCGTCAGGACCGCGGTGAACAAGCGCAGCCATCATCGGCTCGATCGCACGCCGTAAAACAGCCTCTTCAAAGGCTCCCTTAAGATCTATGTAACCTGCTATTCCGCACATGAGTTTTCATAGTTGGGCGCTTGTTCATCGACACCGCAACGTTCTGCTAATTCATACGCCGTAACACAGCGGGCCGCAAAAGCCACGTGATCACGAGGTAATGGAAACTGCGCGGCAAGGTTGATCCAAAACCATCGCCCGAACTTACTTTCACCTCCACGCCGTCTTGCATAACGCCATGCACGACCCGCGAGACGACGACACGCAAACTGCTTAACGGAAAATGGGAGGTCGGCATGATCCATTAGAAAATTAGCAACCGCCAACGTAATGCGCTGTAGTTGGCGTCCTTCATTTGTCGATAAACGCCCGGGCGCATCTTGCGGTACATAGGCGACAGTTGCACTTGTTTTTAGAAATTGCCACTGGTGGGCTAGCCGCAAAGTTAATCCATACTCCTGGCTATGCACGACTCGCTCGTCACATCCACCCACCTGTCTGATTGCATCCGTACGGGCCAAAAATTGGGTCGGATTAAATAGCGAGTTTTTGAGGGCTAGTAAAAGGGGCGCCTGAATTGTTTCTACTTTCGTATCGCGCAATGAACTACGCAAGTCGATCTCATCGTCCTCGCCGAATCGGTAAACACTTCCATAGATAAGGCACGCCTCACTATCTTTGAGCGCACTCAAAAGGTGCAGTGTGGCATCTTCATGAAGCAAGTCATCCGCATCGACGAATTTAATATAGGGCTGGGTACTCAGAGCAATACCAGCGTTCGTCGCACCTGCAGACCCCTGATTTTCTTGAAATTCAATAATACAATCGTTCCAGCCGGACGTCTCTTTCCGCAGTATTTCAAGTGAGTTATCGGTTGACCCATCATCTATGAAGATATATTGGCGATAGAAAGCTCCTCTCTGCGCTTTGATCTGTGCCAGGACGCGAGGTAAATGCGGCGCTTTGTTATAGACGGGAACGATAAAAGAAACGCCAGGAAGCGGACACATATTCTCGTTCAAAGTAAACTTACCAATGACCAGCGCCAAGCCAGCGCTCTAAATGTTCCAGCCTGTCATGGCCCCAGAACTGTTCGCCATCTACGATAATAAAAGGGGACCCAAAGACACCGGCATCTACGGATGCCATGGTGATATTCTTAAGCTTGTCCTTAATCTCTTGGTTCTGACAAGCAGCGCGCATCGCATCGCCTTCGATTCCAAGAGATTCGGCGACATGCACCACATCTTCTACTTCAGACATATCCCGTCCAAGACCCCAATGAGCCTCATAAATCGCCGCTGCAAATTTCTTAGCAATACCCGGGCTACTGCCATCAAGCCAGTAAAAGGCTCTTGCAGCCGCTAGTGAGTTCATCGGCATTTTGTCAGGCATTGTAAATGCCAATCCCAAAATCTTCGCACATCGGGTGATATCGTTTTTGAAGTAATCACCCTTAATCGGAACCAAAACATTAGGCTGACTGCCGGTCGCCTGAAGCGCCGCTCCCAGCATTATTGGTTTCCAATCTACACTACGGCCATATTTTGCGGCAATACCGTCAATTTTCGTGCTAGCGAAATAGCCATAGGGGCTTGCAAACTCGAAATAGAACTCGATAGGTTTATGTTCCGTCATAATAAAGACCTTACCATGGAATGGGTTTGCCATCGTAATTGACATAGCTGCCTGCCATCACCGGGGTCAATGCTGCAATGGTCTCACGCATGCCACTTACACTAGTTTGTACATCTATGGCAGCATTTGGGCCTCCCATATCGGTTCTCACCCAGCCCGGGTGGATTAACAAGCTTGTAATACCCTTGGATCGAAGCTCTGGTGCGACGCTTCTTACCGCTTGATTTAATGCAGCCTTAGATGAACGGTAGATTGGCATTCCGCCACTATTGTCCTCTATGCTTCCCATAATACTCGACAAGAATACTATCTGCTTTAGGTCCGAATATGCCACGTGAGTGGCAAAACACTCCGCGACACGTAGAGGTGCTAAAACATTGACCCACATCACCTCATCCCACGCATCGTAATCGAGGTTACCAAAGTTGGCATGTTTAGCGCGGTTAATACCCGCATTGTTAATCAATAAATCAATAGGAACTCCGGCTAATAAATTAGCCAAATTCTTGATACTTACCGGGTCAGATACGTCGAGTTCAAATGCATCGCTATTTTTATAGCCCGCCCCTTCAGGATCTCGACAAGTGGCAATGACCCGCCACCCAGCCTCGCGATACTGCGAAGCAAATTCCCGACCGATGCCTCTACTTGCGCCAGTTACCAATACCGTAGGCATTCCAAGCACTCCAATTATATCTTGAACGCTAGCATATTAGACTGAAAAATAGGATTATTGGCTATACGTTTTACTTTTAATGTTGTGTTTGCTCAAAAAGTTCTCGGCCAATCAACATACGGCGAATTTCAGATGTCCCGGCCCCAATTTCATAGAGTTTCGAGTCCCTTAATAAACGGCTTGTAGCACTTTCGTTGACGTAGCCCGTCCCGCCCAAACATTGAATAGCCTCCAGCGACATCCACGTCGCTTTTTCAGCGGCATATAGGATTGCCCCAGCTGAATCCTTCCGGGTAGCCTCTCCCCGGTCACATGCTTGCGCCACCGAATACGCATAAGATTTACACGCGTTCATTGTTGTATACATATCCGCAAGTTTAGCCTGCATTATTTGAAAAGACCCGATCGGGCGATCAAATTGATGCCGCTCGTGAAGGTAGGGTATGACAATATCTAAACAGGCCTGCATGATTCCAAGCGGCCCTCCGGCCAGAACCATTCTTTCGTAATCAAGGCCGCTCATTAAAACAGAAACACCTCCGCCCTCCACGCCCAATACATTCTCCACTGGCACCTCACAATTTTCAAATATCAGTTCACAAGTATTCGAGCCACGCATGCCCAGTTTATCGAGCTTTTGCGACGTGGAAAATCCCTCCATCGATTTTTCAATGATGAACGCGGTGATTCCTCGTTTGCCGGCAGCGGGGTCAGTTTTACCATAGACCACGAGCGTATCTGCATCCGGGCCATTGGTAATCCACATCTTTGTGCCGTTGAGAATATACCGATCACCCTCCTTCTCAGCACGTAACTGCATCGAAACAACATCCGAACCGGCCCCTGCCTCACTCATGGCAAGTGCACCCACATGTTCACCTGAAATTAGTTTTTTAAGATATCGATTCTTCTGATCGTGGGTACCATTCCGGTGAATCTGGTTAACACATAAGTTAGAATGAGCGCCATAAGAAAGACCTACTGAGGCCGACGCCCGGCTGATCTCCTCCATTGCCACCACATGCTCCGTATAGCCCATACCAGCACCGCCATACTCCGCGTCCACCGTAATACCATGTAGACCAAGCGCACCAATCTCCGGCCAAAGTTCTCTCGGGAATTCATTACTCTCGTCAATCCGCTGTGCTATGGGAATAATTTTCTCGGACGCAAAGGCACGAGTTGTGTTACGTACCATGTCGACAGTTCTACCAAGACCGAAATCTAACGAGGGAAAATCATTGGGGATCATGAATATGTCCTAAAAATTTCATGCCGCTGGCAGGTGCCCGAAGTACCTTCGGGAATTCTGCCATTCTGCTTCCAGGACATCCTGTACGATATCGTCTTCGGGTATAATTCTAGCCTTTCTACCGTACATTAATGACCAAACTTTCGTTTGCGCTACATAATATAGCTTATACAATGGTGCGGTCGAGAAGACTCGAACTTCCACGGGATTTCTCCCACAGCGACCTCAACGCTGCGCGTCTACCAATTCCGCCACGACCGCACTTCACTTATGTACTATTGGTTTGTGGGAGATAGCAAAAGCAAGTGATCTACGCAAGCAAAGCAATATTGTAAATGACAATTATTATCGCATCATCGATAAAAGATGGCGTTGAATGGGCCTTCAGCAACGCGCCGGTACCCTACGAACAGGCGCTGGCAAAGATGAAAGAAAGAGTCGAAAAAATTCGGCACGAAGCGGCGCGAGAATTAGTTTGGCTGTTGGAGCATCCGCCCATCCTAACGGCTGGCACCAGTGCTCAACCAGGAGACCTCCTCGAACGCGCGCGTTTCCCCATATTTCAAACGGGACGAGGAGGCAAATATACCTATCACGGCCCTGGCCAACGAGTGATCTACGTCATGCTTGATTTAAAGAAACGCGGCCCGGATATAAGAAAATTCGTTCACGATCTTGAAGAATGGGTCATTCGTGCACTCGCTCAGTTCAACGTGAGAGGTGAACGTCGAAAAGACCGGATTGGTATCTGGGTAGATCGTCGCAACGGCAAGGAAGATAAAGTCGCCGCTCTCGGCATTCGTATACGCAAATGGGTTAGCTTCCACGGTATCGCAATCAATGTAGAGCCGAACCTTACCCATTTTAATTCCATTCGCCCCTGTGGTATCGATGCCACCCAGTTTGGCATCACTTCGCTTGTGGACCTAGGTCTGCCGGTCACAATGGACGATCTGGACGTTGCTCTAATGGAAACTTTCTCAGAAACTTTTAAGTAACACTGCTAGTAGAACATTTACCCATGAGAACCTTCTGTTTATCTACAACGATTATTGTTGGCTTTATCTTAGCTGGAATTGCCAAAGCAAATGATGTCATCGATGGAGGATCAGGTCGGTTCTACCACCAAGATATTTCTAGCGGAGAGAAACGCGATATTTCGGTCTATTATCATTTACCAGACAACTATGTACCGAACAGGCCTATCCTCTTCGTTATGCATGGCAACAGCCGCACAGCAGTTCGATATTGGAGACAATGGCATGAAGTAGCGGAGGCCTATAACGTCCTGATCCTCGTGCCCGAATTCGATAAATTCGACTTCCCCGGCAGCGTTTCCTATCACTCAGGAGGAATGTACGATGTTGTAAGTGGTGAAGATAAACCGCCGTACCAGTGGACCTTCAGTATTATTAATCGCATTTTCGAACAAACGAAGAAACTTACCAACGCTACCCAGGAGACATTCTTTATTTACGGCCATTCCGCAGGTGCCCAATTCGTGCACCGATACCTTACCTTTACTGGTGCTTCAAAGGTTCAGCGTGCGGTTGCGGCAAACGCTGGTTGGTACACATTACCGGTGTTAGAGGACGAATTTCCCTATGGCCTCAAAGGTAGCCCTGCCACAATCGCAGATCTAGCCCCTTTATTCGATCAACACCTCATTATCTTGCTAGGTGAGAATGACACTAAACAAACTCGAAGCCTCCGACAAACCTTCGAAGCTATGGAACAGGGAGCACATCGCCTAGAGCGCGGCAAACACTACTATGCAACCGGAAAACGCGTTGCTACCACACTCAAACTGCCCTTTAATTGGCGCATTCAAACCGTTCCCGGTGTCGGTCATTCCAATCGTGGAATGGCTCCATTTGCCGCAAAAATTCTTTTTGACAACTAATCCCGGTACAGAATAACCCCTGTCTCCGTTGGAGGAGCAGCAGGAGAGGCTGTAATATCAATAACCTTTGCCAAACTCGGGCCCTCAAAACACAACTCAATCATATCTTGCACTTTCTTCGCACTGCCAGAAAATACAGCTTCGACGGAACCATCTTGTAAATTGCGAACCCAGCCGCCTAAACCCATTCTGCGGGCATGTCGGTCTACCCAATGACGATAACCGACCCGCTGAACACGACCTGCGATTATAACATTAACCGAACGTATCATTCGTTATCAAATTCCAGAATCACTTGATCTAAATTCAAATTAGCACCAACCTCTGCATTCAACTTCGCTATGACCCCATCGCGCTCGGCACGCAAAACATTCTCCATTTTCATCGCCTCAACCACCGCAAGCTCTTCGCCCGCCTTTACAGAATCACCCTGATCAACCGATAGGCGAACTAACAATCCCGGCATGGGGGATAATAAAAACTTCGACATATCCGGTTTGCCCCGAATTGGCATCTGGCGATAATGTGCGGCCCTAGCCGGCGCTAACAAGATTATATCAAGGGTAAAAGCACCCGCGACTAAGTGGAATCCGAGGTTCGTCTGGTTGATATGCACATTTACAATCTCGCCGTCTATGCACGCGCTTATGGTGGGCAAACCCGGACGCCACTCTGTTTCAATTGCAAACTTAGCCTCATGGACAAAAATCTCGCCTGCACCACCCTCTCTCGACACAGTAAGATCAAAGCTCTGACCTTTGGGATTATCCAGAACCGCAACATACTGTGCCTGAACTGGCCCAATTCCCCGCGCCTGGAAAATTGATTTCGCAAACCCTGCAATAGCAATGAGGCGATCGAGAATTAAACCAGTCGGTTGTCTAGATTCAAAACCATCTGGAAACTCTTCTGCAATAAAATTGGTTGTAAAATCACCAGTCCGGAAGAGATCATGCTCAGTTACAGCTGTTAAAAAAGGAAGATTATGAGAAATCCCCTGGACAGTGTATCCACCAAGTGCCGACGCTAAACGTTCCACTGCCCGCTCCCGCGTTGTCCCCGAGGCAATTAGTTTGGCAATCATCGGATCATAGAAAACTGAAATTTCACTACCCTCAACAACCCCACTATCGATGCGAACACCCGTTTTATCTTGCGGCTCTCTATAACGGACCAAACGCCCCGTCGATGGCAAAAAACCCCGGGCAGGATCTTCCGCATAGAGCCTTGCTTCAATTGCCCAGCCTCTAAAAGCAATTTCGGACTGCTTGAAACTTAATTCCTCACCGGCTGCTACGGTAATCATCTGTTCAACCAAATCAATTCCTGTCACATATTCCGTAACCGGGTGTTCCACCTGCAAACGCGTATTCATTTCGAGAAAAAAGAAATTCTTATCCTTGTCAACTATGAACTCGACCGTTCCCGCGGAACTATAATTAACAGCTTTGCAAAGTTTCACAGCTTGGCTTCCCATCGCATCACGCGTTTTTGCATCGAGGAACGGCGATGGCGCCTCTTCAATGACCTTTTGATGACGTCGCTGTATAGAGCACTCACGTTCACCTAAATGGACTAGATTACCGTGCTGGTCACCCAAGACTTGAATTTCTATATGCCGTGGCTGTTCGATAAACTTCTCGATGAAAATTCGGTCGTCCCCAAAACTCGCTTTAGCTTCGCTAGCAGCCAGCTTAAAACCCTCAGTTAACTCTTTGTCTGAATAGGCAACACGCATACCCTTGCCGCCGCCGCCGGCCGAAGCTTTTATCATGACCGGATAACCGATATCATCTGCAATAGAAGCGGCTTCCATAGCGCCTTTTACAACGCCCATGTGCCCAGGTATGGTGCTGACGCCGGATTTAGCAGCAATCTTCTTAGACTCAATTTTATCACCCATTGCAGCAATGGCCTCGGGCTCAGGCCCGATAAAAGTTATACTCTTTTCCCTAAGCGCCTTGGTAAATTCAGCATTCTCAGACAGAAAGCCATAACCAGGATGCACAGCGTCTGCCCCAGACTGTGCGACAGCTTCAAGAATATTTTCGATTGCCAAGTAACTTTGTGAAGCGGGTGCCGGACCAATGCGAAATGCCTCATCCGCCATGCGCACATGTAATGCAGATGCATCGACGTCTGAATAAACCGCGACTGTCCCTATCCCCATGCGTTTGGCGGTTCGCATAATACGACACGCAATTTCCCCACGATTTGCGATTAGAATCTTTGAAAACACCGCCAACCTACCCAATAGATTAATGTACTTAAACGCTCTAACTGGAGACGAAGAATATCGTTCGTGTTACACTGAATCCGATCTAAATACCAGATTAGCCAAGGTCTACTTTTTTCAGAGGACGAGAATCGCCTAACGCATAACGGCAATTTTGTATTGGTATTCTTGGATTGAGGTAACCGAAGGAGTGATTACCACTGTGCGGCATCAGTAATCCAACTGCCCTACCCAGTAGCTATTGCCTGGACACTAAATAGATTAACTAACTAACTAACGTATTGGAATATCGCAGCTTTATCTAAATGAAGCAGGGTCAGGCTCCCGCAGCAACATCAGCAACCGCATCCACTGCCCTATTGACTTGGTCCATGGACACATCCAAGTGAGTTACCGCCCTCATCTCGTATTTGCTTTTTATCCCAATGCGAACACCGCGTTTCAACAACCGTTCGTGAAAATCCTTGGCAGTGAGACCTGTTTTTTTTAGATCAAAGAAAACCAAGTTTGTTTCCACAGGCCAAACCTCAATCCCGGATACTTCCTCCATGCCTTCGGCCAAACGCCGTGCAGACGCATGATCTTCGGCTAATCTTTCTATATTGTTTTCAAGTGCGTAAATGCCAGCAGCGGCAATGACTCCTGATTGCCGCATTGCTCCGCCAAGACGTTGCTTCCAACCCCATGCTTGCTCGATGAAATCTTTAGATCCACAAAGGACAGCCCCGACTGGGCAACCTAATCCTTTGCTAAGGTCGATCCATAGAGAGTCAAAGGGTGCCCCAAAATCGGATGCAGTTACATTGCTTGCTACGACCGCATTAAGCAAACGTGCTCCGTCCATATGCATTGCCAAACCGTGCCGCTTAGCAACATCAGCAACCTCACAGATTGTCTCCAATGGCCAAATCGACCCGCCGCCAGCATTCGAAGTTTGTTCTATCTCTATCATGCTAGTTCGGGGGAAGTTACGCTTGACCGAATTGATCGCCTCTTCGGCTTGCTCCGCTGTAAAAACACCACGAACACCATCAACGGACCTAATTTGTGCACCTGCCAGTGCGGCAGCGCCGCCGGACTCAGAATTTATAATGTGTGAAGTTTTATCTGCAATGATTTCATCACCAGGTTGACAATGAACAATCATAGCTACCTGGTTGCACATAGTCCCCGATGGCATGAAAACTGCAGATTCCTTACCCGTCAACTCTGTTGCCAATTCACATAAACGATTTGCGCTTGGATCCTCGCCACGCTGTTCATCACCAACTTCCGCTGAGACCATCGCATGGCGCATCCCTTCGGATGGACGCGTCTGAGTATCACTGTGAAGGTCTACTTCAATAGTCATCATCAACTTCCTCTACTCGTCGCCCTTTTTAAATATATCGAATAATCCCATTACATGCGCCACATGCAAAGCTAAAACACTCCCCCAACCCACCATTGGCAATAACACCCATTTACTCTCTGGATACATGGTTAGGTTACAAGCTATCAGGACCAGCATACCCAACGCATATACTCCCAAGTGAATAATAAAGTATCTTAACTTGCGCTGCGCTCCAGAAGTTTCTAAATCGTTTTGCATACAAACCTCTTAAAGCGGAATGTTGTCATGCTTTTTGAGAGGATTTTCTAGCTGTTTATTTGCCAACATTTTCAGTCCACGGCATATTCGAAAGCGGGTATTTCGTGGCATAATCACATCATCAATAAATCCATACCGCCCGGCCACAAAAGGATTAGAGAATTTCTCACGATATTTGTCTGTCCTTTCCTTAATTTTGGCCTCATCACCTATATCTTGTCGAAAAATAATTTCCACCGCGCCTTGCGGCCCCATGACGGCAATTTCCGCACTTGGCCAAGCATAGTTCAAGTCACCCCGAAGATGCTTCGAGCTCATCACGTCATACGCTCCACCATAAGCTTTCCGAGTTATAACCGTCACCTTTGGAACAGTTGCTTCTGCATAGGCAAAAAGTAACTTAGCACCGTGTTTAATGATCCCTCCATATTCCTGTGCAGTGCCAGGTAAAAACCCAGGAACGTCAACGAACGTTAAAATCGGAATATTGAAACAATCGCAAAACCGAACAAACCGTGCTGCTTTGCGTGACGACTCAATATCGAGACAACCAGCTAACCCCATAGGCTGATTAGCAACTATCCCAACAGTAGTGCCAGCCATACGTGCAAACCCAGTTATTATGTTACGCGCAAACTCTGATTGCGTTTCGAAAAAATCACCTTCATCAACAACCTTTAAAATCAATTCTTGCATATCGTAAGGCTGAAGAGCATCAACGGGGACGAGTGTATCGAGTGAGATTTCCATCCTTTCAATAGGGTCGTTTGTTTCTCTAAGCGGCGGTTTCTCCCTATTTGATAATGGTAGGAAATTCATAAATCGGCGAACTTGAACCAAAGCCTCCACATCATTTTCAAATGCTAAATCAGCAACACCGGATTTAACAGTATGCGTCGATGCACCGCCTAACCTCTCAGCGCTGACTTCCTCATGGGTAACCGTTTTCACCACGTCTGGACCCGTTACAAACATGTATGATGTATCTTTAACCATGAATATAAAATCCGTCATGGCTGGAGAGTAAACCGCACCTCCGGCGCATGGACCCATAATTACAGAAATTTGCGGAATCACTCCCGATGCCAAGACATTTCGTTGAAAAACATCGGCATAGCCTGCGAGTGACGCCACTCCCTCTTGAATGCGGGCTCCGCCAGAATCATTAAGGCCGATAACCGGCGCCCCTACTTTCATTGCTTGATCCATGACCTTACAAATTTTTCGCGCATGCGCAGCTGATAGTGAGCCACCAAAAACAGTAAAATCCTGACTAAACACAAATACCAAACGCCCGTTAATACTGCCGTGGCCAGTAACCACCCCATCCCCCGGTATTTTTTGGCTCGCCATATCAAAGTCTTGGCAATCATGTTCAACAAACATATCCCATTCTTCGAACGAGCCTTCGTCAAGCAGCACATCAATACGTTCCCGTGCAGTCAACTTCCCTTTAGAGTGTTGTGTATCAGTGCGCCTTTTACCACCACCCATTTGCGCCCGGTTGCGCATTTGATCGAGTTTCTGGATAATATCGCTCATATCCCTTTCCCCCTCATCCTCATACCATCTACGGATCTATCAGCCCAAGAAATCTGGCAGCATTACGGATTTCGTGCGCTAGTCCTGCCAACCGCGCAGTAACATCTTCATCTTCGCCCCACTGCTCTATTTGAAAAATTTCATCTAACTGGCTCGCTGCGATACAGGATTCCACGTCGACTTCATCTTCCGCTAAAGCCAGCGCCAACGCTAGAGAACCACAAGACGCAGTGACTACACTCAGCCCTGTTAAGAAGAAATCATCACGTTGACTTAGGATCTTATTAAAAATACCCATACTGCTCTGCGGCTGCTCCATCGGCATGATACCAGATGTGACCACGAGTGGTGCGTCGAAATTAGATTCTACCCAGTCCAAAATTGGTTGCCACACTTGATGCTGCCGCTCCTTCAGCGCGGCCGGCTCTTCTGCTCGGTAGCATAAGAGATCTGTCGACGCATAACTAACCAAGTTTTCAACCACGAGTTCTCGATTTTTAGGAGTTTGATCTATTGCAGTTGTAGCTAATTGCATAGTCGGCATAGACTCCGCATTAATTATGACGCCCTGAGCTTGCCATTCGTCACAAATCAAATACGCAAGCGACCGAGTGGGAACCACTAAGTCAGACTTAGCTGGTGTCTTGACCGGATGGTCGTCAAGAACAACGCCAAAGCCATTGCCAAACGCAATTATACCCACCTCTTCATAGAAGCGTTTCATTACCGCCATTTGTTAGGAAATCCGATATGATCAAACATCACTACAAAAAAGGTAGCGCCCATTTGCGGGGCACCGTACTAATCAAAGAGGTCAATGAAAACACGATAATTGCAAGGATGTTCCGGAACCACTTCAAGGTACCCTCCATAAGGATTGCAAAGCGGGCTGCAACTCCGAACAGTCGGTGACAATAATACTCGCTCCGGCTTCCTTTAACTCGCCAGTCTCATGGTATCCCCAGCTAACGCCAATAGCAGTTGCTGCCGCTTCTTTTGCCATTATCATATCGTATATTGTATCACCAATCATTGCTGTCTTTTCAGCTATCGTGTGGGCCTCATCAATCGCATCAAGAAGAATATCTGGGTTAGGTTTACCCGGGCCGTCGTCAGCGGTTTTCAAGACGCAAAATAATTCGCTCAAGCTATGACGTTCCAGGGTACGTAAGAGGCCTCTCCGGGACTTACCAGTTGCTATACCAAGTGAGAACCCCAGGCTGACCAAGTCATTTAGGCAGTCTCGAATACCCGGATAAAGCGGCTCTGTATACTCTGGGTCATCTCGAAATCGACTAAACGAATCAATATATGCCTGAACCAAATGGTTGACCTCGACTTCACAATCAAGTGGTATCAGTTTTTGCACGGCATCTTCTAACTTTAACCCAACTATTCGCCGGATTGAAGTTGCAGGTGGTGGCTCAAGATCGTGACTCCGCCAAGCTTCGCACATTGCTGTTACAATATTATGCCCGCTATCTATAAGGGTGCCGTCGCAGTCAAATATGACCAAATACGAGTTCGAGGTGTTCATATTTATCCGGCTACTCGTCGCTAAATGCGTCTTCGATTGCTATATTTCTATTGAGCCCAAAAAACTCCCAACTTGCCAACATATGGTCGGTCAACGGGGCCGTAACGCTAAATTCGTGAGCTTCCGTGGGATGTAAGAACTCAATTCGACGCGCATGAAGGTGCATTCTTCTAGCAATATCTACTCCGTCTAGAAAAGCCTCCTCACCACCATACTTCCCATCTCCTATAATAGGGTGACCTATAGCAGCAAGATGCGCACGCAATTGATGGGTTCGGCCTGTTTCGGGAAACAGGACCAGCCAGGAACATTCTCGAGCAGCATTCTCAATAACTGCATAACGGGTCGTAGCATGTTTACCGTTGCGCTCATCTACCAAAACCCGCTCCTGTCCGCGCCTACCGGCTTTAATCAACGGCAGGTCTATTTTACCTTGGCGTGGACTGGGAACTCCCGCAACTAGCGCCCAATATTGTTTTCGGATCTCGCTCCGCTGAAATTGTTTTCCCAAATGTTCTGCTACTCGGGCCGAGCGAGCTACTAATAGTACCCCGCTGGTATCCTTATCGAGCCGATGTACTAATTTTGGACGATCCATACCAGCACTAACCAAGCCAGCCAGCAGTCCGTCCAAATGGCGTTTTGTGCCGCTACCGCCCTGAACCGCTAACCCAGCAGGTTTATTTAACGCAAAAAGGGATTCATCTTTAAAAAGAACCAAATTTTGAACGAATGAACAATCATCTTCGCTTACGGTTTGATACAGTCGAGATCCAGTTCTTTCTGCATCCAATGGCGGAATTCTGATGACCTGACCTAGTCGGAGACGGCTGCTACCTTTTGCCCTTTTGCCGTCCACTCTCACTTGGCCGGTACGTAACAGTTTTTGCAGGCGACCATGAGAAAGCCCGTCATAATGACGCTGAAACCAACGATCTAGACGCAGGTCATTATCTTCGACGCCAACTTCACATTGAGAAACACCGCTCATGAATAGACAGACCTAATTAACGCTATACCGCAACATAATGCACCAATGGAAAGTACCACAGACGCCGCGATATAAAATGCGGCTCTCAAAAAAGCACCTCTTTCATATAGAAGGGCCACATCCAACGAGAATGAGGAGAACGTTGTAAACGCGCCGCAAAAACCTACAATAATCATCGCACGAAGCGTCGGTGACGGTTCCCATGCCACTGACGATAACTCCGCAAAAATGCCAAGAACAAACGAGCCAAGTACATTGACCGTCAACACTCCATAAGGAAAGCCCAAGCCGAACCACACCACAGCTTGCTGTGTTATGAAATATCTAGCCAAAGCACCAAAAGCGCCGCCCGCGGCAATTGCCAAGAATAGCTTCATAGACAGTGCGCCACTTTCCGTTCAGAAAGACGGATTTTCTTAAAGCGCATCCCCACCGGTTTCACCGGTACGAATGCGAACTGCACTTTTAAGATCAGTTACAAATATTTTGCCATCACCGATATCACCTGTTTGGGCTGTCTCACGGACCGCTTCCACAAGCTGATCAGCCAATTTACTATCGATGGCAATTTCTATTTTCACTTTTGGCACAAAATTTACTGCGTACTCCGCACCGCGGTAAATTTCAGTTTGCCCTTTTTGACGACCAAACCCCTTCACCTCGGATACGGTCATACCCTCTACGCCCAGCGACGATAGGGCTTCTCGTACAGAGTCTAATTTGAAAGGCTTGATGATCGCTGTAATTAGTTTCATCTTCCTTTTCCTTTCTTCTAGTTGTAGCCACGCTCACCATGCTCGGAGAGATCTAAACCATCTGTTTCCGCCTCATCATCAACCCTCAAGCCAACCAATGCGGAAACAATTTTAATGATTACGATAGTTCCAATAATACTCCAGATGACGGTTGCGGCCGTGCCTGTCATTTGGACAACGAACTGAGTCCCCATGGTCATTCCGTTAGCATAACCCATACCGCCCAACTCAGGAGACGCAAAGACTGCTACAAGCAGAATTCCGAGTATGCCACCCACGCCGTGAACAGCAAACACATCAAATGAGTCGTCTATTTTTAAGCTCCGCTTTACAAAAGTAACCCCGTAATAACAAATGATACCAGCCGAAATACCATAAACGAGTGCCCCTAGTGGGCCAACAAACCCTGATGCCGGCGTAATCGTTGCTAATCCAGCAACCATTCCAGTAACAATACCAACCAGACTCGGCTTACCGAATTTAATCCATTCGATAGTCATCCAAGTTAAAGAAGCGGTAGCAGCAGAGACATGGGTAACCAACATAGCCATACCTGCTCCCTCATTGGCAGCCAACGCGGACCCAGCATTAAAGCCAAACCAACCAATCCAAAGCATACACGCACCCATGATCGTCATTGCAGGGCGATGCGGCGGGCTCAACTCAGTGGGATAACCTTTGCGAGCACCCAACATAGCTGCAAGAATTAACGCGGAAACGCCAGCCGTCGCATGAACAACGAGCCCACCGGCAAAATCCATAACGTTTTTGTCAGCAAGCCATCCACCGCCCCAAACCCAATGACAAACCGGAGCGTAAACAACAACTATCCAAATCACGCAAAATAAAAGGACGGCGCTGAACTTAATACGTTCAACAAATGCACCGACAATAAGCGCGGGGGTAATAATTGCAAATGTCATCTGAAACATAAAAAAGACTGTTTCCGGAATATCGCCACTTATTGTCAAGGCACCAACTCCTGAGAGAAAGGCTTTCCCCAGCCCCCCTATATAGGCGTTAAGGTTTCCGCCATTATCGAAGGCTAGACTGTAAACACAGACCAGCCACATGACTGACATCAGGCAAGCTATTGTAAAACAGTGCATCAAAACCGAGAGAACATTATTGGACCTAACCAATCCGCCATAAAACAAGGCCAGTCCGGGTAAAGTCATAAACAAAACTAAAGCCGTCGATGTCAAAACCCACCCAGTATTAGCACCACTCAATTGCGCATCTGCGGCAAACGCTACACCGGGTAGCATTACGCCTACACCAACAATTAAAACCCCTACAATCCGGCGCCCTAATGAATAAAAGAACATAACCCCCCCACGGGCCAGAAAACCCTATCCAACTAATTTTCCCAAACCAGCGACCGTAACCCAAATCGTAATCACCCAACGGTCTCTAGCAACTAATACGATGGATCATAACCCGGCTTTGACGAAGAGCAAAGGATTGTAATACTTCCATCAAAGTTCGCCGTTTTTCTTACCGTTCTTTTTTTGCCTCAGCCGTTACAAGCAATCCAATCGCTTAGCTAGTTCAAGCTCAAAACCGCGTTCCATTGAATGCTAGAAGACCACTCGATCAACGAATTCCGGAAAATAGTTCTGACCAGAAAATTTATCCTCCACGCAATGGTCATATTGGGAATCCCTGCCATAGTCCAATTCATCCATTAGAGCAGTTGGCGCATTCAAAATTCGCTTATGTGGTGCAACAGAGCCAGTTTTCATCGCAATTTCTCTAGAGGCCGTGAAAGTTGAATAAGCCGTATTTGACTTCGGCGCTGTACCTAGGACAATGACTGCTTGTGCGATCGCTAATTCGCTTTCATGAGCATCCAATCGCTCATATGTCTGCCACGCAGAGAGCACTTGAAGCGCAACGCTCGGTTCGGCTAAGCCAATATCTTCATATGCAAATCGTAATAAACGCCGAGCGATGAAACGTAGATCCCCGCCACTCACTTACATGCGCGCAAGCTAATATAGAGCCACATCCGTGTCAGAGCCGCGTAATGATTTGTGCAATGCACTTATAAGGTTGTAGTGGCTATCTTGGAATTTATAATATAACGGTGCCCGCCTCCGTACCGCAGCCGCCAGACCTGTTGTATCTAGCGGCTCTTCCCAATCCCGCACAGGCAATATTTCGCACATGTTCAATAGATGCCGGCCATTGCAATCAGCAACTACCACCTTTAATTCAAAACTAGGATTTTCGGTCGTTGTACCGATTAGAACAGCCGAACCATCTTCCACAGAAGGCAAAAATCCGTCTTGCTGAACCCAATTGAACCGGTGAGTTTCATCTATAAATCAAAGCGTAACTTTCCCAGTAGACCGGCGCTCATAGACTCGCGCAAATATCCTGCAGAGATCGGCCACCCCAGAAAAACCCTCAGACAATAGTTCAAACGCCAGATCAACTGTATCCGCAATTAAAACGTGCCATAGTCGTCTTACCACACCCAGGCACCCCCAAAACACCAAAGAAGCCAATTGGTCAGCATCAATTATCTACCGAATCGATCCTTTTCTCTAAAGGAGATGTTGTTGGCCAACAATATCATCTATCGACTGAGGACTAAGGCGATCCACTAAAGGTCGGACTGACAGATCATCGACCAAACCTTTATCTGCGCCCATGATCAATGATCCCTCGCCATCTAACCAATGTTTTTTCGAAGCTTTCTTTTGCCCCGGCGGATATCTATTCTCCAGGGCTGCGGCTCATCGCGAAGTATGCGCTCCATATCTCTCACACGCTTAACCGTCTTACTATTAATCTGGACAAACACATCACCGGGTTTAAACCCTAAGCGTATAGCTGGTGAACCACGTTTGACCGCAATAACCAATACTCCAACCGGGCTTCCTCTTAAATTATGTTCTTCAAGAACGGCAGGTGACAAATTAACAACCTTGAGGCCGGAGAAAGGATTACGTCCCCCAATTACTGTTTCATTCCTGAGCGGGTTCTCAGGCGGTGGGATTAACTTAAAGCGAACAGGTTTAGTAATTCCTCGGCGTAACACACTTAACTCGACCGACTTTCCTATTGGCCGTGATGCCAAGCGAAATCTTAGTGCGTACTCATCTTCAACCGCAAACTTTTCGATTTTGGTAATCACATCACCCCGTTTGATTCCGGCATTATCTGCGGGACCACCCGGATAAACATTTTCCACTAATACCCCTGTCGGCCTATTTAGTCCGAGCCCTTCGGCCATATCAGCCGTCACGGCCGCACCACTTAATGATAACCAGGGCCGCACCAGCGGCTTGCCCGACACAGCGCTCTGTACTACCGTTTGCACCATATTACTAGGAACAGCGAACCCTATACCAACAGAACCACCACCACGTTGCGAAAAGATCGCAGTGTTTATTCCAATAAGGCGTCCTTTCAAATCAACTAAGGCGCCACCTGAATTTCCAGGATTGATCGCCGCATCTGTTTGGATAAACGAACGAAAATCCGACACACCTACATTGGTCCGAGCCAAGGCAGAGATAATACCGCTAGTCACTGTCTGACCGACCCCATAAGGATTACCGATCGCTATTACCAAATCCCCAACCTCTAATCCGTCGGCATCGCCAAAGGATGCGGTCGGCAAAGGCTCTTTACCGGCTTGAATACGAAGGACCGCAAGATCAGTCTTTGTATCAGCCAATAAGATTTTAGCATCAAATTCACGTCGATCTGGAAGAACTACCGTAACATGTTGAGCGTTTTTGATTACGTGATTATTAGTGACAACTACACCGCTCTTACCAACAATGACCCCAGAACCTAATGATTTTTCCATGCGTTTTCGGGTACCACCGAAAGGTACCCCGTCGCCAAAGAAACGACGGAAAAACGGATCATCAAAGAGCGGCTGGACGCGGCGTTGCCGAATAATCTTCGCATAAATATTAACTACAGCCGGCGCCACCTGTCGTACAACGGGAGCAAATGACATGATCACCTGCTGCTTATTTTCCGGTAGCACCTTGGTTTGAGCCATTGGCGATTGGCAAAAGACAATAGCCACTAATAGCAACAAGCAGGAACTGGAAAAGATTCTCAAACCCGTAAAAGTCATCACTGCTATTTAGTCTCTCGACGTATGGAGAACAAGGCGCAAAAAAAGCCGGTCTCTCGAACCGGCTTTTTATATCTCTGACAAAGCAGTTTATCCTTCTTCCGACACATCCATATCCATTTCTTGTATCGGCCCGGAATCCTGGCCCTTAGCCTCCTGATCACGATCAACGAGTTCAATCACCGCCATTGGCGCGGAATCACCATATCGAAATCCCGCCTTCAAAACACGTGTATATCCCCCAGAACGCTCCTCATAACGAGGACCAAGTGTTTCAAATAGCTTTGCCGTAGTCGAATCATCTCGCAACATGGCGAAGGCACGGCGACGGTCATGTAGACTTCCCTTTTTGCCCAGTGTGATTAGCTTATCGACAATCGGCTTTAATTCTTTCGCTTTTGGCAAAGTCGTAGTTATCTGCTCATGCTTAATCAAAGCCGCTGCCATGTTCGAAAACATAGCTCGCCGATGCTGTGATTTACGGTTAAGCTTGCGCCCACTCATACGGTGCCGCATCAATCTTACTCCTTCAGTCTGGGTACTTCCATTTAACTAAAACGGCTCCTCGAGTTTCTTTGCCATATCCTCTATATTGTCCGGCGGCCAATTGACCACCTCCATGCCAAGATGCAGGCCCATTTGCGTTAGCACCTCTTTGATTTCATTGAGCGATTTGCGACCAAAATTAGGTGTACGCAGCATTTCTGCTTCTGACTTCTGAACAAGGTCGCCAATATAAACGATATTGTCATTCTTCAAACAATTTGCGGATCGAACCGATAGTTCCAACTCGTCAACCTTGCGCAATAAATTTTTATTAAACGGCAGCTCCGATGGCGCTTCCTCTTGGACTTGGGCAGTAGGTTCTTCGAAATTGATAAACAGTTGTAACTGATCCTGCAATATACGGGCTGCTAGAGCAACCGCATCATCAGGCATAACCGTACCGTTAGTCTCAAGTTCCATGGACAGTTTGTCATAGTCGGTAACCTGTCCAACACGGCTATTCTCAACCTTGTAAGACACCTTGCGGACGGGACTAAATATTGAATCCACCGGTATGAGGCCGATAGGCGCATCTGCTGGCCGGTTCATCGCAGCAGGTAAATATCCTTTACCGGTTTCAACCGTTAATTCCATATTGATGCTGGCATCACGATCAAGCGTACAAATAACTAAGTCTGGATTCATGACATCAATATCGTGTCCTGTATCGATTTGTGCGGCTGTGACCGGGCCGGGGCCCGTTGCCGACAGTGTCATCCGTTTCGGACCTTCATTGTGTAATTGCAATGCCAATGATTTCACGTTGAGCACAATATCGGTCACATCTTCCTGCACGCCTAGAATGGATGAGAATTCGTGAAGAACCCCTTCAATTTGAATTGATGTGACTGCAGCCCCTTGTAATGACGATAACAATACACGGCGCAGCGCATTACCAAGCGTCAGACCAAAGCCACGCTCAAGTGGTTCAGCCTCGACGGTAGCAGTTCGCCCTGTATCCGTCCCTGCCTCAATATTCAACTTAGTCGGTTTAATTAATGCTTGCCAATTTTTTTGGATCACGTCCGTGCCCTCATATATTCGCGTTTAACCCATAGCCGCAGTGTGTCGGCTATTTCGGCACTGAACTTAGTCAGCACCATTTTTAATTCCGTTAGACTCTCCGGCGTTTCGGGGGCCGACAACCGTTATGCGGCACAGGAGTCACATCCTTAATAGCCGTAACCGTAAGGCCAACGCTTTGCAGCGCTCGTAATGCCGATTCCCGACCGGAACCCGGACCCTTGACCAGCACTTCAAGCGTTTTTACACCATGATCCATAGCCTTCTTACCGCAATCTTCCGCCGCAACTTGGGCTGCGTAAGGAGTCGATTTACGAGAGCCGCGGAACCCCATACCGCCAGCAGACGACCAGGCAATAGTATTGCCCTGCACATCGGCAATGGTAATCATAGTGTTATTAAAAGTTGCATTCACATGGGCAATTCCCGATGTGATATTCTTACGTTCGCGCCTACGAACTCGCGGTGCCGCTGCTTTAGCCATATTAAATTAAACCTTCTTCTTGCCGGCAATCGGCCGGGCCGGGCCTTTGCGGGTCCGGGCGTTTGTATTTGTTCTTTGGCCGCGAACGGGAAGCCCCTTGCGATGCCGCAATCCACGATAAGTACCCAAATCCATGAGGCGCTTAATATTCATCGCCGTTTCACGGCGCAGATCGCCCTCAACAATATAGTCACGACTGATCGTTTCACGAATGTTTATCACTTCCTGTTCAGTCAATTCATTGACCCTACGTTCAAAACTGATATTACATTTTTGACATATCTCAATAGCCCTAGTGCGTCCTATACCAAAAATATAGGACAACGCAATCTCAACTCGTTTTTGCGTCGGAATATTTACCCCTGCTATGCGCGCCACAACTTTATCCCCGTACCATCCTGTTAAATTATAAAATCTGCCGAACTTCAGCGCTACTGATCTTCGCTTAATAGCGATACTCGATAACCATTTTAACTGTCTGCAATTCCGAATCCATTTTGGCCAGAAAATTCAACTTCCAGCCCGAAAGCCGCGGGATTATAAGGGAAGATTGCATTCTGTCAATTACTCTAAATTTGAGAAACTATTGTTTCAATTGCGTCTGTAACCTGATGAACTTCGCGCATCCCGTCTACCCTCCACAACAACCCTCGTGCCTCATAAAACGGAATAATTGGTGCTGTCCATTCGTAATATGCCGAAAGTCTATTTTTCAAAACTTCGACTCTATCATCAGACCTCACCTTTCCATCGACCGCCTCCTTTGCCCGCTGTTCAATACGCGATATTAGAACAACATCATCTACTTCCAACATTATGACCGCATCTACTGCTCTCTCTGCCTCAGAAAAAATATCATTAAGAGCCTCGGCTTGCGCAATAGTGCGCGGAAATCCATCAAAAACTACACCATCCTTGCAATCCGGTTCCGCTAGCCTCCTTTCCAACACCTCAAGCACTAAATCATCTGAGATTAAATTGCCGGCCGCCATAGTATTTTTTATCGTTTTACCTAGCAAACTTTCCGAGGCTACTGCCTCGCGCAATATCTCTCCTGTCGATACTTGTACCAATCCATGACGTGCTTCTAATCGTTTTGCTTGAGTACCCTTTCCGGATCCAGGTGGCCCAAGCAGAATGATCTTCATCCGCGGCGCCCTCGAAGTTTTGATTTTTTTATAAGCCCTTCATATTGGTGCGCTAACATATGCGAATGAACTTGGCCTACGGTATCCATCGTTACGCTCACCACAATCAACAAACTGGTACCACCAAAATAAAACGGCACCGAAAATTGTGAGATCAGCCACTCCGGAATAATACAAATAATAACTAAATAGCTAGCGCCGATAACGGTCAGCCTTGTCAGCACATGATCCAAATAGTTTGCCGTATTTTTGCCAGGCCGAATGCCAGGAACAAACCCACCATGTTGACGCAAGTTTTCAGCTGTTTCCTCTGGGTTAAAGACAATCGCTGTATAAAAAAATGTGAAGAAAACAATGAACAGCACATAGAGCCCAATAAATCCAGGCTGCCCGCGTCCGAGTAAAGCAATAATCGTATTAAGCCACTCTGGTCCCGAATTACCTGCAAATTGAAAAACCGACAACGGTAATAGTAATATAGAACTAGCAAATATCGGCGGGATAACACCCGGTGTATTGATCTTCAAAGGTATATGCGAGGATTCGCCACCGAACATCCTTTGTCCAACTTGGCGTTTTGGATATTGAACCACAATTCTTCGCTGAGCCCGTTCAACAAATACAATCACCGTGATAACGATAACGGCTAGAACCAAAATACCGATGATAATTGGCGCAGAGAGGACGCCACGGCGCCCTAGATCCATCGTAGCCGCCAAAGCAGATGGTAACTCGGCAACGATACCGGCGAAAATGATCAACGAAATACCGTTACCGACGCCCCGTTGAGTCACTTGCTCCCCCAGCCACATCAAAAAAATTGTACCTCCAACCAGCGAAATCACCGTTGTTGCACGAAAAAAGAACCCTGGCGCTAAAACTGCCGCTCCAGAAGCAGAAACGATACCTTCAACACCGACAGAAAGGCCATAGGCTTGGAAAGTTGCAAGCACGACAGTACCGTAGCGCGTATATTGATTAAGTTTTTTCCGACCAGACTCGCCTTCTTTCTTCATGGCTTCAAGTTTCGGCACGGTTGATTGTAACAACTGCATAATAATTGCTGCTGAAATATAGGGCATGATATTGAGCGCGAATATGCTCATCCGTCCCAACGCCCCCCCGGTAAACAGATCCATCATATCCGTTATGCCACCGGCCCCTTGCGCAAAAATATCTCGAATTACTGCAGGGTCGATACCAGGTAAAGGTATATAAGTCCCGAGACGATAAATAACCAAAGCGCCTAGGGTAAACCAAATACGCTTCTTCAATTCGGTCGCTTTATTAAAAGCTCCGAAGTTAAAGTTTGCAGCAAGTTGTTCTGCGGCTGATGCCATAATCAGGTTTTCGGTCTAAAAAGAGTTTCGCTACGGCAACTCTACTCTTTTACAGACTTGTCCTCTCCAACTTCGGGTTCAGATGTATCGTTAGTCCTTGTTTGTCTTTTTGCTACAGCTTGTGTCTTGCGCTCAGCTTTTTTCCCCAATTTTAGTGATAGATCTTGCACTGCAGGCAGAACAACCTTACCGCCCGCCGCTTCAATCGCAGCAATAGCAGACTTAGTTGCACCTGCTATATCCAAGGTAAGCTTCGCTTTCAATTCACCGTTGCCTAATATGCGAACACCATCTTTTATTCGCCGAATAACACCGGCCTTTACTAGCGCCGTACCATCAATGGTTTTACTTACATCAAGCTTCCCGGCATCAACTGCCTTTTGCAGCCGTTCCAAAGACACCTCAGCGTATTTCTTTCGAAAGATATTAGTAAAGCCACGTTTCGGTAGTCGGCGATAAAGCGGCATTTGCCCGCCTTCAAAACCTTTAATAGAGACACCACTGCGAGATTTCTGACCTTTTTGACCTTTCCCGGAAGTTTTGCCTGTACCAGACCCTTCGCCACGTCCGACCCGCTTACGGGAGCCACGGGCGCCTTGGTTATCGGAAAGTTTATTCAATTCCATTCTATTGGCCTCACTATATCGAATAAGCTGGCGTTAGCCCGCATCTTCAACACGCACAAGATGTTTCACTTTATTTAGCATGCCGCGCACAGAAGGAGTGTCTTCAAGCTCGCGGGTCTTATTCATTTTGTTGAGGCCAAGCCCAACCAAAGTAGCTCGCTGATCAGCCTGGCGCCTAATGGGGCTACCCGTCTGAGTTACCCGTACTTTTTTTATTGCATCAACCATTTGCCGCATCCTTGACTGGATCACCCCCACTCCGACGCCCAACAATTTCGCCAACTTTTTTTCCACGTTTACCAGCGATGTGACGGGGGGAGCAACACTTCGACAACGCATCAAATGTCGCCTTGATCATATTGTGACCATTGGAACTACCAACAGATTTTGCTACAACGTCTTGCATGCCGAGTGCTTCAAAAACCGCACGCATCGGGCCGCCAGCGATAATACCTGTACCCGGAGGTGCATTACGTACAACCACACGGCCGGCTCCGAAACGGCCACGCACATCGTGATGCAAAGTTCGACCTTCACGCAATGGAACACGAACTAATTTCTTGCGAGCACTTTCAGTCGCCTTGCGGATCGCTTCTGGTACTTCACGCGCCTTACCCAATCCATGGCCAACACGACCCTTACCGTCTCCGACGACAACAACCGCTGAAAACGCGAAACGACGGCCGCCTTTGACCACTTTTGCAACACGGTTGATACCAACCAATTTTTCAATCAGCTCAGGCTGATCGTTCTGGTCGTCTCGCCCCCGTCCGCGGCCTCGGCCCCTACCTTGTGGTTCCCGTGCCATATTCTCTGAACTCCCTTAAAACGCCAATCCGCCTTCGCGCGCAGCTTCGGCCAATGCCTTAACCCGCCCGTGATAGGCATAACCTCCACGATCAAATACAACCACCGAAACGCCAGCCTTTGTAGCTCGCTCGGCAATCAGTTTACCCACTGCACCGGCCGCATCTTTATTACCACCAGCTTTCAACTTCTCTCGCAAACCTTTATCGGTAGACGAAGCGGCAGCTACTGTAACACCGCTATCATCGTCGATGACCTGTGCATAAATATTTAGATTCGAACGGAATATGGACAACCTTAGCTTGCCCTTTGCGCTGCGACGTAAATTATAGCGATTTCGTCTTTTTCGCCGATCGAATAGTCTTTTTGAGCTCAACATCCCATTCGCCCTCTACTTCTTCTTACCTTCTTTGCGCAGGATGTATTCATCAGAATAACGAATCCCCTTACCTTTATAAGGTTCGGGTGTCCGGAAACTTCTGATCTTACTTGCAACCTGCCCTACTTGTTGTTTACTAGCTCCGCTAACTGTAATCACTCCATCGCGATCGCCTTCAAGCACGATATTTACGCCTTCGGGAATGGGAAAATCGATATCGTGACTATAGCCTAGCTGCAAATTTAAAACCTTACCTTTGACCTGAGCGCGGTAACCAACACCATTGATTTCAAGCTTTTTCGTAAATCCGTCAGTAACACCGCACAATGCATTGTAAACCAAGCTCCGGGTCGTACCCCAAAGGGAACGTGCGCGCTTGCTTTCGTCTACCGGCGTCACGGTAACCTTTCCATCGTCTAATGAAACTTTAACAGCGTCAGTCAATGGAACCGTTTGCTCGCCCAACTTACCTTTTGCGATCAACAAACCGCTGGCAATCGACACATCGACGCCATCAGGCACCAAAACAGGATTTTTACCTACACGCGACATAATGCTTCTCCTTAAAAATGCCGCTTAAAACACTTGGCACAGGACTTCGCCACCAACATTCTGCTCGCGGGCTTCAGCGTCCGACAGAACACCACGAGGCGTCGAAAGAATAGAAATACCGAGACCATTATAAACCCGCCGCAAATCCTTAATACCGGAATAAATGCGACGACCCGGCGTCGACACACGAGAAATTTCACGAATAACGGGCTCCCCATTGTGATATTTGAGCTCAATGGTTAGCTCTTGAATACCAGCGCGTAATTCAGCCCAACTAAAACCTCGAATATAGCCCTCTCGCTCCAAAGCGCCGAGCACATTAGCCCGTAACTTGGAAGCAGGACAAATAACAGTCGACGAATTATTATGCTGACCGTTTCGAATACGGGTCAACATATCGCCCAAAGGATCGCTCATTGTCATGGAGGCGTTCTCCTACCAGCTTGACTTTACTATCCCAGGCAAATGCCCAGATGATGCGAGGTCCCGCAACGCAATGCGGGACATTTTATATTTACGATGAAAACCACGCGGACGACCGGTAAGTTCACAGCGGTTACGAATACGAGCCGGCGCGGAATTACGCGGCAGCCGAGAAAGTTTTAGCCGTGCCGCAAAGCGTTCCTCCGCGGGCAAACTCTGATCTTTAGCGATCGCCCGCAACGCGTTTCGCTTATCAGCATACCGTGCGACCATACGCCGCCGGCGCTTGTTTTTTTGAATGGCGCTCATTTTAGCCATATTAAGCTTGTCCCTTGTCAGTCTTTGGTTTTGGGAATGGCAGGTTGAACCCTCGAAGAAGCTCCCTAGCTTCATGATCGGTTTTTGCCGTTGTGCAAATCACTACATTCATCCCTCTAATGGTATCGACTTGATCATAATCGATTTCCGGAAATACAATCTGTTCTTTAAGTCCCAAAGAATAGTTACCGCTGCCATCAAAACTGGTAGCCGACAATCCACGAAAATCTCGTACACGGGGTAACGCGACCATAACAAGACGATCGAGAAACTCATACATGCGGTCACGACGCAATGTCACTTTGGCCCCAATTGGCATACCTTCGCGCAATTTGAAATTTGCAATTGATGTTTTTGCCTTGGTGACTTGGGGTTTTTGACCCGTAATAGCAGCTAAATCCCCGCATGCGGCACCAATCTTTTTCGAGTCCCCAACAGCGTCCCCAATCCCCATATTTACAACAATTTTCGTCAATTTCGGAATCTGCATGGGGTTCGTATAGCCAAACGCATCTGTCATTTCCTTAACCAACGCATCGCGATAGTGCTTCTTTAGGCGCGGTATATATTTTTCTTCAGCCATCTATTTTCGCCTTAGCTATCAATTACTTCACCCGAAATCTTGGCAAAACGAACTTTGCGTCCGTCTTCTAGTGTCCGGAACCCAACGCGTGTCGGCTTATTTTCCTTTGGATCCACATGTGCAAGGTTGGACAAATGAACCGATAATTCTTTGTCGATAATGCCACCCGGATTGGACTGGCTCGGCCTAGTATGGCGTTTGGCAACGTTAACGCCCTGCACAAAAGCTCTATTATCTTTTGTGACAATTTTCATCACCTCACCGACTTTTCCCTTATCTTTGCCCGTCAGCACCATAACTTTATCGCCCTTCTTAATTTTTGCGGCCATTACAACACCTCCGGCGCGAGCGAAATAATTTTCATAAACTGTTTGGCACGCAATTCACGGGTAACAGGGCCGAAAATACGGGTGCCAATGGGCTCATTTTGATTATTAATCAAAACCGCCGCATTGCGGTCAAATCGAATGGCAGTACCGTCATCCCGACGCACTTCTTTTGCGGTACGTACGATAACAGCTTTCAATACTTCACCCTTCTTTACTCGACCGCGCGGAATAGCTTCTTTCACTGACACAACGATAACATCGCCGACACCGGCGGATTTTCGTTTTGAGCCTCCCAGTACTTTGATGCACTGGACGCGCTTGGCGCCGGAATTATCGGCGACATCTAAATTTGTCTGCATCTGGATCATGATCCAGCGCTCCCTTTAAATCTTAACTCATGTACCTTCCGACAGGACTTCCCAACTTTTACGCTTGGAAAGCGGTCGGCATTCCTGAATACGAACAACGTCCCCGGCCTTGCATCGGTTGTCTTCGTCATGTGCCATATACTTCTTCGAACGTCTGATAAATTTCTGATAAAGTGGATGTTTAATCTTCCGCTCGACACGCACAACGACAGACTTGTCCTTGGCGTCTTTTAATACTTGTCCCTGCAAAACGCGCTTTGACATTACCAATACCCCTTACGAAGCCGCAGCCCGTTGATTCAAAATAGTCTTAATACGTGCGATATCCCTACGGACCTCACGCACTCGTCCCGTGTTCTCTAGCTGGCCGCTGGCCCGCTGAAACCGGAGGTTAAACGCTTCTTTGCGCAGGTCAATTAGTTGCCCAGCTAATTCATCGTCGGTTTTCTGCCGAATATCTTCTGCTTTCATCATCCGACTCCTTAGCTACCTAACCGCATTATAAAGCGCGTTTTAACCGGCAGTTTTGCCGCGGCTAGTTCAAACGCACGCTTGGCAGTCTCTCTTTCAACACCATCAAGCTCAAACATCACCCGACCCGGCTTGACACGGGCCATCCAATATTCGGGAGTCCCCTTACCTTTGCCCATGCGCACTTCGGCTGGCTTTTGACTAACCGGAACATCGGGGAATATTCTAATCCACACGCGCCCGGCACGCTTGATATGACGCGTAATGGTACGCCGTGCGGCCTCAATTTGACGAGCCGTTACACGGCCAGGTGTCGTAGCCTTCAGGCCAAAACTGCCGAAATTCAGGGTAGTCCCCCCTTTCGCCAAGCCTTTCACCCGACCTTTGTGCTGCTTGCGGTGTTTTGTCTGCTTAGGGCTGAGCATCGTCTAGTCTCCCATAACAGGCCTTAGCGGACCTGCTGCTCCTGTAATAATTTGTCCTGCGCCATAGGGTCATGTGCTAAGATTTCACCTTTGAACACCCAAACCTTGACGCCGCACGCACCATATGTCGTCTGCGCCGTCGATGTTCCATAATCTACATCAGCGCGCAATGTATGCAGCGGAACGCGACCTTCCCGATACCATTCAGTTCGTGCTATTTCAGCGCCGCCTAAACGGCCAGCACAGTTAATCCTAATACCTTCAGCACCAAGACGCATCGCAGATTGCACCGCCCGCTTCATGGCCCGGCGGAATGCAACACGACGGACCAGCTGTTGCGCAATATTGTCCGCAACCAACTTTGCGTCCAATTCGGGTTTACGAATTTCAACAATATTCAGCGTTACTTCACCGGCAGTTTTCTTGGCAATTTCTAAGCGCAACTTCTCGATATCTGCGCCTTTCTTGCCAATTACGACACCCGGACGTGCCGTATGAATAGTGATCCGGGCCTTTTTTGCCGGACGCTCAATTATCACCTTGGACACACCAGCTTGGTTCAGTCGCTCAACAATATAATTACGCAATTGCAAATCTTGGTGCAGCAAAACACCATAGCCACGATCCGCATACCAACGCGAATCCCATGTGCGGTTGATGCCGAGCCGGAGCCCGATCGGGTTTACTTTCTGGCCCATTATTCCGCTTCCTCTCGTTCTTCGACGATGACGGTCAAGTTACTAAAAGGCTTCCGGATCCGACCAACACGCCCGCGCGCCCTCGGGCGGAACCGCTTCATTTCGAGCGATTTACCAACTGTGGCTTCTTTCACATATAACCTATCAACATCTAGCTGGTGATTGTTTTCAGCATTCGCAATCGCCGATTCTAGAACCTTCTTTACTTCAACAGCAATCCGTCGACGTGAAAAAGTAAGTTCAGCAAGCGCTTTACTGGCTTCCTTGCCGCGAATAGTCTGTGCAACCAGATTCAGCTTTTGCGGACTTCCTCGTAGTAATTTCCCGAAAGACTTAGCCTGATTTTCGCCAAGACGGCGCTTGGCCTTTGGTTTACCCATTTTCCTACGCGCTCCTATCAGCCACGCTTGGCTCTTTTATCAGCCGTATGGCCGTAAAAGGTCCGAGTTGGCGAGAATTCGCCAAATTTATGGCCAATCATATTTTCAGTGACCAAAACCGGAATAAATTTGGTGCCGTTATGAACACCGAAAGTCAGCCCAACAAATTGCGGCAAGACCGTCGACCGGCGCGACCACGTTTTAATAACGTCATTGCGACCAGAAGCTCGAACCGTTTCTGCTTTTTTCAGCAGATAGCCGTCGACAAACGGCCCTTTCCAAACTGAACGTGACACTACTCTTTACTCCCTAAGCTAACGTCTCCGACCACGACGCCGGATGATCAACTTACTACTTGGTTTTTTCTTATTGCGGGTCCGCTTGCCTTTGGTCGGCTTACCCCACGGTGTAACCGGATGGCGTCCACCAGAAGTTCTCCCCTCACAACCTCCATGGGGGTGATCAACCGGGTTCATTGCAACACCCCTTACTTGCGGACGCTTACCAAGCCAACGTTTTCGGCCCGCCTTACCAAGCGAAATATTAGCTTGATCGGGGTTGGAAACTGCACCCACCGTCGCCATACATTCACCGCGTACCAGCCGAAGTTCGCCCGAACTCAGCTTCACTTGCGCATATCCCTGATCACGACCCACTAACTGCACATATGCACCGGCAGAACGGGCTATTTGCCCGCCTTTACCAGCCTTCATTTCTACATTGTGGATAATGGTACCAACTGGAATATTATTGAGCGGCAGTGCGTTCCCTGGCTTAATATCCACGTCCGTGCCAGAAACTACCTGGTCGCCCGGAGCCAGCCGTTGAGGGGCCAAAATATAGGACTGCTCACCATCTTCGAATGTAATTAGGGCGATAAATGCCGTGCGGTTAGGGTCGTATTCTATCCGTTCCACGGTTGCCGTCATGTCTATCTTTGCACGCTTGAAATCAATAATACGGTAGCGCCGTTTATGGCCACCACCACGGCGCCGCGCAGTTATGCGTCCCTTATTGTTTCGGCCACCTTTTTTCGTCAGACCTTCGGTCAAAGTTTTAACTGGCCCACCCTTATGAAGGGTAGAACGGTCAACTAACACGAGTTCGCGCATACCCGGCGTAATTGGGTTAAAACTTTTTAACGCCATGGTTCTAGACTCCCGTGGTTACGTCGATCGAATGCCCTTCTTCAAGGCATACGATGGCTTTTTTAGTATGGTTACGTCGACCTTCACGGCCTCGGAATAGCTTAACTTTGCCTTTCTGGCGCAGCGTGTTAACGGCTTTAACTTTCACATCAAATAACGCTTCTACTGCCGACTTGATTTCAGGCTTTGTAGCATCCATCGGCACGCGAAACGTTACCTGGCCAAATTCGGCACCCAAGGTCGCTTTTTCAGTGATAACCGGCGATCGGATCAACTCATATTGACGCTGCTTCGTCACACTTTTATCGTACTTGAAATATTTCCAACTCATAATAAGCGAGCCCCCAATCCTTCCACTGCACCTTTGGTCAAAACCAACGTATCGCGACGAAGAATGTCGTAAACATTGGCACCTTCGGTTGGCAGCACATCCACATTAGGGATGTTTCTAGCGGCCCTAACGAAATTCTCATTAATCGGAGACCCCCCAACAATCAAAACACGTCCCCAATTCAGTTTCGCAAACTTTACAGCCAGCGACTTAGTTTTCCCTTCTTTCAGTTCGGCATCATCAAGGATAATCAACTTGCCGTCAGCCTGCTTCGCAGATAGCGCAGAACGAAGAGCCAACTTCCGAAATTTCTTAGTCAGCTTATGACCGTGATCGCGAACGACAGGGCCAAAAACCGTCGCACCGCCTCGCATCTGAACCACTTTGATCGAACCTTGACGAGCGCGGCCGGAGCCCTTTTGACGAAATGGCTTAGCCGTTGTCCCCCGGATCTCGCCGCGGGTTTTAACCTTATGCGTTCCGGCACGTTTTTTCGCACGCTGAAAATTCACCATACGAGTAAGAATATCTTTACGAACATCTACTCCGAACACCGCATCTGGTAACTCAATATTGCCAGCCGCCGTGTTCTCTAAGGTGATGATTTTTGCTTTCATCGTTCCTTAGTCCTTCTTTTCTTCTTCAGTGGCTTCTCCTATGGACGCTTGCTCCCCTTCTAGGGCCGCAGATTCTACAGGTGCATCTCTATCTTTTAACGCAGCCGGAAAAGGTGCATCCTCAGGGAGAGCCTTCTTCACCGCATCCTTAATTGTCACCCAACCGCCTTTGGACCCAGGGACCGCTCCCTTTACCAATATCAAGCCATTGTCATCATCGGTTTCGACCACGACTAAATTCTGAGAGGTAACCTGATTGGCTCCCATATGGCCAGCCATCTTTTTACCCTTAAAAACTTTACCAGGGTCCTGACACTGACCGGTTGAACCGTGCGATCTATGCGAAATCGAGACACCATGCGTCGCTCGTAAACCTGCAAACCCGTGACGCTTCATGGCGCCGGCAAATCCCTTACCTATGCTTTCGCCAGTAACATCTACATATTGTCCAGAGACAAAATGGCTAGGAGCAATTTCTGCCCCGACGTCTAACAACCCATCGTCGCTAACGCGAAACTCCACTAACTTTCGCTTAAGCTCTACTTTAGATTTAGCGAAATGGCCGCGCATAGCATTAGTCGTATTTTTCGCTTTGGGCTTACCACTTCCTAATTGAACAGCGTTATAACCTTCGCTATCGGCACGACGTACCGCAACTACGCAGCATTCCTCTACCTTCAACACAGTAACCGGCACATGACTACCATCTCCTGCAAAGACTCGGGTCATACCCAGTTTTTGTGCCACTAATCCGGTTCGCATTACTCTGTTTCCCTACCGCTTAGAGCTTAATCTGAACGTCAACCCCAGACGCCAGGTCGAGCTTCATCAGCGCGTCCACAGTCTGTGGTGTCGGATCAACTATGTCGAGTAGCCGCTTATGAGTGCGGACCTCGAATTGTTCACGACTTTTCTTATCGATGTGCGGCGAACGGAGAACCGTCACCTTTTCAATACGGGTCGGCAAGGGGATTGGGCCCCGCACTTGGGCTCCCGTGCGCTTCGCTGTATTGACGATCTCTTGGGTCGACTGATCGAGTACACGATGGTCGAACGCCTTTAACCGTATGCGTATATTTTGACTGTCCATGAGATCGTCTCCAAATCAGCGCCTAAGCTGCCTACTCTGTAATAGCTGTTACGACGCCGGCACCAACTGTCTTGCCACCTTCACGAATCGCAAATCGCAAGCCTTCGTCCATCGCAATCGGCGCAATCAAGTTCACACCCATCGAGATATTGTCGCCGGGCATAACCATTTCGGTACCATCGGGCAGATCAACCGTTCCCGTTACATCGGTCGTCCGGAAGTAAAACTGAGGACGATAGTTCGAGAAGAACGGCGTATGACGTCCGCCTTCATCTTTTGTCAATATATAGCACTCGCACTGAAACTTAGTGTGCGGTTCAATGGAACCAGGCTGCGCCAGCACTTGGCCGCGCTCAACACCCTCGCGCTCAATACCGCGCAACAATGCTCCGATATTGTCGCCAGCCTCTCCTTGATCTAACAATTTGCGGAACATCTCGACGCCAGTGCAAACCGTCTTTGACGTGTCACGAATGCCGACAATCTCAATCTCATCACCAACATTAACAATTCCACGCTCTACACGGCCCGTCACGACGGTACCACGACCGGAAATCGAAAACACATCCTCAATAGGCATTAAGAATGGCAAATCTTTAGGACGCTCCGGCTGCGGGATGTAATCGTCAACTGCCGCCATCAACTCCAGAATTTTATTCGCACCCGTATCAGGGTCCTTACCTTCAAGCGCACCCAAAGCCGTACCCGCAACAATCGGAATATCATCGCCAGGAAAGTCATAGCTCGACAAAAGCTCACGCACTTCAAGCTCAACCAGTTCCAATAATTCTTCATCATCGACCTGATCAACCTTATTCAAAAATACAACTATCGCGGGAACACCAACCTGACGCGCCAACAAAATATGCTCACGGGTTTGCGGCATCGGGCCGTCAGCCGCATTAACAACCAATATCGCCCCATCCATTTGCGCCGCACCCGTGATCATGTTCTTCACATAATCAGCATGCCCCGGGCAATCCACATGCGCGTAATGGCGGTTTTGCGTCTCATATTCAACATGAGCTGTATTAATCGTGATACCGCGCTCTTTCTCTTCTGGCGCTTTATCAATATCAGCGTAATCCGTGAACGTAGCTCCGCCTGTATCAGCTAAAACCTTCGTAATCGCAGCAGTCAGTGTCGTCTTGCCGTGATCAACGTGACCAATCGTACCAATATTACAATGCGGTTTGGTCCGTTCAAATTTCTCTTTCGACATCGGCCTTAAATTCCTGTTCTCTAATAGTTAACAAAATTACGCTATTTAAACTCGCGTGCACCAAAACTATCGTCCCAAGTCGCTCCGTAATTTTGGAGCGGGCGGTGGGAATCGAACCCACATCACCAGCTTGGAAGGCTGGGGTAATAAGCCATTATACGACGCCCGCACGCTTTAAATCCCGCCAACCTAAAACAACAACCTTTTAATACACCTCAACTCTTCTAATAATTCTCAGCACCAGACGTAGAGTGGTGGAGGGGGTTGGATTTGAACCAACGTAGGCATAGCCAACGGGTTTACAGCCCGTCCCTTTTAACCACTCAGGCACCCCTCCGACGCGTCAGCTACCTCGCCATCGCAACGGACTGGGCACTATGGTGATTTAAACCCCCTTGTCAACGCAAATTAAGACATCCACACAGCATAAAAAACGCAACCCGCCCTCCCCGGCCAAAAAAGCAAAGAAGCGTGTGTTGCGAAAGTCTTACGAACCGTCATAGTACAAAGCATCCGAATCAAAAGCAAGTAAACCTCATGGCAAACCAAAGAATATCGAAAAAGTACTTAAGCCAACGTGCAAGTGGCATTCGGCGAAAGAAATCTGCCCCTCAAAACTGGATATATGGACTGCATGCGGTAATTGCCGCCTTACGAAACCCAGATCGTATCGTTCGTCGCATCCTTGCCACTGAAAATGTCTCAAAAAACCTTCAAGAATGGGCAGGCAAAGGCGTCTTAAATGTAGTAGGACGAGAGGATATCAATCGCAATCTCGAGCCCTATTCAGTTCATCAAGGTGTCGCCGCGGAGATAGAACCTTTAGCGTCAAAGTCCGTTACAGATATTATAAATCAAACCGCAGATAGTGCACGGGTCACACTCATTGCGCTTGATCAAGCCAGCGACCCTCGTAACATTGGAGCAATATTACGATCGGCCGCTGCATTTGGAGCTGTTGCCCTACTCCAGCAAGACCGTCACGCTCCGCCGGTTACCGGTGCTATGGCCAAAAGCGCGAGCGGTGGCCTTGAGCAAGTTTCCATGATTTACGTGCCTAACTTAGTTCGTGCGTTACAGCAACTTAAAGTGGCGGAGTTTTGGATTGTCGGCCTAGACAGCAATGCGGAAACCGTTTTAGGCACATCAGAACTGCCAGGCCGATGTTGCCTAGTACTGGGCTCCGAAGGAGGCGGTCTGCGGCGTCTGACCAGAGAAAAATGCGATCTGGCTATTAAAATACCCATCGGTAATTCTATAGACAGCTTGAACTTATCGAATGCCGCAGCGATAACGCTCTATGAAATCAATCGTCGATAAAATATTACATTTGCCGGCGCTTTCGCTCAAATATATCGTGCCTATTCCGAAAATGACCGAACCGCGCTTAAACCGTTCATTATGCTGACCTTAGGTTGCTGATATAGGTCCTGGCTGCTTAAATAAATTCAGTGGAGTATGAAATTATGGCCAAATTAAAAATCGTCGTAACCGGCGCCGGTGGTCATGTAACCAAAGCATTATTGCCGGTCTTTAGAAAACGATACGAGTTAGTGTTGCTGGATGTTTCTAAGGAAACAAAGACTGGACGCGTCGACGATATTATTGAGATAGACTTACTTGATCCGGATGTAGAGCAATATCGTGAACATTTTAAAGGGGCGGACATTATCGTTCACAATGCACGTGTATCCAATCGCGGAGAGCCTAACTTTACCACCGGTCCAAACCACCAATGGAAGGCAGACCGGCCTATCCAACCAGTCGACGGTTATATTTCGGAGCGGAAGAATCTCGATATGGCATTCCATGCATATAAAATGGCGCTACAGGAAAATATAAAACGTGTCGTCATCGCTAGTTCTAATCATGCTGCTGACTGGTACGAGACAAAACTCCATTGCGGGGAGATGGATATGGTTGGCCCGGAAACCTATCCAAAGTCCGATAATTTCTACGGCTGGTGCAAGATATCTTACGAAGCCATGGGTTTTGCCTTTGCCACGGGACGGTTTGGAGCCCCTGTGGAAAGCGTTAACATTCGTATCGGCGGACCACGAACTCTCGATATAGCGAAACTATCCGAAAACCAAATCAGTCTTCGCCGCGATCTAGGCGCTTGGATTAGTGACCGCGACCTTCAGCAGCTTTATGTAAAGTCAATTGAGGCAAAGGACGTTCACAACGAAGACAGCATACCGTTTCAAACTTTTTATGGTATCTCTAATAACACCCGCGCTTTTTGGAGCATTGCTAATGCAAGGGCGATAATTGACTATGCACCGGATGATGATTCCGAACAGTTTTATGCTAGAGAGATCAAAAAGCATTTGACCGAGCCTGGCCGCACATTTTTTTCACGCCCCGTTCGATAACTGGCCAATGACCGTTCTCCGTTCATATGTAACCCATTTGGAATGCAGCTTCTCACTTAAGCAATATGAGCCCGAGCAACTTTATAATCTATCCGATGCGGGGCGGCCGCTTATCGTTCGTTACGATTTGGATGCCATAAAAGCTGCCGTAAGCCCTGAAGAGCTTTTAGCACGCCCTCAGGATATGTGGCGCTACGAAGAACTTTTACCAGTACCGCCACATGCGGAAATTGTCAGCCTCGGCGAAGCCTGGACCCCACTAATACCACTGCCGCGTATTGCCAAAAAATTCGGCGGCGGCGAAATCTTAGTGAAAGACGAAGGCCGAATGCCAACCGGCAGTTTCAAAGCCCGAGGCCTGGCGCTTGCCGTCACAATGGCAAAAGCTCTTGGCGTTAGCAATATCGCCATGCCCACCGCCGGCAACGCAGGCGCAGCACTGAGTGCCTACTGCAGTCGAGCGGGTTTGCGTTCGACGGTATTTTGCCCAGAAGATGCCCCTGAAACAACCGTACGCGAGATCGCCTTTCATGGCGCAGAGACCTATCGGGTCAATGGGCTTATCAGCCATTGCGGTGAACTGGTCGCTCAAGGCGCCGAGAGCCAAGGTTGGTTCGATTTTTCCACTTTGAAAGAACCCTATCGGATCGAAGGCAAGAAAACTATGGGCCTAGAGATCGCTGAACAACTGGACTGGGATGTGCCCGATCTTATTTTTTACCCGACAGGCGGCGGTACGGGCTTGATAGGCATGTGGAAGGCATTTCAAGAACTCGCAGAACTCGGGTGGATCAGCAAAAAAAAGCCACGCATGATCGTAGTACAATCCACTGGGTGTGCACCTCTCGTCAAAGCCTTCGATGAGGGAAAAGCTTTTGTGGACGAACCATGGAAGCCTGTTACAACGAAACTCCATGGTGTTCGCGTACCCAAACCATTAGGCGATTTCCTCTGCCTACAGGTTATGCGAGACTCAGATGGATTTGGTGTGATGGTCTCGGACGACAACGTTGCAGATACGCGCGCCATGGTAGCACGCGAAGAAGGCTTTCATCTGGGACCAGAGGGCGCTGCATGCCTGGTCGCTTATCGCCAAGCGTTAAGGACGGGCCGTATTACGAAATCCGACCAAGCCATTGTATTTAACTGCGGCAACGGCTTGAAATCTGACCTACCCCCAATGGACCGCAGTATCGATCGGCACGAGACCATCGATTTTGGATCGCTTTAGGAATCCTGTTTTCCTCGAGGGGAGGGCGTATAAAACTAACCACAGTATTAATCGTACCGCCGATGATATACGTCCGAGTGCTATTGAAATATATGCTACTCAGCAAATTTTTACATTGCTCCGTAGCAATAAAGATTGTGCTTGATCCATTTTCAGAAGCATCACATCCGTGCTTGTTAAGTTGATAGCCAAAGTTTTTGTGCTCTTATGGGGCATAGCCTAACAAAAAAGTTTTGACGTCCATGGCATTTCTGTGCAATCCGAGCATTATAGACTTAAAGAAGGATGCGACTGAATAATCAAATGATAGTTGTATGAGATGCCGTCGTAGCTCAGTTGGTAGAGCAGGGGTTTTGTAAACCTCAGGTCCGCGGTTCGAGTCCGTGCGACGGCACCATTATCTCACAAATATGATTAATTTTTTTATTTGTATAATTTTTTATATGTCTAAAAATAATTAGTTACATTCAAGTAAATAATTTTTTTATATTTAAAATAGTGGAATTTTTATTTATAAATTGCAATTTCATATTTCATATTTAAAATCCAATTTCGGTGTTGCAAGCATGCTGTAAATTTAACTAAAAATCTCCTAGTTTGCAGTAAAGAGTAATTAGACTCGCCCCGCGATCGTTTAGCAAACTTATCTCTAAGTATCTATCCAGGTTGAAAAAAATGAAACATACAGTGAGTCATATAATGAAAAAATTAATTGCTGCGGTAACTCTGTTGGTTGGACTATCCGTTTCTGCACAAGCCACCGATTTCACATTTACCGCTATTCCGGATCAAGATGAAAGCGCTCTAAAGGCTCGTTTCACTAAAATCGCAGTCTATCTTGAAAAACAACTCGGCGTGAAAGTAAATTATATTCCGGTCAAATCTTATTCTGCCGCCGTTACGGCCTTCCGCAATAACCAAGTACAATTGGCATGGTTTGGTGGCCTATCTGGGGTAAGGGCACGCCTACTCGTAAAAGGATCAGAAGCTATTGCCCAGGGTTTCGAAGACCCAAACTTTGAAACTTATTTTATTGCCCACAAATCGAGCGGCCTGAAGCCAAGCAAGAAATTCCCTAAAGGTATAGCCGGTAAGACCTTTACCTTCGGCTCCAAAGGCTCTACGTCAGGCCGCCTGATGCCGGAATTTCACATTCGTAAGGCTTTTGGAAAAACACCAGAGAAAGTTTTCAAGCGTGTCGGCTTCAGCGGAAGCCATTCGCGTACCGTCGCCCTAGTCAATGGCGGCCAATACGAGGTCGGCGCGACGAATTTTAAGGTTTATAAAAAAGCACTCAAGGCTGGCAAGCTCGACCCGAAGAAAGTAACACTCATCTGGAAGACGCCGGGTTATCCTGATTACAACTGGACTATCCGGGGCGATGTCGAAAAACAATTTGGCAAGGGCTTCAAGATCAAGGTTCAAAAAGCACTGCTCGACATGAAGGATCCGGACTTACTCAAATCCTTCCCTCGCAAAAGCTTCATCAAGGCCACCAACAAAGACTACCAGCCGATCCTGGACACAGCCAGGACACTTGGTCTGGTTGACTAATGGCATTATTTGACCTGAGCGAAGCGTGTGCTTCTTATAACGGAAAGCAAGTGCTCAATAGCGTCTCGCTCAGCGTCGAAGCCGGCGAGAAAATCGCCCTGGTGGGTCGGAGCGGCGCCGGCAAGTCCACGCTCCTCAAGCTTCTTTATGACCGCCACGATACCGAGTGCGCACTCGTTCCTCAAAATCTGGGTTTGGTAAGCACACTCTCTGTTTTTCATAATGTTTTTATGGGTCGGCTCCATAAAAATTCGACCTGGTACAATCTTGCCAATCTGGTCCGCCCATTCACGGCAGAGGCGGAACAAGTTCGCACTATTTTAAGCAAAATTCGGCTCGAGGAAAAGTTTTCGACACCGGTTGGTGAACTTTCGGGTGGACAACAGCAACGAACCGGTGTGGCGCGTGCACTTTACCAAGGGTGCTCAGTGTTTCTAGGCGACGAGCCAGTCTCGGCGGTCGATGAACACCAGGCACGTGGTGTGATGCAAAGCATCACCGAGAACCATGACACGGTTATTCTCGCGATGCATGATGTGCAATTAGCATTGCAATTCTGTACGCGCATCATTGGCATATCTGATGGCAAAATTGCATTTGACCGTCCGGTCGACCGCATGAAATCGACAGACCTCAATGGCCTATATGGCACCTCATAATCCCGCACCGCTCGTACCGGAATCACCGTTAGTTCGCACAAGCCTTTGGTTTTTATTTATAGCGATCAGCTGTTTATTTTTTGCCGATATCGAAATCACGACAAACGATCCCTGGCCGGAGATGAAACGCCTTGGTGCTGGTTTGATCACTCCGGATTTCACAAAGTGGGAGCAGATATTAGAGGCACTTCTCTATACAATCTGCTTCGCTATTCTCGGTGTATCTTTAGCAAATATCTCGGGTTTTTTGCTAGCGGTTGTTTTTCATTATCGCTTTGTGCGCATCGGCTGCGCATTTATCCGCGCCGTCCATGAATTATTTTGGGCACTTATTTTCCTACAAATATTTGGCCTAACTGCTGTGACAGGTGTCCTTGCTATTGCCATTCCTTATGCGGGGATTTGTGCCAAGGTCTACGCGGAAATATTAGAAGAAGCGGACCCCTCGCCACTCCAGGCTGTACCCAGCGGTACATCGGTCATCTCTCTGTTTTTCTATGCCCGCCTCCCTGGAGTATGGGCGCATTTCAAAACCTACTCTTTATACAGATTGGAATGTGGACTGCGATCAAGCGCAGTACTGGGATTTATCGGCTTACCAACGATCGGTTTTTATTTAGAAACTGCCTACAAAGAAGGGCATTACTCGGACCTATCTGCTTTATTGCTCGTGTTTTATGTCGTCATCTCGACAATTCGGAAATGGATGCGAAGTGAATTGATACCAGTTTATATAATTACTTCTATTTTTCTGCTCCCCGAAAGTGGTCCCATGAGTTGGTCTAACGCATGGCGGTTTTTCACCGACGACATTATGCCACTTCCAATCCGAACTGCCGACGCTGCCTCGGTGCCAGTGCTCATCGAAACCTGGTATTGGTTCCAAAATTTATTTATCTCCGAAGCACTGCCCGGAATTTTTAACACCGTAATTCTTACTATGATTGCTTTAACTAGCACTGGTCTTCTGACCTTGCTGTTTTTCCCCTTAATCTCACCGCTGTTTTTCCGTCCCGTTGGTCGTACGATAGGTCATATCTTCCTCGTCGTAGTCCTTTCCACGCCAGAGTATGTGCTAGCCTTTATTCTTCTTCAGCTTTGGGGGCCTTCTATGTTTCCAGCGATTGTGGCTCTTTCCCTACACAATGCCGGAATCATAGGCCATTTAATCGGCCGCTTTACTGAGCAACTGCAACTACGCCCAGACAGCGCAAGGGGAGTTAATTTATATTTGTTTGAGGCATTGCCGCGTGTCTATCGCCAGTTCCTCGCCTTCATATTCTATCGTTGGGAAGTGATCTTCCGAGAAACCGCCATCCTCGGCATACTTGGTATCCATACGTTAGGCTTTTATGTGGATTCTGCATTTGCCGATATTCGGTTTGACCGAGCAATGGTTTTAATTCTTATTACCGCATTGTTGAATATCGGCTTAGATATGATTTCACGACGTATCCGCACAACCTTGCGGCTCCAAACATCACTTGATGCTAGGTAGATTATGGAAAATTCCGATACCCCGATTTTAAAAGATTTAGTGCTGATAGGCGGCGGACATTCGCACGTAACTGTTTTGAAGAAATTCGGGATGAAGCCACTCCCTGGCGTGCGCTTGACACTAATTTGCCGCGACATGGAGGCACCATATTCTGGTATGCTACCCGGCTTCATCGCGGGCCATTACACCTTCGCGGAAGCCCATATTGATTTAGGCCCTCTGGCGCGATTTGCCAATGCACGCTTTTATTTGGATGAAGTGACAGGCATTGATCCGGAAAAAAAACAGGTAGTCTGTAGAAATCGCCCGCCTGTGCAGTACGACCTTCTTTCGATCAATATAGGTTCTGCCCCTAATACCAAAATTGTCAAAGGCGCGACAGAGAACGTAGTGCCAGTGAAACCCATCGATGGCTTTGTCGATCATTGGAATAAACTTATTGAACGTGTCGTCGCTGCAAAAGGAAAAACTAAAATTGGCGTCGTTGGCGGCGGAGCAGGCGGCGTTGAAATAATCCTCGCCATTCAGTTCCGCCTCCGCCAAATTCTTAAAAGAGCGGGCATCGAAAAGGTTGAACCGAGCTATAACCTTTTCACCAACAATGACATACTAATCGGTCACAATCGGAAAGTGCGGGATAAGTACCGAAGCGTTTTACAGGAACGAGGCGTCAAACTGTACCTCCATCATGAAGTTCAAACCGTAGACCCTAGCCGTCTGCGCTGTGTGAACGGAGAAAGTTTCGAACTCGATGAAATATTGTGGGTCACCATGGCCAGCGCCCAAGAATGGCTCGAAAAAGGTGGCTTATCAGTTTCAGAGGGTGGCTTCGTCAAAGTAAATGACACATTAGAATCCGTATCGCATCCGGGAATTTTTGCCGCCGGCGATATCGCAGACATGATAAACCATCCGCGTCCAAAATCAGGCGTCTTCGCCGTGCGACAAGGCCCACCGCTGGAACGCAATCTGCGAAGAGCTCTCTTAGGGAAGTCTTTAAAACGTTTTGAGCCACAGCAACAGTTCTTAAGCCTAATCTCAACCGGAGATAAATATGCGGTGGCATCGCGTTCCAATTGGACCGCTGAAGGCAAATTAATTTGGCGGTGGAAGGATTGGATCGACCGGCGGTTTATCCGAAAGTTCAGCGATCTGCCTGATATGGGTGATGAAGAGAAGGCTGATATAGCCAAGGGCCTAGCTAATGAAGATGTAATCAAAGAAATATCCGCTATCGCCATGCGTTGCGGCGGGTGTGGGGCCAAGGTGGGCGCGACGGTCTTACAAAGCGCTCTATCGCAATTAGCTCCGATTCCCCGCAAAGATGTTTTAATTGGACTGCATGAGCCCGATGATGCCGCAGTCGTAGAAGTGCCAGACGGCAAAGTAATGGTACATACCGTCGATGCGTTTCGCGCCTTTATCGACGATCCCTATATTTTTGGCCAAATCGCAGCAAACCACGCCTTAGGGGACATCTTCGCGATGGGAGGCGAGCCGCAGACGGCGCTGTCCATCGTCACACTGCCTTTCGGTCTAGAAAATAAGGTTGAAGATGATTTATCGCAATTGATGGCAGGCGCCATGAAAGTACTAAACGAAACGGGTACAGCATTGGTTGGTGGCCATACTAGTGAGGGTTCCGAAATGTCGTTGGGCTTTGCCATTAATGGCCTTGTCGATAGAGCACGTATTCTCCGCAAAGGTGGCATGAAAGCGGGTGATAAAATTATTCTCACAAAACCAATCGGCACCGGTACACTATTCGCTGCCGATATGCGTCATAAAGCTGAGGGCAACTGGATTGATGCCGCGCTAAAAGGAATGATCCAATCAAACAAACAGGGCGCGGACATTCTTTATGCAAATGGCGCAACAGCCTGCACAGACCTGACGGGCTTTGGCCTTCTTGGCCACCTCGTCGAAATGATAAAGCCGTCCGGCGTTGATGTAGATTTGAATATAAATGCTATTCCCTTATTGGCGGGAGCGTTAGAGCTAGTAACAGAAGGTATTTTCAGCTCTCTGCAGCCCCAAAATGTTCGACTCAGACGGGCCATTCATGACGTGGACTCAGCGGCGCAAGACCCCCGTTATCCGTTGATTTTTGACCCACAAACAGCCGGTGGTCTTATAGCCAGCATTCCTGATAAAAAAGCCGATATAACGGTTACTGAGCTAAAAAAGGCTGGTTATAAATGTACGGCAATTATCGGTAGTGTTCTCCCAAATAGTGGGCGTTTAGAGCCTATTACTATTTCGTCATAGTTATAAAACCGCATCCAATAATACCCTCCATTCGGCGCTTTCACGTTCCAGCGTAAATTGGGAAAGCTTAGCGGCGCATTGTTGCTCAAGCCTCTTCAAGAAACTCGAATCGACTTCGGCTCGTACTAACAGGGCGCCGAGTGCTTGGGTATCTTTCACCGGATAATAACCGTCATAGCTTTCGCCAAGTAATCCTTTTGCCCCCTCAATATCAGATGCGATAATTGGAACACCGGCGGCAACCGCTTCCGAAATCACATTCGCGCCACCTTCCATGATTGAACTTAATACCATCAGGTGGGTCTTGGCGAATTCGCGACGCACGCGCCAGCCAGGAACCTCCCCCATCCATTGGTATCGAGGATTTCGCACCATTTCTTTTTCGGCTTTTTCCGCCCAATCTGCACTATGCGCCTTCCCCAAATGGATAACTCTAATTTTAGAATCCGGTGGCATGTTGCGTACTGCCATCGCTGTACGAAGCGGGTCTTTCTCCTTACGCAAATGTCCGACCACGCAAATATCAAAATGCCGAACAGACGGTTTACGCGCCATGCTCAAGGGTGATGCGGACTGATGCACTACATGCAGTTTGGAAGTAAACTCAGCCGGGATGGAACGGTGCACTTGTTCATGAAGGCAGGCCAGTCCGTCAGCAATCTCCATGCACCGGTACGTTTTCTGAGGATGGCTTTTTTGGAAGCGGTAAATATCCGTTCCCGCCAGAAGTACAATCAACGGCCGTTTCGGATAGCGCTCCCTAAATTGCAATGCGGATTGTGCGCTACGCCAGGCATGGATAGCGACCATCATATCTGCCGGACGACCGTCCCATTCCACGTCGACCCTAACTTGATGGCCGAGTTCGCGCAGAATACGCGCCCATCGAACAGCCGTCGTTCGATTACCGTTCTTGGCTAACTTTGCTGCAGGTGTGATAAGAATAATTTTCATCGTTACATCTTAAAGAGACCGAGTCCCATGACACAACCAGTTGCTGCATCTTATTTAGAAGAAATTATGAAGGACGCCCATACTCGGACCCTGGAACTAGTAGCTGGGCTGGATGAAGATCAATTAATGGGGCCTCGTCTACAAATCGTAAATCCGTTACGCTGGGAAATTGGACATGTAGCGTGGTTCTACGAAAAATTTATTCTGCGCGATCTCTACGACCAAGCTCCGTACCACGCACTAGGCGATGATATTTACGATTCAATTGAAATTCCCCATGAGGTGCGTTGGGACCTGCCATTGCTCCGCATGAACGAAACACTCGCCTATATCGAGACCGTCCTAGAACGCTGTATTTGTCGGCTCGGCGACGGGGATGCGAGCGAGGTAGACAGCTACATGTATCAGTTTTCCACATTCCACGAAGACATGCACACGGAGGCCTATACCTATTCACGCCAAACGCTGGGCTATCCGAAACCCACCTTTACAAATGCCGCAGTCCCGGATGATGCAGAAGCTGGTGCCCACCCAGGAGACGTCACAATACCAGGAGGAACATTTTTGCTCGGCTCAACAAAAGATGAAGCCATACTCTTTGATAACGAGAAATGGATCTATCCGGTTCCAGTCAAACCGTTCGAAATCGCTAAAGCACCGGTCACCAACGCAGAGTTCCAACACTTTGTTGACGCAAAAGGATATGAAATTCGGGAGTTTTGGGACGAAGATGGATGGGACTGGTGTAAACGAGAAGACGCCGTTCATCCGGTCTATTGGCAGCCTACTGGCGAAGGTGATTGGTCAGTAAAAAGGTTCGACACCATTGAAGACCTAAAGCCACACCAACCGATAATCCACGTGAATTGGTATGAAGCAACTGCATTTTGCCGTTGGGCAAAACGTCGATTACCCGCAGAAATTGAGTGGGAGGTAGCTGCACTAGGCGAGCCCAATACAGATAGGACAATGCTTAGCGAAAAAAAACGTGACACTCCTTGGCATGCCACCTCCGGGAACTGCATACACGCCAACCTAGACGGCAGCGCTCTTGGCGTTATCGATGTCGCTGCTTTTCCACAGAGCGATAGCGCTTTTGGGTGTCGCCAGATGCTGGGCAATATATGGGAGTGGACATCGACGGCATTTAGCCCCTATCCGGGTTTCTCGCCGGATGCTTATAAAGATTATTCACAACCGGTATTCTACGAGACTAAAGTCCTACGTGGAGGCGCTTGGGCGACGCGAAGCAGGGTGGTCAACGGACGCTACCGCAACTTTTTCACCCCCGATAGACGCGATGTCCTGGCCGGGTTTCGGACCTGTGTATTGCCATAAATAGAAATTCATGGTGTAGCTATTTCCTAAATCGACATTCTAATTCGCGGGAGAATTATCTTGCTACAATTCGAGCTGACGGAAGAACAACGGCAAATGATGGATACGGTCAGCCGTGTTCGTAAAGACGTAATTGAGCCTAATGCCAAAAAATGGTTAGACGGTACCTTCCCTTATGAAAATATGGAAAAGCTAGGCGAGATTGGCATTCTTGGAATGTCCGTTCCGGAAGAATATGGCGGGATGGGCGCGAGCGTCCTCGACACGGTTCTTGTTCTCGAAGAAATTGCAAAAGGGTGCTACGTAACAGCCATGGCCGTACTTGGCGAGGTAGGTACCCAATGCCGAATTTTATCCCATTACGGTTCTGATGAACTTAAGGAAAAGTACCTGCCTCAGCTTTTGGAAGGTAAATGTATCCTCGCTATTTGTATGACCGAACCTGATTGCGGCACCGACCTTGGTAATATGAAAACCAACTGCATGGTTAAGAACGATAGGGTGGTTCTCAACGGCTCTAAAACTTTAATTAGCCGCGCTGAGGAAGCAGACCTTTTCGTTATATTTACTCGCGTCAATAATACGCCTGGAACAAAAGGTATCGGTTGTGTGCTTGTAGAAAAAGGGGCTAAAGGCATGAGCGCCGATGCCTGTTATCACACTATGGGCGGTGAATATTTAGCGGATGTGCGTTTCGAAGACGTTGAAGTACCATTAGAGCATCTAGCACTGCACGAAGGGTCGCTCAGCAAATTACTAGGAGCCTTTAATACACAACGTTGCCTTAATCCTGCGATCTGTCTGGGTATGGCGGAATCCTCTTTAGAAGAATCCATTCGGTATATGCGCGACCGGGACGCTTTTAATCATCCCATTGGTGATTTCCAAGGTATGCGTTGGAAGGGGGCAAGTATGTTGACCGAAATTGAAGCAGGTCGGAGTATTCTCTATCGCGCTGCCGCAACCGCCGATCCCTTTCCTAACCCTACCCTTGCAGCTATGGCTAAAATCTACGTGAATGAAATGTCTATCCGCGTGTGTAGCGAAGGCGTCCAAATCCATGGCGGATACGGCTTTATCGATGATTTTGCGGTTTCACGAAATTACCGTGGCGTGCGCTATGGTACTCTTGGCGGTGGAACAACCGAAACTCTCAGGAATTTTGTCGGACGAGAACTGGTCGAACGAATGGATTTAGAAACCGGCATTTCGGGAATGGGGCTTTTTTAAAGGGAAATCGGGCCAAAGAAGAATTCAATCGGCCTCAAGGTCAAAGTTAAAGGCACCAGCATGGGACCCATAAGAGGGGATGTACATTTCGAACTATTTGTCCAAGTAAATGCGTCCTATAATTGAAACTAGAGCCAATCCGGCCTCCAGCCCTCCAGTGCAGACCATTATCAAAACCTGCTATATTGTTCTGTCAATTCAACCAGAACCAGGGGGCAAAACTCTAATCTTAGAGAGGGAATTCCTAGCCTAAATAGCAAAAAATAAAAACCTACCGACCCTTCCAATCGGGCGCGCGCTTTTCCGAAAATGCCTTAGGACCTTCCACAAAATCCTCACTATTGCGTAATACTTCTTCAGCGGCATACACAGTCTCAATTGCTTCTTGGACAGATGCTTTTTCGAGACCAAGCCGCATGACTTCCATAGAAGTCCGAATGGAGACCGGCGAACATTTCAATATTTTACCTGCCCATTCCTTAGCGTATTCTAATACTTTACCTTCTTGTACAACCTCCGTCACAAAGCCGAACCTATAGCCTTCTTCTGCAGAAACATGTCGCCCAGTCAGAATCATACCCAATGCTTGATGTCTGGGGATTACCCGAGGCAATCTGTGCAACCCTCCGGACATAGCCGCAAGCCCCACTAGTGGCTCCGGCAATGCAAATTTTGCATTTTCTGCTGCTAAGATAATATCGCAGGCGAGTGCTAACTCGAAGCCTCCTCCCATAGCAACACCATTGACAGCAGCAATAATAGGTTTTGTTCGGCCGAAACGTCTAACTATTCCGCCAAAGCCTGTATCTGGCTTATCTCGAGTACCGCCTTCCGCCTGAAACTTTAGGTCATTACCGGCACTAAACGCTCGATCCCCAGCGCCCGTCAAAATTGCGATCCATAAACCATCATCCGCTTCGAACTCATCGAAAACCTCAGCTAATTCGAAATGGGCCATAGAATGCAACGCATTCATGCGCTCTGGTCGATTAACGGTGACAATTAGAAGGTGCCCATCTTTTTCGACGGTTGAATATTCACCCATTTAAGGATCCCCCATTTATGTTAGGTCTGTTTCCAACACTCTAAGCACATCAGTAGCCAGAAGGCCAACCCTTCGGCGATATTCGCTCTAACACAACGGAGGTATATTATGACAGAAACCTGTAAAGAAGAATTTGTTGATGCGGCAACCGCCAACAGTTGGTTGGAATCCGGAGACGCTTTGCTAATAGATGTTCGCGAGGCCCACGAACATAAATTGGCCCGAATAGCGACTGCCAACCTAAACCCGCTTTCGTCATTCGACCCTAGGGGGATACCCATAAAAGATGACAAGAAAATTATATTTCATTGCGCCAGCGGCGTCCGTTGCGGCATTGCTGCTAAGAAGATGATGGCTTCTGGGCATGAGGGTACGATTTATCGTTTGCAGGGCGGTATTCAAGCATGGCATGAAGCCGGTTACCCAATCCTATTTGAGTAGCAAGTGAAACCAGCAATTTCTTGTTTCAAAATGTCTAAAGGGCGTGCATTTTTTTAAAATTACTTAGGGAGAGAAACATGTCTGCCAACATTCCGAACTCGATGAACGTTATCGAAATTACTGAGCCTGGCGCCCCCGAGGTTTTGAAACCGGCCTCTCGCGAGGTTCCCACCCAATCAGAACATGAGATTTTAATCAAGGTCGCCGCTGTCGGGGTCAATGGTCCGGACATTGTTCAACGTCGCGGCCATTACCCGCCGCCCAAAGGTGCGACCGATCTGCTCGGCCTCGAAGTCTCTGGTGAGGTTGTCGCGACGGGTAAAGATGTTTCGAATTGGACTGTGGGCGATAAGGTTTGCGGCCTGACTAATGGCGGCGGCTATGCGGAATACGTCCGGGCCGATGCTAGTCACTGCTTGCCCATCCCAAAGGGGTTGAATCTTATCGAAGCGGCCAGCCTACCCGAAACGTTCTTTACGGTATGGAGTAATATTTTCATGGGTGTCGCAAACCTTCAGGCAGGAGAACGGTTCCTCGTTCATGGTGGATCCGGTGGTATCGGGGCAACAGCGGTCCAGCTGGGCAAAGCATTCGGTGCAACTGTCTTCACTACTGATAGTCCGACGGACCGCTGCTCCTTTGCCAAGGAATTGGGGGCCGACCAGGTCATCGACTATAACGAAGAGGATTTCGTCGAAATTGTTCGTGAAGCTGGCGGCGCGAATGTTATCCTTGATACAATTGGTGGTGCTTATGTTGAACGTAATATTAAAGCCACGGCACCTGAAGCTCGGATCGTTCAACTTGCCTTCAATTTAGGTTCGAAAATAGAAATCAATTTAATGCCAGTGATGTTAAAACGCCTTGTATATACAGGCTCTACTCTAAGAAGCCGGCCGGAAACATTTAAATCCGAAATTGCACGTCAACTCCACGAAAAAGTATGGCCAATAATCGAGGATGGGACAATCAAAACCATGGTGCGGCAAAGCCTGCCTCTAGAACAAGCCGCGGAGGCACATGCTTTGATGGAAAGCGCCACACATACCGGCAAGATTATGCTTGAGGTAGGCTAAGGCCTTCCGTGTCTTCCAAAGGCTCTCTATTGGTCGACGCATCCGGGCTTAAATGTCCTATGCCGGTATTAAAAATACAAAAAGCACTTCGCAGTCTTGGTCAAGGGGATCGATTAACGCTTATTGCAACGGATCCCATGAGCTACATTGACGTGCGTCACTTCTGCGAGACTAACAATCATATACTAATATCCGCGGAAGAGGACAGCGACACCTTTACCTATAAAATTAGAAAGGGACCTAAGCGATTATAAGTAGTTTATTTTTTTAAATTTGACCCACCCTATCTAAAATTTATCACTGGACTCTAATTAACAACTTTTTTCCTTCGAGACACCTGAAGCGTTACGCAATAAGAATCGCACGGAAGTCGTTTACGTTCGTATGAGTAGGCTTCGTAATCACCAAGTCATCGATACTTTTAAAGAAACTATACGCGTCGTTATTTGCAAGATACGACTTCGCATCAACGCGCTTCTGCGCAGCACGTTCTAACGTACTAGGGGATACAATAGCACCGGCGTTGTCTTCCGCTCCATCTATTCCATCAGTATCAGCAGCTAGCGCATTAATCCCCTTCTCGCCGTTAAGCGCAATCGCCAATGCTAATAAGAACTCGCTATTTCGGCCTCCGCGTCCATCGCCAATAACAGTCACAGTTGTCTCGCCGCCAGACAATAATACGACCGGCGTTTCAGCCGGTTGCCCGCGATAACGCGTTTGCTTTGCAATTGCGGCCATAACTTTTGCAACCTCTCGGGCCTCCCCTTCCACAGCATCACCGAGTATCAGAGACTGAATACCGTTTCTATTCGCAACTTCAGCCGCTGCCTGCAGAGATATTTGCGGTGTTGCAACGATATGCGTTTCACAATTCCAAAAACAATCGTTATCAGGCTTCAAGGTCTCCACTTTTCCTTCTTTTAAAAGTTCAAGAGCAGCGATTGGCTGTTCAATTCCATATTTTTCTAATACTGCCAATGCGTCTGAGAAAGTTGTAGAGTCAGGGATAGTCGGTCCCGACGCAATGACGCTAGGGTCGTCCCCAGGAACATCAGAAATTAATAATGTGACGGTACGGGCTGGCTTTGCAGCGGCGGCTAAGTGTCCACCTTTTATNGATGATAAATGCTTTCGNACACAATTTATTTCGGCGATATCCGCACCAGATCGTAACAATTGAGAATTCAATGAGGCTTTCTCATGCAACATTAAGCCGGGGACCGGCAAACTCATTAACGCGGAACCACCCCCAGATATCAGACATAAAACCAAATCATCGGCAACAGCCCCAGCTGCTAAAGCAAGAATCCTCCGCGCTGCTTCATAACCCTTATCATCTGGTATTGGATGAGATGCTTCTACTATTTCGATTTCCTTACAGGATGACCCATAACCGTAAGGAACAATGACTAACCCCGAAATCGGACCTTCCCAATACGCCTCTACAGTCTCCGCCATCCTTGCACCTGCCTTGCCGGCACCAAGGACAATAGTTTTTCCAGTCGGCGGCGAAGGCAAAAAAGACGGTAAACAAATTGAAGGATCTGCAGCAGAAATTGCGGCGGTTAACATCTGCTTAAGCAGTAAGCGCGCTGTCTGATCAGTTACCACATTTCCCATCTGAATTTCGTGATTAACCGGCTATGCCTCAAATCGTGCAGTATCAACTGAATGGGCCGTTAGCTTGTCCCGGTCCATCTCTGGCCAATACCCCGCCTTAAATCGAATTTCGCCGTCAGCAAAATCGAGCGGATTGGCAAACAGGCGGACAGACGGTCTTAAAAATCCGTTGAACTCGCCAGCGTTCCGGATAGAGCCACGCGCTACAGCGGCTTCCATCCAGCATTGGACTTCGCATGAGGTACCATCACCCAATACTGCTTCCATGCCGCACTCGTGAATACGCCTTAGCACCGCTTCAAGTGCCTCTATAGTGCCAGCACGTTTTAATTTAATTTTACAAAACCCGACATTGTCAATAGTCCCTGCCCGCTCAACATCTTCTATAGTTGTAATGGGCTCATCTAGCATAATAGGTACAGTCGATGCTGCCGCAACCGCGGCATTAGCGTCCCATTCCTCGCGTTCGCATGGCTGCTCAAATAGCATGATGCCCTCCGGGTCGAGAGAAGATGCAAATCGACAACCATCCCCTTGGTTGAAACCTCGATTGGCATCCAGCCGCATAAGCGCGCGTCCATCTATGGCCTTTTGGATGACCCGGACACGAGCTAAATCCTCATCTACATCCTTACCCACTTTAATTTTAAATGTCTTAAAGCCAAGCGCTAACCTTTCCTCGACCTCATCAGGGACTTCTGCGTGATCAAGACTATTAAAGCCGCTTAAAATTTGCACCCTGGTGTCCTCAGCAATATCAAGCAAGGGGTGACGCTCCAACATTTCAATAGCAGTTAGCATCCCCGTTGCAGCGACTTTGCTATTTAACCGAGAACCTTCTATGACGGTTTTTGCCTTAGCAGAATCTAGGCTTATAATTTTAGCTGCAAACTCCTTACAGAAGTCCCAGCCACCATCGCGTGTTTCAGAGGTAGACCCCGGCTGAACATGTCCCTCGCCCCAAGCAAGCGTGCCGTCATTGCCTATTATTTCCACTAAAATCGGTTCAAAGTATTCAAAAGAGAAATAAGATACATTGTAAGGAACCGTTAAAGGCAACCGCACACGGTGCAAAATGACTTGCTTAATTTCCATGTATCCCTCCGTAACAGTAATCGCTATTTTTCACGCATTTATTCTTTTATATCATGCTCAACTAAACACACACGATATCAAAGCAATTTGACCATCATATTTTCTCNGGCGACGAATGCACCGTACCAGGTCGAACGAGCCTCCTACTTCACTTTTCTCATAAAAACGTCTTAATNTTTAGGATCGTGATGGGATATTGCCAGTGACTTTATATTTGCTGTTTGACACAAGCGGACGCCTTCCTGCCAACAGAACTGGCCCCCAGCCAATTTTCTACTCAAACTCATCATCGGTATAGGTTTAGTCATTGATTATGAGATCGACGCTTTGAATTAGCTTTCGAATATTTTGACCCTTATTCCCAAACCTGGGCCCAGAGTTTCGCAGCTTTTTACCTACCCCCCAAACCTACCAATCTGTGTTAAGACTAAAAAATAAAGACAGAACCAGGAACCCATGTCTGGCCAAAAGAATATTCGCCTCAGTGTCTTAGACCAATCACCGATACGCAAAGGCGCCACAGCTGCAGATGCGTTGCAAGAATCTATTCTCCTAGCCCAAGCTACAGAGAAACTCGGATATCATCGCTATTGGGTCGCAGAACATCACGGTTCTGACGGTCTGGCAGCCGCGTCGCCCGAAATTCTTATCACCCGTATCGCTGCCGAAACCCAAACCATCCGCGTCGGATCAGGCGGCGTCATGCTGAGCCACTATAGTCCTTATAAAGTTGCTGAAAATTTTCGTATGCTGGAATCTATGTTTCCAGGGCGCATCGATCTCGGCATCGGCCGTGCGCCCGGCAGCGACCAACCTACATCTCAAGCACTAGCTTATGGTAGCGGTATTGGCGTCGAGCATTTTCCAACCATGATATCTGATTTATCTGGCTTTCTAAGCGATAGCTTGCCGGATGATCATCCCTTTAGTCGGGTTAGGGCACGGCCTTTCACAGAAAACGCCCCGCCAGTTTGGTTACTAGGCTCAAGTAATTATAGCGCCGCCTATGCCGCGCATTTCGGCCTTGCCTTTTCGTTCGCTCACTTTATTACTCCATTCGGCGGTGAAACAGTCGTCCGCGCATACCAAGACCAATTTCAAACAGCTGGCACCTTAGACGCCCCAAAATGTAATATTGCCATCTTCGTTATTTGTGCCGAAACTCAAAAAAAAGCTGAGAAACTAATCACCAGCCGCGATCTATTTCGCCTACGCGCAGATAAGGGGGAACTAGCGCCAGTACCCAGCGTTGAAGAAGCTATGGCTTACCCTTACACCGATAGGGAACGCGAACATGTCCTTCAAAACCGTTCGCGGACTATTTACGGAAGCCCGAAAAAAGTAAAAAAACAAATTCAGGCATTAGGTGACCTCTTCCAATGTGATGAGTTTATTGTCCTAACTGCCTGCCATCAATTTGAAGATCGAATACGATCCTACGAACTTCTCGCAGAAGAGTTTTGTTGAGCCTGACCCTCCACTCACACTATGGTGAAAGGATGAACCAATTCCTTAAAATTCTTTTTATTTCTGGAGCCTTCGTTCTATCTGCCTGCCAATCAACTACAGACTACGTAGAGAAAAAACCTGAACGTATTGGCATACCCGCAGTTCTTGGAATTGTTGGAGCGGTTAGTGGGTATACGGTCGGTGGCAGCGGGGCGGCAGCTATTACAGGCGGCACTGCTTTAGGCGTCGCAGGCCTAGGCGTCGGTACTTTAGCCTCACGCTATTTAGCTAAACGAGATTCTCGGGTTATGGATCCTATATTCGAGAAAGTGCTCGACGGGCCAACAGGCAAGCCAATGCATTGGAAAAATTCGTATACGGGTAACTCGGGAACTCTAACCGCTTTAAGTTCACCAGTTGTGTTATTTGACAAGACCTGTCGTTGGCTCCGTAGCGAACAAATCTCCACGGCAAGCCATATTTCAGTTCTTAGTATTCACATCGACTACGCCGCAATGTTGAACCACGAAGACCTAGTCCTGTGCGATCGCGGCGAAGGGTGGTACATTACCTGGGATGACCGTATAGCCAAACATTTTCCGAATACGGTCAATAAAAGCGCTACCAATAGAGCCAGCCCTGTTCAGACCGCGCGTCACCTTAACGAAAATGAAGAAGTAGAAGATTAATCATGAAAATACTCGTACTTGAAGGCGACGGTATCGGGCCTGAGATTGTCGCCGCCGCGATTGAGGTTTTGAAAGCTACGGATCATCGTTTCAATCTTGGCCTCGAACTAGAAACCGCAGATAGTGGGCTCACAAGCCTAGAAAAGAATGGCTCCACCATCCCGGACGAAACCTGGGGAAAAGTCACCGCGGCTGATGCAGTAATCCTTGGACCAGCCGACACTGCAGTTTATCCCGCCCCTATCGAAGGCGGAATAAACCCGTCGGCTAAACTGCGCGGTGGCCTCGACCTTTACGCTAATATCCGCCCTTCTAAAATTCGGCCTGGCGTGCCAGCACATGTAAAGGCGATGGACTTAGTCATATTTCGAGAAAATACAGAAGGTTTCTACGCTGTCCGGAATATGCATGATGGCCTAGGCGAGTTCATGCCNACAGAAGATATGGCAATCGCGATTCGCCGTATCACTCGAAAATGTAGCGAGCGCATTGCGCGTCAGGCCTGTGAACTGGCCGTACAACGACGGGGCTTGCTTTCCATCGTCCACAAATCCAACGTGCTGACCATGTCAGATGGTTTTTTTGTCGATATTTGCAAAGAGGTCGCATCAGATTATAAACTCGAGGTTGACGAATTTTTCGTAGATGCGGTGACAGCGCTTTTAGTGCGCAAGCCAGACTATTTCGACGTTATCGTCACTACCAATTTATTTGGCGATATCATTTCTGATCTTGCAGCGGAACTATCAGGCGGTCTCGGCCTCGGCCCATCAGTCAACGCGGGCGATGAGAATGCAATGGCGCAGGCAGCCCATGGAGCAGCACCCGATATTGCAGGCCAAAATATTGCTAATCCGACAGCAATGATCCTCTCGGTTGGTATGCTGCTTGATACTCTAGGTATCCGCAATAATCGCCCGGAGTTGCTGGAAGCTTCGAGACGTATTGACGAGGCAGTTGATGCACAATTGAAAGTACAGGGGGGACGCACACCAGACCTTGGTGGCCCGTTGGGGACCGATGCATTTGGTGCTGGAGTAGCGGAAAAGATCAAAGTCGGCGCTTGATCCCATTTTGCACCTATGACGGGATTACCCCAACACATACAAATCGAGCAGACTATAACTATTACGAGTGCCTTGTAAATTGTCGAGCTAAACACTTGCATCGATAATCTTTTACGGCGCAGCTATACCTAGTGAAATTGCGGAGACTTTAAAATCGAACGCCGGTCCATAGATGTAATGCCGATTTCCATCACCTCCCCATCCCGCACGACCATTAGCGGCACTTCAACACCTGCTTCACCTACGCGCCAGATACTGCGAAAGAGCGACGGTAAATCATCTACCTGGTCACCATCAACGCCTAGAATGATATCTCCAGTCTGTAAACCCGCCATTTTAGCCGGGCCGCGTTCGTTTACATTTGCAATAACAAGCGCGTTTTGAATTTCACTCATAATAATTCCTAGCCATGGGCGCGCCGGTTTCTGAACGCGTCCATATTGCAGAAGATCATCCATAATTGGCGTAAAAAGATCGATAGGTACAATTAGATTGCCATGAAAGGGCGTATCTTTCGGCAGAGCCTGCTGCACAAATAACGACGTAATGCCGACCAACTTCCCATCTCGATTAATCGCGCCTGACCCACCCCAGAACGGATGCGCTGGTGCAGTAAACAAACCTTCATCTAAGACATACTCCCAGTAGCCTGCAAACTCCCGTTTCGAGACTACGGTAGCAGCCACAGAATTTTTCACACCGCCGTGACCACCAATGACGATAGGGTCTCCCACTTTAAGGGTATTGGAGTTGCCCAATTCCAAATGCGGAACATTTAGTCGCCCGAGAGCCTGAACTAAACCAAAGCCGGTTTCCTGGTCATAACCCACAGTATGTGCAGGCGTTGCAGCACCTGTGGCGTCTACTAACCAAATAGTTTCTGCTTCGGTTATCAAATAACCGATAGTCAGTACCAATCCTGTATTACTAATTAACGCACCATGCCCCTCCCGCTCAGTGCCAAGATGACTTGCAGTCACCGCGTCTGAACCCATCAAGGATCGCACTGCTAGAATACCGCTTAATTTCTCCTCCAAATCAAAGGTATAATCTTCGGGCTTTGGACAATGCTCTGGAGGTACATCGAGCTTTTCTTGTTCAGACATTACGCCAACCTACTGCGGCTAATTTTGGTTAATTCGCTTCGATCTATTATAGTGCAATTATGGCCGGTGCGGTACACCCGTTCATCACATATAATTTTTAATTCCACGACCTGACCCAACCGCTTGGTGGNAAACGGACCGAAAGATTTCGACCGCAAAGGGCTCGAAGAGATGTTTCGAGATGCAATGCAATATTGGTAGCCTTCCCTGACTATATTAACGCTACGAATTTCACCTGCCAGGGCGACCCTCTCTAGTATTTCTGNAACCGTGACTGTCCTTTTCTCTACTTAAAGATTATATCCTATAACTGTGCCATAACGATCACTTTAACTTTCAAAACCGAACGGCGTGAGCCTTCACATTCCTTGGAGGAAATATCATGAGAGGCGCAGAGTTAGTCGCTCAATCGCTCAAAGCGGGCGGCATAAATACGGTTTTTGCGCTATCAGGCAATCAAATCATGCCAATTTTCGATGCCTGTATTGATACGAAGATCATGCTTCACCATGTACGCCACGAAGCGGCAGCGACTTATATGGCTGACTGCTGGGCACAACTCACGGGAAAGGTGGGTGTCGCTTTGGTCACAGCAGGGCCAGGATTCGCAAACGCACTTTCTCCTCTCTACTCGGCTCGTTTTGCGGAAAGTCCAGTTGTTTTGTTAAGTGGCGATTCACCAATCACAGCGGACGGCTCCGGGGCCTTCCAAGAACTTGATCAAACGACCGCATCACGCCCCTTTACCAAACTTTCCTTTCGATCACAGCGCACCACCGACCTGGGCCATGATATTGCACGCGCCATACGCGTTGCGCAATCTGGAAGGGCTGGCCCTGTCCATTTAGCACTCCCGTTCGATCTTCTAAACGCCGATATCAAAAGCATATCGTTGCCCGGGGTGGATAGTTTTCTTTCCGAGCACCCGTCACTAAGTAACGAAGTGATCGATAAAATGAGAAATAAGATAGCTGAAGCGAAGACGCCCATTATTCTTACCGGCCCTCGCCTAAATGCGACGCGGTCCAAGAATATCTTAGAAAATCTGGCCAACGCGCTTGATGCGCCTGTCGTTTCGATGGAAAGTCCACGAGGATTAAACGATCCGTCACTTGGCGATTTCGTAGAACAGGTACCCAATGCCGATCTAATCCTTTCTCTGGGCAAACGCTTCGACTTCACAACCGGATTCGGCAAACCACCTACAATGAGCGAAAATGCAAAGTTTATCGTCGTCGATGCAGAAGAAACCGAATTGGAACGTGCTCGGCGATCACTAGGAACACGCCTTATAAATGCGCACGTCGCGGATCCTGTCGAAATAGCAAAATTTTTAGCCACAATAGGCAAAGTAGGATCTTTACGCACCTCTTGGCGAACCAATNTTGCAAACGCAATTAAGGCACGACCTCGCGAGTCTATGGATTCTGCAGGGCCAATGCGGCCGGCTTCTCTATGCTCCGAAGTACAAAAAATGATAGACAGAGCAGACGATCCCATACTGATTATTGATGGCGGCGAGTTCGGTCAGTGGGCGCAAGCCTGCCTATCCGCCGCAACCCGCGTAATCAACGGTCCTGGTGGCGCGATCGGTGGCGGTCTTTGCTATGCGTATGCCGCTAAAATCGCGCGCCCTGAAGCAACGGTCATCGCTCTAATGGGAGACGGCACTGCAGGTTTCCACTTTTCAGAGTTCGAAACAGCGTCTCGGTACGGCGCCAACTTTATTGCGATAATCGGAAATGATTCAAAGTGGAATGCAGAATACCAAATTCAACTCCGCGACTACGGTGACCAACGGCTCTATGGCTGCGAACTCAATCCCACCCGCTATGAACAGGCAGCCCAAGGACTGGGGTGCCACGGCGAACATGTAACCGATCCTGCAGAACTAAAGAAAGCACTTGAACGGGCACAGGCTAGCGGGTTACCCGCTTGTATAAATGTGGAAATCACAGGCTTACCTGCACCGTCAGGATCCGGCCATTAGGGCCGCTTACATAAAGTCAGGGCCAAAAGTAGAATAGTCCAATGAATGTACACTTTCGCTATGCGATAACCTACTTTAATTCCGAATACACTTAACAATNGGCAAGCAGAGATGACGAAACTCGATATCCACCAAATTCCCGTGATGCGCGATAACTATGTCTATCTATTACATGAGGCAGATGCAGGTTTAACCGCAGCTCTCGATCCTGCCGTCCATGAACCTGTGCTCGAAGCCCTTAAGCAAAAGGGCTGGATCCTTACTCATATTCTTAATACCCATCACCACAACGACCATGTGGGTGGTAATCTTGCATTAAAGGAAGCAACCGGCTGCACAATAGTTGGTGCAAGAATCGACAAACATCGTATTCCAGGGATCGATATTGAAGTGAGCGATGGTGAGATTTACGCCCTCGGTGGTGCTATTGCCAACGTTATGGAAGTACCAGGGCATACCAAGGGACATATCGTTTATTGGTTCGATGCATCGGACGCCCTATTTTGCGGCGATACCATGTTCGCTATGGGATGTGGGCGACTTTCGGAGGGAACGGCAGAGGAACTCTGGACCTCGCTCACCAAGCTTATGGCATTGCCGGACGAAACAAGGATTTACTGTGCTCACGAATACACTCAAGCCAACGGAACTTTTGCATTAAGTGTCGAGCCAGGCAACAAGGCATTGGTGAGTCGCATGAAAGAAGTGGACGCTAAGCGCGCCAAAGGGATATCGACCGTACCCTCTCTACTCGGCGAGGAACGCAGAACCAACCCATTCCTCAGACCAGATAGCAGCGAAATTCAACAGAAGATCGGCTTAAGATCGCAAGATAATTTAAGTATTTTCACAGAAATAAGAAATAGAAAAGATAAGTTTAATGCCATCAACAGTCAGTATTTTAATTAAATTATCTATTTATATTTGAAACTTTTGGTCGCAAATTTATAACTTTTCGTATATTCAATTCTTTTTTACTATCTATCCATTTGGATAAATCACTCATTATTTTTTTATTATTTAAATGATAATTATTATTAGCCTGCCCTTTAAAAATAATATCATTTAGAAAATACACTTCTCCCGCCGACAGCGAGATAGTTTGGGTCGACTTTTNTGCGTGAATTCGCTGCATCTTACCGTCTTTAAGGGTGATGATAGATTGTAAGGCATAGACCCCGGGCACAACCTTCAACGCTCTGAAGCGATCTTTCGGCTCAAGTGCAATAGCCTTCTCTTCCTCCACACCGAGCCATTTGGTTACAAACCCCCTCTTAAGATCGAAATCCTCTTTGTCATCCAGATAGACAAACCAAGAGATTACTTTCAGTTTACGCCGCGGATGCTGTGTAGTGGATTTATAAACCAGAAGCGCCTTCTCGCTATCTTTGTTGAAGCTCGTTGCGGCGACTCCCATTAGGGTTACGTCTTCTTCCGCAGCGTGTACGCCGGCGACAAGGCTAAAAAACAGGCCAATCAACAAAAGGCGCATCACTAATCTACCCCGTAAATGCCTGAATACCAGTCTGTGCTCGTCCTAATATGAGTGCGTGAATATCTGCAGTACCCTCAAGGGTATTGATTACTTCCATATTCCCGAGATGGCGAATGATATGGTAATCATCGATGATTCCATTCCCACCATGCATATCACGACATTGACGTACGACTTCAATCGCTTTGCCGGTAGAATTGCGTTTTACCAAACTGATCATTTCCGGCGTTGCCTTACCCTCATCCGCTAGTCGGCTAACACGCAGTGCTGCTTGTAGACCGATGGTAATTTCAGTTTGCATATTAGCGAGCTTCTTTTGTATCAATTGGTTGGCCCCCAAGGGACGCCCAAATTGTTTGCGGTCCAGAACGTACTGACGAGTCGCATGCCAACAAAATTCTGCCGCCCCCAATGCCCCCCAACAAATTCCAAAACGCGCATTATTCAGGCAGGCCAGTGGCGCTCCAAGTCCACGTGCACCAGGCATACGATTTTCTGCTGGCACGAAAACATCATCCATCATAATGAAACCGGTTGGTGATGCACGAGCCCCGAACTTGCCCTCTATCTTCGGTGTTTCGAGTCCATCCATACCGCGTTCTAGGAGAAAGCCACCAATAGTGCCTTCGTCATCTTTGGCCCATACCACCAGCACATGTGCTACTGGTGAATGGGTGATCCATATTTTCGTACCTTTGAGCACGTAGCCGCCATCTGTCCCTACCGCGCGCGCGGTCATGGCGCCCGCATCGGATCCATGATCCGGTTCAGTCAGTCCGAAACAGCCAATTATCGCTCCGTCGCGCATGCCCGGCAGAAAACGTTCCTTTTGCTCATCGGAGCCAAACTCGTAAATCGCTGACATAGCAAGGCCAGTCTGAACGCCAACTGCAGAACGGAAAGCGGTGTCAATTCGTTCTAGCTCACGACACACCAAACCATAGGCGACACGGCCGATACCCGCACAACCATAATCAGGTATAGTCGCACCAAGAATCCCAAGCGCGCCAAACTCCTTCATAATATCCGGGTCAAATTTCTCGTGTCGGTTCCATTCCAAGATACGCGGCATCAATTCCGCTTTAGCAAAGTCACGTACTGAATCTCTGATTTGGCGTTCTTCCTCTGTTAATTGATCTTCCAGGAGGAGTGCGTCATCCCATTCAAAACTAATGGCCATTACATCTTTTTTCCTTAGGTAAAGACGGCCCCACCCTAGCTTTTATGCAGGATGAAGCCACCAAGTAAACTCACCAAATCATAACCAAGCCAGTGAGATTCTAGTCGCCGCAACGTTCCATAATCATCGCAGCACCTTGGCCAACACCAACACAAAGGCTCACCAGTGCATACTTGCCGCCCTGGCGTTGTAGTTCACGCGCCGCTGTCAGCGCAATACGAGGACCGGAAGCGCCGAGCGGGTGGCCAAGTGCAATGGCGCCGCCGTTAGGATTCACGCGTTCGTCATCAAGAGGTACGTTAAATCCACGAAGACATGCTAGTACTTGAGCAGCAAATGCTTCGTTGATCTCAATTATATCCATATCTTTGAGTTGTAGGCTTGCGCGCTCGAGTGCCTTTTGCGAGGCAGGCACAGGGCCAAACCCCATGATGCGTGGCTCCACACCCGCAGAAGCACTAGCAATGATCTTCGCAATCGGCTTCATACCAGTATCCTCGCCAAGCTTGCGAGAGCCAACAATCATCGCCACCGCGCCATCGTTAACACCAGAAGCATTGCCAGCAGTCGTCACGCCGCCGGCATTTAATTCACGCAGCTTAGCTAGCCCCTCCATAGTAGAACCCCGACGAGGATGTTCATCGTCACTGACCGTGACATCACCAACTTTACGACCACCGTCATAAGTCACCGGATTGATTTCGTCTTCAAAGAAGCCGTCTTTTTCAGCCGCTTCATAATTATTTTGTGAGGAGAGTGCGAAAGTATCTGCCTCGTCGCGCGTAATCTGAAACTCTTCAGCCAGATTGTCCGCTGTCTGCGGCATAGGATCGTCGCCATACTGATCGACGATCTTCTTGTTCGGAAAGCGTGAACCAATGGTACTATCAAAGACATTCATCTGACGGCTGAAAGCGTTGTCCGCTTTACCAAAAACAAAAGGTGCACGGCTCATGCTTTCCACACCGCCTGCAATNAAAAAGTCACCCTCACCAACGGTTATAGACTGAGCAGCCGTAGAAACAGCAGTTAGGCCGCTGGCGCAATTACGCTGAAAAACAACGCCCGGCGTTGTAATAGGTAATCCCGCCGACAGAGCGGCATGACGGGCAACACAGCGGGCATCTTCGCCACCTTGATTACCACAACCAATATAAACGTCGTCAATCTCGTCTGCATTGACCGGATTATCTCCCACGATCTTCTTGATTACGCTACCGAGCAAATCATCCGGGCGCACGCTCGAGAGCGAGCCGCCGTAGCGTCCGAATGGAGTGCGTTTACCATCGTAAATATAGGCATCTAACATGGTTCTATTCCTCTAATTCGCAGTTTTAAATTTCAGTATCAAATAACGACAAACCCAACAATGCCCGACGGCGGAGCCAAGGGCTTGGTCGGTAACGCGGGTCCCCATAAGAAGCATAGAGTCCCTCCAGAATCCGTAAAACATTTTTTGACCCCAAAGTTTCACCAAAGGTCAATGGGCCACTGGGGTAATTCAAGCCCAATACGACTGCCTTGTCGATATCCTCCGGCTCTGCAGTGCCCAACTGGGCTATTTGACAGCCAATATTACAAATCGTTGATAAGACGCGCTGACAAACAAATGCTGGGCAGTCGCGAACTACTGTAGCGCCCACACCATCTGCAGTTAGTAGACCATGAGCCGAATCCCGATATTCCGTTTTAGTAGCCGGATTGGTGACCACAGTCCGGTGTGTACCCAGTCCTATTAGATAATCGACCCCAAGGGTCCGAGTGGCATCAAGGCCTTGTTCTAAAGCTGCTTGAGTTACCTCCTGACCGACTGGTGTCACTAAAATTAGTGAAGCCGGACTGGGCGTATCCCCATTGTCGACTTGCCCACCGCATTTATTTACAATTTCACTCAATGCCGCATGACCCTCCAGCTCCGCTTTACTAATCCAAACACTGCGACCATCATACTCGGGCGCTGGTTTTGTGGCTGGCTCTACCTTTTTTCCATCTTCATACCGATAATAACCCCGACCTGTTTTTCGGCCTAAAATACCAGCTTCCATGCGTGATTGCATTACTGCCGATGGCCGATAACGTGGCTCGTCAAAGAATTGACGATAAATCAATTCAGAAGCTGGATGTGTGACGTCTAATCCGGTCAAATCCATAAGTTCAAACGGCCCCATGCGAAAACCTGCGCCATCACGAAGAATGCGGTCTAAATCAGCGAATTCGCCAACACATTCCGCTTGAAGATGCTGCGTTTCGACGTTGTAGCCGCGTCCGACCTGATTGACGAGAAAGCCAGGCGCGTCTTTTAAGCGGACAGGCTCTCGGGTCATTCGAGCACCCAAAATCATCAACTGATCGCCTACTTCCGGATCCGTCAATACACCGTCGATAACTTCGACCAAACGCATCAATGGTACCGGGTTGAAAAAATGGAAACCAGCAATCCTCTCAGGCTTTTCACAAGCTGAGGCAATCGTTGTTACAGAAAGCGAAGACGTATTGGTTGCTATAATCGTCTCATCGCCGACATTCTTTTCTATTTCTTCGAAAATCTTCTTTTTAATATCTAAGTTTTCAGTTGCGGCCTCTATTATGATGTCACAGTCGCGAAAACCCGCCATGCTATCAATCATCTCAATGCGATTGACAGCAGCTTTATGCGCATGGGCTTCCATGCGGCCCTTTTCTACCGCGCGGCCAAGCATATTATCGATAAAATTTACCGCGTCCTGAAGCTGTTCTTTATTAATATCAAAGACGCGTACATTTACGCCCCCTGCCGCTGCGACCTGAACGATCCCACGTCCCATCGCACCAGCACCACAAACACCAATAAGTAAGTCTTCCTTGCTTGCATTTATTGCCACAGGAATCCCTCCCAGAAAATTCGATAACACAAGATGAGCTCGCGCTCATTTAAAAGACGAAAACGCTATTTTCCCGCTAAAAACAGGGGGATATTGGCCGAACTACTCTCATCATGCAAGGGAGCAGATGTCGCACAGCGAAGGAGCTAATGCGCTACGAAAATACATTAACCCAAGATCTCAAGATTTTCATCAAGCGGCACTTAAATATGCATGAAAGTCCTATACCAACAAGATCAAACCGGCAGCAAATCCCAAAAAAGAATGATAAAGCGGAAGAATTAGATAACACAAACCTCAAAACAGTTGCCGACTAAATTAGCAGTTTGGCCTCTAGCAATTGGCAGGCTGGTCGATCTGTACAAAACATTGAACGCCAACTAAACCTGTAATGGCCAAAGACATTATCGGCGCAAAACTTCACAAACCCTGCCAAATCACTTTTGGTGTCGTCTTGTAAAAGGCTTGCGGGATATTTAAACCCGTATATCAAATAATTAATAAGGGAGGTAATTATGGACTTACAATTAGAGGGGCGTCCGGCGCTCGTCACCGGTGCCAGTCGAGGTATAGGACGCGGCACCTCCAAAATTCTTGCTGCCGAAGGATGTAAACTTGCTATTTGCGCACGTCGGAAAGAACTTTTGGAGGAAGTCGCCGATGAAATTGAGGCAGATGGCCATGACAGACCTTTGATCATTAATGAGGACGTATTACCTGAGGAGGCACCACACAAAATTTGCGATCAACTGTTTGACGCATTCGGACATTGCGATATTTTAGTAAATTCTGCAGGCGGTTCGCGCACCGTTCCATGGGATACGGGCGACGAAGCCTGGAACGAGGGCATGACGTTAAATTTTGAAGCAATCCGTCGGTTGACAATGGCGTTAGTCCATTCCATGCGCGAACAAAAATATGGTCGCATCATAAACATCACAGGGTCCAGTGAACCTAAGGGTGTTAATGTAGCCAACGCTGCAAAGGCCGCAATACACGCCTGGTCGAAAGGCATGTCGCGCGCGCTCGGGCGCGACGGCATCACGATCAATAGTCTGCCCCCGGGCCGCATTATGAGTGAACAAATCATCGAACGGGTGCACCCTGATCCGCAGGAAAGANCCGCATTTGCTGATTTGCATATTCCAGCAGGCTATTTTGGCGAGCCAGAAGATATGGGTAATTTGATAGCGTTCTTAGCGTCGCCTTTGGCTCGGTATATTAATGGCGAAGTAATCCATGTGGACGGCGGCATGCGCCGCTTTGCATTCTAGATAGCGTTAAGGGCCTCACACGCCACCTCATACTTTTATGGCACCGGGATGACCGTCTTCCGTGACGAAACTGACACGTGTTTCAATCGGTGCTCCGGGACGCTCGACATAAGTCATAATGCGATAATCAGTTCGCCATTGTGCGGGCGTTATAGTGCACAACAAATAGCCTCGTTGATCGCAAAAATATTTAAAATGCGGATTAAGCTTCAGAACCCGACGACCAGAATTAGTCATTTCGGAGCCGTCGCCTCGCGAAGCGATAGAGCCGCCAATATATTCCGTCGCGATGACAGGTGTCTCTTGATGTTCTGGCTTAGATTTTAATTCTGCTACCCAGTGACGATGGTTATCACCAGATAAAATGATTGGATTACTAACATGACCATCCTCTAAGGCCCTGATAAGGCGGCGGCGCGGCATCTCATAGCCGTCCCATTTGTCCATGCTATATCGATTTTCTGACAACTGGCGGGGCGCAACGATAACTTGCTGAGCAAGTGTATTCCAACGCGTGCTGGAAGCCCTGAGGCCGTCATAGAGCCACTTTTCTTGGACCATCCCTAACATGGCAGCCTTTTGATCAAAAACTTCGTCGCAACGTTCGACCTTTTTGCCGGCATAACATGGCTGCTCGCTGCGATACTGACGCGTATCCAAGATATTAATCGCTAAAAGATTGCCGAAATGAAGACGCCGAAATAACGCAATATAAGGTCCGCTGGGTTTAGAGGAGTGCCGAAGCGGCATATTTTCGTAATAAGCTTGATAGGCAGCAGTCCGCCGATATGTCATCTCGTCGGTCGGATCCCCGTTCCCTTCATCTGCACCCGCATAATCATTAACTACCTCATGATCGTCAAACGAAACTACCCATGGATGGGCCGCATGCGCAGCCTGCAGATCAACATCCATCTTATATTGAGCATAGCGTGCCCGATATTCCTCTAGCGTATAGCAAGTGCCCCCGTGATGGGTCCGGGGCTGGTTAAACTTACCCTTCTTCTCATAAATGTAATNCCCAAGATGAACCACGAGATCAATATCTTCACGGGATAAATGCCGGAAACCAGTGAAATAGCCATGTTCATATTTTTGACAGGAAACGACACCAATCCGCGCTGTATCTGCCGGCGCACCAGCCACGGGTAAAGTCCGCGTTCGCCCTTTTGGGCTAATCTCACCGCCAGCACGGAACTGATACCAATAATGACGGTGTGGCTCCAAGCCTGATACTTCGGCATGAACGGAGTGCCCCATCGTCGGATCAGCAATGGCCGAACCTTTTGCAACTACGTTACTCATGCCTTGGTCTGATGCCACCTGCCATTCGACGGAAACCGGTTCCAGAGGCATTCCGCTCATCTCATCAAAAGGAGACGGAGCCAGCCTTGTCCATAAAACGACGCCATCTTGCGTCGGCTCGCCAGAAGCAACACCCAACTTAAACGGATTATCAGAAAATCGAGGCGCAGCATTAATTGTTACGCCACGCATAAAAGCTAGCACACTCGCCCCCCCAATAAGAATATCCCGTCGGGACCAGCTCAACTTTTTGCTACCATTAGCCAATCCACCGCTACGGCGCCATCAGGTCCGGCAAAAACTGGATTTAAGTCTAATTCCACAAGCCCTTCACCAACTGCTGCTCCGAAACGCGACACATCTACGATCATCTGAGCGAGTTTTTCCCTATCTACATGGGGTCCTCCGCGTGCACCCTTTAAAATTGGTACACACTTTAAAGAATCTAGCATATGGATCGCTTCCGCAGACGTGACCGGACAAAGCCGAATTGCTACATCCTTTATCACTTCTACAAAAATGCCGCCGAGCCCCACCATAATCACATTACCAAAAGCAGGGTCGCGATTAAGGCCAATTACCATCTCAACTCCTGGCTCAACCATTCTAGAGACAACAACCCCATCCAACACAGCTGCAGGATTGTTTAACGCCGTCTCTCTCATGATGTCTTCAAAAGCCGCTTGAACAGCCGTTACCTCGCCCAAACCTAGCCGAACACCTCCTGCATCGGATTTATGCAGAATATCCCTAGACTCAATTTTCAATGCGACATTGGTGCCAAATTTGGTAGCCGCTGCCGAGGCCTCTTCCGGTGTCTCGCACAGTACATGTTCCGGTACCGTCACACCGGCTTCTTGCAATAAAGTGCCAGCCTCGACAGTGCCCACAACACCGGAATAGATATCGAATGAGGCCCTCGGCAATGCGCCTTCACGCCGCTCCTCCAGCACTTTCTTATAGCGCCACTTCGCCTCAGAGAATTGTACCAGCCCCGCCACGGCGTCGATGGCTGGCTCCCCGCCGCGCAGACAACAGACACCAATTTCACGCATTTTCTCGAGTGCTTCATCAGAGGCTCCTACCCAAGCGACCATAAAAGGTTTCTTCGCAAGATCTTTGGTTTGTTTGAAAATATCAACCAGCATGTCCACATGGTCATGCATCAATTGTAGCCAGACAACGGCAATATGGATGTTCGGATCCTCAAGAATACGCACGACACTGTTGCGTAAAACAGCCGGGTTCATCAAAAATTGTGCAGTCACATCAATAGGATTATTCGCACTACCGAACGCGGGAATGACCTTGCTAATAGATTTACGTACCGCCTCTATGGGTTGCGGAATTTCGAGCCCCAACTCAACCGCACGATCGGTCATCATCACGCCCGCCCCCCCTGATTGGGTGATGACTGCAACACCCGGTCCTTTCGGCAAATCGCACAGCGTGAATGCATCAGCTAAATCCATCATATGTTCTTCATTACGGGCCCGAATGAGACCAAATTGTTGAGCAATGCCATCAAAGACCTCATCAGCACCAGCGAGCGAACCAGTATGCGAAGCGGCGGCCCGCTTTCCAGCGTCAGTGCGCCCAACTTTCGTGATCACGATAGGCTTACCCAATGCCAAAGACCGCTCTGCAAGAACGATCCAATCGTCGCCATTTTTAATACCTTCTACATAGGCAGCAGCCACTCGAATACGATCATCTTCTAAGGTCTCATAGGTAATTTCCGGCACCGATAAATCACATTCGTTGCCAGTACTGATGAAATAGCCCAGCCCAATACCTCGATCACGTGCTAGGGCGGCAATTGCAGTCCCAAAGGCGCCGGATTGGCTGATGAAGGCAACAGGCCCCGTTACGTTTTCGCCGTAGCCATACTGCGTGAAACTTGCAAATGCATTATCGAAACAATTGATGAGACCAATAGTGTTAGGCCCGCACAAGCGCAAACCGAACTGTGCCGCTGTTTCAACAAGTTCTTCTTCTAAACGAATACCCTCACCACCAACTTCTTTGAAGCCAGAACTAAACAAAACAGCTGCCTCGATACCCTTGCGCCCGCACGCTGCCACGGCATCATTTACCAACTTAGCGGGGACTGTGATCACTGCCAGATCAGCGGCTTCGGGCAAATCGTCCACAGTAGGGTAGCAAGTAAGTGTACCTATCAAATCGTACTTGGGGTTAACGGGATAAATACCACCTTTATAACCATGATCTATGAGAAACTTCATTACCCGGCCATTTAATTTATGAAAATTTGCAGAGGCCCCAACTATTGCGATAGACCGGGGCTGAATGAGTTTCTCGATAGCGTTTATCATGACTTTTTATTTTCTTAATCTGGCTCAAATAGGATTGATGAGGAATGAATCTACCAGACGGTAATGTCAAGCTAGAGCGCGAACTATATTTCTTTGTATAAAACTGACACGCCCGCGAAAGGAATTCAAAATGCGGTTTACGATCACACAGTGGAAATGCGTATCAGTGCTAATTTTATGCGCCTTATTGCTCACTGCTGCCAAATCATCCTACCAAAGTTCTCCGTCTAGTCAGGTAGCGGGGCGACTGCTTGTAGCTGTACCGAAAATGCCGGACCCGCGGTTCCGCAACACCGTCATCTTGATGTTAGAACACAACAAGGATGGTGCCTTCGGCCTTATCATCAACCGACCGCTTGGTTTTGCGGAATTCGAAATAGAATCTAAACAAGAAGGAGAGGGCATGCTGCCAATAAACAGAACACTAGTGTTTGGTGGTGGTCCAGTAGAACTTGGAAAATCCTTCATCATCCACAGTACAGACTATGATAACAAAGGAACTGTCAAAGTCACCGATAGTGTCTGGATGACGGCTAACATCGAAATTCTCCGTGCCATCACATCCGGTAAGGGCCCAAAGCAAGTTCTTCACGTGATCGGCTATTCGGGCTGGGCACCCGGCCAGCTAGAAACTGAAATAAAACGTAACGACTGGTACACTTCGCCTATAACGTCAGAATTAGTATTTGGTGAGAAGCAAGAGGGGAAATGGGAAAAAGCCCTCGAAGAAAGGTATCGCGACTTGTAGGTCTAGTAACTCTTCGGTAGGTCTAAGATTTTTTCGGCGATATGGCTCAGAATAAGCTGGGGACTTATTGGTGCAATTCGGCAAATCAACACCTCGCGTAACAGCCGCTCAACATGAAATTCTTTCGCGTAGCCCATGCCGCCATGGGCCATAACGGCACGTTCGCATGCACGAAATCCAGCCTCGCCGGCCAAGAATTTTGCAGCGTTCGCTTGGGCGCCACATTCTAATTTTGTATCATAGCGCCAAGCTGCCTGCATTACGGAGAGCCACGCTGCCTCTAATTCACACCAGCTTTCTGCCAAAGGGTGTTGAATAGATTGATTCTGACCAATAGGGCGCCCGAAGACAATGCGTTCATTCGCATATGTAGCTGCCCGATCAAGGGCCGACCGGCCAATACCGATAGCTTCGGACGCGATCAGTACACGTTCCGGATTAAGACTATGGAGTAAGCATCGGAAACCGTCTCCCTCCTTGCCTATGCGATCCTCAACAGGCACTTTCAATCCATCGATGAACACAGTATTTGAATCCACTGCCTTTCGTCCCATTTTTGGAATTTCGCGCACCTCACAGAAATCATGATTTAAATCGGTATAAAAGAGGCTCATACCATCGGTTGGTTTTTTGCACTCTTCAATAGGTGTAGTTCGCGCAAGCAACATTATTTTTGATGCTTCTTGCGCTGTCGTAGTCCAAATCTTTCGACCATGCACAACGTATCCATTTCCATCCGCTTCAGCCCGTGTCGTTATTTTTGTTGTATCAAGACCGGCATCTGGTTCCGTCACCCCAAAGCATGAAATCACTTTACCCTGGATAAGATCGGGCAACCAACGCGCTTGCTGCTCAGCATTACCAAATACTACCACTGGATGGGAGCCGAAAATATTAATATGGACAGATGATGCCGCGCTCATACCTCCTGCAAAGGCCACCTGATGCATTAGTAAAGCAGCCTCCGTTGCCCCTAAGTTAGCACCCCCATACTGTTCAGGCATGGCAATACCAAGCCAGCCCGCCTTTGCCATCGCCTGATGGAAGTCGTGGGGAAATTTTCCAGTATCGTCATGGGATAGCCAATAGTCATCATCAAAGTCTTCGCAGAGCTTTGCAACGTTTTCCGTAATCGCTTCCTGCTCAGCTGTAAGCGCGAATTCCACCGTTAAGACCTACATTCCTGTTTGCGAAACATATTTATGGTTTAAATAGGCTTCCAACCCTTCAATACCGCCTTCTTGGCCATAGCCACTTTCTTTGACGCCACCAAAAGGTGTTTCTGCCATAGAGACCATGAAGTTATTGACGCCCACCATTCCGGTTTCTAATGAATTAGCAAGTTCATCTGCCCGCTTTTGATCCGACGTATAACAATAAGAAGCAAGCCCAAAAGGTAGGCCATTGGCACGCGTCACCACATCTTCGAATTCAGTAAATTTCGAAATAGGTGCCAACGGCCCAAAAGGTTCTTTCGACATAATGGCTGCCTCTTCCGGCACATTCTCCATCACAGTCGGCTCAAAGAAGTAACCTTGATTGCCAGTGCGGCTGCCTCCGGTTGTGATTTCCACGCCATGATCACGGGCATCTTGAACGAACTCTTCCATTGCTAGGATGCGCCGATCATTGGCCATCGGTCCCATCTGAGTTTCCGGGTCCATTCCGTCTCCTACCTTCAGTGCCTTTGCTGCATCGGTGAAACGAGACACAAATTCATCATGGATTGAATCATGAACATAGAACCGTGTTGGAGAAATACAAACCTGACCCGTATTACGGTATTTAAAAGGAACCATTTGGCTGATGACTGTATCGAGATTAGCGTCATCAAACACTAAAACCGGCGAATGACCACCGAGTTCGAGCGTACATTTGATCATATGTTCAGCCGCCAACTGAGCAAGATGCTTACCAACAGGAATTGAGCCGGTAAAGCTAAGCTTCCGAATTTTTCCCGAGCCGATCATATGGCGGGATACTTCATCCGGTATACCGAAAACAAGATTAAGAACGCCGTTTGGCACACCCGCGTCGGTAAAGCAGCGAAGAATAGCTACTGCGGTCCCTGGAGTTTCTTCGGATGCCTTCACAATCATCGGACAGCCAGCAGCCAGCCCAGCAGCTGCCTTCCGCACCGGCATCAATGCAGGAAAATTCCATGGTGTAAGAGCCAATGAAACACCGACGGGTTCTGGCAATACCATACTACGCTGGCCGGGCATACGTGTCGGTATTAATCGGCCATATGCGCGTTTCCCCTCTTCCGCCATCCATTCAGTCGCCTCAATGCAACGGTCCACTTCCCCTAATGAGTCTCCAATTGGCTTTCCCTGTTCAAGCGTCATGGTCTCACCAATATGCTGGCGGCGTTCCATCATCAGTCTCGAGGCTCCTCGGAGAACGGCTGAGCGCTCCCAAGCAGATTTAGCGCGCCATTCCGGAAATGCCCTTTCGGCGGCGTCCAAGGCTTGATCCATATCCGCAGCAGAGGCGTGCGGGCACTCGGCCAAAACTTCCTCGGTTGCCGGGTTGATGACCGGTTCGGTTTTTCCTTCGCTGCCTTGTCGCCACTCACCATCGATTAGCAGTTCTAATTTCTCGTACATTCGTTATTCCCTTTCTTCGGAATTTAATCGAAACATTATTAAGCGACGCCAAATCCGCCAGCATTAGAGAAAGATAAAATCATCAACGTGCCAAGCCGTCTAGTAATAACCGACTTGCCAGGCTTGGAGCCCGCACTTCATAGTCAGCAAAACATATATCTCGAAGGAAATTAATCATGGCAATTAAAACGGTCGCCATAGTCGCGCAAGGCAATATGGGCGCGGGTACAGCAGGGCAACTGACCCGGAACGGGCTGCGAGTCATCACTAATTTAACTGGTCGCAGCAATCGCTCGCTTGCCCTTGCCAAGAATGCAGGCATGGAAGATGTCTCCACTGATGCCACCTTGATTGATCAGGCTGATATATTTCTATCTATCCTGCCACCGGGCCAGGCCGTTGATTTTGCCCAGAAAATGGCTCCATACATCAAAGCGTCCGGGAAGAATATTATCTTTGCAGACTGTAACGCGATTGCGCCAGCCACCGCTCAAGAAGCCCAAAGTATAGTCGAAGACGATGGTGGACGGTTTGTGGATGTGGGTATTTTTGGTAATCCACCAAAGCTCGATAAAAATGGTACCCGCTATTATATATCAGGTCCCGACGCGGGTTATTTAGCGCAACTGCAGAATTACGGACTCAATATAATTCAATGTGGCGACGAAATAGGGCGCGCTTCAGCGATTAAGATGTGCTTTGCCTCAGTTACTAAAACAATGATCGCAATGATGGCGGAAACTGTCGTGGCCGCAAAAGCACTAGGGGTCTACGACGAGGTTATACATGAATTGAGTAGCAACCAAACGGACGGCTTTAATTGGGCTGCGGCGCGGGTCATATCTACCCCACCTAAAGCATACCGTTGGGTAGCCGAGGTAGAGGAAATCGGCAAGACATTTGAAACAGTAGGCCTCCCCAGTGCAACCTGCACTGGCGGTGCGGAAATGTTCCAGCTCATTGCTGATTCACCGCTTGGTAAGGAAACCGTGGAAAATAGGCAACGAGGCACAACTCTTGAGGACTGTTCCACAGTCGCCGCTGACTACATAAAAGGTCTAATCAAAAAGTAGACAATTCTACTGATAATGCGAACCGCCATTAGCTGGATAGCACTGGCCGGTGATGTAAAAAGAACTGTCTGCAGCGAGTAATAACATTATATTGCCAATTGTGTCTGGCGTACCAGAGGTTTGAATGGGCTGACTGGGAAGTACGGATTTACCGGCGACCTGGAAATCATCGCGCTCCACCTCAATGTGACCGGGCGCGATGGAGTTCGCTGTAATATTGTATTTGCCAAGTTCATTTGCGATACCGCGAGTAAAACCAACAATGGCGATCTTGGCCATACTCTTGCCGGGGAAATGTCCTATGAACGGAGAATGGCCTGAAAAATTAATGATCCGCCCCCATTTACGTTCAATCATATATGGAACCGCTGCCCGGCACATGTAAAATGGTCCGTCTATATTGACCTCAATGTTCCGCTTCCAATTTTCCACATCCATAGTTAATAAGTCGCCCTCAGAACGAAAAACAGCATTGTTAACTAGCACATCGATACGGCCGAACTTCTCAGCGGTTTTAGTGACAAATTCATTCACCTGACCTTCATTAGAAACATCCACCTGCATAGTCATAACACTGGCGCCGCGCTTCTCGCATTCAGCCGCGGTTTCTGCCAATTGATCCATTTTAGAGCTAGTGCATATCGCTAGATTGCATCCCTCTTCTGCGAACAATTCTGCGCCACGCCGGCCAATATTGCGGCTCGCACCAGTGATAATTACCGTCCGACCCTTCAGACCCATTTCCATAATACTCTCCTGAAATTTCTTTGATTATCGCCAATCTATTAGCGCGAGGATACAGCCGCACAACGGTCGCACCCGCAATGAATATGGAAGTCATAAAGCAATTAGACGGCAAAAGAACTCTTTAAGCTATTATGCTTAGTCTGCTGAGTAAGTTTTCTAAAAAAAGCTCACTCTTAATTCACTAAACCTTGGGGGCATAAACAATTTTGGCCCAGCATGCTCAACACATATATTATCATCGAACAATCAGCTTCATCACGGCCCACCTGACCGTCTTAACGGGAACCTTTGGTAAAAATACTTCAAAGCCGCGCGGTTATAGCGACTTCGATCGCGAGTCGCCGAGCATCTTCAGCCAATCCAACTTGGACCAATGCTCTTAAAATTTTAGCCATATGGTGAGGTGGCACCTCCCGCAAAGGGCGATTACCTATCAAAATCGCCGCGAGTGCAACAACCTCATATTGTTGAGATTGGGAAGCAGCCTGAGCCATTTCAGACAGTTGACCACTCACCCCTAGGTTCCGTCCAGAAGCCACGACTGCATCCCAGTTACCAACGGTAAGGCTAACGCCTAACGCATCCAACATCCAATAAGTAAACTGTATCTTGCGGTTAGCATTCTTTGGATCTTCGGCCCTGACAGTACGCAACCAAGCCTTTATATCCTCCGTTTCAATTTTTGAACTATCGACAACTCCTGAAAGCGCCTCCAGAATCCAGTATCGCTTCAGTGCTATACGAGCATTCGGATCATTTGGGGCAATATTTTCTAAATAACGTCGCCATTTTTTACCTTTACAAAACTCCCCCAGATAAAATTGGGCTGGCCCGGCTTCATAGCCGATCCATCTCAGAGCGAATGATGCATTAAACTCTTGAATATAGGGCTTATAAAGCCCAGTGGTCAGTTCGAAAAGCCCCTCTGGGCGCGCTAATTCCAATGCAATTTTTAGAACTTCTGCAATCGCTGTTGGAACCTGTTGCTCGGAGGCAGCACGAAATAAAAGCGCACGCCGGCGTGGCGAATTATCTTCTTTCGCATCGCTTAAAGGCGCACTTAATTCTTCCGGCGTAAATGGAAATTGCTGATAAATACGGCGGAGTTCAATTAGAGGCATACGCCCTGTCGATGCCGCCTTTTCAGCCAAAATTAACACGTCTTCAGCCATCGTGTTTTCTTCGCGTAATTGATCATCACTCACAGCATCGGTTTCGCGTAACAGGTCGTCGGTCGTCGCCTCAGTTTCGCGTAACAATTCGTCGATTGTCGCGTCAACTTCCCTTAACTCATCGCCGGTCGTCGCATCTACTTGGCGCAAATCATCGCCGACCATCGCATCATTTTCGCGCAATAATTCGTCGATCGTCGCATCAACTTCCCGCAACGGGTCGTCGGTTGTCACATCGGTTTCGCGTGTCGGGTCGTCGGTCATCGTATACCGCATCAACGAAGCACCAAAATGCTCGCCTAAGACACGACCTGTTAGCGCCCTTAGCGTTGGGGAATGCAACGTACCTGGGACCTGCCATAAAAGACTACCGACCCACGGAGCGGACAGCCCTTGCCCATTAGAACTTTGATCAATTTCCAGTTTACCTGCTGCTAGGCTTGGTTGCGCTCCACCATTTTTCTCATCGCACGGATTAGAAAGTTGTTGGACTGACGGTTCGACGCCAAGACCATCGACACCCGGCGTATCAGTTGCATCCATTCCGCCTTCTTCATCCGAATACGGCACTGCACGCGCGGGCGTATAGGCTGCAAGTTGTTCTTGTTCCTGGCTAACTGGAGTTAACGAAATTGGTTCACTGTCGGACCCTGTTTCTCCAGTTACCACCGGAGACAGGACAGTAGCGGGCATCGATATGGAGGTGCCTGGGACTGCTTCGTTACCTTCGTTTTTTGAGGAACCCGGTGTGGTTTGACAAGCCACCACCGACAACAAAATAACAAAAGTGCCGCCAATATTTCTTAGTAGCCGGAATCTAGAATTCATAGGTTCCCATTCATCGCATACAAAACCGCAGATTGAGCACTAAGTTTACCTTTTACGTTACACATGTGGGGTACACAGCAAGAAAATTCATCCCATTTTCTCCTAAAAATTTCTCAACGTCCGGCTTAATATTTTGAAAAATCTGGAGCGGATTTTTCGATTTGCTCTATCAATCCGATTCCCGCACGCATTTCCGACATAACGAACTCTGAACGCTGAACCGGACCACCACGACCGTCGCTAAATTTTTCCTGCCACCGCGCCATTTTGACCGCTAATCCACATAAAACTCCTCCAAGCGTCGCATGATGACTCGCAATCATGCCTTTTACCTTGCGAAAAATTTCCGGATTAATATCGTTCCACATATCTTGAGAATGTTTCTCAAAACTTTCGAAGCGCCCAGTCAAACTAATCGTAATATAATTTAAAGTATTTTCTAGGTATTCACACGACTTCATGAGATCTAATTGTGAACTAAGGTGTGAGTTTTCTTTAAAATTCTGTATATCTGAAACGAAAATACTTACATTAGGTAATATCTTATCTGAACATTCTTTAAAATATGCTAAAGACATGAAAATATCACCGTAATCTTCAATAAAATCTGGAATATCTGCTATCTTTATTCTAAGACTATTGGCCAGCTTCCTCAAATTTTCTAATGCTTTAGTCTGATCCGGCGACTTGAACATACCAATAATTTGGTCCAAACTATCAATATTAGAATCAGAATCTCCATATATTTGGAGCATTAAAGGACGAGTAAATTCTACCATATATTTACTCAGTTCCTTGTTTTTACTTTCAGATAATTTTAATTGCTTAGTTTCATTAACTTCTATACCTAATTGCCTAAGGCTTATTCTTAGTGTATAAACATCATAGCTATTAATAGTGCTTAATTTTCTAATAATATTTTGATCTTTACCATCTATATCTTCTGACCAGTCAAATACTGTGCTTAATTGATTAATATTTACTTGTCCACTACCTGATTTTTTATCATTGAATAGTTCGACTACTCCCTCAAGTTGAATATTCTTAATCATTCGAGCTCGTTTCAAGCCAGAAGTCTGAAATGGCACAATACTCAGTGGTAACGTATGCAAAGCATCCATATCCAGCTCCGGTTCGCTCTCGGCATTACTGTAATACTCCCCCAAGGAAGGGGTGTTACCAAATTTTTCGAGTACGTCAGCCACTATCCCGGCTCTGAAAGTTTAATGTCTCATTTTAAGCAATTTCGCACAGATATTAATCATATCTAGCGTACGTTGGCTATTTATTCACGCCCCGCCAGAAAGGCTTCATAGGTGCTTATAGCAGATAACGCATTTACCGCGTTCGTCAGCTCGTCAAAAACCGGATAGCCCCGCTGACGGGCCCATTCCCGCACTTCACGTTTCTTATCGTCCATCTCCGCGCGCCCGTCAGACCGAAGTACTAATAGAAAATGCGTCCTACCTGGGTATTTTTTTTCCACCCGGTCCGCGCCATCCATCAAATTAACCAGCAAATCCTGCCCCGGTATTACCTGACGCATGAGTACCGGGATATTCAGATGCATGACAAAAGCCTGCACATTTTCATTGGCATAAACAATTTCCATAATGCGCTCGCCCATAGCCCCATTATCAACACGGATGCTCCCGCCCGGTGTATCGATTGGGTTATTCAGAGCGCAGCCAGGCGGCAGCCCTAAGCCTGCCAGCTTTTTTTGTGTCAACGGGAGAAATCGATCAATGCGAATGCCTCGGTTCGCAAAGCTATCCACAGCCAGAACACTCGTGCCACCGCCATTACCAAATATCGCAGCGCTATTTGTTGGGTTCTCCGAGCGAACAGGAATCATCTGGAAAGCGAGTAATACATCGAGATATTCCTCTAATGTACTTACAATCACCGCACCTGTTTGGCGCGCTAATGCCTGCCAGACCCGATCATCGCCAGCGAGAGAGCCAGTATGAGACTCCGCCGCCTGAAGACCCAGTGCTGTTCGCCCACCCTTCAACAATACAACCGGTTTCTCGCCATTACTTCTTCTCAAAAGTTCAAAGAATTTGCGGCCTTCTTTAACTCCCTCGACGTACATACCTATAATTTTAGTTTTCGGATCAGCGAGATAAAACTCTAGTAAATCCGTCGGCCCTAAATCGGCTGCATTTCCAATTGTCATCAAGCCGCTAAATCGTAGACCCCGCGTTTCCCCTCGTCGCAAGACATCAATTCCAAGACCACCACTTTGGGAAACACACCCAATCGTTCCCATCTCGGGCAACATTCCGTTGACGTAAGTATACGGACTACGCGGAGAAAAACCGCCATTACAATTAGGACCCAAGAGACGAACCCCAGCCTTCTTCGCAGCTTTAACCAGCGCATCTTGCAATTGATCACCTTCCGGTGTCCCCTTTTCACCAAAGCCTGCGGCAATGATATGCGCAAAACGGCATCGTCCCTTAGCGTTTTCAATAGTCGCAGGCACCTTCTCTGAAGGCACACCAACCATGGCGTAGTCCACAGGCTTGGGCGTCTTTGCTAGACTGGGATAGGCTGGTAACCCATCAATTTCAGTTGCCGTCGGATGTATCGGATAAATTTCGCCTTCGAACCCAAAATCCCGAACCCAGCGAATATAATTATTTAAGCGGTTCGTATTAGTAGAAGATGCACCCACAACTCCTATGGTTTTGGGCTCATAGAGTGGCTTAAAGGCAGCAACCACGTCTTCCGGTGATTTGAGGGTCACAACCTCTATATTGTGAGATGCTTCATCAGATAGAACGACGCGTGCATCAACAGCAACCGCCCCCCTCTCAGTAACTATAAGTGGATTAATATCCAGCTCCGCAATGTCTGCGCTATGGCTCATTAGCAGCCCACTATCACCCCCAACCGCTAACAAAGCATTAATCATCACATCACGATCCGCAACCAATCCACCGCGCGCGCCTGCCAGCACAGAGGCCGACTTCAATTGGTCTAGCATTTGTTTCGCATCACTTTCAGTGATAGGGCAGATCCCAAAGGCTACATCCTCAAAAACTTCTATAAAAATACCACCCAAACCAATCATTACTAATGGGCCAAACTGAGGATCCCGCACACCGCCGATAACGAGTTCATGGCCCGGCGCAGCCATTTCTTCGATCAAATAACCATCAATATTCTTCGTATGGGCACCGAGGGCTGTTTCAATCTCAGCAATGGCTGCAACAACTTCGTCGTTGTCAGTTAAATTTAGCCTAACCGCCCCTTTATCTGATTTGTGAAGAACATCACGTGACATTCCTTTTACAGCAAAAGGTGGTGTCAAATTTTCACAAGCCTTCCAGCCGTCCGCTGCACATTCCACAACAACAGATTTAGGCACCGTTATGCCAAACGCGGAAAGACAAGACTTGCCATCTTTTTCGTCTAGCGCCGCACGGCCCTCCCGACGAGCATTCTCTATAAGAGATGCTACGCTTCCGTTCATCAAACGATACTCGTAGGCCAAGTAGCCATAAGATGTTCGCCAACTCCATTAGTCATACGTAGTTGCTGCACTTCCAACATATTGATTAGAAACTTCCGGGTTTCGCGGGGATCAATAACATCTTGTGCTTCGAACATTGCGGCCACCTCCCAAGGCGCGGCATCCTCCGATAGCTTAGCGACACAACGCTCAAACTCCTCTGGGTCATCCTGTCGCGTAATACCAAATACAACATTCACGCCCGTCTCTGGATCCATGAAACCAACATCAGCTGTCGGCCACATAGCGAAAACATCCGAGTTTTTATTACCACCCATATTAATGTAAGCTTGGCCATAGCTCTTTCTTAAAACCACCGTCAGCTTGGGAACGGTCGCAAGAGAAAGGGCGTTCATCCAATTAATGATCTTCCCAGGCGCCGCTTTACGCTCGCCTTCAACACCAATCAAAAATCCTGGCACATCGACCAGCATTATGATCGGAATATTAAAGGAATCGCAATGCACGAGAAATCCTGTTGCCTTGGCACAACCGTCGGGGTCCGCAGCACCTCCCTTATGCATCGGGTTATTACCTAAGAAACCTACGGTCTGGCCGTTTAATCGACCAAGTGCGGTAATAACCGACTTACCCCATGCCGGCTTCATCTCGAAGACCGAACCTTTATCCGCCAATACATCTATCACATGACGCATGTTGTAGACCTTTTTGCGGTTTCCCGGGACTATCTCCATAATACTTTCAATGGGGTCGTCCGAGCCCTTCGGTACACCCACAACCGGCGGCGCTTCGGCACAATTGCTAGGCATGTAAGATAAGTACCGTTTGAGTGCATCCAAACATTCTTCGTCGGTGTTAAAGGCCTGATCAACCAGACCACTGATACGCGTATGCATTCGCCAACCACCGAGATCTTCATCTGTCACCGGCTGATTGATTGCAAGCGATGTCACGCGGCTTGATGCCACTGCCATCGTCGCCCCTTTTCGCATCACCACATAATCTGCCATGCAAGCGTACCAAGTGGACGACCCATAACAACTGCCTAGCTGAGCGACGCCCCAAGGGCTTTTCCGTAAGCGGCGATATTCAGCAGGGTCCTGTGCAATGATCAAACGTCCCGGAGCCCCCATACGGTCCGGCATTCGCGAACCGGAGGACGAACCTACAAACATCAGTGGAAAGCCGCGTTTGGTTCCTTGGTCTTTCACATATTTCATTTTTTTTAGATTATTGAGTGCACTAGAAGCCCCCATGGTTGCAAAATCATTGGACACAATGCCAACCATCCGCCCATCAACCTTTCCAAATCCAGCTACCTTCCCGTCCGCCGGCGTACGATGACGATGCTCTTCGCGGGCACCAAGTGCCAGCTGACCCACCTCAACAAAAGTGCCTTTATCCAGTATGTAATCGAGCCGTTCTCGGGCATTAAGCAGACCTTCATTTTTCATCCGCTTCAATGCCTCTCGCTTGCCCATGGCAAGCGCAAACTTACGCCGTTTTTGCAGTTCCTTTAGTGGCTCATCATATTCCGACATTATATAATTCCCTGATTCCAGAATTAGCCAAATTGGCAACTAACCTTTTTGATTCTATCGACAATTAAACGGAGGGCTAACGAACACTCCACTTACTCGTAGTAATTTCCACCTGGATCCAGAGGAAATCCTTCCCTTCGCCTTATGGAAGCGCGTACTTCTCGACCACTTCCATATTGATATCGATACCAAGACCCGTAACATCTTCAATTGTAAGGTAGCTATCCTTGAATTCTTTGATGGGTAGTCTGCAGAGCTCATCACGCAAAGGATTCTCCTGCCCCTTATTCCAGTTGCTTTGCATATACTCGTAGATCAGGAAATTAGTCGCATACATCGCCAAATGCATAGAGATCGTCATAATAATGTTAGACGACGATCCCGTATGCGGCGCGTACTGAACTCGGAAGGCGTTAGCCATATCAGCAATCTTACGGGTCTCGGTGATGCCTGCTGTCCGAGCAGCATCAGGCTGTATAATGTCCAATGCGTCGCGCCTTAGAAAACGCGCAAAACTGTTCTTATTAAAGTCAGCCTCGCCAGCCGCAATACGTATATCCAAATGATCGCGCAAATGGGCATAGCCGTCGATATCATCAGGATATAGTGGCTCTTCATACCAATATAGGCCTTGATCCTGAAGCGCCCGCCCGACCTCCAACGCTGTCTTAAGATCATGGCCGTAATTGCAATTCACATCTGCCATCAACATTATATCGTCGCCCGCATGTTTACGGATCGCCTCAACGGTTTTCATTTCACTTCGCCAATCCATCGGGTCTTTGCCGATCTTTATCTTCATTGCATTGAACCCGTTGGCTTTATGCTGATCAATTTCGTCACGTAAAATGTCCATGGAGCGAAGCCTAAGTGACGACGCATAGCACCAAAGCTTAGGATTAGTAGCCCCACCCAACAGGCGCCAAACCGGGACTTCTGCATGCTTGCCCCAGATATCCCAAAGCGCGCAGTCGATACCTGCCATTGCTTCCTGATAAAAACCCATGACGTGGCCACGGTTCAACATGGTGCACCACATAATATCCCAAATAAGTTCCACATCACGTGGATCGCGGCCGATCAACAAAGGCTTAAGGGTTAGGCAGATATCACGAAGAGCGGTGCCGGAAAGGCGTGTCATGCACTCTCCTACCCCAGAAATGCCTTCATCTGTATCAACAAATACCAAGGTCGAACGATACGCAGCAAACACTCCCTCTTCGACATCTGCCGCGCGCGGGAAGCCAATGGGCGCGCTAATCTTTTCAGTCATCGGAACTTCAAGCGCATAGGCGCGCACATCGGTAATTTTCATAAAAATCTCCAAGGGAATAAATTTGCGCGCATGATAGTCGAGCACGCTTACAATGCAAGCTGCACTCGCGCAGACAATTGCAAAGTCGACCGCCTTGCACTATGGAATGTTTAATTTGCCATCCACCGTACAGAGTACGAAACAAGAGGATCTCCATGACTGAAGTCGATATAGATCATTTGAAAACATGGGTTGGAAAAGACGACACAAGCGAAGAACGTTCCTGTGTACAACCCATTCATCAATATTACGGTCTGCTTGATAAGGACGACCGCCCACAGGAAGGCGATCCTATGGGCCCTATGTGTCACTATTTCTTTTTCAAGCCACTTGTAAACCAGTCAAAGATTGGCCCCGATGGCCATCCTGCCCGGGGTGACTTCATGCCCCCCGTACCACTACCACGCCGCATGTTCGCCGGTGCCAGTATTACCTACAACAAACCGCTGATCATCGGCGAAACTCACAAGAAAATTGCTACTATTGAAGACGTCACCATGAAGAAAGGCAGTACCGGTGCGTTGATTTTCTGCAAAGTGCGTCAGGATTTCTATGGCGAAGAGGGTGATTTAGCCTTGAGCGAAGTACAAAATATCGTCTACCGTGGAGATCCACCGAAGGACGCAAATGATGCCAAAGGCGGTAGTGGTCAAGGTAAACCCGCCCCGGACGATCACGCCTACATTCGCGAAATCACCCCAGACCCGGTGATGCTGTATCGCTATTCTTCCAGTACTTGGAATACACACCGCATACATTACGACCGCACATATGTAATGGAAGAAGAAGGCTATCCCGGTCTCGTCGTCCACGGGCCTTTGGCCGCAAGCTTGCTCGCCGAGTTGGCACTAGACGAGAACTTAGGGAAATCACTGAAGACGTTCCGCTTTCAAGCACGCTCACCGTTATTCGATACTGCGCCCTTTAAGATTGCCGGCAAGCCAACCGGTGAAGGTGCAGAATTATGGTCGATCACACCGGAAGGAGCAATTAGCACGTTTGCATCGGCAACTTTCATGTAGTGCATCGAGGAGGCGTCCGGTTGTTTAAAAGTTCCTGTATAATTGACTTAGGCTACTGCAAAAAATCTTCCCGTATCTAGCTTTAAAGCCATGACGCGGGCCTATGTTTTATTTGCAGTAATAGCTTCATGTTTTTTATCAGCAGACGGGTGACAGGAAGCTTGGAACTTCAAAAACTCTTTCATAATCCAGCCATTTAAGCTGCGCTGATCAGCAAATTATGGTTCGTCAACTTGAACAACCTTCTAAAACTTGCATATCAACGCCATTATAATTGCAATCCTTTTCGGACTACCGTTGAGCTTTCTGACGGTTTTCGATTGAACAATTTTCTCTTTCATAACGGCTCTGACCGTAGCCATTAAACCAAACATAATCGTCGGTGTAATAATCTCGATAATGAGTTTTTGCGTTTCAATGACGTTTTAATAGAAACTGGAATTGACCAAAATATTCTTAGCAAGAAGACCATTTTCTTCGATAANAAAAGAACCTGAAGTATATGGGCTATTTGAGATGGTTTTAAACGCTCCACATTAGTCATTATTATCCTCTGACCAATCACCGTTTTGAGCGTTTTGGTCTTTATCCTCCCATTGTTTACGGATTTGAGCAGCACTTTTAATAGGCGGGGGAGTTCCCCCCATCAAACGTACAGCCAATCTTTCTGCAGCTTGCCTAAACACACTGTTAATGCCCTTTACTGTATTGCTTTGTTTAGGCTGTCTTGCGTCCTTCCTATCAAAATAAATACCGCGTGCAGTCTCTGATACACCTAAATTTTTATCTTTGGCCGTAAGCATGAGTTCAACGTCAAAAATATTAAAAGATGGCGGTGTTGACCGGTCAATGTGATCCACAATATTTTTTCCAAGAACAGCACCAAACATACCTGACATAACTTTGGCACTAGCGTACGCATCATTGGCTTCTTGTGTTACATTTAGCCTACTCAAAAAGGAACTCACAACGACATCAGCTTTTCGTGCATTTGCGCCCCGCAAAATTTTCGCATCGGGTAATCCTTCAAGAGACGCAATAAGTATATTCTCACAAGGGACACAACGCCTCCCTTTAAGTTTAATGGGAAGAATTCCATAAGACTTGAATGACTCATGAATGTTTAATGATGCTCTAGCTGAAGGAGATATTGTAGGGGTTTGATACGCGCCTCTCTGAGCCCTTGCTACTGTTTTCTTTTTTTCGAGCGCTTGTATTGGCTTGAATTGCCTTCCAGGTAAAACCGATGCGAGTATTAAATTTTCTTCTCCTATTACAGTCGCGATTTGCCTGCGTCTGTGTTGCCTTTTTACGTTGTAAGTCATTTCCTCATTTAGCCATTCCTTGATCTCTAACAAGGAAACATTCCCATCTTTATTTCCTTCTTCGCCTTGGTCGGCTGCACCATAGAGGCCTTGCAAAAGATAGTTGGTAAACATTCCATGTTTTGCCTTGTTGTCCCAGCTTGCAAGTTGGGCTTTAGAGGTAGCAGAAAGAATGGTTATTCCAAGGTTTGATTTAGGAGCTTCTATGCGAGTAAATACTGGNGATGCATTTTTTATAAGCATCCCACCTTCACTGCCACCCGAAAAACATGCTTCAAGAAAAACAGTAACTGACTTGGCCCCAATCTTAGAAAGATTTTTATATAATTGATCAATGGGATAGCCAACCAATTCAGCATTATTACTTGTTGCATCTGTAGGAAGTAGTAATCCTCTTTTTGATTTCACGCCTGGCACCCCGTGCCCGGAATAATAAACAATTACATCAGATTTACCTTCTCTGACAAAAGACTGAACCTCCCCTTCAACATTATTGTGGGTCCCTAATGCGGAGTCTAAATTGGCCTTGGTAGCATCTCGCAAATATATGATATTTCTCTCTCTAAACTTCAAAATATCAATGACATAACGTTTAAAAGCTGCAGCATCATTATGTGCATAATCGACCGGAGGCACACCATCCTTGTAATTCTTATTTCCTATAATTAAGGCAATACCGTACTTGTTCTGTTTCATCTTAGATTGGTCAGAAGGTTTGGCCTTCAGTGGAGTTGTAATCAAAAAAACAAAAAAGGAATAAATTACTACCCCAGTAAACAGACGTGCCATATTGCAACTCCAGATTTATAACAACTGAGCTTTTACGATCATTATACCATCAATCAGAGATAGTGCGGAAGTCCCTCCACCTATGGCCTTAGGTCTATCAACGTGCTTATAGTAGCTAAAATAAAATCATGAAGGAACAACCTATGGCTGCTACCGCACTCGATATGAAGGCCCTCAACATCCCGCTTCCACCGGAAGCCAAAAATGAGCTCGTCATTCACACCGAGGAGGAGGATGATCGTATGTGGGTGCCGAGGGGCGAAGGAGTCTGGTTTCGTCCTTTGATGTACAACGTTACCCAAGGTTCTTGGGTAAATCTCACGCGCGCGACCCGCGAGGGTGTCATCGGCCGTCATCGCCATCCTGCGCCCGTAACGGGCTATACGCTGGACGGCAGCTGGGGTTACTTGGAACATGAGTGGGAGGCAAGGAAAGGCACCTTCATTTACGAACCTGCCGGCGAGACACACACACTCATCGTGACGCCGACCGAAGGCCATATGTTGACGCTTTTTCACAATTTCGGCCCCCTTATCATGGTCGATGAGAACGGCAACCAGACCGGCTATGAAGATGTATTCACGCGTATCGAAAAGGTGAAGACGCATTATCAGAGTGTGGGTTTAAACTCCGACGTGCTCGACCGCATCATTATATAGTTTCGTCGGCAAANCCCCGCCGCAAAACAGCGCCGACGACGAGCAGCCTCGGAATATTTCTTGAACAGGTGTCGACAAACATATAGATGAGCTTTTCGGCAATGGTGACAGGCGTGGGTACCGCGGTTATCGGGCCATCTGGAGCAATCTTTTCGCCCAAAGCCAATACCGCTGCAGCTAGGCCAGGTGCTGCCCGACTAATAAGACCATCGGCGGAATCAACGCACCGTCCCCGCCATTGAGAGTGGATGGTGCGTTGAAACTGTCCACCTTTACCCCAGCGACCGACGCGCTTTTAAGTCTCTAAGAAGCATAACATGCGCGGATCTGCTCAATTGTACCTATCGATGACCGCTAAAATAGCCGGACGCTGATCCTCCGCAACGCCTGCTAGCCTAAACTCTTCAGCTGGTAATTTCGAATCATCATCTATTATAAATTCATCCGTTATTTGTTCANCGGCCCGGTCAATCGCGCCTTTGAGGATAACCGGTCTCGTGTTTACCCAGCACCAGTCAAGCGCCTCCCCATTCATCGCCAAACGATGGTAAATCATATTGACCATGGTCAGCTGCAGGGTGGTTTTTATGTCGTCATAAATTTCAGCGGTGCGGCTAATAGACTACTCCTCATAGATCTCTTGCGGCAAATCCAAATCACCAATTTCNGCCATCCCGTACTCTTAACTTTCTAGCCCAATTGTCAAATGCGTCCTCTCAGGATACATCAAGAGTAACGCTATGTTAGAAAAAGCAAAACAAGGAGGAAGCCTTGGCCTTTCGTGTCGATGAAAACGATGTGATGTGGATCCCGAAAGACGTGGTCCGCNAACAAATTGCTAATATTCTCANCGCNTGGGGCATGAGCCCTGAACATGTGGAAACTACTTCGACNGTCATGGTCGATGCGGACAGCTGTGGGATCGATACCCATGGCATTTCCATGATCCCGCCTTACGAAGACCGACGAAAACGCAATGTGATCACGCTTAATGCGAACATCACGGTTGTTAAAGAAACACCAACAACCGCACTGATAGATGCGGGCGGAGGACTTGGTTATGTACCCTCTATCCTCGCAACTGAAATGTGCATCACCAAAGCCAAAGAGTGCGGCATGGCTGCAGTGACGGTAAAAGAGTCCGCCCATTTCGGCGCCACTGGCTATTACACCCGTATGATGTCGCGCGCCGGTCTGATTGGCATCGCCACCACAAACGGGTCAGGCCCCCGCACGGCACCAACATTTGGCAAGGACGGCAAGCTGTCAACAAACCCAATCGCTTTCGCAGCGCCAACCAAGAGGAACGATAATTTCAGCCTCGACATGGCGACCACCACAGTCGCTGCCGGCAAAATTCGCAACAAATGGAATGAGAGCCAAAAACTCCCGTTTGGGTGGGCAAGCGATGCCGACGGCAATCCGTCCGACGACCCGGAGGTCTATATTAGCCGTGGCGGCACCCAAACACCGCTCGGCGGCACACCCGAAGGCGGCAGCCATAAAGGCTATGGCCTGGCGACCATGGTTGAAATTCTATCCGCTTCGTTCTGTGGTGCCAGCCTCGACACGGCACCCAACCACGGCAANAACAAGCCGGGCTCCATGGAAATTGGTCACTTCTTCCTGGCGATAGATCCGACGCAGTTTCTGGACAAGGGCGAATTTGAGGACAACGTTGACGAGCTGATTGACTACCTGCACGTGACTAAGCCCGCCGATCCAGATCAGCCCGTCATGGTTGCTGGCGAACCGGAGAACAAGGTTCGGACCGAACGCGAAACAACCGGCATCCCGATGCCCCCAGGTCTTCGCGGGCAAATCAAAGAAATAGCGCGGCAATGCAATGCTGCCTTCGTATTCGAATAGGAGTGAATGAAATGAGTAACGAAATTCGTAACTATCCGGCTGCAATTATTGAAAAACAAACAGCCGAGTTTTTATCGTCCTTCGGCATGCCCGACGATTACGTGAAAACTACAGCTATGATCATGACCGATTCCGACAAGCGCGGTATCGATACACACGGCATTGCGTGCATTCCCAACTACCGCACACGCGCCAAAAATAATTGGATCACGCTGGACGGCAAAATCACAACGGTTCGCGACAATCCGCTAACTACATTGTTGGATGCAGGCGGCGGGTTAGGCTATCCAGTAGCGCACAAAGCCATGAGCATCGCTATCGAAAAGGCCAAGAAAATGGGCCTAGCATCCGTTGCGGTTCGTAATTCAGCCCACTTCGGCGCGACGGGCTACTACACCCGCATGGCAGCAGCAGAGGGCCTAGTGGGCTTTGCCTTCACGAGCACATCTGCGCCCCGCGTCGTGCCAGCACTTGCCGCGGAAGGTCGCCTCGGCACCAACCCCATCGCCTTCACCGCACCCACAAAGCGCAATAAGCCGTTCAATCTCGACATGGCCACTTCTACAGTTGCCAGTGGCAAAATCCGCAATAAGGCCGTTGAAGGCCAACCCCTGCCGAAAGGCTGGGCGGTCGACGAGAACGGCCAACCAATGACCGACGCCGCCGAGTACTTCAACGGCGCCAATATGACGTCCCTTGGCGGCACACGGGAACTAGGTAGCCACAAAGGGTATGGTCTTGGTTCCATGGTTGAAATTCTGGGCGCCTGCTTAACAGGTTCGAGCCTTGTCATGTCACCGAATCATGGCAAACGCACTCCGGGCTCCATGGAAATTGGTCATTTCTTTATTGCTATCGACCCGACTTTCTTCCGTGATAAAGGCGAATTTGAAGAAACTACAGATCAGTTGATCGATGATTTGCGCGCAACCCAGCGTGTAGACCCGGACCAACCGGTTATGGTCGCGGGAGAGCCGGAAGATTTGATAGAGGAAGAACGTACCAAAACCGGCATTCCCATCCCGCCGGGCTTGCGCGAAAAACTCAAAAACCTCGCCGCGGAAACCGGCGCAGAATTCTATTTAGACTAAGGAGACAGGATATGGCCGAACTGGGTGGTGATGGTGAAGTTAAATACTTTTCGGAAGAAACCCTCCGCAAGCAAATTTCCTTACTGATGCGGGCCTGGGGCATGCCGGAGGATTATATCGATACCACAGCTAGAGCCATGGCGGATGCCGACGCATGCGGCATCGACACCCATGGCATTTCCATGCTCCCGCCCTATTTCCACCGCCAGCGGGGTAAGCTTATAACCATCGACGGCCCGGTGACAATCGTCAACGAAACGCCGGTTTCCGGCCTCATTGATGGCGGCGGCGGCCTCGGTTACGTACCTGGTGTGACAGCCACTAACCTTGCGATAAAAAAAGCCAAGGAAATTGGCATGGCTTCCACCGTAGTGCGTAATTCCGCCCATTTTGGCGCCACCGGTTACTACACCCGCATGATGGCTGCTGAGGGCTTGGTTGGTATCGCAACAACCTCCGCTGCGCTGCGTAAGGTCGCGCCCACATTTGGTAAAGAGCCGAAATTCTCCACCAATCCCATCGCCTTCGCCGCCCCTACCAAGCGCAATAAAACGTTCAGTTTAGATATGGCGACAACAACGGTCGCCGGAGGTAAGGTACGCAACAAATATAATGAGAACTTACCGCTACCCATCGGCTGGGCGAACGATGCGGACGGCAATCCAACCACAGACGCCACAGTCATCATCGAAGAACAAGGCGGCACACAAACGCCACTCGGGGGCACCCGCGAACTCGGCAGCCATAAAGGCTATGGCTTGGCAGCAATGGTGGAAATTCTTTCGTGTGCTTTTTCCGGCGCAAAAATTATGACTAGTGATGGCGATGCGCAAGCCACACCCGGCAGCATGGATATCGGCCATTTCTTCTTAGCCATTAATCCTAAAATCTTCAATCCAGATATTCCATTNGAAGAGAGCGTGGATCAAATGATTGACGATCTTCATGCCAGCACCCCCGTCGATCCGAGCCAACCAGTCATGGTTGCCGGTGAACCGGAAAACATTATGCGCGATGAACGCAAAGAAACCGGCATTCCCGTCCCATCAGGTTTACGCAGCGCCATCGAAGATGTTTGCCGCGAAAGCAATGCGGAGTTTTTATTCAACTAAAGAAAGGCTATCCCATGCCCATCTCCGCCATTGATTCCGCCTATTTTGGGCACATGTTCGCATCCTCGCGGATGTCGGAGATATTTTCCGATCAGGGGCGTTTTGAAGGGTGGCTGATGATGGAAGCCGGCTTGGCGCGTGGCCAGGCGCGCGTGGGTATGATCCCGCAAAAAGCTGCGGATGAAATAACAGAAGCGGCAAAAATTGAGAATATTGATACGGACGCCATTATCGCCGCCTACAAAAAGAAAGGCGCACGCATCGTCCCACTCGTCCACGCACTGGTGGGTCAGGTGAGCGAAGAGACCGGTCGTTATGTTCATTGGAGCAGTACCACCCAGGACGTGATCGATACTGGACTTGTGCTACAGTACCGCCAAGCGATTGTTATTCTTGAGCAATTGCTTACAAAACTTGAAGACGTGTTAGCCGATCACTGCGAAACCCACCGCGATACTTTGATGCCAGGGCGGACCGTCATGCAACAGGCATCCCCCATTTCATTCGGCCATCAGGTGGCGGTCTGGCTTTCGGAACTAAACCGCCATCATGATCGACTCGATCAAATTAAACCACGCTTTCTAACCTGCCAAATAACCGGGGCGGTCGGCAACCTAGCGACCGTGGGAAATCAAGGTATTGCCATGCGCACAGCCGTTGCCGAAGAGCTGGGCTTAAAGGCGCCCGCAATTGGCTGGCATTGTTCGCGCGACCGCTGGGCGGAAATGGCGNGCTTGCTGGCCATGATCGGCGCGACACTCGCCAAAATCGGCCAAGAAGTAGGATTGTTGGCACACACGGAAATCATGGAATTGGCGGAACCTTACGTGCCGGGCCGCGGCAGCAGCTCCACTTTGCCGCAAAAGCGCAATCCCATACACTGCCAGCCGCTGATTGCTGCAGGCCGCATGTTACGCGAACGTGCCACGCTCAATCTGGACGCCATGGTCGCCGAACACGGGCGCCCGGTCGGGGCAGCGCAAATCGAATACACTTTGTTGCCGGAGGCTTTCACCTTGTGCGGTGGTGCGCTGGAAAACGCCCTAGCACTCTTGGACGGGCTACAAGTAAACAAAGTACGTATGCGCAAGAATTTAGATATGGCCCGCGGTATGATCATGTCTGAAGCAGTGATGATGGGGCTTGCCCCTTATATCGGCCGTAACAAAGCGCATCATGTTGTGTTTGATGCGTGCGCGCGGGCCAACGAAGAGGGACTGACGCTCAAACAAGCAGTCATGGAAGACCCTCACATCAAAGGCAAGCTGGCGGAATCGCAGATTGATGAGTTGATCAATCCGGCAAACTATCTCGGCGTAACCTCAGAGATGATCGATGAAGTCCTGGGCGAAGTGAAAGCCTCACGCAATAACAGAGCGGAGGGCTAATTATGGCGATCACGCAAATTGATTCAGATTATTTTACCGGTATGTATACCAGCCCGCAGATGAAGGAAATATTCTGCGACGAAGCTCGCTTCCAAGCATGGCTGGATGTGGAAGCAGCGCTCGCGCGTGCCCAAGCTCGGCTTAATATCATTCCCAAAGAGGCCGCTAAAAAAATCACTAAGGCTGCGACTATCGATAATATCGATGTTGCGGCCATGACTGAACATTTTACGGCGTCGGGATTCCCCATCGTACCAATTGTCACACAGCTCAAAAACGTGCTGGACGTAGAAACCCGCCGCTATCTGCACTGGGGTAGTACCACCCAAGATATTACCGACACCGGCAATGTACTCATGATCAAAAACGGACTTGCCCATTTGGACGAAACACTAACGTCCATTGAAGACGCGTTGATTGCGCTTTCCGAGAATCACCGCGATACGGTGATGGTAGGGCGTACTATGGGCAACCAAGCCTCTCCCATTACCTTCGGCCATAAGACCGCCATTTGGCTGGCAGAATTTCATCGCCATCGTGAACGCTTAAATGAATATCGTCCCCGAATTGAAGTTGGTCAAATTGCCGGAGCCGTCGGCACCAATGCGACGTTAGGCAGCCGCGGGCTCGAGGTATTAACGGAAACAATGAAAGAGCTCAATCTTGGCGAGACCCCGATTACCTGGCATGTGTCACGCGATGGCTGGGCTGAGGCAACCTTTCTACTTGGCCTTATTTCGGCCACTTGTGCCAAAATTGCTGCTGAAATCAGTCTCCTCATGAGGACCGAGATTGCTGAAGTTAGCGAACCCTACGAAACTGGTCGCGGGGGCTCCTCTACATTGCCACAAAAACGCAACCCTGTTATCTGCCCCACTGTTGTCGCCACTGGGCGCTTGGTGCGCGAAAAAGTTGGCCTCGCGCTAGACTGTATGGTGGCGCAACATGAGCGCGACGTCGGAGGAGGACATCTGGAATGGACGCTCTTACCCGAGACCTTCGTGCTCACGGGAGGCGCACTAGAAAAAACGCTGGAACTTTTGCGAGGACTTGTCGTTGATGAATCTCGCATGCGAGAGAACCTAAATCTTACAAACGGCCTTGTTATGTCCGAAGCTGTCATGATGGGCCTTGCCCCCATAATCGGCCGAGATGAAGCACATAATGTGGTGCAAGACGCCTGCAACGAGTGTTTCGAAAAAAATATTATGCTTGCCGATTTCTTGGCCGACCACCCGCTGATCTCAAAACATCTCACGAAAGAAGATATTGCCGCCTTGCTCGACCCGCGCAACTATCTAGGTACCGCGCCCCAGATGATTGATCAAACTATTAGCCTTGTCCGAAATTCACGATAGATCAATCACCTATCTAGTACTTTAATAAGTTCTAAAGATTTTGGTTAGTTTCAATGCAGGTCTACCTGATACTCTTTTAGGTGTTCTAGGCTCACATATTCGAGTGTTTTTATATTGGTAGATGTAAGTTTAACCCGCGGAGCGCAACCTGCTTCACGTGCCTCTTCCCAGCGCATGGCGCAAAGGCACCAGCAGTCCCCATTCTTTAAACCCTCAAACCCATACTCTGGCCGAGGTGTACTCAGGTCATTTCCCTTGCGTTTAGAAAACTCAAGAAAGTGATCATCGACAATAGCGCAAACGGTATGGGTCCCAATATCACCGATACCCGTATTACAACAACCATCTCGGAAAAATCCTGTAACTGGATCTGTTCCGCAAACTTCCAAATTTGTACCAAGAACATTTTTTTGAGTTTCAGGCATTAGTGCACCTTATCATTCATTCATATAGATTAGAATTTAGGTATGTGTGAACAGAAAGGTTAGGGCTGAAGAGTTTCCAACTCAACACCCTTTGTATTTCTTGCAAACACATTCGCAGGCAAGGTTTTATGCCAAGTGAATCTAGTCCGCATTAGTCATGACGGTCATCAGATTTGATTGCAACGCGCGTCATTGGCTTTTGCAAGCGCGTTACAGGTTAAGGTTTTGGGGTTGATCGGAACCGGCAGCACGTCAATATATGGTGCCGTGACGAGTGGCCCCGACGCCCTATAAAACTATATTCAATAAATATTTGTCACCAAGACTACTTGAACCGCGCCTTTTCGTCTGGCGAGGTCGGACGAGCCGGCGTCGGGGTGAGTTTATCAATTCGAATATTGGTGCCGCTAATCTGCATTGTAAACTCCTTGTCTTTGAAGCCCATATCACGCAGGAGGATCAACAACCATTCTTCCATTTTGTGCGCTTTCGCGGTCGTCCTGTAGTCATACTTTCTTACCACTGCGGCCGATGACATCAATTCATGCACTTTGTATCCGGGAAATTCGTCCGCCATCACGCCGATGATGGTCAACATCTCGCTTTTATTGAACTGGCGTAGCGTCACTGTATACGGCGTCACCATTCCGTGATTGACAGGAGTATTACCACCCGTCACCGGCGTCTCGGCGTCCGTGATCTGTTCAGCTTGGCCCGCAGAGTTAGGTTGGGAATAACGCTCAAGCTTCCGGGCCAAGACGTCACCTAGGCTCATCGCAACATCACTTGCTCTATCCCCCAGAACCTCCGAAACACATGTTTTACCGCAATTAGCTGGCGCCGGAAAAGTTTCACGAGGCATTTGAAAATTATCAAGGAAATTATTAGAAGCGGCATCATAAATCTCGCCGACAATACGAACTTGAAGTGCCGTGCTGTTCTTGAGCTTTTTGCCTTGAGCATGAATTCTGTACAACACCCAAGCGCGGGCACGGGCGCTCGCTTGGTTGGCTTTGTTCATAAGTTTAATTGAGTCCACGAGTTCGCGCTTGGAGCGCCGATTTGAGCTAGCAGAATTGGATGCACAATCGTCGGTCCATCCCATGTCCGAGGCCACAGACTGTTCGTCGAGCATCTGGAACCCGTAGCGCTGCATGCTGCCCTTTAATTCGGACATCACGCGTCTATGAACATCGCTGCAATGATAAAAACTGGTCTTATCTTGATCTTCCGCAACAATGAGAACGGGAATATTGGTAGCTACATTCTGAGCCAGCTGAGAGCTTTGCCCCACGGCGCACGAACTTGACAGCACACCTGTTAAAACTATCCCCAAGAAGGAACCCAATCGAGTGCCAACAAATCTCCCCATGACAGCAACCTCCAAAATTCAATAAATAATCATGTATCTGACTATTAAAATAGAAAGATTAGAGCCATTTTAACCATAAGGGCGATAGTTTAGCAAAATTTTATAAGAAAACGCGGCTTGCCACTTCAACGTAATATTTTAACCAATGAGATGAATGACCGGCAAGAACGTGGATATTTTATTGCGACACGACAACCTATGATCGTGCATGAATACTTTACGGTATCGGCGAAACAGAGAATTCTGCGATCGCTGGTCTGGTTAATATAAATTCCGGGAGCAGAACATCAAACGTTAGAGACGTTCCTCGCCTTTGCTGGATTAACGCCAAGTGGCCTAATCGGATCAAACTGAAATCTACAAAGGAACTGGCAAAGATTGTAAAGAAACAGACTATGACGGTGGTTTGTAGAACTTGATGGGCATCTGATGACGTTACAATCGTCTAAACGAGGTCTGTATTAGTCATTTAGCGGGACCAGCCACTGAATTATAAGTTGTTGATAATAAATAACAAAATTACCCTTGATTTCTAATTACATTTAAAGTGATCGCTTTAAGGTAGGCGGCGTTACAGTTTTGAGTTTATAAGAGCGATAAGTTTTAAAAATTGTGGTGAACCAGGTCAAATGAAACGATGCTTTCTAAAAAAATAACGTTCCGTATAGTTTTATATGTAACGACTGCTTATACCCTATTTCTTGGGCGATATTTCTTTGAAGCGTTGACTAGCCAGGGGGGAGGAATTTTCGTCTTCATATTATGGCCTTTTATTATTCCACAACTGTCAATCACACCATGGTATTTAATAGGCTTTCAAAAAACTAGGTTGGCTCATCTATCATTGCTTCCGCCCCTCACAGCAATCTCTTGCTGGTTTCTTATCAGGGACAGATTTGTAAAACAAACTCAGAATACGGTCGCGTCAGTCGATAATGATCTTTCGAGGTTAGACCATGCCATTGCCCTTTTATGGACCGGAATTATGGGGGTACTGTCTTTAGTCGTTATCTATTTGGTCATTGGTAATCTAGCGATGATGATCATAAGGGGTTTGGGAATTCTATAGACATTACAGATTTCGATCATGTCTTCCTTGGTAGTCAGCGGCATCCTCTTAATGCCTAATTATTGAAGAATTCTAGTAATATTACCATTCCCAGCATCCCGATCTTAAGAAGAATTGCCAACCAAAGTGCTATAGGAGAACGCTGCTTCCGAACTGCTGATAAAGTCGTATCTCCATATGCCCTTATCGCATTACGCAAAATAAGACTATTACCGAATATCCCAACGATAACCATGACAGACAATGATACTACCCAACTTATGGTATCTAGCGTAGGGCTTGGCGATTCAACCGAGTAAATCGATGCAAGATATGGAAAGAACCAGACAACGATAAGCAATCCCCATCCGAGTAAATTTTCCCTCCGATAAATTAACCAGAGATAACTGAACAGAAATGCTGACCAGTTCCATGAGAGAGTGGAGGTGATTTTCTTTATCGCTTGTTCATCTTTTGTATCCGACCCTTGAACATCTGCCTTTTCTATAATCTTTGAAAATTTTTCTCTGTATTCGGGGCCATTAGTAACAATTGTCTCTTCCAGCGCAGGGCCAGCAATGAATTCCGATATGGTGGTCA
>PAXN01000016.1 GCA_002715005.1 Rhodospirillaceae bacterium
GCATGGCTCGCTAAAACGTCGGCGGACATACCCTTTATTAACCCAGCAGCGAGGCCAAGTCTAACCTAGCGGGAATTTATCTAATTAATATGTTGTCCAGGCAAGGTAGTCAGAAATATACATTAGCCCTTTAATTACGCTCTTGTCGCCAATGATCAAACCCAAAAAACATCCTGCCGAAGAAATAGTGGCCAAATAAATTTACCATGCAAGGCGACAGTCGTGGTTCTGGTAAATCAAACAATACATCTACATCAAAATGTTACCCCCAAGCTCAAACGCTCGATAGTCTAGGAGACTGGCAGGCTCTCACGGTCCACATCTGCGCTCGGCGGCAACTGAGCAAGCCGATTAATCCCATTGTGGGCCGCTACCTTGTAACATTCAGCAAGCGTCGGGTAGTTGAAGACGGTCTTGATAAAATGATCTATTTTACCACCAGTACCCATCACAGCCTGGCCGATATGCACCAATTCGCTAGCACCTTCACCAATAATATGCACGCCAAGCAATTCGCGCGTTTGCATATGGAACAATAACTTCAGAAATCCATCCTCGTCACCAATGATATGGCCACGCGAAATTTCCCGATAGGTCGCTTTACCGATTTCATAGGGTACACCTGCTTCGGTAAGTTCTTCTTCAGTCTTTCCACAAACCGATATTTCCGGAATTGTATATATACCGTAAGGGAACAGCGAAGGCATGCTATCCGTCTGATAATCAAACGCATGACAAACGGCTAAACGTCCTTGCTCGCGTGACGTCGAAGCAAGACTTGGAAACCCAATAACGTCACCGACAGCATAGATATGATCTACCTCGGTTTGGAAATTCTCATTGACCTTCAGTCGGCCACGATCATCTGCTGTAATTCCTGCAGCCTCTAATCTCAGGCCTTCCGTAGCCCCCATACGCCCGACTGATACGAGTGCCTTCTCCGTTGCGAATTCCTTTCCGCTTTCCAACAGGACCCTAACACGCTCATGGTCCCCATCTTTAAAAGTCTCAACTGCTGCAACGCTCTCTCCCAAGCGAATAGTCATGCGATTCTGCCGCATTTGATATACCAACGTATCGATAACTTCTGAGTCTATGAAATCCAGTAACCGCGGGCGCGCATCCACCAGTGTCACTCTTGTGCCGATAGCTGCATAAATGGTCGCATACTCCAGTCCGATAACACCAGCACCAATGACTGTAATAGAAGAGGGAATTTTGGTTACATCGAGTAATTCATCAGACGTAAAGATATATTCTCCGTCAAACTTAATTTTACTATCTTTAGCTGTCGCGGTTCCTGTTGCGATAACTATTTTTTCTGCCGTTATAATCCGGCTGTTACCGCCATCATCGCCACCCACCTTTACTGTATGAGCATCGATAAAGGCCGCACCACCAGCTAGTACATCAACACCATTTCGCTGGAGTTGATGGCACAGAACATCTTGTTCGTGATTAATCACATAATGAGTTCGTTGCATCAGATCGGACATAGTGATGTCATCCTTCACAGTATATGAAGCGCCGTAGATAGCGCGCTCCCTATAGCCAGTCAGATGCAATGCCGCTTCACGTAGGGTCTTTGATGGGATTGTGCCGGTGTGAACACAAACACCACCCATCAGAACATTTTTCTCTGCAAGAGCAACACGCTTGCCGAGTTTAGAGCCTTGAATAGCGGCGCGATGCCCACCGGGACCAGAGCCGATAATAAGTAGCTCATAATCATATGATACCGTATCAACTGCAGGTTTCGTTTCGGTCTTTGATTTTGCGGCCATAATCGCGTTATGTCCTAATTCGTTAAGAATCTAATAATGGCTTTAATGTACGGGCATCANGCACCTTTTCCAATCTCCAAATGGTAAGTGCCAGATAGCTAGAAAGAGCTTTCATTTCCAGACTGATTGAGGATGGTTTGGCAATATCTCTTCGCTCCAAAATCTAATGCAGTCAACCTACAATTTTGTGGCATGGTTAAATTATGACTTCCGTAGCAACATATATCGGTGCAGCAATAGCGGAAATAGCTGGCTGCTTTGCTTTCTGGGCCTGGCTCAAACTAGGTAAATCTTTTTGGTGGTTTGTACCAGGTATAACCTGCTTGATTCTTTTCGCTTTCCTACTAACCAAAATTGANAGCGATTTTGCTGGACGCGCTTATGCTGCGTATGGTGGCGTCTATATCTGTGCTTCTTTGCTGTGGTTATGGACGGTAGAAGACAATACGCCGGACAAATGGGACGTCGTGGGTGCTATCATATGCTTAATTGGCGCCGCGATAATTTTATTCGGCCCAAGATCGGGATAAACGAACAGTTTNGCTCAGGTTTACTGGCTTCATCATCGAACTTGCTGCCAGATTTAGTGAACCCAAAAAAAAATGTATGTTAACAGCGCTTGGCCTAGCTCCAAAATTCTGGCACAGCATAGCTATGAATGATCAACAAGCCGAAACAGATACCGAAGAAGAACCAAGTGATTTCATCCGAACGCGAATTCGCTTGGATATCGCTGCCGGGGAAAAAGAAACAATTATCACTCGCTTTCCGCCAGAGCCCAATGGNTATTTGCATCTTGGCCACGCAAAATCAATTTGCCTNAACTTTGGCGTCGCCGCAGAATTTNATGGCCGGTGCCATCTGAGGCTCGANGATACTAATCCCGCAAAAGAAGACGANGAATATATAGNAGCCATCAAANAAGATGTGCAATGGCTTGGATTCGATTGGGGCGACCACCTGTACTTTGCTTCCGATAATTTCGAACAGCTTTACCAAATGGCCCTTAGCCTAATTGAGGCAGGTAAAGCCTATGTGGACGACTTAAGTGCTGAGGAAATACGAGACTATCGGGGCACCCTTACCACGCCTGGCCGTGACAGTCCTTACCGCAAGCGTCCAANAGATGAAAATATGGGGCTCTTTATGCGCATGAAACGCGGTGAGTTTAAAGACGGCCAGAAAGTACTTCGTGCAAAGATCGATATGAGTTCGGCCAATATTAATATGCGTGATCCAGTCTTGTTTCGTATTCTTAATGCTTCACATCCTCGCACCCACGANGAATGGANGATTTACCCAACCTATGATTTTGCCCACGGTCAGTCGGATGCAATCGAGGGGGTAACCCATTCACTATGCACATTGGAATTCGAAGGTCATCGACCGTTATATGAATGGTTAATCGAAAACCTGCCTGTGCCCTCACGACCCAAACAATATGAATTTTCANGACTCAATATTTCCCATACGGTCTTATCAAAGCGCCGTCTTATGCAGTTGGTGCAAGAAAAGCATGTTAGTGGATGGGATGACCCTCGTATGCCAACGCTACGTGGTCTGCGCCGCCGCGGTGTGCCACCGCAAGCGATAAGAAATTTCATCGCCAAACTCTCTATCTCGAAAAACGAAGGCGTTGTTGAGATGGCTGCGTTTGATTTCGAGATACGTGAATACTTGAACCGTAATGCAGAGCGACGGCTTGCGGTCCTGGACCCTCTCAAAGTANTCATCGAGAATTATCCGGAAGGCCAAACCGAAGAATTGCAAGCTGTCAACAATCCGCAGAACACCGAATCCGATGTTCGCATGATACCGTTCTCCAGGGAAATCTACGTGGAGCGTAGCGACTTTATGGAAGACCCGCCGAAAAAGTTTTTTCGTCTCGGGCCTCACCGTGAAGTGCGCTTGCGGTTCGCCTATTTCATAACCTGTACAGATATNATCAAGGATGCGAGCGGACAGGTCATTGAACTTCGATGTACTTACGACCCCGGGACCAAGGGCGGTAATGCGCCCGACGGACGAAAAGTCAAAGGTACTATTCATTGGGTTTCAGCAGCAGATGCAATAGATGCAAAGATTCGCCTTTACGACCCATTATTTTCAAGCGNAAATCCGGGTTCAAATGACGACTTTATTAACGATTTAGAACCGACATCNCTCACAGTAAAAAGTGGCTGCAAATTAGAACCTTCGTTGAATGATGCCACAGTTGGCCAAGCTATTCAGTTTGAAAGAACTGGCTANTTTTGTGTCGATGNCGATTCNACACCNCANNANCCAATTTTCAACCGCACCATTGCNTTNCGCGACAGNTGGGCAAAGNTGCANNNAAAATANGGAATTCGCAAAGAATTCTTGNTTGNAANTTTNTGTTNTTTGNTTNGCAAAATACNANTGCNNTNCAAATCTNNCNTAAATANTNTGATGATTGCCTTGGACCAAAAACGTCTAACTTTTACCAGGAGCTGATCGTTAATCATCTAAATAGTAATGCGATGCAGCTCACATGCATCCTTTTGTTGACTAAAGCAGCCCTTTACGCGAAGCCTGCCCGCCACCTACTGGTCTAAATGTTCAGAATAAAGGCCACTAGCCCAACACTTGCAGCCAACATAACCAGCGCCACGAATGGATTACCTGCAGTCGGGCCCTTTATTGAGGACTCCTTATAATCTCCCTCCTCCTTATAGCCATTCATCATCGCAGCAACCAAACGTTCACCTTGAAACCGGTATAAGACTATAGCCACCACATGGATCCCAATAACGGTATAGATAAGGGTCGCAATATCATAGTGAAACGTCGTAATAGTATCGCTTAAATCCTTACCCACTTTGTCGAATAAGGGACCCTCAACGTCTGAATCATCGTTGGCAAAAAGGCCTGTTCCGGCTTGCGCACCCAACAAACCAATAAAAGCGATGACAGATAACCCGCCCATGGGATTGTGGCCCTTCCATCGCTGATGCGTGCCCGTAAGGAGGCCCTTTATATAGGACAAAATCGCCCGCGGCCCTTTTATGAAATCGAAGAACCTAGCGTGCCGGCCACCAAAAAACCCCCAAAGTATTCGGAAAAATAGTAATACTAAGATTGATATACCACTCCATTCGTGAACCCACGTCTCATTTGAAAGACTGCTCCATCCTAATCCGGTCACAATTGATATAATGACCAACATTACCAAGGCCCAATGGAATAGACGTGTAGGCATATCCCATACGAATATTTTACCTTTATCTTTTTCGATTTCATTCGCCATATCTTTATTCCACCCATTGAGACTTGAAAGCATTAATTTGGGCTGAAAAAGTGCTACCGAGCAAGCCCTCAAACGAAATTACAAAGGTTCGACTCTTAATTATAATTTATTCATAATAGTTCCATCGCCTAACTCAGATTTTGCCCGTTGCGGTGTTGCATCCCATCGAGCGTGCCAATGGGAGTCATAAATTGGATCAGTCCGACGGTCAGCCTGCGGCTGAGGAGCCAATCGGGTCTACAGATAGTGGTGCCGCTTGTTTGGTGCTGCTGCTGCGTTTTTTTGGCATGCCAGGTAATGAGGAATCCATTCGCCACGAATTCGGGCAATCAGCAACACCGCTTGAAACAAAAGATATCATCCGTGCCGCCCGAAAAATCGGTTTAAAGTCACGCCCGATAAAATCAAATTGGGACCGGCTGCAAAAAACCAGCCTTCCCGCTATCGCTAAACTAAAAGACGACCAATTCATCATACTAGGCCAAATTGCCAAAGATAAAATTTTGGTGCAAGAACCCGGCATTAATCGCCCCATTACCCTCACCCGAAAAGAATTCGAGGAAAAATGGGAGGGTGATGTCATACTGGCCACAAGACGCGTTCCATTGCTCGGCAAAGGCGGCAAGTTCGATATTACCTGGTTCCTGCCGGTATTGCTTCGTTATAAGAAAATTTTCAGCGAGGTGCTGGTCGCGTCGTTCTTTCTCCAAATATTTGCTTTGGTATCACCGCTCTTCTTTATGGTTGTTATCGATAAGGTTCTCGTTCATCGCGGCCTAACAACTCTGGACGTGCTAGTATTTGGCCTGATCGTCGTTTCTATCTTCGAAGTCTTCTTAGGTCTATTGCGCACCTATGTCTTCTCGCACACGACCAATCGGGTCGACGTAGAGCTAGGTGCCAAACTATTCGACCATCTACTTAAATTACCGCTCGCCTATTTCCAAGCGCGCCGCACTGGCGAATCAATAGCTCGCGTTCGTGAACTAGAAAATATTCGCAACTTCATCACTGGCTCTTCATTAACCCTCGTGATCGACCTTTTCTTTACGTTTGTCTTTTTCATCGTCATGTATATTTTTGCACCAACGCTGACCTATATCGTGCTCGCCTCAATTCCGTTTTATGTTGTGCTATCAGTTTTAATAACGCCAATCCTCCGCCGTCGCCTAGAAGAAAAATTCCAACGCGGTGCGGTCAATCAAGCATTTCTAGTGGAATCTATCAGCGGTGTTGAAACCCTAAAAGCTATGGCAGTCGAGCCTCAAATGCAGCGCCGCTGGGAGGACCAACTCGCTGGATACATTGGAGCCAGTTTTAAAACCAGCCATCTCAGCAACATCGCAGGCCAGTCTGCACAATTAATCAGCAAATTGACAATGGCTCTTACGCTGTATTTCGGCGCCTTGTTAGTCGTCGGCGGCGAGATGACGGTCGGCCAACTCGTCGGTTTTAATATGTTATCGCAGCGAGTTGTCGGGCCGATCTTACGATTAGCCAACCTTTGGCAGGATTTTCAGCAGGCGCGTATCTCGGTGGAACGATTGGGAGACATTCTTAATACCCCGACAGAGCCGCGACAATCCTTGAACAGGGCAACTCTGCCACAAATCGAAGGCCAAGTAGATTTAGAAGGCGTTACCTTCCGTTATCAGCCTGATACTCCTGAAGTTCTACGCCGCATCAATCTCAGCATTTCACCGGGAGAAGTAATCGGAATTGTTGGTCCATCCGGCTCAGGCAAAAGCACTCTCACAAAACTCATCCAACGCCTCTACATACCAGAAAGTGGTCGTATTCTCGTCGACGGGGTCGATCTTGCTATGGTCGATACCGCCTGGCTCAGACGCCAAATCGGCGTCGTACTTCAGGAAAATGTGCTTTTCAACCGAACCGTCCGCGAAAATATTGCTTTGTCCGACCCAAGCATTTCCATGGAACGCATACGTGCCGCCGCCGACCTTGCGGGAGCTCATGAATTCATCCTCGAGTTAGCAGAAGGCTACGATACGGAGATTGGAGAACGTGGCAGCACTGTATCAGGCGGACAACGCCAGCGCATTGCTATCGCACGCGCGCTCGTTACAAATCCAAGGATTCTTATATTTGATGAAGCTACTAGCGCACTTGATTATGAATCGGAAACCGCAATTCAACGCAATATGCGTGCTATTTGTAAGGGTAGAACCGTAATAATCATCGCTCATAGACTTTCTGCGGTTCGTAACGCGGACCGTATTATCACTGTTGAAGCTGGTGACATAGTAGAACAGGGAACGCATGACGAGTTGCTAGCAAAAAATGGCCGCTATGCCCGACTTTACTCTCTTCAATCCGGCGACGATGCCACTAAGGATACAGACTGAATGCCAACAGCTGAGCAAGATATAGGAACCGAAACTACGCCGGTTTCAAAGTCGGGTTTACGCGGGTGGTGGGAGCGCTATAAAGCACGCCATCGCGGCGAAGATGAACTTGCATTCTTGCCCTCTGCCATTGAAGTTATGGAGCGTCCCGCATCGCCAGTAGCACGAGCGATCGCGCTGACACTTTGCGCGTTTTTCATCATCGCCTTAGGATGGGCATATATTGGCAAAATAGATATCGTTGCCGTCGCGCAAGGTAAATTGGTGCCGTTGGGAGGCTTGCAGTCAATACAGTCCTTAGAAATCGGTGTGGTGCGGGCCATCCATGTACGCGATGGCCAAGAGGTCAAGAAGGGTAGTTTGCTGATAGAACTCGACCCCACTGAAAGCGAAGTGGATAAAGGCCAAGTAGTCCGAGAGTTCGTTGCCTCAGAGACCGAATCACTCCGACTTGACGCAAATCTTCGAGCACTTGATGGAACCCCGCCCAATTTCGTGCCGCCAGCAAATGCCTCCTCTCACCTGGTGCGGATGCACAGGGAAAAACTAAAAAGTGATTTACTCGCTCACGAAGCGCAAGTTGCCTCCTACGATGCCGAATTTTCCCGACGGGTTGCAGAGCGCGCAGCCATACTCGCCGAGATTGGGAAATTAAAACTCACTATTCCTCTTATCCGTGAACGCGAGCAAGCCTTAAGAAAACTTATTAAAACAGGCAACGCACCAAGGAGACAATGGCTTGAGGTAAAGCAAGTTCTAATCGAACAGCAACAAAACCTAATCATTCACCGTCATCGAGCAATCGAAGCAGAAGCAGCTCTAGTTTCTGCGCAAAAACAACGCGATCAATTGAAAGCGGATGCGAGGCGGGAAGCACTCTCACTTATGGTCGAAGCACGCAACCGCATGAATGCAGCAGAATTACAGATGCGTAGTGCTCAGAAACGTGAGCGTATGCAACAACTCACGGCCCCAGTTGACGGCACGGTGCAACAGCTGCAAGTCCGCACAATTGACGGCGTGGTGCAGCCTGCGCAAGTACTCATGGTTATCGTCCCGAAAGATACAGTTCTAGAAGCCGACATTATGGTACTTAACAAAGATAAAGGTTTCGTGACGGCTGGCCAGGAGGCACAAGTGAAGCTCGAAAGCTTTCCCTTCACCAAATATGGCACTATCCCCGGCACGCTAAAACACCTTTCCAGGGACGCCATACAGGATGAAAATCTGGGCTTAGTTTATGCTGGACGCGTTTCCTTAAGCCGCAACACTATCCGCGCCGCTGGTAAGGACGTTAACTTGACGCCAGGTATGGCGATCACCATTGAGATTAAGACCGGCAAACGGCGTATCATCGAATTTATTATGGCACCACTGTTGCGCTACCAGTCTGAAGCTCTTCGGGAGCGCTAGTAATGTCACTTCACGAAGCAATAGAAGATTTACGCGAAAACGTTCTTCCATTCCGGCCTCATGAAGCGCTGGAACGCGCCGAAACTATGGCCAAAAAGCACCCCGATAATGCAGAAAACCTATTCTTTTTAGCTACAATTTACAAATCCCTGAGCCGCCTGTCAGAGGCAGCCGAGACATTCGCCCGCTGTCACTCCGTCGACCAATCCTCCTATATGGCGATATTCAACGGTGCTATTTGCCTTTGGGAACAGAGCAAGCCAGAAGAAGCGCTGGAGCAATTCACCCGCGCTGCAAGGCTTGCCGGGACAGATTCAATTCTGCCAGCTCTATTAACCGGCGCCACCCACCACCGCCTAGGCGCACCGGACCGAGCAATAGAGTGTTACCAGGCACCATTGGAAGTTGCCCCAACCAACGCAGCGCTTCTCTATTGTCTCATGAATGCGGAACGCGACTTAGGACACTACAAACAAGCCGAACAGCATTTACGCCAGCTCCAAAAAGGCTTCAAACGTTATTTAGAGAGCAGTTTTGATTTAGTGGAATTTTTACAAGGCTATGACTACTTTGGCTGGAAGCAATGGAGCGATAAAGACGCCTTTGCAAGGTCCATCCAAACCTGGTGTCACACGACAAACAAAACTTGGCCAGACTTCCTGCCCGCAACCTACGTGATGCCGGGTGATTTGGAGGCACTCAAAGCAAAAGCCAAATTGGCCAAAGATCCAATCTGGATTGTGAAATCAACAACCCTAAGTGCTTCCGTTGGCACACATCTGGTGAATGACATTTCTAATATCAAACCCAAGCCGGGATGGATCGCGCAGGATTATGTCAAAAACCCCTACCTCATAAAGGGACGTAAATTTGCCATACGTATCTATGCATTAGTCAGTTCGTATAATCCCGTTCGCGTATATTTGTTTCAAGGCGGAACCGCCAAGATTGCTCTCCGTAAATACACAACAGACCCCAATAGTTTTCATTTGACCTCGGTCCACACAGAACATACCAGGCCAGACCGTCACAGAGACGACCTCAAAGCAGAACTCGCAGCTGACATTGGCAAAAAGGGTTGGTGGACAGTGGATGAACTTTTTTTGCACCTAGAAAAAGAGGGCCTAAGACCAGCTGAAATATGGAACCAAGCTCGAGATATCGTAAGCACTTTAATTAAAGCAATGATAGATAATGGTTTTTTTGACAGTCACGCGCCAGATGGTATCCGTGCGGCCTATGGCCCAAAATTTTTTGCTCTCGACTTAGTGTTAGATGAAGATGCAAAGCTTTGGCTATCTGAAATTGAGCGCAGCCCAACATACAACCGCATTTTCAACAGCGACAGTACCGAAGGAGCCATTTTTGAAAGCCTTGCCCAAATGGCTGTATGCCCTTTTGGAGATGAGCAGGAAATAAAGGCGCAGGCAACGCTCGCAAAAGCACACGAGAAACAACACCAAGGACGCTTTACCCTGTTATACGGCTAAATTAGCTATCCGAAAGAAGATCAAATACCGGCATGGACCGTTCTGCTGGATTTATTGAAGTATCTTCCGTATTCGCATCACCGCGACTAAAACCTGCCATAGCCTCAACGAGCTTTTGAACAGTTGTGTCGCTTTTAGACCCAGCGTCTGCATCATTATCATGAGAAAAAACCTCACTTACAGTAGTATTTCCGTTCGTGAGCAGGCCTTTGCAACCAGCAACTGGTCCAATATTAACTGTCTTATCAGCAAACTGTAGTTTTTGGATCTCAGTAAGCTGATCAACTCCATCTGTGCCAACTAAATCGGTTACCAATAGTGTCTCTCTACCCGCGGCATCAAACACCGATTTAATTCGGTAATCAGAAAATTTGCCTTCATAATGAGCCGTATCAAAGCCAGCCCCACCAATTAAGGTGTCATTACCGGCGCCACCTTCAAGCGTGTCATTACCCGCACCACCGGACAGCTCGTCATCGCCATCATTCCCTAAAAGGTGGTTTATATTTTTATCACCAACTATTTTGTCAGGAGTATTGCTACCCCTTATGTTCTCAAAATTCTCGATATCTGCGGAAAATGAACCTAAGCCGGGAAGATTTGAAACTGTTAATGTCTGGGCTGCAAGATTTACATCTAAACTAGCAATGTTACCTCCGCCGGTTATTCCATCTATCCAGTCATCATTGTTATCCGTAGCGATTATTTTTTCATAGAAATCGGTAAAGGTGTCTGTCCCAATCAGTCCTTTATTAACAGTACCCCCTCGGATAAGCGTTATTGATTCAGCAATCGCAGAATAATCAATTTCGTCAATGCCTAAACCAAATTTATACGTATCATTGCCAGCTCCAGCGATTAATCGATCAGCACCTGAGCCAGCATTAATCGTGTCATTGCCACTTCCACCATCAAGTGTGTCGTTACCGGCGCCACCGAAAAGAGTATCGTTACCGTCGCGACCCCTAATTCTGTCTGCGCCGGCTTCGCCTTTAACAACGTCGTCTCCGTCACCCGCATCAAGGCGGTTATCGTTACTGTCGCCAGTTATAACGTCGTTGAACCTGGAGCCACGAACATCCTCGATGGAGGTTAAGGTGTCAGTACCGCCAAGGGCATTGGTCGCAGTGCCAGCATCCAAGTCCACAGTTACACCGCCAGCCTGTCGGGTCTTGTAATTTATACGGTCAGTTCCGAGACCGCCATCAACCGTATTGTTCCCACCTTCAATGCGGAAACTGTTGTCTTTATCACTGCCAATCAACACATCGTCATGTAGTGACGAACGAAGACTTTCAATGTTCATCAAGGTGTCAATGTCGCCAAACCCATCTCGGACAGTCCCAGCAGCAACCGTTTCACCCCCAATCGTTACTGCGCTCGATGAAAGATTGGCAATGATGCCGTCGTCATCCATGAGATAGGAAGCTCGATCTCCCCCACCGCGCCCGTCAATATAGTCATTGCCTGCATTGCCTTGGAGTTCCTCACGATAATAGCTGTCACTACCCAGAAGCGTATCATCAAAGTCAGATCCAACTATCTTATCGATGCCAGATAATGTATCCGTGCCAACACCGGCGACATCACCCGCATCGGTGCCTCGGGCAATCCCGGCCTCCAGATCGACGGTTACTGCAGCTTTAGCCGATTTATAAAACGCTTTTGTAGAACCATTTCCAATAATAGTGTCATCACCACCGCGGCCTTCAATCCTAATCGTCTTACCGCCGGCAACATCTCTGAAGCTTTTATCAGCAACAAATACATCGTCAAACTCCGAGCCAATTACATGGTCAATACGGACCAGCGTGTCAGTACCAACTGAACTGTCACCAGTTACTGTCGCAGTTGCTGACAGTTTGGCATCTATCCCACCGGTAGCATCTCGATAGTCTGCACGGTTGCGATGATCAAATGCAGCGACAACTTCATCACCGCCGATCAACAGATCATCGCCACTGCCTCCTATCAATAGATCCCGGCCGTCTCCACCATCAAGCCTGTCATTACCGGCGCCGCCATCCAGCGTGTCATTACCTGCACCGCCGGACAGCTCGTCATCGCCATCGTTCCCTAAAAGGTGGTTTATATTTTTATCACCAACTATTTTGTCAGGAGTA
>PAXN01000017.1 GCA_002715005.1 Rhodospirillaceae bacterium
ATGTTCCTGTTTGTTGGCACGCTTTGAGGAACTTCTCGTATGCAGCGATAATTTTTTCATGACCAGGTTGATCGGGTAGACCAAAATCGATCATAAGATCGTTGCCGCCAACAAAGACCACATCAATGCCGTTTACCGCAGCAATTGCGGTAGCATTTTCGACACCCTTTTGTGATTCAACAGTGGCAACGATAAGAGTTTCAGCATTCAGAACTTTTGCTGCTTCACCGGCATCATGACGTACGAAGTCAAATTGTGGCATGTGTAAGTCTATAGAGCGGTGACCAGTGGGGGGATATTTTAGTTTATTGACTATCTCACGCGCTTCATTAGCGGTTTCCACGTGGGGAAAAATAATTCCAAGTGCACCGTTATCTAAAAGTTTAGTGGCCAAGTTTAAGTCCATTGTTGGCACACGGACGATAGGCGCTATGCCTGTATCGAGCGCAGTGACTGAAATCTGCACCGTATCGGCCAACGTCATAGCGTTATGTTCCATGTCGATGAATAAGTAGTCATAACCGCAGGTTTTCATTATTTTGGCTATGTCGACGGTCCTAGCTTGTCGAAGTAATATTCCGATGGCCAATTCATTTTTTTCGAGGCGCACTTTAGCGGGGTTTTCGAGATGAACCATTAAGTTTCCTAACAAAAGGTCATAGATATTGCCAGTTTCTCTGAGATTTGCCCGCTCTTTTTAGGTAATAGCGTGAGCAAATCGTTTCGGAAGGATGGATTAAATGTGGGTAACCATTCGGTCATAAGTAAAGTACCTCCCTAAGCTTAATCTCGATCGTAGTATTTTTGATATCTCTCTGGTCGTCAGGGAGCGTGATGCGACATTGCGTGTGGCAGCAAGTTGATCAGACCTACCCGCTTCAACGCCGCATCTTCCGAGCGAATTAGGATTTTACGAACTTCTAGGATCAACATGCCGGCCGAGCTTTCGCCGAAGAACCAATTGTCGATATCTTCATAGGTGACGCTACCGGGCCGCGCCAAGGCCCCTTGATAATAAAAATGCTTAAGGTCGTCGGCAGTCAGCTTAATCGCCCGAGCCAAAGGCTCGCCGTCGAGGAACGAAGCCATGGAGGGATCTTCGCAATAGCCAATAAGCAGGTCGGCGATTTCTTCCGGCCGGTATTTTGTCAGCCCGTCCAGCCGCCGTCCGTTTTGTTTAGCTACTGATTCCACATACCACGGCCTGAGCAGCGCGATCTCCTGCTTGATCGCTTTTCTAAACTTATCGGCATTGCTGAGATCTTTTACGGGACTTGCGAAATTCACTGGGCAGGTCCAGCCTTCTAATTCCTTCTCCGAAAGTTCCTGCGGGCTCGGAGCCTTGTTGGGGAAATCCTCTAGGATTGGCCCATCAGTTGAACCTAAGAGGCCGATTACGGTTTGTAAAACCTGGCGCTGGAAATCCGGGGCATTTGCGGCACCAAATGGGCGTCCAAGCGGAAACGGAACGAACAAGGCGCGCGGAGGCCGGAGACGCTCCGTATGCTCGCGGATCAGACTGATTTGAGCCGTCGGAATTCCCTCGCCTTCGATGTAATGTGCCAGCCCGCCCACGGCGCGCGTGCATTGGGGTCAAACCCCTGCGAGAATTACACCGTCGACATCATCTTCCTTGAGCCGTTGGGCAAGATCCTTGGCCACGGGCGCCTGATCAGTGGGCGGTGTAGCACCCATAAATGCATAGTGGTAACGGGCGACCGAGCTGATGGTGCCATCGGCTGCTAATTCCCGTAGACGGTCAATCGGAAACACAACATTTAGGTCTTGCTGAAATCCGGTCCGGTCGAAGTTATTGGAGATGTGGCTCATGATCAGATCGTTCATATCGGTGTCATCTGGGATGACACGGTATTCGCCTACTCCTAGGGCGAAGGGTTTGTCCTGACGGCGATGTAGGCCTGCCGTTGTGACGATGGCGATCCGCCGATCAGAAATAGGTGGACCGGCAACACATTTAGTCTCTCCAAATTCTGGTAACTTCTGATTGATAATGCGGTCATAGGTTGCCGAAGGCATGTCTGTCATGAAGACCACAATTCGTCTCCTCAAAGTTGTATGAGTAAAAAAGTATTAGTGCTCAAGGTATGGATTCCCTTAAGGTCTGTCGATAACAAACGAGACTAATCATGCTGAGAATTCTTGTATGTGTTTTTGGGATATTGGCGTGTCCCATTACATTGGCACAATCGACGGCATCTTTTCCAATCTCATCACTGGAAATCGATAGCGGCGAAAAACGACACCGATTCAAAATCGAGCTTGCGGTTACCCCGGAACAAAAAATACGGGGCCTGATGTTTCGCAAACACCTGGATTCGGATAAGGGAATGTTATTTGACTATGGTTCTCCACGAGAGATTTCAATGTGGATGAAGAATACCTATATACCGCTGGATATGGTGTTTATTGATGGAAAAGGACGGATTTCTCACATCGTGGAGCGCACCATGCCGATGTCGGAGGAATATATCGGCTCTAATGGTTTTGTAAGAGCTGTATTAGAATTAAATGGAGGCACAGTTTCGAGGTTGGGTATAAAGTTGGGCGATCAAGTCGCCCATGAAATATTTGATAGCTGGCGATAATTATTTTTCTCAATGACGCTTGAACCGAAAACCTCTTAAGCATACGGTGCATTTTCGATTCTTTGGATGTCGGGGAGTGGCGCAGTCTGGTAGCGCACCTGGTTTGGGACCAGGGGGTCGGAGGTTCGAATCCTCTCTCCCCGACCATTGTTCTAAAGCGATTATACCAATGAAGACAAAGACTTAGCCGTTTTGGTTAGGTCGTTTTTTTTGGGTTCCGCACAAATTCCGCACAATCACCCTTAAAAAACAACTTTCCACAAAGTTGCCTCTGGCCTTTTTGGCTATTTTTAGCGGAGATACAGCTGCGTTAGGCGTTCAAACAGATCACCCTTAGCTTGTGTTGTAGGTTGTTGCCCGCATGCCGTAACGAAATCATCCTTACTCACACACCCGAAATCCACTAAACTCATTTCTATGAGAAATCTGACCGCAACACTCTGCCTGACGATTGCCGTACTTCTTGGAAGTGTGGGAGTGAGTGAGAGTGCTGATGACCAAAAGGGTCTTACAGCATACAATAGTGGTGACTATGCAACTGCTCTGCGTGAGTGGACCCCACTTGCCGAACAGGGGGATGCCGATGCCCAGTATAATCTGGGTGTGATGTACGCCAACGGGCAAGGTGTTTCACAGGATTATAAGACTGCGGTGAAGTGGTATAGACTTGCTGCGAAACAGAAATTTGCCTTTGCCCAGTTCAATCTGGGTGTGATGTACTACGAAGGACACGGTGTTACCCAAGACGATAAGACTGCGGTGAAGTGGCACAGACTTGCCGCGAAACAGGGACTTGCCGTTGCCCAGTTCAGTCTGGGTCAAATGTATCGTCAGGGGAAAGGTGTTCCACAGAACAATAAGACTGCGGTGAAGTGGTACAGACTTGCTGCTGAACAGGGGAATCCCCGTGCTCAAGGAAATCTTGGTGCGCATTATGCCTTGGGAAAAGGAGTGCTAAAAGATTATGTCCGTGCCTATATGTGGGGAAATATTGCTGCTACGAATGGACATAAAAAAAGTGTAAAGTTGCAAAAATTTGCTGCAAAACGAATGACCTCCGCCCAGATCGCAGAAGCAAAGAAACTCGCCCGAAAATGTATCCGTAAGAAATACAAAGGGTGTTGAGTTAGGAACCCTTTAGTCCTTCTAGTCCTCACCCCTCTTACTCTTACTCACACACTCAAAATCCACTAAACTCATTCCTATGAGAAACCTGACCGCAACACTCTGTTTGACCCTTGCTCTATCACTAAGTGCCATCGGCGCTGCCTGGAGTAATGATTTTCAACAGAACCAGTGGAGTGCTGGTTTCAAAAGGGGATGGGCGGGAGTATTGAAAAAAGACTGGTCCTCCGCAGTGCGTGAATGGATGCCTCTTGCGGAACAAGGGGATATTCATGCCCAGTACTGGTTAGGTGACGCCTACCACAAAGGAAAAGGTGTTTCACGGGACGATAAGAACGCAGTGAAATATCTTAGACTTGCTGCAGAACAGGGATATTCCCGTGCCCAATGGACTCTGGGTATCATGTACTACGATGGATACGGGGTTCAACAGGACTATGTTCGTGCCCATATGTGGTTTAACGTGTCCGCATCATCATATGTAAATGATGCTGCTGAGGGCGGTGATGGTGTAGCGAAACAGCGTCTTGGGTGGAGCGATGGTGTTGAGAAGAAGATGACCCCATCTCAAATCGCAGACGCAAAGAGATTTGCCCGTGAATGTATCCGCAAAAAATACAAAGGGTGTTGAGTTAGGAACCCTTTAGTCCTTCTCACCCCTCTCTCTTACTCACACACACAAAATCCACTAAACTCATTTCTATGAGAAAACTGACCGCAGCACTCTGCCTTATGATTGCTGTGCTTCTTGGAAGTGTGGGGGTGAGTGCGGCAAATACCATTTCGGACCTGCAAGCAGCGGAGTAACATTATGGGCGAACTAGATAAAAATGATCAATTTAAGCGCGGGCTAAAAATTCGAACTGAAGTGCTTGACGCAGGTAGGGTTAATAAAGCCGTTGAGGAAGCAGATAATGACCCCTTCTTGGCGCCATTCCAGCAGGCGGCAACCGAATGGGGGTGGGGTATGGTCTGGGATCGTCCTGGCCTTGATCGTAAGGTCAAAAGTATGTTGAGCGTTTGCCTATTGGCCGCACTCGATAAACCGGTTGAATTGCAGCATCATATAGATGGTGCGATCACTAATGGTTGCACTAAGGAGGAAATTCGTGAGGTGCTGCTGCATGTTAGCGTTTATGCCGGCATGCCCGCAGGCCTAAACGCGGCGCGGGCTGCTAAGGAATTTTTTGACGAAACAGAGGGAAAATCTTAAGGAAAAATAAAATGGCGAAAGAAAAACTTGGTTTCATAGGTCTCGGCATGATGGGTGGGCCAATGGCGAGCAATCTAGTGAAGGCAGGCTATCCTATTATTGTGTCTGATCCAGTCGACGAAGCGGCGGAACGGCTCGTGGTGATCGGCGCTGAACGAGCAGCGACACCAAAAGAGGTCGCTGAGCAGGTTGAAACGGTTCTGGTCAGCTTGCCAACACCCGATGTAGTGAAAACGGTTGCGACGGGGGCGCATGGCTTGTGCGAAGGTAGCAAAATCAAGCGCTATATCGATCTATCGACCAGCGGTGCTATTATTGCTAAGGAAGTTGGTGCTGTGCTCGGTGAAAAAGGTGTGCAATGCTTGGACTGTCCGGTAAGCGGCGGCGAACGCGGTGCGTCCGCTGGAACGCTTTCGTTAATGCTTTCGGGGCCGGAAGATCTTTATGAAAAGGTGAAAGACATCCTGGCCCATATCGGTAATGCACCTTTTTATGTGGGTGCAGAGCCTGGCATGGCGCAAACCGCAAAAGTGGCTAATAACTATCTATCGGCTGTGGGTAATATAGCGACGGCGGAAGCAATGGTAATGGGTGTCAAGGCGGGAATTGAAGCTGAGACTTTGCTCGAAATATTTAATCGCTCCAGTGGGATGAATCGAGCGACTGAGGACAAGTACCCAACCTTTGTCTTGCCCCGAAATTTTAAGTCCATGCGCACTCTTTTGATTCATAAAGATGTTAACTTATGTGTCGAACAGGCTGCTGCTATGGGTGTCCCCATGTGGTTGGGGTCCCAGGTACGTCAGTTCCTCCAGTTTGCTTTGACCCAAGGCCATGGAGAAGATTCTTCGATAGGACTTATTCGCTTGATTGAAAAATGGGCTGGCGTGGAAGTTAAGGGTAAGGATGCCTAAGATACTTGAGATCGTTGCGATAGCTGTGTAAGCAGAAAGAAATTAGTGCGCTCTTAAGAGGTCTTCTATGCACGTACGTATTTACAAGCCTGCAAAAACCGCGATGCAGTCAGGTCGGGCAAAAATAAAGGATTGGGTGCTGGTATTCGAGCCCTCTGATCGTTCCACGCCGGATCCTATTATGGGATGGAATGGATCGACTGATACGAAGCGTCAGGTAAGGCTCGAATTTGAAAGCCAGGAAAGTGCCGTCGAATATGCTAAAGCTCAGGGTTATACCTACACGGTGGCGCAAGCAAAGGAACGAAAGATTAAGCCAAAGGCTTACGCTGATAATTTTGCATTCCATAGAAAGGTACCTTGGACGCACTAGCTATTGCGGTTAATCGTAGGACCCCGTAGCTCAACCGGATAGAGCACCGGCCTTCTAAGCCGGGGGTTGTAGGTTCGAGTCCTACCGGGGTCGCCAGGTTTGGTCTGATTACAGTTCGAAGTAATGAATTTGTGCCGACAAACTTATGTTTATTGGTTATGACGCTGGTTTTGGTTAAGTTCTCCTATTATTCAAACCGAAAAGTGCCTGAGCCATTTCTTTGAAGAGAAGGCCGTAGTCTCCTTTGGACCGAAAAAGTTGTAGCGTAGGATACCAAGGAGAGTCCTTACGTTTGAGTTGCCAACGCCAATCCGGTATTTCATCGATAATTAGCCAAACCGGCTTATTCAAGGCCCCGCCGAGATGTGCGATTGACGTATCAACGGTGATGAGTAAATCGAGTGCGGCTACTATGCGTGCGGTATCATAAAAATCTTCTATATGGTGGGTGAGATCGATAAGCTTTAAGCTCTCTGGTGGACGTTGTTCTTTTGCTTTACCCATCTGCAGGCTAAAAAAGTCGACCTTTGGAGAGGAACCTAGTGGAGCAAATTCATCTAGCGACCGACTTCGACGACTATCTCGAGGATGCTTAGGGTTACCGGCCCAAACGATGCCTACTTTTAGCGCAGATTTGTCGCCGGGTAAGGTAAGGGGCGCGGGAACCGGTATATAGGGCACTTCTGCGGGTATTGAGTTAGCCGTCGTTTGAAATATATACGGTAGACTCATTATTGGGAGGTGTGCGTGGGCAGTACTCGAGGCTGTTGATGAGATTACTTCATCAACGGCGGGGATTGTTGCAAATAATTTTTGTAGCGGTGGTCGACAGCTTACGACTAACTTGCCGATCCGTTGCTTCACCATCGGTGCATAGCGAATAAATTGGAGTGCGTCGCCAAGGCCTTGTTCCCCCCATAAGACGATTGTTGAATCAGGTTGAGCTTCTCCCGTCCACCTGGGAATTTCAAATTTTTGCTCATAGTCTGGACTTTTAAGGCGCCATTCATGCTCTGCGAAACCGTCGCGTAGGTTGCCATCAAGTAGTATTAACTGAGCCCTGTTTAGCCGTGAAGTGACATGCTGACTATCAATTTCTAGAGCAATTTCTAAAGTCTTTCGTGCGTTATAATTGTCTTTACTGAGCACCTTTACAACGCTGAGGTTATTTAAAGCGTCAACATCTTGGGGGTACTGGCCGAGCTGTTTTTCGATTTGTTTCGTCGCTTTATGGAGTTTGTCCAGCCGAATTAGTGCGATCGCCATCCCATTACGAACATTCCTATTGGTAGGAGCGCAGTTAAGGCAGGTTTGGAAATACTCGACTGCGATCTGATAGTTGTGACGATTATTTTCTAAAATACCTAGGTTATAGAATACATCGGCGTATGTTGGTGCCAACTCTAGAGCGTCTAGGTACGCCACAACTGCTTCCTCCACGCGTCCTAGACTATTTAGAACCATCCCAAGGTTGTTATGATATTCCGGCGCTTTAGGCCTTAGGCGTACCGCTTTTTCTATATAAATTAGGCCTTGCTCATAATCTTTCTGCTGAAAATGTATTAAGCCCAAAAGGTTTAAAGCATCGCTGTTGTGGATATCTTTCTGCAAAATAGCTTCATATTGTTTTCGCGCAGTCTCTAAATTGCCATTCTGATGCGTTTCGATTGCCTGTTGTAAGCCCTCTAAAGTCATTCTTTTAACAATCTTTCCAAGTGATCCCAAATTTAACGACAATTTAACAAGTTTATAAATAATTTAAGAAGGGTGGAGGGATATCGCTGACGTACTACGCTATTAAGTCAGTGTTACTCTATAGGGGCATCACAGCTAAGCAGAGAATCCGATTAAAGCGGCCAAAGTTATTGGCAAAACTGAACTATAACGATTTATGGTAAGCAAATATTTTACAGACTTTACTGGCATTTTTACATGCTGGTGTCGCTGTGCGCGCCTTTGTAAATTCTCCGATAAATATTTTTGTATCACGGCTCGAATCATCTATGTTGTGCAATAATAGGTATCGGGCACAACATTAAGTGATTATGACCACTAGCGTGAAACAAAAACCAACTAGTGATATCGCCTCTCTATATAGGCAATTGCGCCTTATTCGCCGCACCGAAGAGCGGATTGCGGATATCTATTCTACAGATGTCATCAAGAGCCCTGTGCATTTAGCAATAGGTCAAGAGGCGATCTCGATAGGGGTTTGCACAAATTTGACTAAAGAGGACATTGTCGGGTGCACCTATCGAAGTCATGCGGCGTATCTTGCTAAAGGTGCTCCATTGAATGCAATGATGGCGGAAATGTATGGCAAGTCTGCTGGGTGTGCTGCTGGTAAAGGTGGCTCGATGCATTTGATTTCTGAAGAGTACAATGTATTGGGTGCTTCTGCTGTCGTTGGAACGGGTGTGCCGATTGCCACTGGGTATGCATTAGCACTGAAACAATCAAAGTCAAAGAATGTCGTTGTTTGTTTCTTGGGCGATGGTGCCACAGAAGAAGGGGCTTTCACGGAATCGCTTAATTTTGCTGCCTTGCATAAACTACCTGTCCTTTATGTCGTGGAGAATAATGGCTATGCCATTCACGAACCGGCTGAGAAACGCCAATCACGACCAGACGCAATCTGTGAACGTGTAGCTACTTTCGGCATTCACACCGTGCGTATTGAAGACCAGAATATCTTTAATATCCGTGATGAATCAAACGCTATGATCGAGCGCATGAGAGAAGGCGGCGGCCCGGAATTTCTCGAATGTATCACCTATAGGTGGCGCGAGCATGTTGGTCCAAGCGAGGACTACTCTTTAGGCTACCGCTCCGATAGTGAAGTCGCCGATTGGAAGCGCAATGATCAGGTGGTCCGCTTGGCGGCGATGTTACCAAACGACGAAGTTGCGATGATCAATTCTGATGTCGAGGTAGCAATTGATCAGGCGATCGCTTTTGCTGAAAACTCGGCTGCACCTGTGCCGGAGGAGCTTTTTGACCATGTCTTCGCCAAGTAACAACGGGCCCGATGAAAACAATTCTTTGCACGAGGCGAGGCGTCTACTGAGTTATGTGGATGCGATAAGAGAAGCGCTCGATCAAGAGATGAGCTCTGACGAACGGGTTTTCGTTATGGGACTTGATGTTGATGACCATAAGGCCATCCAAGGGTCGACACGTGGGCTTTTGGAAAAACATGGAGCTGATCGAATATTCACAACTCCGTTATCTGAAGATGCTATGACCGGTGTTGCAATAGGCGCCGCGATGGCAGGACGTCGTCCGGTTCATGTGCATATCCGCATGGATTTTCTAATGTTGTGTATGAACCAACTTATTAATATTGCTGCTAAAAGTCACTACATGTACGGCGGCGCCACAAAAGTACCGATGGTGGTGCGCAGCATGATTGGAAAAAGTTGGGGTCAGGGTGCACAACATTCGCAGAATTTGAATGCTATGTTTGCTCATGTGCCGGGATTAAAAGTGGTTGCGCCGTCGAATGCTTATGATGCTAAAGGCATGTTGATTGAAGCAATTCGTGATCAGAATCCGGTTGTGTTTACAGAACATCGGTTACTCTATTTCACTGAAGGCTACGTGCCGGAAGAAGCATATACTTTACCTTTTGGGAAGGCGCGTATTTGTGCTGAGGGTGACGACGTCACTCTGCTAGGGGTTAGTAATATGGTTATGGAATGTCTGCGTGCCCGAGAATTATTAGCAGAAAAAGGTATATCGGCTGAGGTTATAGATCCGGCAACGCTGGTACCTCTGGATATGGAAACTATTACCGCCTCAGTTTCGAAAACCCGCCGTATCCTGGTTGTGGATAATGCATGGACGAACTGTGGTTTCAGTGCTGAAATATTAGCTAGGCTTGCTGAGAGTGGTGCAACCGACGGAGCGATTGTGGGTCGGATAGGCTTTGCGCCGACTACTTGCCCAACGACGCCATGGCTGGAACAGCATTATTATCCCAATCCCGTGACGGTAGCCGAAAAGGCTCACGCAATGGTTGAGCCAGCTTCAGATTGGGTTCCGGACCCTGAGCGCGCACGGCTCACCTATGAGATGCAGTTTCGTGGACCATTTTAATATATCTGATTGAAGATACGGTAGATTATGAAATATGAACTCGCTGCCAGCTCCTGGGATTATGAAGAGATTGATGCAATCCATCGCGTAATCGCGAGCGACAGATATACTATTGGCGATTATGTAGCCGCCTTTGAAGAGCAATTTGCTTCCTATATTGGGCTCAAACATGCCGTGATGGTGAATTCGGGTTCGTCGGCAAACCTCATAGCAGTCGCAAGCCTATGTTTCAAAAAGGAACAACCGTTGAAGCGCGGGGACGAGGCCATAGTGCCAGCGATTGCGTGGTCTACAACTTACCATCCGCTACAGCAGTACGGGTTGAAACTTAAGATTATTGATGTTGAACTTGAAACACTCAATATGGATGTTAGCCAACTTGAGGCTGCACTTACGCCGAACACTAAAATAATCGTTCCTGTATCCATCCTTGGCAATCCGGCAAACTTAGAAGAAATTCGTGCCTTTGCTGATAAACATGGACTTTATGTTTTCGAAGATAATTGTGAATCTCTGGATGCAGAAATTGACGGGCGCAAGACTGGTACGTTTGGCGATGTCAACACATTCAGTTTTTTCTTCTCCCACCATATTGCTACTATGGAGGGGGGTATGGTGGCCACCAATGATACAGAACTGTACCATTTATTGAGATCTCTAAGAGCCCATGGGTGGACCCGTGATGTACCTGATGGGAGCGATATCTATCAGAAAAGTGGTGATGATTTCTTTGAGGCCTATCGTTTCATTCTGCCGGGTTATAACGTGCGTCCGATTGAGATGGCCGGCGCGATAGGGATTGAGCAATTGAAGAAGCTGCCAAACATGACCGAAATCCGTCGTAAGAATCTGAAAACCTTTCAGACCTTATTCGGAGAAGATGAGCGTTTCATTATTCAGCGCGAGACATATGGCGCTAGTTCTTCTTTTTGTTTTCCGATGATTTTTCGTCCTGGCTTTGGGCTCGATCGTGAGAAGGTGTTTGCAACACTGCGCGACGCCGGTATAGGTTTTCGTATTATTACTGGCGGCTGTATCGTCCGTCATGATGTCATAGCGCATTACGATTTTGACACCGTAGGCAATCTCCCAAACGCCAAACTTGCCCATGACCAAGGGTTTTTTGTTGGCAATCACCCACGGGATATAAGTGCAGAAATTCGTTATTTCCGGAATGTGATTGAGGGGGCCTTCGATTGAGGAAAGGATACCAATGAGTGGCGCAACATCCGTCTTGGTAACTGGCGGGGCAGGTTATCTCGGTTCAATATTAGTCCCGGCACTTTTAGAAAGAGGCTATCGGGTGACGGTGCTTGATAATTTTATGTTTAAGCAGCATTCGCTCGGTCACATCTGTGCACATCCAAATTTCGAAATTACTAGAGGCGATGCACGTGATGGACGGGTGGTTGGTGAGCTAGTGAAGGGTGTCGATATCATTATTCCGCTTGCTGCCTATGTCGGCGCGCCACTTTGCAACGAGGACCCGATCGGTGCGACGACAACGAACCGGGATGCGCAGTTCATGCTATTTGATAAGTTGGGAAAGGATCAGAGCCTACTGGTTCCGATTACTAATTCCGGCTATGGCGTGGGTGAAGAGGGACAGTTCTGTACCGAAGAAACGCCAATGCGACCGTTATCACTTTACGGTAAACATAAGGTCGAGGTTGAGGAAAAAATGCTAGAGCGAGAAAATAGTATGAGTTTCCGGCTTGCGACTGTATTTGGCATGGCGCCTCGTATGCGGCTCGACCTTTTGGTCAACGACTTTACCTACCGTGCAGTTAACGACCATACCGTGGTGCTTTTCGAAAGCCACTTCAAACGGAATTATATTCATGTTCGCGATGTCGCAAGAGCCTTTCTACATGGCATCGATAATTTTCGGGTGATGCGTGGTTGGGCGTACAATGTAGGGTTGTCGGATGCAAATATTTCGAAGCTTGAACTCTGTCAAAAAATTCAGGAGCACATTCCTAAGTTTGTCTTCATGGAGGCTCCTATTGGCGAGGATCCGGACAAGCGTGACTATATTGTTTCCAACGATCGGATAGAACGTACTGGTTATCAGCCTAAACATTCGCTTGATGACGGTATTAAGGAGCTGATCAAGGGATACCGTATGATCCGAAATACTATTTACACTAACGTTTAGAAATTTACGCCTTCTTCTGCGGCATTGACTTTATGAGTTTCTTTATTCGCTGCGGCACTTAAGAAATTCTGCGTGACCGCATATATCGATCTATCGCGATGCATGTTGTAGCATCTTCAATTTCATGGGCTCCCATCATCCTGTTTATTTCGGCAAACGTAAATGCTTGTGCTTTGCCCAGGCCTGGCTCATTTTTGTCTAGTTCCTCTGTGCTGATTGCAAGCCCTACGATGGCAAAAAGGGCTGCGCGTGCGATCATCGTACTGGATTCAGGGAAGCAGTAGCCAAGTGGAATCACATCATAGGTATTGGCGACGAGGCCTACTTCTTCTTTAACTTCGCGGAGTGCTGCGGACCTAGGTTCTTCCCCCGGTTCGATGAAGCCACGTGCGCCTTCCCAAAAATATTGGTCAACAGGATGGCGGTAATTGCGGAGGAGTAAAATATGGTCCTTGAAAATTGGTAATACCGTACACCCTGTTACTTTATCGTCCCGAGGTGTGACCGCTTCAAGTACGACATAATCCTCAACCGTCGTACCGGTTTTGAGATCTTCGATAGAATCAGTGCCGATATGCCATTTGCTGTTCGAAAACAACTTCCGTCGAGCTTTCAGTTTGACCGGCCGATTACTCATTATGATGCCCGTTCTTAGGGATTATCATTTACGGTTGTGACTTTACTGTCGGCGACCGTGAAGGGTGTGGGCGGCAGTCCATCTAAGTAACGTTGCCAAATGGTTGTGTAAGCTATTTCTAGTTCCTGGACATGCTGGTCATAGGCAAATAAAGATTGTTTTACCGTTGACCTCAAATTCTTTCGCAGCTCCACCAATCGGTCAAACCTACCGGCTATTGTAGTGGCCGCTTCTACATAGGCATCAGCGTTTTCGCAGATTAATTCCGGCAAGCCGACTGTTGTGAGATAGTGCACACCTTGTCGGCCCATATAGGTATCACCTTTCATGGTAATCAGTGGGACACCCATCCATAGGGTTTCACAGCTGGTTGTCCCGCCGTTACACGGGAATGGATCCAATGCGATATCTACGTCGCAAATTGCTGTTAAATGGGCCTCGCGGCTATCGCGATGTCCGCTAAAAATTAATCGATCAGAAGAAACCCCGTGATTTGCGAAATGACTTTTAAACCGTGCACGAATATCCTTATTGTCAAAGCTATGTGTGCTGCGAAGCAATAACCGACTATTGGCTACGTTGTTAAGAATCCGAGCCCAAACCCCAATAACGGAATNATTTATTTTTGCAATATTATTAAAGCTNCCNAANGTCGTATAGCCATTTTCAATACAAGGTGGAATNCCTGGTTCNGGACTCTCAGTTGGCGGCAAATATGTATTNTGGTTTGAAATCCTNACGAGTGNTTCAGAGTAATANGGTTCTACNNTGCCTATAGGGTCNGAAAGCTCTTCGGTGATCATATAATCAACCGTATCCAGTCCGGTTGAGGATACTCGATTGTTGTATCCTATCTGAATGGGCGCGACACGAGATGCAAGTATCCGACGATGTTTTCCTAGATACAATGACGCCGCTATGAGGATATCAATTCCATCGGACCGTATTTTATCGATAATAGCTTTGGTATTTTCTTCGGGAACTTTCTCCCAGCGGTCGACCATCTTAGATAATCGTTCCGTTATATAATCGTCTTGGCTCGTTCCCGAATAACAGGTGATATGGAAATTTTTCCTGTCATGGCGTGCGAGAACGGGTTCCATAAACCAAGAAGTGACTTGATCATAAAAATCATTTGCGACATAGGCGATTCTAATTTTGCCATCTGGCCGCGGTGTGGAGGGAGAAAGAGTAGTGGGTTCTAGCTTGCTCTCAAGATGGCGGCTCCAATCACGATTAAGGTTAAATATCTCTGTTGCTGTTGCACGTTGGTCAAAGGTTAACCAGAAACAAAGGTTAGACATTGCCTCTAGGTTATATGGGGCTGTTTTATGGGAGAGGCGGAACAAATCTATCGCACGTTCGGTTTGGCCTAAGTTTAAGTATACAAGCGCGAGGCTATTCATCGGGTCTACTAAGCAAGAATTTTGGTTAAGTACTTTTGTCAAAAGTGATTCTGCCTCAGATAAAAATCCAACCTGCATAAGGCATGTACCCAGGATTTGCTGGGCCTCAATTGAACTAGGATCGCTTTCAACAGATTTTCGAGCGTACTCTAACGCTTCCTCGAATCGCCGACAGGCTGCTAAACAATTAGCATAGACCAGTTGGATCTTTGCATTACCAGGAAGTATTTTGAGGGTGCGCAAAGCCGCCTCAGTGGCTTCAGGGAACTGTTGCATGTTCATATGCGCTGCCGAGCATATAAGATTTATTTCCGGGTTGGACGGATCTAATCGATTTACTTCTTGNGCTGCCGCTATGCAATTTTCCCACTCGCCACAATTATATCGCTCACGCGTTAATGCAATCCAGTCGGCTAAAGCATCTGGCGATACAGCTTTACCGTCGGCGGAAATGTCGTTTGAATTAGTTTTCATCACAACATCCTGCCCAGTTTGCACCTAAATTGTGGGTTATGAATTATTGTATCACGGTTGGTAGACGATGATCCGGCTTCCCGGCGCATCAATGTTAAATGTGAGCTCTGTTAGGCCAGACAGTGAATTCCGGATTTCAAATTGTTTGTCTGAGTCCGCCATAATAAGCAGGAATCCGCCAGCACCGGCCCCGAGCAATTTACCACCGTTAGCACCGGCTCCAAGCGCTGTGTCGTATATTGCATCGATATGAGGGTTAGTAACATTCGGTGTCAGATCTTTTTTAATTTTCCAATATTCATGTAATAACTTGCCAAGCTCAGTAAACGATTTTGATTCATCCGTAATGAGTTTAAGAGCGATGTCAACTAGGCTCCTCATTTCATGCAGGTTGGCCTGTTTAGACGATAGGTTGTCTATTGTTTGTGCGGCCTGTTCTGAGGCAATTCGACTTATACCCGTAAAGAATAACATCATCTGCGATGATAACGCCTGACGGCGTTCATCCGACATAATTATAGGTTTTACGTTAATGCGCCCGTCAGTTTCGAAATGAATCATGTTAGTTCCGCCAAAGGCNGCCCACGCTTGATCTTGCGATCCAACATCTTCCTTGATCACATCCTGCTCAATGCGAATTGCCTCGCGCATAAGCTCGGATCGTCCGATCATTCTTCCGTGGTACGCTGCCATAGCGTTTATAAGCCCNACCGAGAAGGATGAACTGGAGCCAAGGCCGGAGCGTGCGGGGCAATCACCGTCATGGTGTATTTCAAGTCCCGCTTTTCCAGCCCATTCCTGTAGTACGCCATTTACTGCCGGATGGACGATCTCAGAAACTTCATCAACTAATTCGATATTGGAATACACAATTCGATGTTTATGTTCAAAGAAGGGAGGCAAATTACGAACGCTGACGTAGCAATATTTATCAATAGCGGTGCCTATGACTGCCCCGCCATTTTCGCGGTACCATCGCGGGTAATCAGTCCCGCCTCCAAAGAATGAAACACGATAGGGCGTTTGGGAGATGATCATAAATGCGCGTTACCTGGAAACTCTGCAGCGAATCAAGAACTCCATCAATTTAACCCAACCAAGATAGATTGTCATGCAAACACCCGTTATTGCTATGCTCCCGGGATAATTAGCCAATATGATTATTTTCTATCAGTTTTTCGTTAGAAATATGTTGCGAACAGAGTAGGCCAATCTGACTATCATGCCCAACAAGCAGCTCAGAAAAGTTCTTATTTAAGACATTAAACTCTGAAAGCTCTGAAGTCTTTCTGGCGTGCCGATATCAACAAAACTTCCCTTAATTGCATGACAATAAATAGAGCTGGGTGGAAGTTGCTGAAATAATTCTGTTTCTAAACTTCCTTTTTCAAAGGTAAGCAGGCGTCGCACGAATGGTTCTTTAAAATAATAAACGCCAGCACTCACCAGGCCCTCTCCAGTCCTCCCTTTTCCTAAAAATGTTTTAATGCAACTGTTGGCGTCGAGTTGAAGACTGCCAAAATCTGAAACATTAGAGACACGAACTGCTAATATAGCAAGGTCGCTCTTCGAATGAGCCGTGGCAGCACGAACAAATCCCGCGAGATCGGCTTCAAGAAAGGTATCGCCGTTCATAACTAATAATGGTGAGCGTTGCAGGTGTCGGGCTGNCAAAGCAATTCNNCCGCCGGTTCCGAGCGCTTCGGGTTCAATGACAATATCAATTTCCATGCTTGAACGTGGTCTGTNGTTCAGGTGGTTGATGATTTGATCAGCAAGGTAACCGAGACTAAAAGTAATACGCCGTAGACCTTGGCATTCCAAAGAATCGAGTAGAATTTCTATAAACTGACGATCGCCAACAGGGGCCAAGAGTTTTGGCTGATCTGTGAGCACACTAGCTAGGCGAGTTCCTCGACCGCCAGCTAAAACGACTACGTCGAGGTGGCTTAAATTAGCGTTATCCTTTGATGTGCTCACGGGCGTGCATTGTTTTTGTTTCTAGAATATGGCGTTTTAGGCGATGCTTACTCATTTCCTCGATATGCTGCCGCGTTTCAATACCAAATTTCTGTGTAATCATATCAAGATAGCGTGGGTTTTCGAAGTATTCATGAAATGCTTTATCACGAAACTCTAGCACTTCAGCTGAGCTAATTTGTGCGGTTGGAAGTGGTAAGCAATCGTAGCTATGTTGGGAATATCCAGACCAAGCCTCTGGTAAATCCCAATCATTTAGGGCTGCCATTGTGAAAAGAGGTGACCCTGGATAAGCCATGGCTGAATAAAAGTTAACAAATTCGCAATTAATTTCTTTAGCTAAATCTAGCGTCGTCCGCATACTGGCATAGTCATCGTCGGGCAAACCGAATATGAAATTGCCAATAACACTGATCCCCATTGCCTGAATCTTATGTACTATTTCTATAATATCTTTTTGTTCGAAGGACTTTTCGGCGCCATCACGAACGTGTGCAGAGCCAGACTCAATACCTAGTGCTAACCAACGAATCCCGGCCGAACGCATCAAAGCTAACCGTTCCGGCCTTACTGTATCGATGCGTGCATAGGCCCAAATATTCAACTCTGGTGCAAAATCTTGAGCTGCTAGACCATTGCAAATGGCCACAACGTGGCGATCGTTGAGAACGAACATTTCGTCGATGATTTTAAAAGTCTTAATGCCATAATTTTCATAAAGACATTTAATTTCTCCAACTACTGCGTCTGGCGATCGCATTCGGTAGCGGTTAACGTCGAATGGTGCGTTTATGCAACAGAATGAGCATTTATAGGGACAGCCAAGCGATGTGTAGATTGAGGCATAGGGTGTTCGTGTTTGCAAATTATTGAAACATTGCCAGTTGTGGGCGCGATAGCGTTCCATGGGTAAGAGGTCCCAAACGTTTCCATGTAAATCTTGATCAAGATCAGAGAACAAGGGGGCGGGTGGGTTTATGACAATGCCCCTATTGCGGCGCCATACCAATCCAGGTATTTTCTCTAATATAGTTTCATGTGGGCCAGCTGACCCTGANTCTAGTGCCTCCAATAATTGCTCAGCAGTCACGGGACCTTCGCCTTTACACGCATAATCTACCGGCTCTTCGCAGAGGGTTCGTTCAGGTAATGCCGAAATATGACCTCCGACAATGAGGATAGTTAGTTCTGGGGCCTCTGCCTTTAAAGCTTGGCAACAAAGTCTGGCGCCTACCATTTGTTGTGTGGAGGCGGAGGGTTGATGTCCGAAAACAACCATGATGACAAGGCGTGGCTGGCGGTGGACAATTTTGGTAGCGGCTTCTTCTGGGCCTATATTTAGTGCCTCGGTATCAAGAATATCTATTTCAAAGTTTCGGTCACGTAAATAGCCTCCGATCAATCGGCACCACAGCGGTGGCTCGACCGCTGTCAGGTTGGTACTGAGTTCTTGATACACGAGTTCGCGACCACCCGGGTTTACTAGTATTGCGTCGAGAGTGCTCACGTATCGTTCTCCATTGGAGTGGCACCAGTCGGACCATAAACTTCATAATGGGCTATGTATTTTGCTATGGCGTTGACGGCGCCATTTTGATTAACGTCTGGAAATTCGTATTTGAGACTTTTAGCTGTCTCTATGAAGGATCGGACTGAGCCCTTGCCATCAAAGGCGCGTTCAATCTCAATGAAAAGCTCACTTATAGCAGCCACTTTCTTTTCTGCAGCATCCCACACTTCCAATTCAAGCGCCGGGTCTTCAATGTTCGAGCGCTCTATCCGCGTGTGTTCGCGCCAATCATAGGTACGAAACCCGAAACTGGAGAAGTCTATATTACTTTTGTTGAACGCGAGGTCAAATAAAACACGGTCTTCCAATGGATCGTAAATATCACCACGCTTAAGATAGGTTTCTACTTTTTTTTGAAACTCGGTGTATTCTGATCGTGGTATATATTCAAGTGCGCCATAGCCGAAAAATTCTGCAAGATCATCAAAACCTTGTTCCTTCATAATATCAATATGTTCATTAGTGAGGCTTTCCCGTTCGTCGCCAACGTATGCCTTGCCGACCCGATAGTTGTGTTTATGAGCACCTGTCAGATTTCTAAAGCCTATATTTTCCCAGATAGCCGAACATTGTGTGTCGCTTAAGGGTAACTCCAAATCGCGCGCTAGTTTAGAGATGGTTTCTTTTGGGTTAGTCACCATATCCTCCCATGCAATAATGCGAAAATACCCATGAAATTCTTCCAATTCCTTAAGGCTAGATTTCAAGGGGCGTAAAAGGGCGTCAAAAAAATTGAGATCAGTTAACTTATAGTAAGCAAGGTTTGTTCGGGTCTTTTCAACGTTAAGGTTGGGCACGTATCTCTGGATATATTCGCTGCTTAGCGCGTTTAATGAATGGCAAGCGGAGTTGATAATTCCAGCAGGATTTCGAATAGAGGCAAAGCGTTCGTAATTATCGAAATGAGGTACAGATATCCAATCATTAAAGGGGCCGTGGGAATGAATAACTTCATATTGGTCTAGCACACCCAGTGGGTGAGAGGTGAGAAGCGTGAAATCCCCTAGTTTCCCTGCTCCGATGTATTTGCGGAAATATGCCCGCTGTCCCTGTACATCCTGATTCCAAATAGGACCACCGACCATAAAGCGAAAATTATCATTGAAAATTATATCATCTTCTAATCCATGACGCATAAATGCTCGAACGATATCAATAGATATTTGCTTGCCGTATTCGCTACAGAAAACCCGATAAGCTTGTGAGCGTGAGTTGAACTTATTAGGTACTTGATAAAAGAAATTGTTTAGCACTGAAATGAGCAATGAGAAACCACTGCGAGGGATGCCGATGACTACCGGTGCAAACAAATTTTTGCTCATGAGTTAAAATTGGCCGGTAAGGGGAATTTTTGACCTGTCTCAATCATACGGACTTTAAATAATAGATCTTNTATGTTATCCGATCNTAGCCTGAAGGGCATATCGACGCCTAGAGCTTGCAAGAACTCAGCCCCCTCTTTGGACATACATTCAGCATAAAAAGCTTTATCCTGGTAATAAATAGCAAAAAAGTTAGTGTTTTCGATGCGAATTGGTAGATCAACGGGTCGATTATCCTGCGTGTCGAATACTCTTTGCCGAGCTTTTCTAAAATAATCAGAATATGGTGAGTTAGCCTCATATCCAAGCGCGTCCATATAATAGCGACATTGTTCGCTAAGCTTGTCGCTATGTGCATCAACATCTTCGTCTGGAGCGAAAACTTGTCCGGTCGAAAATGTCGGAGAATTACCTAGAGATTTTTCGAGATAAACACTTGGTCGGCCGCCTATTTGAAGATGTAATTGTAGTTCCCAAACAATATCGACAGGGGAGGTGTCCTCAGGCTCGTGAGTGCAGAATTCTTCGTAAGAGATGGGGATAACGTTTGGGAATCTTGCCCAGTTTACAAAATCCGCCAGTTCTCCGCCAATATTTCGGAAAACCGAATTCTCATCCAACAAAGCTTTGCATTGGGCATTGCGGGTAGCACCTTCCATATACCGACCCATGACGGCATTTTGGGGATTAAAATTATAATTTAGGCGAGATTTAAGGATATCTCGTGGGTGGCGGTACATCGCGACTCCTAGACATCGTTCAAAAGCGTCTAACCGGCCCCCGTAATTATTTCCGCGATTATTTCGATAGAAAAAATAATCCTGCGCGCTAGTGTGAATGCTATCGTAATCGAGCGTGTACCAGTGCCCCCCTAATGGATTGAATGGCAGTATTCGTCCGGCTTGATAGCCAAAGCTACCGACTAGTGTGATAAGCAAGTGGCTGCCGGCCTTTGGCGGACTAATCAAAACGAGTGGGGTTCTGCTCGAATGGCTATCCAGAGCCAGTGCTGAGATTCTGGCATTGAGAGGAACGCATCTTAATAAGGCTTCACGCAGAGCAGCAGTATTGCTAGTTAAAATATAAATTGATTTTTCAGCCAGTGCGACATTGTCGTTCAGCTCGTCTAGCGGGCTTATTGGAATTTCAAGATTGAGTGCTGGTTCAGTATCGGAGAAAACAAATACATTTTCCTCGTTTAGGAGAAAGTCTTTATATAAGGCATTGGAGATAGCGCTTTCATCAGTATAAAAATTCAGTTCTCTAAATCTAGTCAACGTCAGCCCTCATAGGTGGGTTTCTTTATCCTAAAAGAAGATGCTTGCAGCCAGATGAATAGGCTTTCGGCCCTCAGTTTAATCACGGTTCATGACACGTGATCTGTAAAAAAGCCTATACCATTGTGAAGTGCACGCCAAATACTACCGACTTATCGGCTGAGTAAACGCGTTTTGCAAAATGTGTTGGTGATCCAATCCCTTTTTCTCTACTGTCGCTGTTCATGTCAATAGTGTCCAAAGATCCTCTTAAAGAAGCATTTTCGCGTGGAGATTATCACACTGCCGCGTCGGATATTTCTGGCCGATGGGAAAGCCATGCCGCAATGGTTTTATGTGGTAAAATTCCACAGGCTTTGGAGGCTCTAAGCGAATTTGATAATCCTGAGGCACGCTTTTACGAGGCGGTTGGTTATTGGCTTTGTGGTGATGAAGGGCGATCGATATCCCTTCTCGAAAAATGCGAAGGGGAGCATTCGCGTAATTTACTGCGGCTTATACGTAAGCCGACAGTTACCGTACTGGCACAATTACCCAAATTGATTGATGGTGCTCATACTATTCTGCCAGTCGTTGAGAGTGATCCAAAGTTTAGAATAAAGAATTTAAGTTTTGACGACCGAGATGAGTCTTGTTTGCCCTATGGAAGTATTCACGATCATTATGATGTCGATACGCCCCCCGATTTTTATATTTCTGAGATGCTTGAGTGGCACCTTGTGCCGCCGGATATTCAGGAGTTAGCCTGCCCATTACTCTGCCAAACAGCTGATTTTGATTTGCATATTCAGATGTTGCAGCCATGGTTACGACTTTTTGATGAAGTCTTGGTAACGGATAAAACAGAACATGCATCTGTTTCTGGTTTGGTGGATACTACCGTTACAACGGTTCCGAAAAGCTTTGCGCTTCCATGGTCCTTACCACTGCCTCCGAACGATCAACGCGACCTAGATATCGTCCTAACAGGCAGTCTCTTTAATAGTTTTTGGCCGGATAAAATAGAGATGGTGAACAGTGTTTTACGTGTTCCCAAAATAAGTCCTTTTTTTCTAAACGGGTTTATTAAAATTAAGGACTACTTCGAAATTTTAGGCCGGAGTAAGCTATCGATCTCGTGTTTGCGTAATGCAGGGGCCACGCCCACGCGCGGCCTGGAAACCCTTGCAATGGGCTGTACATTATTAGCGCAGGATGAGACTGTTTTAAAGCTTTGGGTTGGCAAAGATGAGGGACTGCATACCTATAGCTTAGGTAATGACAGTTTGACGCGAGCAATTGAGCGTATCATCACAAAACCCGAGACTTATGCTGCTGCAGCGGCACGGGGTATGGAAATTGTGCGTCGTGAGTTTGATCCCTGGAAAGTGGGGTCATATTACATGCGCATGGCAACGTTCATAGCGGCCCGTCCGCGTGNGACACGCTTCATTGTTGAGCCAGCTCCAACGCAAAAGCGGTCTGTCGTTGCAAAAGGTTGGTTGCCAGGCAACCAACCAGTTTTGCAATATTTGCAGAATAAAAACTTGGATCGCTTTAAAAATATTTCCGCTGATGATCATACCGTTCAATCTGTGAATGACACGGCCCGCGAATTACTGCTCGAGTTCGCAGCAGAGGCTCGCGTGCCTGGGGCCGACTTGTCGACGGATAATTTGTTACCCGCAGCCATGAAAATTTTTAAAATGGGTTTGTCCATAATGCCTGAGGCTTTGGTAATCCGATTTAACTATGTTCGNACAGCTTTCCATTTNGGNACTGAAGANGATGTAAANCATGCTTTAGTNATNGCCAAAAGTACCCTTTCGTCTGAAATGAAGGATTGGACACTCACGGCGTTAGACGATGTTTTGCCCTGGGATTTTTGCTCGAATTTTTTCAATTACAGGGGGTATCTTAGTGTAGCGACAGAAATTCTTGCTAAACGTTCCACCGATATCGAAGCGCTCAAAAGAATGATTTTTGCTTCGTTACATTATTATTGCGGCCGCATGCTAAGCAGTTCGGCTCATTTCGCTGATGCCGCGCATTTGGACCCTGACTTTCCCGCCTATCGTCTTTGGTACGCGAAGTATTTGAGTAAGGAAACAGAGGCTAAATCTTTAGACATGGCCGTGATGATGCTTCAATCCCTTGCAAACGATAGCATATATGCAATTGAAGCCTGGTCATTATTGTCTGCTTTGGCACAGAAACATAATCTTGATTTGTCGGAAAATAAGGAAGTTGCAAAAAAAGTTGCATGTTTCGAGGGTAATGCGCTTGTTAACGAAGATTATCAATCACTTCGTTACAGTCCATATTTTCGCGCGCAACGCTTAGGCCTGTGCCGCAACAAAAATTTTGAAGTAAGAAAAAACCGGAGTTCATCGGAGGGTCGTGACATTCGCATATCTATTCTGATTGCCGATTTGAATGGGTGTCGCTATCCGACAATAATCAATTCGTTAGCTGCACAAACCCTGCCGCGAGACGAGTTTGAAATTATCTGTGTCGACGCATTTGATTGTCCGTCATCAATAATGCTGTCCGCCGCTGATTTAGTTATTGTTTGCGGGCAAGACGAGTATATTTATAACCGTAATATCGCATTCAATTTGGGGCTGGCGGTTGCTCGGGGTGATATTATTATCTACTTCGATAAAGATTCACAGTTTGACCCCACACTTTTGGAAAATGCTTCGGCTAATTTTGATAAATCTGGTCGAACAAAGATAGCCTTGATTAATCAAGGCGCGGACGAAATTGATCGCTTCGGGATCCATTTTCTAGGAGTAACAAAAGATGATGCTTTGCTTGCCGGTGGTTTAGACGAGGCGGCGCTGGCAGGTGGAGTCATGGGAGGACCCCATATAATGGCACGCAATCTCCATCGTAGGGGATATAGTCTGCAAGAATTGAACGAAATTGGCCCAGCCGATATGTCGCGTGATTCAGAGGTAAATCTTGAAACCGTTTTAGATATTATTCGGGGTGAGCGTTTTTCACCCTTCAGGGCGGAGCCGGAGCTGATGAGTCCCGAAATAGAGGAACTGCGTTCCGCCGTACGCTAGATTTTTTTTGGGTGGCTTAGGTTTCGGGCTAATAATTTTTCCAATTAAAGAAAAAATTCATACTGCTGGTAATATCAGTTAGTCATTCGTTTTAACCCTTTCTCAAGATCAGCTATTAAATCGCTTGGGTCTTCCAGGCCAATATGGATTCGCAGCGTTTGACCGCAGGGGGTCCATTCGGTCACGGNGCGGTTAGCGTCCGGAAAGCAGGGGATCAATAAGCTCTCGAAACCGCCCCAGCTNGAACCCATGCCGAAGAATTCCATGCCATTNAAAAAAGCGCCTACTTTTTTTTCATTGGTTTCTTCAACGACAAACCCAAAAAGGCTGGAGGCACCGGTGAAGTCTCGTTTCCAAATTGCATGCCCTGGGTCAGTTTCTAATCCGGGGTGCATTACGCGTTTTACAGCAGGCTGCTCTGCGAGCCAGCGGGCAATTTCTAGTCCGTTTTTGTACTGACGATCCATGCGAGTGCCCATTGAGCGCAGGCCGCGCAGGGTAAGATAAACATCGTCAGGACCGGCGTGATTGCCGAAACTACCGCTTATGGTTTTGATACGATCATAGGTATGTTCATTACAAATGATGGCGCCCATCATAACGTCGGAATGACCTCCATGGTATTTTGTCGAAGCATGAACTGATACATCAACACCGTGTTCTAGAGCTTTGAAATAATACCCTGCTGACCAAGTATTATCGATCATAACGATGGCGCCTACTTCATGTGCGGTAGCGGCGATAGCAGGTATATCTTGGACTTCGAATGTTTGCGAGCCTGGGCTTTCGGTCCAGACTATTTTAGTATTGGTCCTTAGCAAGTCTTTAATGCCGGCCCCAATCAGCGGATCGTAATATTCGGTCTCAATACCTAATTTGGCTAACACATTGTCGCAGAATGAACGACAGGGAGAGTAGGTGCTATCGGTAACTAAAATATGATCACCTGTTTCCACATAAGACATAATTGCCATGGTAATGGCTTGAAGCCCCGAAGGGCTTAGAACTGTTCCGAAACCACCCTCTAGCGCGGTTAATGCGTCCTCAAGCGAGAAAGTTGTTGGCGTTCCGCGTAGGCCATAACGTACTTTGACGTTAGGGTCAGTAGAACGGGATAGGTATTTTTCCATTGTCGGAAAAAGTATTGTAGAGGCATGATAGACCGGTGTATTGACCGCACCTACATGGTCATAGGTGGTGCGTCCTTCATGAATTAATTTTGTGTCGTCTTTCATATCGCCCTCAGTTTCGGTTATATCCTTAAAGNCCTTTCGTGGGTGCCGGCTATAGCGCTGATTGCCTGCATAATTCCTAACAGATTTTAGCCCAATGCGGCAGAGCGATTATTCAGAATGGGAGAGAGTAAAGCGTGACAGTAGAACGAATAGAATGTGCCGTTATCGGAGCTGGAATTGTTGGGCTCGCTGTAGCCCGTGAGCTTGCTATGCAGGGCAAAGAGGTGATTGTCCTTGAATCTGAAAATGCAATAGGGACGGGAACGAGTTCGCGTAATTCAGAGGTTATTCATGCGGGAATCTATTACGAACCTGGTTCGCTGAAAAGTAAGGTGTGTGTCGAGGGGAAAAAGCGTCTTTACCAGTATTGTGATGAGCACGGTGTTTCTTACAAAAATTGTGGAAAGCTTATTGTAGCTACAGAGGAGGCTCAACTCAGTACTCTCAAAACCATCCAAGAAAAGGCGGCGGCGAATGGGGTGCCATTAGACCTTCTGCGCGCGAATGAGGCTATTTCAATGGAGCCGGAATTATTTTGTGTTGGGGCGCTGTTCTCACCCACGACCGGTATTGTCGATACCCATGGTTTAATGTTGGCCTATCAGGGCGATGCGGAAGATCACGGAGCGATGATTGCTTTCATGAGCCCGGTGGAGAGAGCCCGGGTAAATAGAAATGGTGTGCTGCTTTCGGTTGGTGGCGATATGCCTATGAAATTACAATGCGATCAAGTTGTGAACAGCGCGGGTCTTTTCGCGCCGGCATTGGCACGGAAAATTAATGGCTTACCTAAGAATTTTGTGCCGCGGGAATTTTTCGCGAAAGGCAATTATTATGGGCTTAATGGCAAAGCGCCCTTTTCGCGTTTAATCTATCCTATGCCTCGGGACGGTGGTCTTGGTGTCCACATTACTGTTGATCTTGGTGGGCAAGCACGTTTTGGTCCTGATGTGGAATGGGTTGAAGAGCTTAACTACGAGGTAGATCCTTCTCGGTGTGCCGGCTTCTACGAAGCAATAAGAACCTATTGGCCTGGTTTACCGGATAATTCTTTGCATCCTGATTATTCAGGCATTCGGCCAAAAATTCACGGTCCGGGCACTCCGTTAGTTGATTTCATAGCGCAGGGTCCGTCCGACCATGGTGTAAAGGGGCTGGTTAATTTATTTGGTATTGAGTCGCCGGGTGTTACTAGTTCGTTGGCGCTGGCTTCCTATACCGCCGATATGCTGGCTGTTTAGGCTGAGGCCGGCTTGTCGACGGTTGGAATAATGCCACGATTTCTAGGATCCTGAATNAGGTATCGCTCTTTCCTGTATGCTTCAAAGCCCGCTTTTTGATAAATGGGTAAGGCTGGAAAATGATCAAGTGAGCAGGTTCGAAGCCAAAGGTGATCGATATCTCGCTTCCAGGCGATGTNAATAATTGCGTCTAAGAAATAGCTGCCAAGTCCGCAGCCGATGAATTAGGTCACCAATCCGAAATAGGTAAGATGAAGTTCTCGCTTAATATCGTTTGGTGGTTTTCTTGGGCCCAGCTCTGCAAAGCTGGCGGGAATACCGCCTACATAGACGATGTGGATGGATACGTTATCATCCGGGATAATACTATCGAGTTCGCCATCGTTCATTTCACAGCNCTCAAACTAAAGCTATGGCAGGCCAACTTCTACGTACATATGTTGGTAAAAGGAAACTTCAGGTTTTTTCGTTTTAATCAGTATGACTGATTGATCAATNNATANNAGGGGGNNCGGAGCGGGCGAGTTGGCCGCACAGTCATTTCAAGATAGGTCACCGTAACATCTATACGTCCGGCGTTTGTCACTGCATTATATTTCGGCTGGGTTTAGGATTTCCCGGTTACTATTGGTGCATGCTCAATAGCGCCCCATTCGCTCCAGGAACCATCATATACCGGCGCGACTTTTCCGGTAATTAAATAACGGACATATGTGATCGCGGAGGCAGCAACNCCGGAGCCACAGGTAGTCAGTATCGGTGTGTCCGGAGTAATACCTATATCCTTAAATTGCTCTGCTATTGCATCGCCGGGTAAAAGGGTATGGGTGTCACGAGAAACGAATTGGCTTGGCATGAGGTTAAGGGATGCCGGAATATGTCCACTCGCTAACCCTTCCCGCGGTTCAGGGGCGGTGCCCTCGAAACGGTCGGATGGCCTAGCATCTATGACCAATTCGTTTTTTGATTTTAAATTTTCCATAATTTGTTTGGAGTTTCTAACCATGTCTGCATTAAAAGATGCTAGAAAGTGACTAGGTTGCCAGATATTTTCTGAACCTGACGTGGGCCTTCCTTCGGCTAGCCATTTATATAAGCCGCCATCTAGGATAGCGACATTTTCATGCCCAAATATGCGAAAGGTCCACCAAACTCGTGGGGCGGAGAAAAACCCCATACGATCATAAATGATGATGCGGTCGGTATTCTTGATGCCCAGCTTACGAATTTTGGATGAAAATATCTCTGGTGTCGGGAGCATGTGTGGCAGCGAATTGTTCGGATCTTTGATGTCATCGATATCGAAAAATGCGGCTCCAGGTATATGCTCAGCCTGGAATTCGTCGAACGCGTTACGGGGAACATTGGGGAGGAAATATGTACCGTCAAGAACGCGTACGTTCGGTGTTTTAAAATGATCAGCAAGCCAGTCGGAGCTGACGAGTGCATCTGGATGGGAGTAGGTCATAGTAACCATTCTGGTATTGGTAAGGCTTTCTCACGAAGAAATGTCGGATTGAAAAGCTTAGAACTGTAGCGGGTACCGTAATCGCATAGGATAGTTACAATTGTATGCCCCGGTCCTAGATCTCTTGCCATACGGACGGCCCCTGCCACATTAATACCGCTGGAGCCGCCTAAGCAAAGTCCTTCCTCTTTCAATAAGTCGAAAACATAGGGGAGAGCTTCGCTGTCAGTAATTTGATAAGGAAAATTGATTTCTAATCCTTCCAAGTTTTTTGTAATGCGGCCCTGGCCAATTCCTTCGGTAATTGATGTCCCTTCGGATGCCAATTTACCATTTGCATAATAATTAAAAAGTGCTGCTCCTTCGGGGTCAGCAAGGCCAATTTTTATATCGTGCTTTCGGTCGCGCAGGGCAGCTGAAACGCCGGCAAGGGTGCCGCCGGTACCAACAGCGCATATGAAACCGTCTATGGTCCCGTCAGTCTGTTCCCATATCTCAGCACCCGTAGTAAGCCTATGTCCTTCTCGGTTCGCAATATTATCGAACTGGTTAGCCCAAATAGCCCCTGTAGGCTCGGATTTTGCCAGTTCTTCTGCCTTTCGCTGCGAGACATGAACGTAATTATTTGGGTCTTTGTAGGGAACGGCAGGTACTTCGATAAGTTCTGCCCCGCAAAGCCGCAACATATCCTTTTTTTCTTGGCTTTGTGTCTCGGGGATAATAATGACGGTGCGGTAGCCTCTTGCATTGCCCACCAACGCCAATCCTATGCCCGTGTTCCCGGCAGTACCTTCAACGACAAATCCTCCTGGACAAAGCAGCCCAGCCTGTTCTGCNTTTTCTATGATTGCCAATGCGGCACGATCTTTGACTGAACTCCCCGGATTAAGAAATTCNGCCTTNCCCAAGATTGTGCAGCCGGTTTCTTCAGAAATACGCTGTAGCTTAATAAGCGGGGTATTGCCCACCGTCGCGCTGAACCCGTTTCGGATATTCATAAAAATACAGCTCCGTTATGATCTCTTATGTATCCATCGCATCAAATAGAGGCGTGCCATGCGGGTCAAGCAGGCTGTGCGGTTCCGGTTCAGTTCCACGCAACATACCTCTAAAAATTGGATTTTGAGAGGGCTCAGACTACGAGGTGGTTATGGGCGAAATAGGAAATTTGTTGATAATCGATAAAGTACTTTTATTCACGCGGAAATATTTTGGCGACGGGCTGCCCACTGGNGCGTGAATAAATAATTAAATTGTATCGTAATAACTTTCTGGCGCGATTTGTCACTGGTAGTACTTGATCAGTAAATGCTAGACAGAATGTAAAGCACTCCCTTTTTCCTACACCGGGTACATAGAATGTACGATCAGCCTAAGAAAAAGAGCTTTGGTACTTTTCAAGAAATAGTTATTTTGATCCTACTNCTTTGTTCCGGCGGGTGTTTCGGTTTTTGGTATCATCTGAAATGGCAGGATGACAGAGCTTGGAGAGAAGCGCTTGAAAAGCCGACGATCGTTGGCTTTGAGAAATATCTCGATGAGAAGCCGGGAGGAGGCTATGNAGAAGAAGCACGCTCGCTCATTCAGCGAATAAAGAAAATACAGGATGAATTAAAAGTTATTAAAGACCACCATTCGAAAAAAGCGAGCGATAAAGGAGAAAAGAAATTCCTTCTTGATCATGAGAGAATGCGCGATAATTCAGCTCCAGGAAAGGCAGTATTGCAAAAGTCGGATGCGAAAATNTATTAAACCTTTAAATTAAGGGANAATTACACCCANAAAAATTAATGGAAAGCCTCCTCACATACGGTAAAAAAAAATTAACGAAGNAATGGAAGCCTATTCTGAAGCCGGGGCTGGGGTGTATGCGCCTGGTTTCTAGAACCTCGATGAGAAGGTGTTGCAAAAAGTAAAAAATTTGACTTGAATTTATTTCAGGATGCAGCTGATTGCGGTGTCCAAACGGCGCCAAGCGTCGTAAAAGTAGTACAAGTACTGTTGGCAAGAACTTAATGAAGCGGCGCTACGAGGCCATAAAATCTGGCAGCAATATTAGCGGAGCTTGTTTCAGGAGGATAAGGCGATGCCCGATGACTTTTTAACCAATTCCAGAATCGTAGCGGCTTATCGCGAAAGAACGCCTAATTCGGCAGCCTGCGCTAATGAAGCTCGCGACCATTTTCCAAGTGGGTTAACCCATGATTCTCGTCGTTTGCAGCCTTACGGGCTTTATGTGGACCGAGCGCAGGGATCGCGAAAATGGGATGTAGACGGTCACGAATACGTAGATTTTTTTGGGGGTCACGGAGCGCTTCTTCTGGGCCATAACCATTCGGTTGTAACCGCTGCTTGTCACGAGCAGATAGACAAAGGAACCCATTATGGTGCCGGTCATCGTGGTGAAATTGAATGGGGTGCTTTGGTGAAGGAGCTGTTGCCGTGTGCTGAAGAAGTGCGGTTTGTATCTTCCGGTACTGAAGCTAATCTAATGGCATTACGTTTGGCACGGGCTCACACCGGACGTGAAACTCTGCTGCGCTTCAAAGGTCATTTTCATGGTTGGCATGATCATGTGGCATTTGGCGTGTCCGATCATTTTGATGGTTCTCCTACACCAGGTGTTCTGGACGGTATTGCCGATAAGGTTGTGATAGCGCCCCCCGATGATATCGATGAGACACGAAGAATCATTGAAGCGAATGATGATATATGTGCGGTAATTCTCGAGCCAACAGGATCGGGTTTTGGGCAAGCTCCGGTGACACGAAAATTCCTTCAGGCGCTGCGAGAAATTACTGCGAAGCGCGAAATCATCCTTATTTTTGATGAGGTGGTATCAGGCTTTCGTGCATCACGAGGTGGTGCACAGGAATTTCATAATGTCATTCCGGATATGGCCAGTCTGGCTAAAATTGTTGCAGGTGGATTACCTGGTGGGGCGGTATGTGGCCGTAAAGATTTACTCGACCACTTGGATTTTGACGTCACAGTATCAAAGGGCCTCGAAAAGGTTGGTCATCAGGGTACATTCAATGCTAATCCGCTTTCTTCCGCAGCTGGTGTCGCAACACTGAAGATGGTTCGGGATAAGACTCCCACTCAGGATGCTATTGATATTGCTGCTAGTATTCGTTCTAAGGTAAATCAGGTTTTTGTCGATGAGGGTGTGAACTGGGCGACTTATGGTCAGTTTTCAGAACTACATTTTTTTACCAACCCGGAGAATGTAGAAATAGATCCGTTGAATTTTGATTTTATGAGTCGAAAATGCAACTTCTTTAAGAAGGATGCGGAGACGGTGACTAAATTTCGGCTCGGTCTTATGGTCAATGGCGTTGATATAAACGGAAAATTGGCTGGTAAAGTATCTTCAGTCCATACGGAAGAAGATGCAGATCTTACCGCCAATGCTGTAAAGGGCGCTCTTGACATGTTGCGATCCGAAGGCGCATTGCCCTCATAAAAGGCTAATTCGGGGAGGACTTCATGTCTGGCGATCAAGACCAACCTCTGCCGTTGGCGGGGCTAAAAGTGGTGGAGTTTTGCCAAATTATTATGGGGCCATCCTGTGGCGTGGTCTTGGCGGATTTAGGCGCGGATGTCATCAAAGTAGAGGCCGCACCTGGTGGAGATAAGACGCGAAAATTATCAGGTTTCGCCGCGGGGTTCTTCTCATCCTTCAACCGTAATCGCCGCAGTGTCGCACTGAACCTTAAAGAACCTAAAGGTCTAGAAATTGCTCAAAAGTTAATAGCAGAAGCTGATGTGTTGACGGAAAATTTTGCGCCAGGAACAATGGATCGTTTGGGATGCGGGTATGAAGAAGTTTCCAATGTCAATCCTCGGCTGGTCTATTGTTCCCTTAAGGGTTTTTTGAGTGGGCCTTATGAGAAACGCCAGGCTTTGGATGAGGTGGTTCAATTCATGGGTGGCCTTGCTTATATGACTGGTCCTCCGGGGCGTCCGCTACGCGCTGGCGCGTCAGTGATAGACATTATGGGTGGCACGTTCGGTGTCGTCGGTATTTTGGCGGCCTTACGCGAGAGGGACCGAACGGGCAAAGGTCAATTAGTAAAAAGTGCTCTATTCGAAAATGTGGCTCACCTCATGGGGACGCATATGTCAGGAGAAGCAATTCAGCAAAAAGAAGTGCCCCCGATGCCGGTTCGTTGGAGCGCGTGGGCAGTTTACGAAGTGATGGAAACGTCCGATGCAAAGCAAGTTTTTATTGGTATCACTAGCGATAACCATTGGCATCGATTTTGCCAGAAGTTTGGTCGATCCGACCTATTAGCCGATCCGGAGTTCCAAACTAATGAAGACCGTGTCGCAGCTCAGGAGCGACTGAAGCCGATAGTGCGCGATATGATACGCGCGCATACCAAAGCGGAAGTATTAGCTATTTGCGAAGATATTAATATTCCCTTTGCCCCAGTTGCTGAAACCAAGGATTTATTTGACGATCCGCAGTTGAACGCAAATGGACGGATGTTGGAAACCCAACTACCGGACGGAGGAACCACGAAATTACCGAGGCTACCTATCGAGATCGGGAATCACGATTTGGGGCTGAGAACACAGCCACCCGAAGTGGGCGAACATACGCGAGAAGTTTTGAAGGAGCTTGGCTATACACTTGAGGCGCTCGACCAATTAGAAGATGACAACATCATTGAAAGTAACTCCGGATCGGCTGAGAGGTGAACAATGAGTGTTGCTTTATTTGAGCCGCTAAAATTGCGAGGGCTAACGCTTTCTAATCGCATAGTAGTTTCACCCATGTGCCAGTACAGTGCTATTGAAGGTAGCGCGACTGATTGGCATTTGATGCACCTTGGGAACTACTCACTTTCGGGCGCCGGTTTGTTAATCAACGAGGCTACTGCAGTGGAAGCGGCGGGACGCATTAGCCCAGGTTGTTTGGGGTTGTACTCAGATGAAAATGAAGCGGCTTTGTCACGTGTGTTGAAGTTTTGCCGAGAAATTAGTGATATACCCTTTGGAATTCAGCTTGCGCATGCGGGGCGTAAAGGGTCTGCAGAGCGGCCTTGGGAAGGGCGCGGGCCGATTGCCGAAGATGACGAAAGAAGCTGGAAGACCGAAGCGCCATCCGCAGTGCCTATGGCTGAAAACTGGCCGAAGCCCCATGCGTTAAGTCAAAAAGAAATGGCACGTATTCAAGCATCTTTTGTGACGTCTACAGAACGTGCAATTCGTTTGGGCTACGATCTGATGGAGCTGCATTATGCTCATGGCTATCTTATACATGAGTTTCTTTCCCCTATCGCCAACCTACGTAAAGATGAATTTGGCGGTAGTTTAGAGAACCGTATGCGCTATCCGTTGGCATTGTTAAAGGCAGTGCGTGCTATTTGGCCGCGCGATAAGCCACTTGGTGTTCGTATTTCGGCAACAGATTTTGCAGATGAAGGTTGGCAAATTGAGGATTCTGTCAAGCTGAGTAACGAGCTCCAAACACTCGGATGCGATTATGTTACCTGCTCTGGTGGAGGCGTTACATTTCAGCAACAGATCGATCTTCATCCTGGCTATCAATTACCTGGCGCGGAAGCGGTCAAAAGAGAGACGTCAATGCCAGTAATGGCAGTTGGTATGATTCGTGATCCAAAATTCGCCAATGAGATTATTCAGGAAGACAAGGCTGATATGGTAGCTTTAGCTCGCGGGATGCTCTATGAGCCGCGTTGGCCTTGGAGAGCGGCGTACGAATTAGGGGTCGATATTCCTTATCCGCCACAGTATGAACGCTCTATGCCGGGGGCTTGGCCGCAAGCATATCCGGAAATGACCGATAAATAGAAGTCAAATTCCATTGTGACGTGCATTATGACAACGCTTGCTAGATATGTAGCCGCATTGTCTGCTTGCATCGGTATTGTTGTTTTCGTAATAGCGCCGTTAGACGGCTTGGATGTAGTTAGTTCCCGCGTGTTGGGCCTCACAGTGATAGTTGTGTCTCTTTGGGTGACCGGTATTGTTTCGCCAGCGCTTCCAACTTTTATTCTTTTTCTCGTAGTTATGCTGTTTGGGTTGGCCCCAGCCTCTGTGACATTTTCCGGCTTTAGTGCCGGTGCTGCGTGGCTTACATTTACCGGTATCATTTTCGGCTTGGCTATTCATCGTACCGGTCTGGGGGATAGGCTGGCGGGGGTGTTGTTAAAGCGCTTCGGTCAATCTTATGCAGGTGCGATCGCTGGGACAGTGCTCACTGGGTTTGTATTTTGCTTTCTGATGCCGTCTGCGATGGGTCGTTGTGCAATCCTTGTTCCACTTGTGATTGCGCTAGCAGATGCGCTTGGGTTGACAGAGGAAAGGCGAGGCCGCACAGGCCTGATTATGGCAGCGGTATTTAGTACCGTGTTGTCAGGGTATTCGATTTTGCCGGCGGGTATACCGACAGTCGTTATGGCAGGGGCGGCGGAAAGCCTCTTCGGGATAGTATTACAGTTTGCACCTTATATGCTGCTCCATTTTCCTATAAGTGGGGTTTTGACTTTGCTTTCGATAACTGCACTATCTTTGGTCTTGTTTAAGGACCGTGTAGATCATGCTGCAGAGCCCGCAGGTGATGAACGACCTTGGACTGCGCAAGAGCGCCGCTTGACGGTGATATTGGTTGCAGTTTTGGCGTTGTGGGCAACGGATTTCTTGCATGGCGTGTCGCCTGCCTGGATAGGGCTTTTCGGCGCTATTATCTGTGTGCTGCCATATGTAGGGACTATCGACGCGGAAGCCATGGGGAAGGAATGTGATTATACACCGTGGATATTCACAGTTGGTATCATAAGCTTAGGTAGTGTCATTGCCGCGAGTGGACTTGCGTCATCTATTGGATCCACGATATTCGCTCTAACGGATTTTGAGCCGGGGAGTGATGGTAAAAATTTTGCATTAATGATTGCGGTTTATAGTGCTATTGCTGCTGTAACGACTACTGCTGGGGTGCCTCCACTTTTAACTCCAATGGCAAACGATATAGCTACAGCTGCTGGGTGGCCCATACTTACAGTTTTAATGGCCCATACGGTCGGGCAATACGTAATGCTTTACCCTTATCAAATCCCACCAATACTAACGGGCGCCCTTCTAGGGCGCATCTCGTTGCTGAATACCACGCTGATGGGGTTGTGCTGGTCCGTGATTTATCTCGCCGTAATTGCCCCAATGAGTTTTTTTTGGTGGCGTTGGCTTGGGATGTTCAGCTAGAGCGTAACCACCACATCGTCTCCGTCTATGCAGTATTTAGTCCCATAAACTTCCGACGGTCCGTATACGTTTTCTAACTCCGTAGTCTCGTTAGCCGGCGAGGCGAAATAGGTCTCGTTCTTTTCATTATGACGGACTAGCGCAAACCGTGCGTCGGTTACCTTACTGTTCTCAACGGTTAGTTTTGGCATGAAGCCGATCCAGTCAGGATGCTTTTGGGCCCTATGGCCGGTGTGGAAGGAGAAGCTGCCAAGGCTGTAAAAAATGGGTTTGCCTTTGTAGACTTCGACCGGTAGTGGAAAGTGCGGACCGTGACCCATTACCACATCAGCGCCGGCATCGATCGCGGCACGACCAAGTTCTTCCATATATTGAAGGACGTCGTGTCCACAGCCCCAGTGATTGGAGGCAATTAGCACGTCGCATTGTTTGCGCGCAGCTGCGAGATCATCCTGATAGGCCTGCATCGAGGATGTTTCGCACCAAGTAACGATTTCGGGTGGGTTGCCTGGCCGAGTGAGCGTTTTAGTTTCGGTAACTAATGGTTTATAGGCGGTATGGGCTTGAACGATTGCAATTCCTGGATGGTCCTCTGTAGCCTCATGTCCGCCATGTGACCAATAGACTGATGAACGCTGCATAAAGCCGTATTTAACGTTATCTACTTCGACAAATACCGGCGCGTAGGCACTTTTCCGGTCGACGCCGGCACCAGCATGGGGAATCCCCAGTTCATCGAGCCGGGCACACGAAGAGCGAATTGCCATGGCGCCGAAGTTTACGTTATTGGCGTTACCAATAATGCCAATACCGCCCTCTAAAAGGGTCTCACCCGATGCCAAGTTTGCATAAAAACCTTCATCATGGATGGAGCGTTCTTCGTCTGGCTCATAGAGGCAACATTCGAAATTAGAGATCACGAGATCTGCCTTTTTTAGCATCGGACCAATCTGGGCAAATGGAATTTTCGGATCATTTACGCCCAGTAAATTAATGTCACCAGTCAAAATTACGGTCTGCGCCATGGCTAGGTTCTCTCCATTAATGTTTCATTTAATTAATTCGAACCTTACATTAGACAATTTCGGCAATCTTATCCAAGGGGGACATGCTGCAATGAGTAGCCTTGGAAAATGCCCACGGGAGAGATAGGCGATGAAACTAAAAGGTTCATCATTTGGAACAAAAGTGAGTTAACTAATTCTGGAAATTATTTTGAATAGTACAGTAATTTTATTTCGGCTAATTCCTAAAATTTCCGCTATTTCAGCAAATTCTCGCCTTATTCCAGTCACAAATTTGGCCATGATGTCGCCTCTATGCGGTTTTGAGAAAACACATCAGAGAATATCTAATCGCATCAATCGATCAAATCGTATGCCAGGGACTAGCTAACCATGATGAAACGCTATTACGGATTAAGATCTTTGCCAGCTATTAATAAATATTCCGATTTTATAGAGGCATTTTATAAATTGTGAGTTCATTAAGGAACTTTAAACACTCTAATAATTCATCCTTTAGATGGCTGCTTGGTATTTAGCAGTGTAATCGGTGAATGAGATGCTGAATTTATTAAGAACGATTTTAGTACTGTTGATTATACTACCTGCGGCAGCTCTAGCTGGATTCGAAGAGGGACGCGAGGCCTTCATCAAAGGTGATTGGCAGACTGTGAAGTCCGAAATGTTGCCCTTGGCACAAGAGGGAGATGCAAAAGCTCAGATTGCCATGGGACTACTATACGCTCGCGGTGACGGTGTGGTGCAGGACTGGGATTTGGCAGCGTATTGGTTCGCCATCGCAACGGAATTTGCACGTTTCATGGAGGATAGGGCTGAGGGCACGGTAGTGCGAATTTTAGCACATGAAAATCACTCATTTAGCCTCAAAAGGGCGACGAAAATAGTACCTAATCAAGAATAAGTTATCTGCACTGGTGCCGGCTTTTGAGTCGACAGGTTATAAAGCTCAGAAAAATATGGTCGTTTTACAACGTATATAGCGCAATGGCTCGTGCTGTCGTAGTCTTTACCCCAGCTATACGGGTTAAAATAAGGGAAAGTTGGGCAGAGTGCGACAGGAAGAAAGCCAATTCATGCCGGATTCATAAGAACTGAATCCGATAGTAACCAAATATAGAGAATGTACAAGACTGCCCGCTTGCAACTCCGCCAGCGTTGTAATTTTTGCAGGTAAATGCCGAAGGAGCGATAGAATGTTTGAAGCATCCGATGTTATGGAACTATTCCCGAGCTGTCTTTGGCTTAACAAGGTGAGTGATAGTTGTGAGATTAATGAAGGTCTGATGCGCGGCGTTGAGGAAATGCGTGTTGCAGGTGAGGGAAATACGCGCAGCAGCGGTAAGGTTTGGATGAGCCCGACAAATTTGTTGGAGTATGATGCGTTTCTGCCTTTGTCAGAATATATTATTGCAGCTGCTGAGCAGGCGCTTGGCCTCTTGCGCTATAAGTTTGACCATTTCTATATTTCTGAATGTTGGGCGAATATGAATGGTACTGGTGAGATCCATCCGCGGCATTCTCATCCTAACTGTTTTCTAAGCGGCGTTTATTATGTTCAGACGCCAAAAGGATGCGGCGATATTGTATTTTATGATCCCCGCGCCCAGGCAGCGGTTCTTAGTCCTCAATTTGAGGAGATTACACTACAAAACAGTGACCGCCATTATCTTCAGCCCGACGAAGGTATGCTAATTATGTTCCCATCGTGGCTGGAACACAGCGTGGCTGAAAATAAATCCGGTGCTGATCGTTTAAGCATCAGCTTCAACATCATGCTTACGGGTACTATTGGTTATGAAAGTGCCCAGGTGACTATTTAGTGTCCCAATCAAAGAAAAGCGGAGAGAAGGTCCTATAATCTAATCCCTTTAAGTCTTAAGCAGATTGACTGAGTTCTATAGTTGCAGACGCGAGACGTTCAGATAGTAATCCAATAACTTTCTCATTTACGCTACTATTGGTTTTTATAAGGTCTGTAAAAATTTCCCTTGTCAGTAACAAGACAGAGGCATTGCTTACTGCAGATACGGTCGCTGTGCGAGGGACGTTGGATAGGATCCCCACTTCGCCCACTAAGTCACCCACATCAACGCTTCCAATAACTATTTTTTCACCATCTTTATCAATGCTAACTTCAAGTTGACCTGATAACAGAATATATGCGCCGTTGCTTGTATCCCCCGAATTAAAAAGCACATCCCCTGCATCCAAGTTATGTCGCTCACTGGAGAAGGCTATCAGTTTAAGTGTTTCCGGCGACAAATCAGCTAGAAGCGGCACAGTTCGAAGTACATTAATTTCATCACTTACATTAAAGCTGGCATCCTTGATGGATACATCTTCGGCTAGTTTAGTATGTGTTCCGTCACCAGAACGTTGTTCAATTATCTTACCGCCCTTCATGCTTATTACCTGATCAAAGCCATCCGTTTTAAGTCCCTCCTGGTCTACCCAAATAAGAGAGGATTCTTTTAACGCCGACATTAAATTGCCCCGAATCTCAGATTGCTCAGTTGGATCTAATGTAGATAATGCTTCATTAACAATCAGGATCTCAGGTTTCTTCAGTAAAGCACGGCCCAGCACAAGCTTTTGACGTTCACTAGGTGTAAGTGACGAACCTGAGCTCCCAACACTAGACTCTAATCCTAAACTGACCAATTCATCCTTAAGTCCAACTTCTGTCACAACATCCAGCATAAGCTTATATATGTTTTCTTTATGCCGACGGTCAGCAATTCGACCAAACAGAATATTTGATTGTACAGTTATACCTTCACAAACGTTATCCGCGCTGAATTTATTGAGCTTTTCGCTCAATTTATTTGGTAAATTCGATAATAGTTCTTTACGTGCCTCAAGAACTGATTCCTGTATTTTTGTATTGACTAAACCCAGCCTTTGATCAGCAGGTACAAGCTTAAAGGCTACTGAAAGGAGCATATTCTTTTCTGCTTCCTCAAGCGCTGACATCGCCTCATGACCTAACTTATTAATGAGCATTTCATAATCGGTCATTGCATCTGCAGTTATCAGGCTGAGTTTGCCTATTCGCTGATCGTCCGCAGACATTTTGCCAAACATGTCCAGCATATGCACAGTTGCCTGGCGACCTAGGTCTAGCAGACTCTCATAAAGGCCTGCCTTTTTCAGGATTTGAATAATATATTCATTACGCCCCAAATTATCCGGATTAAAAGTTTCATCACGATGATGACCGAATAATAAATTTTCTGCCAATGTCGCATTTAAATTATAAGTGGATTCATCGAATAATTCCGCGGCTGTGTGAAAATCACTCTTTGACAGCTGCTCTGCAAAAAGATTACGAGCCCTTAAGATTTTTTCCTCAATCTGGGGATCCGAGGTCTGCGTATAGAGCTGCGATAGACCTTTTTGGAAAAGTGTATCCTCAAGACCTATAATTTTAATAATTTCGATAGTATTTCTATCTAAGTCATCTGGGCCAGCAATACTTAACGCTTCATAATCTACCCAGTCTGCTGCTAAGTCACAGCTCAGATTTCCGGCTGCTTCTGCCTCCTCAACGAACTTTTTCCGCTCACCATATGCAGCTCCTGAATATTCAACTTCGGAAATTGGTTTATGCTTTAGGCCGTAAAGCAGGTTATCACGCCATGTTCCTGAAAAGACATGGGACCCTTGATCAACATAACCAATATAACGCCCTATCTGGGTTGGCTGTAACGTACCGAATGATAAATCTCCACACCTGATGTCGCCGGTAGATGGAACTTGTAGTTGGCAAAATAACTGGGCAAGCTCAACCTTACCGCTTCCAGCTGGACCAATTAATGCGATGTGTCCAGGAAGACTAGTTTCAAAGTTGACATCCTCTAATATCTGCGCTTCACCATCGTGTATGGTAACATTTGAGACAGACAGGAGCCCCTTAATTTTTCCCTGCACCTGCGTTTTGGCACTCGCAATTGGGCTAATATCTTCATTCTCTACATTAAAATTTTCCACTAAGGTTTGATATTTAACCTTATTATCTTCGTGTTTTTGATAATTTTCTATCAGCTTAGTCCATGGTCGAACTGCCTCACGATAGGCGCCTATAACAGCCACTAAACCGCCGATAGTCAGATTTCCTTTGATGACATAATAGCCTCCAATTGAATAAAAGAAGAAAGGCGTTATCTGGGTCATGAGGGCATTGAGGACCTTAATAAAATTCTCTCGGTGGTACATTTCTCTGCGAATTCGAAACAGCTGCCCCAATCGAGCTCCGGTTCGGCTCATTTCAAATGTCGACGTGTCATTCGAGTGGATGTCACGGACGCCTTGCAAAGTTTCAGACACCTGACCAGCAAATTTTCTAACCGTCAAAACACGACGTCGTGATACGACATTAAGTTTTTTCTGTAATCTTGGTATGACGATAACTTGGATTGGAAACAAAGACAGCGCTGCCAGTCCCAATACCCAGTCTTGAACAAATAAAAATAACATTGCCGTCGCCATGGTACCTATATTCAAGACTGGGTCGGCAAACGCGATGCCTAGGTAGCGACCAATCGGCTCTACTTCAGCTGTCGTCATAGTCACAATTTCGCCTGAGTTGGTTCTGCGAAAGTGACTAATTGGAAACCGAAGAATACGCTGATAAAGATCAAAGCGAAGCCGTCTCAATAAAACTTCAGCCAAAACGCCCTTGTAAACGCTCAGATTGTATAATGTTCCAAAACTTGCAAGCACCAGAGCGAGAAACATAAAACACAACAGTAGTAGGAATGTTACTTGGCCAAGTTCCATACCAAAAATTGTTCGAGAAAAATCCGCGGAACTAACTGAAATAGCATCATTAATAATTATCTTCGGGAGTTCAAATGTAAAATACAATAATGGAAGAAATAATAATGTAACAATTATTAAATATAATTGCTGCTTTGTTGAATTTTTCCAAGCATATAAAAGTATATTACTTGTCATATTTTTCTCTTTTCAAAACTGTATTTATATTTTTTTATTTTATTGCAGCATAAATTGCTTAGAGATTGTTTAATTTTATTCCCTTATAAAACCGCTAGCCCCTTTGCAAAATGACCCATGATTAGCAATATTGGGTTTCCATCAAAAGGTGAACTTAAAATGCGAAATATGCTGCTAAAAATAACCGGAGTTCTGATTATTCTTATGCTTGTTAATGGTCGTGTCCATGCTGGGGATCAGAAGGTATCAAAGCATTTTGAGGAAATTACGACAAAAACACCAGAATTATACGCATTTCTGAGGGCTATGCCGAAAGGAGGCGACTTACATTCTCATATGGTGGGCAGCGCATACTCCGAAGAATACATAGAGTGGGGAATAAAAGAGAAAATGTGTGTCGAATTGGCCACAAAAAGAATAACGAATCCTCCATGCGACGTGCGTGCTGGCAAACCATTGTTAAAACATGCAGTAAAAAACCTGGATACCTATGCATCCTTAGTAGATGCATTATCCACTCGAAACTACCACCTCAGAGATGTCTCAGGGGCTGCACAGTTTTTTGGTTCATTCGCTGGTTTTGATGCCGTTACGGAAATCGAAAACGGACCTGCCTATGGCCTTGCCAGCGCTGTGAAGCGTGCTGCTGACCAGAATATTCTTTATCTAGAACTAATGTTTTCTGAGGGTATGAGGGCCGCCCGGAAATTGGGAAAAACAATAAAATGGGACTATAATTTAATTAGACTGCGTCAACAATTAATGGACAGTGGTATCCGTGAACTGGCGAAAAAAACCCGTTCTGTTTATGACGCGATGGAGAAAACTGCTCGCACCATTCTTAATTGCTCCTCAAAGAAAATATTGTTGCAAAGTAATGATTTCTGTGGCGTTCAAGTCCGCTATATCGCATCTCTAAAACGAATAGTCCCAAAAGAGCAGCTGTTTGCAGAGCTAGTTCATGCATTCGAATTGGTGAAAACGGATCCCCGCATTGTAGGTATTAATCTTGTGGGGCCAGAAGACGCGCCCATCACGCTCAGAAATTATCGGCAACAGATGGAGCTTATTGGATCACTTAAAAAGATTATGCCGGATGTTTCTGTCACGCTACATGCGGGTGAGCTTAAACTCGGCATGGTACCCCCAAGGTACTTGCGCTCTCATATAAGAGATGCGGTGGAAATAGCTCAGGCACAAAGAATTGGTCACGGTATCGATATAATGCATGAAAATGACCCCTACCAACTTCTACAAACGTTGGTAGACCGTGATGTTTTAATTGAGATTAATCTCACGAGTAATGATATTATTTTGGGTGTTAAGGGAGAAGATCATCCTTTTCCCACCTATCTAAAATACGGGGTTCCGGTAACTCTATCAACTGACGACGAAGGTGTCGCGCGTATAAATCTAACGCATGAATATCTGCGTGCTGCTCAAAGCTATAATTTGACATATGAGCAGATTAAAACAATGTCGCGGAATAGCCTCACTTATTCTTTTGTACCGGGTAAACGCTTATGGCGAAGCAATAAGTACGACGGTTTCCGCGCTGAATGTGCGGATCAGAAACTGCATAACTCGGCTCTAACAAACCAGTGTGATAGATTTTTGAGAAAAAATCCTAAAGCCGCACTTCAATGGCAGCTTGAACAAAACTACATAAACTTTGAACATGCTGTAGCAAAAAGAATTAAGTGACTATTTGCGTTACTCTTCAATACCTAGCCTGGCAAGCTATAAATAGTGCATATATCTGCCTACCTTATAACTGACTCATCACCGATCATTCGAATATGTTGAATGCGCACAAACCACGAAGAGGGGGTCTGTCTGACCACTATTCGGTGAAATGTCTTGAAATTTATGCGGTCCGAATTGCCGGGTAGCATCAAAGTAATAGCCCACAAGCTTGGCATGGCCTGACGAGGTGAGCCTTTGCCAAATTTCGACTGCTTTAGTTGGAAAACAACGATTTGAGAATGATACTATGCACGGACTTTGCGGCTTTAATACGCGGGCTACTTCCTCGAACACAGTTATGGGGTGAATAAGGTATTGTACTGAAACTGTAATCATACACCCGTCAAATGACGCGTCTTCAAATGGTAACTTGGGGTCGATAGCAAGATTATGGACTATATGATCAGTTAATTGAGGATTTTCGTTTAACTCCGTTTTGTTCATCCCCAAGCCGGTGATGCGCCTATATTTAGGTGTTTCAGGTAGATGTGACGCCCAACTGGACATTAAATCGAGAAGATTGCCATCCTCCGGCAACGTTAGCTGGAAATAACTTGCCAATGCCGCGCAAGCAAATTCATCAATATGCTTTACGAGCCGCGGTTCGCTATAGAATAGTTCGTCATCGCTTTCATCGGCACGTCTAAAGTGCTCAGTAGTTAATTCAATGGTCATTAATTATGAATTGTATCGCAAGTCCGTAGGTGTCAAGTGTGTCGTCTCATGGCATGGGAGGGTACTGGCAGAATTGCAAAGCAAGTAGCAACCGTGGCGTAATGCGTTAGTTTATTTATATGGGGCTAATATTTGATTGACTGCGTGTCCTATTGTTTGGAAGAGCTAAAATATGTGCTGTAAAATGATGAGGTGGGTCTTTCTGTTTTCCTTTTTGACTATGGCTTCAGTGGTCTGGGCAACAGAAAAACAATTCCCAGGCAAAAATTGGGATCATATCCAAGTTCCGGAAAATGTAGGTTTCTCAAGTGCCAAGTTAAAGAAAGCAAAAAGAATATTCGATAAAATGGCTTCGAACGCTTTCATTGTCATTTATGGAGGAAAAGTTCTAGTTGCGTGGGGCAACACAGACGAAAAAACTAGTGTTTTTTCTGTTCGAAAGAGTTTTATGAGTGCGCTATTTGGCATTCATGTAGATGCTGGAACTATTGATACTAAGGCAAACCTATCATCACTAGGAATTGACGAAGACGACCCTTTAAGCGAAACCGAGAAATCGGCAAGGATCATTGACCTGCTTCGATCAAGGTCCGGTGTTTTCCGTCCAGCTGCATACACATCTTACAAAAAAGTGCTCATCCGTCCTGACCGGGGTGAGTATAAGCCTGGTGAACATTGGTATTACAACAATTGGGATTTTAATGTTTTAGCAACTATTTTTCATCGGCTAACCGGTAGTAATGTATTTCAGGCGTTTAACCGAGATATCGCGAGGCCGATTGGCATGCAGGATTTCTTGGTGTCGGATGGGCGATTTCATAAAGAATATTTATCTCGTTACCCCGCATATCCATTTCGTATGAGTGCGCGAGATATGGCACGGTTTGGATTACTGTTTGCCCGTGGGGGTAATTGGCGTGGCCGACAAATTATATCGACGGACTGGGTAAGAGAAAGCACCAGAACGCATTCCATAACTACTCGGAAAAATAAAAAAAGTGTTGGGTATGGGTATATGTGGTGGACCGTGCGTCCTGGCCGACGGCATTTTAAGAACCATCTTGGTGACAATGCCTTCTCGGCACGCGGTAACGGTGGCCAATATATTATTGTCGCGCCCAGTCTAAAAATTGTTGTGGTCCATACCGCTGACTGGAAATGGACACGGAAGAAAGTCCGGCGTAAAGAAGTCGGCAAACTTCTGAAAGCGGTTCTTGCGGCTAGAACACAAGAATGATGTCGGCCCTCTCCAGCTAAATCAATGTAGATTAGCGCCATGCAAACATGAGTGAGACTGGGCTCCTATCGCATCTGCACCTTATGTGATGGCGATAGTAACGGTACCAAAGTAATTGTTCGATGCTCACTTACTTGAAGATTATGGCTAAAGACCAGCCTTGAGAGGTTAATTATTTCCCAGTTTTTTTATCTGCTTGCGCGCTTGGGGCGCATTTAAATCTGTATCATCTCACTTTTGCTATCCAGAGGGCCGCCTTAGTCAGGCCACCTGGACCGTCAATAGCCTTATCAATATCTTTCATGGTTGCGATAGTTCTCGAGCTTCCGCTACCCTCATAAAGTTTGTCTCTTTTTAGATTTGCTATGCACTTTGAACTTCCGCTGCCTTCGTAAATTCTATCGTTCCTTATATTGACTAAGCATTTTGAGCTTCCACTACCGTCGTAAATTCTGTCTCCACGAACGTTCGCTATTGTTTTACTGCGATCTTTTAATTTGGTTCCGTCAAATTTCATCGAAAATCTCTCCTACCCAGATTGCATCACAAATTAATTTAATTGAATAAGCGCAGATAACAAGAGGTCGGTTATGAAGCAATTAAAACAATCAAAGTTTGAAGAAAAGTTAAAAACTAATGTTTGCCCAAATTAGATCTCTGAGAGTTTTGGCGTATAGCATTGTCCAATATGGTCTCCTGAGATGATCTGGGTCACGGAATGCATAATCTGGAAAAGTTATATTCTGATTAATATCGAAGAATTCAGTATCAAAACAAAGTTCATCGCTGGCGGTTTTTATATTTTCTCCTAATTTACTGAGTCTTGCATCGCCATTCCAGATTTCAAGAACGCTGTCAGGTATCGGTGCCCCGACAAAAGTTCTAGTATCAAATGGAGGCGGCTGAGAACGATATTAGCGCCGAAAGACTTTGCATCCCGGGTTCACGCCCGATAGATGCTGCTAACTAAGCGGCCCACACTTTAAGATTAAAAAAGCTCACTCGGGCAGTGTTTTTTTTGGGTTTTGATTTACCTACTAATATTGAAGATCAAGTGTAGTCATTTCTACCTGAGGGCGGGCTTAACGCACGAATGGATGAGCAGACCGGAAACGCGTGGTTGTAGGGCTCGATGTTATTTCTGATGAAGCGATATGATCAGCCAAAGAATACCGTCACGAATAGACCCAAACCCTATAGGACGGTGACAGGATGAATATCATTGGGAATGGGTTTGATCGAGGACGCGGACGTTTGCCGAACAGCCGGCCGAAAAACTCACATCAGCCGTAAACTAAAACCGTTCGATTACATGTTATATTTATATATGTTTGCGCCTCTCAACCTCCCGCAATACTAATTTTCATTCTGCTTTATTGAAGCGCTTGAAAAGTGAATTTCGAAAAGCCGCCGGTGCTGATTTGATCCATCGGCCCAATGAAGGTCTGGACCGGCGGGCAATTTCCTCATATTTCTCCGGATGTACCAATGCAGCCGGAGCGCAGTCCTTAAACAGCTTTACTAGCTTGGAATTACTTTGTGTCAATTCGGCTCTGGCAAATAGCAATAAATTTTGCTTATACCACCAGGTTACTTCTGGATCGTCCCATACGCGCATCCGTAATATATCGGCACATTGATACCCATAGCCCGCGAATATCGATGCCCAATAAGCAGGCCATTGCTCGTTGATATGGTTGACGCCCCCTTGGTGGGGAATGGCCGCGGAAAATAAAACCAACGGCGCCGCCGTGCATAACTCTTTAATAAATGACTCCGCGCGTGTCGGGGGCAGATGTTCTGCAACCTCCAAGCTAATAGCAAGGTCGAATGTGCTCGAAAGGTCTATAGAACGTTCTAAAGAACCTCGCTGAAAGCAATTAATCGGAATTTTTAACTGAGAGATATCTACCCAATCGCCATCAATGCCTTTTATTTCATCAACGCCTTGCTCACGCAGGACTGAAAGCCAGGATCCATCCCCACATCCAAAATCTATAGCGCTCTTTATATCTATGATTTCCAGTAGCATAGGCAGTATACGGCGCGCAGACGGTAGGGCTGTATCCGACAAATCGTCATAAAACTGGTATTCATATTTTCGCATAATTACCTTGATCTAAATAAAATATATTCATTTTCTTACGGTTAAATACAGATCGTTCCAACAAATAGCCTCGTGCCAGCTAACCTCGGCAATGTAGAGGATTTTTTAAGTATCTGTACTCGTCTCTTAGATCCATTGTTGCTTTAACCCGCGGAGTAGCCGTTTTAACGTTTTATATAATCATGACATTTCTCAACTTTCGATAATTTAGAATTAATAGTGAGGGCGAGTAAATTTTCTTTCGCGGAAAAGTCGTGACTTCTGTGTGGCTTGGTGGAAAAAAAGGACTTATTTTTTTGTGATATGTCCTTGGTCTTATCGGCTCTATGAGTAGTTTTATCCTACCGCACTGTTAGTAATAGGCAACCATCCCAGCAACTGAGATGCACAGAATTTTTTAGAACTAAAATCACTCTGATGGCCCAGAAAAGGGCAGGCTCATAGAAATAGAAGATTGTAGAAGCAACCCATGAGGTGGGATGCAACGTTAAAAATGAATATCTTTCCAAAGAAGGTTTCTTAGAGTTTTGGCATATAGCATCGACCAATATGGTCTCTTGAGATGATCCGGGTCGCGGAATGCATGATCTGGGAATGTGATGTTTTGATTGATATCAGCAAAGTCAGTCTCGAAGCACGAGCCAGCGGTGGTCACCTTTAAAATTTCGGTTAACTTATCAAGCCTTGCCTCGGCATTCCATAATTCGAGAACAGTGTTAGGCACTGGTGCCCAAATAAAAACTATTTGAAATTTATGAACTTGTGAAAGTTCGCATAACTTTTTTACCGAATATTTTGCATCCCTCGACAACTGCAAGTTTGAGGTTGCCCTAACTTCCACAAATTTATCCAGAGTTTTCGGTTGGAGGTTTTCTTTAGTTATTTGTCCTGAAATTTTGGATATTGGCAATTTTTCTGTGGATTGGGTTTTGGCAAACATTAAACCAGCAATTCGATCAAAGATTTTATTTTCTAAATTCAAAACGGCTGGCTCCCAAGTATTTTTTGGAACCGTGATGCCGGCGGCTTGTAATTCGTTAATTTCTGCATCGTCTTCGAAAACGGTAGTGAGATAAATTTCAGCGGTTTGCGGTGTCGGTGAATAGGAAAAAAACTCAGGGGTCGACGCAATAACTATTCGGCGGGGCGAGTTGTGAATTTTTAAATAGCGTTTCAAAAGTAAGTAGCTTCCAATTAGACCGCTTGCTTGGTTAGTCGTCAGATTTGCGAGAGAGTTTCTTGGCGCTAATTTATAGGTCCACGCTACATCCTGCGTTACGCTATCACCTAATAGGACAGTCTCACTATCACCCGGCCAACTATCGATATTAGCAACCAGACGATCTAAAGGGTGTCGTAATTTAGGCGTTGTAGAGAGAGAATATGCGGCAAATTCAATAAACCCGATCAAAAAAAGTAATGCCAGGGGTAATCGAAATATGAGGAATATTTTCCAGGGTTGGTTCATAATTCCACTTAGAATTGAAAATAGATAAATGCTTTTGGGCGATCGAGTAGTCCGATACTCAAAACCAAAGCAGTAGCAGCCAAAATTGCATTAGCCCATGACGCTCTCAAAGTACCGCTACGTTCCACCAAGTTAAATGAAGATAAAGATATTATCCCAGCCAGAGTAATCCATAGGACAAGCCGCAGGGTATAGCTTCCGCTTGCTAAAAAAGACAGGCTTTGCCACGGCAATCCAAAATTGTCAGCAATTGTAGAGAGCCAGCTTGGTAATACTAAGACCGGGGACCAGAACATTACTTTTAGGATGGCTGCAGCAGCTGCCATGTCTTCGGCACGAAAATAAACGAAAGACACGATTACAACCAATATCGTTAGCAGCCATCCTAATAGTTTTGGAATTCTAGGTAATTTTGCTTCGCGCCATGCATGATTTAAAACTAAGCCAATTCCATTTATTATTCCGAAAGCGACGAAGTGCCACGCGGCACCGTGCCAAAGCCCCGAAAGAAGAAATGTAAAGGTTGTCGGTAGTGCGATCGCTATTACAAATGTAATTCCTTGAGATAAATTTCGTTGTTGAGACCATCTTGCAAATGTAAGTGCGACTGGAGAGTAAACATATAACATAAAAAAGCGGGTCATGGTTATGTGCCACCGTTTCCAAAACTCGATCATCGACGTAGCTCGGAAAGGTGTTTTGAAATTTATCGGAAGAGTTAAGCCAAGCATAAGGCCGAGCCCAACAGCCATATCTGAATAGCCCGAGAAATCGAAGTAAAGTTGCAAGCTATATGCAATTGCTCCGAACCAGGCCTCTAACGTGGTAAGTTGGTCGGCGATTGAGAATGCTAAGTCCGCGTACGGTGCGATCGAATCTGCGAGGACAACTTTCTTGAATAAGCCAAGCGAAAATACGATTACCCCTGGGCCGACAAATTCTAACCCCTTGTAATGGCCAGTTCGAAGATCAAAAAATTGTTCTCGCATCTCTCGAAATAAGACAATTGGGCCTGCGATGAGTTGCGGAAAAAGGGCAATAAATGCTGCAAAATCGAGGGGATTAGAAATCTTTGCATGGCCCTCTTTGACGTCTATGAGTAAAGCTATTTGCTGAAAAGTGAAAAAGGAAATTGCCAGTGGTACTACCAAGGGATCGAGTGTTCCCGATATGGCAAATGCCTCGCTAGCCATCATGAGGTTCTCGAGAAAGAAATTCCGGTATTTGAAATATCCAAGGATGGTTAAGTTTACGGTGATTGCGACTGCGAGCCATAACCGCCCGGGGTTTGCAGATAATATTTTTACAAAACCAAAGTTGATCAGCATTGAACCGATCAACAAAAATAAGAAGGGTGGATTCCAGTATCCGTAAAAAAACAGGGAGGCTGTGATGACTACTAAAAGAGCCGCTTTTCCGCCGAGAAAATGACGGGCCAGGTGGAACGACACAAGCACCAGCGGTAAAAAAACAAATAGAAATGCGTGACTGCTAAAAAGCACTTGCGCCTCTTCCTTTCTTACGCATTTCTGAAATTAAATTTTTATTCAGGACTTATTAGCTACTAAGGGTTGCAAGTGCTCAATCATCGCCCCCACATTTTCAAGCAAATTTATGTCACGTGCATTGAGCCTTACGCCGAATGCTTTTTCACAAGCGAGGATAATTTTTATTTGATTTAGGCTATCCCATTCTTCAATGTCGGATGCGTTCGTAGAATTAGAAAGGACAATTGCTTCGTCGTCCATAACATCACAAAACACCTCATTGAGTCTTTTTAGGATTTCATCATTATTCATGAAGGTGCTTCCTCAAGGGCTATAAAATGCGGTGGTAAATTCTTAGGTGATATACTATCTGCCTCAAACCAATTTGGCATCTTACTTGGCGAAAAGCCAAGTGCGGGTAGCAAATCACATATCAAGTCGTTTCTGCCAGATTGTAAATATTCAAGGCGAAGTCTCGAGAGACCTTTTTCACTTGCTGTTTCTGATATTTTTTCTCGGATAAGAAATTCAAGTCGTCTTGAGAAAACACGGCAGCTCATTACCCAGTTTCTTAGAATGAGCGCATCGGCATCATAATCTGTTTCGGTCACTATAACACTTACGATACCATAATCCTGTAAGCGGTCTTTTAGCCTAAACGCCAGTACCTCAGAAGATCTCTTCCTTAACTCAGATGTCGAAAAAGTACTTGGATTTAGTTTGTATTGATTTGTCTTTGCGATCAGTTGCGACATTCTCTCAACCGTATCGTCACGAACATATTCAATTATGGCTACAGGTTTGAGGTCGCGAAGGAAGCCTTCTATATCTGTCGTTTCTTGTAGTTCAGAATGAACTGTATTTAGGCTTTGATAGCTTGCACGGCGCGCAAAATCTTCTTCTGTTAAGGAGGCTACAGGAAATGGAATAAAATGGTCGAGGCGGCGAATAAATTCAGAGGGGTCTCCATCTAATTCAATTACCCAAACTTCTGGCACTTGTTTCCGAACTAAAGCACACTCGACCGGACTATCATCGGCAAATACAACCGAGTCCAGGCCAACGTTAAGCGTTTCAGCTATAGCTCTGATATTGGTTGCCTTATCTTTATAATTTGCTATGAAAACTGGGAAGTCGGCTTCTTGTAGAACCATCGCACCGTGTTCTCTAAAGGGTTGAAGTGCTATTTCTTCAGAGTTTTTTGAGCAAACCGCTAAAACTATCCCTCTTTCGCTCAGTGATTTTAGATATTTTTGAAATTCTATGAATGATTCACCATCACTTGTTTCAGGCCCAAGAGTGATACCATCAAGTCCATCATCTCCAATTGTTCCGCCCCACAATGTATTATCCAAATCTAATACAAGGACCTTGCGTGCCTTGCCTAATATCGCGGAAGCTGATGCGGCGATCGAATTGGCTATTATTGGAAGAGCATCCATAGACATTGGCTGTTTGGCCATATGATAGAGCCGTTGGTCATGCCAGAGTGTTTCGCCAACAGAAGCGCACAGCTGCTCTGTATCGATTAGTTTAATATGCCCGGGTACATCACAGGCAAGGCGCATATTTACTGATCGAATGTAGTTTAAAAAACCGCCTGGCTTTAAACCATCAACTTCTCCCAGTCTACGGGTTAGTGGAGGGTCAAATGTAAAAAGAACGGTGGGAGCATCGATGTTTTTGAGAAGATTTATCCAGAAATCGACTTCACGGCCTAAACAATTCTCTACCATTGAATTACTAGCATCTGTGGCAGGTGGAAATCTCAAGTCGCGGTGGGTAGGAAAAAAGATCACCAATTCAGGATCAAATCTCGATAATTCACTCTCTTTGTTCAGAATGTCTTGTTGAAAACTACCGTATTCAGATTCGTAAAGAGTTGGAGAAATGCCACGCTGAAGAAAAAATAACGGCAAGATTTCAGCCAAAAATTTGGTCATGAAACCGCCGCACAAGGCGACCCTTTTAACTGTGCTCAACTTCTCAAGAGGTAGATTTGTTTTAGAGAATATTTTAGCTAATTTTTGCAAAGAATGCGTATCTTGGCTGACGAGGAATGGGTCCCGTAATGCTAACTCTAAAGTTTTTTGGCGGTTCTCCGTCACTGTATTTTATCCTGTCTTAACGGCGAGTTCCGCGAGAAATTGGTACAATATTGCCGTAGAGGGCATCAGCATCCGGTTGCATCATGAAAGCACAAAGGTTTGCCACTTCCTCTGGGGTGGTCAATTTTTTTTCCGGCATGCGTTCAGCTAATAATTCAAGATATTCATCCGGCATATCGCCCGTTAATGGGGACTTGATGAGCCCAGGGGCGATGATGTGCACTCGTATTTTTGAACTTAAAAGCTCTTGAGAAAGCACTTTGGCATATGTTGTGAGAGCAGCTTTTGCGGATAAATATGGAGCAATTTTGATCGGAGGTGTGCCGAGCAAATACTCCGTTGATAGAACAATAACACGGGCGCCGTCCTCTCTATTTTCAAGGGCGGTCTTAAAATGCTGCATTATGAGGTGAAACGGTTTGAGTTGACTGTCTAATTGTTGCTGAAATATTTGCCATTCCGTTCGGAGAGTTAGTTTGTGAGGGAAAGGCATCGCAGCTGCGAAGATCAGCCCAGATAAATTTTCTGCGCATTTATGAACTTTTTCGGCACATTTTTGGGTAACCAATTGATCTGAAATATCTCCAGAAATCACTGGCGCTTTTAATTTTGAGGCTAAATTCCTTAGGCGCTTGCTATCTGTGGCACCATGTAAAATTACGGAACAGCCGTCGTCAGTGAGTTTGGTTGCTATCGCTGATCCTATTGTTCCGGATGCGCCGATTATGAGGATAGGATCTTGCATGTCATTTTCCCTCGGGCCACCGTATTCCCGGATTTTGAATTCGTACCAATTTTTGTAATTAAAACCTTCAATTCAACTATCCGCAGTTCTGGATGCAAATTTATAATCGTTGCCGATAAATTGAGTCTGTCGCCTGCATATGCTGCATTGGGGTAAGCTAATGTCTGGTCAATTAAAAGACAACGACGTCCAGGCAGTTTCATTCCTACTAGGCTAGATAATTTTGCGCCTAATAGAAGTCCGTGTGCCACGCTATCTCTGTAGCCTGCTGAAATCGCGTAGTCAGTATCAATATGTAGAGGATTAAAATCCCCACTGAGATTTGCAAAGCTGGCAATATCCTGCTTCGTAACGGTCCAAGTTTTTTTGGCTCTGTCACCAACCTTTAAGTCTTCAATATTTCTATCGATTGCTTCCACATCCAACGGAAGTATCCTTTTCTAACGCAGCAAGGGGCAAACATAGCAGAACTCCAAGCGCTGCTAACCACCATATTGACCAAATAGAAAAATTACCAAGTGACGAGCACAAGAAAGACGCTAACAATGTAATTGCAGTGATTGCCGGAAACGCGTTCTGAGCGGCTTGTTTAAAGAGGATAGCAAACGCTGCAAATAATGTTGCGAGCAGGGTAATGATGCCTAACAAACCCGTTTCTGAAAAAATTTCTAAAAACCAATTATGTGGGTGAGACGGAACATATTGTTGGTTCATGCCAGGGATAATGGCACTGGCGCCGGGGATTAGGTTTATCGTATTGGGGCCAATTCCTAACCAGGGGTATTTCATAGCAACTTCAAGTGTAAACCCCCAGATAACCTGACGATGCCAGTCGGGTAGGGGTAATGTGGGCATTGGCTCGGGTGATACAGGGGGGACAGGCAGGCTAGTAAAAATATACGCAGCGAACACGCTCGCTGCGGATATAACTACTACAAGCACGGCAATGACTGAAATGCCATTTAGTCGCCGCAGCAATAGTGTAAGAATAAATGCGCAAAGTGCAGCCACAACTCCAAAAGAAGCTGACATGCCGGGCTGCTGACCATTCCCATATAGCAGAGTAATAATCAAAGGCACGCTAGCAAAAGATATAGTCCTCCATATGCCACCAATTCTGAAGCCGGCCCATATCAGGACAGGAAGGGCACATGCAGTAACCGAATAAAAAGGCTTCAGCATTTGGAACAGAACTGGAACTGGGGATATTTTTAAAATTTCTGAAACAAATTCAGTTTTAAAAACTGATGTGTAAAGATCAAAAATTGCACTGTCGACGTATAGCGAGAAATTCGCTACCAACAAAACAATCCCATAACCCAAGACCAATGATTTTAGGCAGGCAGTTAGTAAGGCCTTATCTGAACGCAGAAAGTCTGCGAGGAGATAAAAAAATGAGATCAGCAAAATAATACGCGTCCAGGTAAGCAGTGATTTTGCGATATCGTATGAAAAAATGCTGCTAACCAGCCAAAGACTGCTAAAGCAAAGAAAAAAGTATCAAAACCAAAATCTAAAGTTGTAAGCAAATCTAAGAAAGCTGTAACTAAAATTGTTTCAAAAGGACCAGTAAAAATTTCAAACACA
>PAXN01000018.1 GCA_002715005.1 Rhodospirillaceae bacterium
GGAACGGGACTTCGGCCTCGTGGCTCGGTTTCGATCTCGATCAGCGTCTCTGTGATGCCATTACATCCCGGTTCGCCATTCCCGCAACCAGCGCGGTGCTGGCCATTAATGAACTCCTTGAAATCCTGAATTGCCACCGCATTGCGATGGTCACACCCTATGTCGAAGACGTACAAGCCCGGATCCTGTCACAGTACGGCGATGCAGGATTTGAATGTGTTGCCGAGAGGCATACGGGCGAAAGCGTCAACTACGCTTTCGCCGAGATCACCAGCAGCGAGATCGAACGGCTGATACGGGAGGTCGCAACCGACGGGCCCGACGCTATCATTGTTATGTGCACGAACATGCGGGCGGCACCGCTGGTTAATAGGCTGGAAGAGGAAACGGGCATACTTATCATCGATTCCTTGGCTGCCTACGTCTGGAAGGCGTTACGCCTCGGCGGCATCGATACGGCTCGGGTTAGGGGTTGGGGGCGCCTATTTTCACGTTAGGTGGAAAACACACGGAAGCATTCACGACAGCTACTGAGAATTCACGGCACGAAGGTAAATATGGCAAGTCTCAGGATCAACGCTAAGAGCTTTTCAGACGTGATCTTGCGATGACCAAAAAAAGCCGTCCACGCGTTGGTAGGTCAAGGGCTGTCAGCCCACTGTTCCATCATTTCTCGGTCAGCAGAAGGCATTAGGTGTTCGTGATATATCCTGGATTCAAGACCAATGACATACGCATTTACCCTCACAGAAATGAACGAGATATCAGGGAGAAAGAAAACGATATGACAGACTTTAATGAAAATACTCCTTTCCTCTTGATTGCAAGAGTCCAAGTCAAACTAGGAAAGGTTGATGAGTATATTGCTTTAGCAAGGGCGACTGATGAAGCAGTGAAAGCAAGTGAACCAGGCATGCTTCACCATACTTTTGACCAAGATCCTGATGATCCCCTGAAATTTGTTTGGTCGGAAGTTTACAAGGATGACCAAGCGTTCCTGACGCACCTTTCAAATCCTCCCGTACAAGACTATGTGACTAAGCACGAACCATTAGCGGATGACTTTTGTGTGGAGGTCTACGGGACTGTTGGTAACGAATGCAGAGCAATGCTAGAAAACTTTCCTGTAAAGATATTTGAAACTAAATTTGGATACTCTCGCGTATGATTGTGACATACGCATATATCCTCACAGAAATGAACGAGATGTCAGTTCTGACACCCCCCTTCTATTTTTCAAGTACCTGTAAGAAAGCAAAAACCCCCCAGTTTTAGGGGGGGTGGGTCTTTGTGAGATATCAATAGTTTAGATGAATAGTTATAGATTAGGTTTTGTTTTGTAGTTTTAGGTGGGGGGTCTTCTGAATAAACAACACACCTCCTAACCATTAACCCAAAATCCTCTATTCTCGTTCCTATGAAAAACCTGACCAAAATACTCTGCCTGACGATTACCTTACTTAGCGGCGTGACTAAGGCGATCAACCCCGCAAGATAGCGATACCTATCACCGTGGAATAGATTTCGCTATATTTCAAAANACCCAAAAGATTGGTATCTCAACGTCGTCGTGACANTCTCCACCAGAGCGCTCACGATACCGGAAATTAGCGACAGTTGACTATTCCGGTTAAGACAAATTTATGAGTTACATCGGTCTGCCATGAATGATGCAGAAATCGCCGACCTTCTCAACACGCTATCCATCAAGCCACCTCGCACCAAAGCAAAACCAAGGAGCAAAAAAGCTCTTAGATGCAGACGTTTGGTCTTTTGGCTCAAATCTCAGCCTATTTCTTTTTAAAATAAAACAATTTGTTTCCTGGTTTCCCCCAACCAAGATAAGAGTTATCGCTCTGAAGAAACTCCAATTTGTTTTTTTCTGCTTTTCCATTAGCGTCCTTTAAACAATCAAATGTAACGGGCAGTTTTTTTGAAGGTAGAATACATTCACCAAATTTTATAAATATCAGCTTGTTATTCTTGATCGTTATCCATGGAAAAAATTGCGACATCACTTTAACGTCTGCTGGTTTGTTGCCTAACTCAAGATTCTTCTCTTTATCAAAATGATATTCCCCATCGGATAGTTCCGAGCCGATTGCCATTTTATTTGCTGAAGAAAACATNACAACAAATATGAAAGCGATTAGATAATTCGAACAACGCATCTTATGAGCTCCCCAAAAATAATTCCCTATTACTGGACGATACCGTGGACCNNTACTCTTAAAAAAACAAGAAAAGAAAAAATTAAACGGGTTAGAAGGGTCTAATCGCACCATTTGGAAAACAGGACGTCACTGTGGAATAGGTTCCAACGTGGGTGTTATTCACCGTCCAATGACGTTGATATGTTCTTCTGTTTCAAGATGGTTTTAACAATTCCGAACGTGCGGGTGGTTCACTATTCGGAATATCAAGTTTTCCTACACGACAAAATAAAAGAACTCCATGACGTTGGAATGGGNTATCGCCTTATTGCTCATTGGTTACGTNAGAGAGAATACNAGACGCCGAGGGGTAAACGTTTCTTTGCAAATCACGTCTTTTCGATTTTGAAACGAAAACGAGAGAGGGATGCTAACAAATGTCGGGNAGTTAAGACCGAATATCGGAATTTCTATCTGGAATTCATTGAGCGNAAATTGATTAACTCCGAGTAACGTTCCTCTTTTACTTACACATCCAAAATCCACTAAACTCATTCTTATGAGAAAACTGACCACAACACTCTGCCTGACGATTGCCGTGCTTCTTGGAAGTGTGGGGGTGAGTGAGAGTGGTAATAGGTCGCATCACTACTTATTTCAAAAGGGTGTAACTGCTTTTCAACGTGGTGATTATGCAACTGCTCTGCGTGAGTTCAAACGTCTTGCCAAACAGGGACTTGCCCCTGCCCAGTACAATCTGGGTTTGATGTACGCCAACGGACGAGGTGTTCCACAGGACTATAAGACTGCGGTGAAGTGGTACAGACTTGCTGCTGAACAGGGCAATGCCAACGCCCAGAACAATCTGGGCATGTTGTATGCCTTTGGTGATGAAGTACCAAAAGATTATGTCCGTGCCCATATGTGGGGAAATGTTGCTATATCTATTGGGGGAAAAAACAAAGGTAAGGTGCGAGATTTAGTTGAGAAGAAAATGACCCCTGCCGAAATCACAGAAGCACTAAAACTTTTCGGTGAATGTTTCCGTAAGAAATACAAAGGGTGTTGAGTTAGGAACTCTCTAGTCCTCATCCCTCTCTCTTACTCTCACACTCAAAATCCAGACATACTAATTTATAAAAGAAACATAATTTTTGTTACAAACCAGATGAAGAAAGTTAGACGATGAAACTGAAGACGATTGCAATCATCCTAAACGTACTTCTTGTGATCATGTTTGTGTCCTACTTCATCACTCCCTCACAGTATGAAGACCCTTTCCTCTGGATATCTGTGATACTTGTGTTTGTTAACCCTCTAGTAAACCTTTTGTTTATCCGAAGTACTTCAAAGACTGACCTACCGGTTAAAGCACAAAACCCCTCTCAGTTCTAACCCCCCCAGTTTTAGGGGGGTGAGTCTTCGTGATATATCTCTAACTTAGATGAATAGTTATAGATTAGATTTTGATTTGTAGTTTTAGGTGGGGGGTCTTCTGAATAAACAACACACCTCTAACCCATTAACCTAAAATCTTCTATTATCATTCCTATGAAAAACCTGACCGCAACACTTTGCCTGACCCTCACTATCCTTCTTGGAGTGACGTGGATGAGTGCGAGTGCTGATTTTCAAAAGGGCCTAACTGCTGCCAGAAATGGTGATTTTGCAACTGCTCTGCGTGAATGGACACCTCTCGCTCAACAGGGGAATGCCGCTGCCCAGAATAATCTGGGTATGATGTATAAAAAAGGAGATGGTGTTGCACAAGACTTTGATACTGCAGTGAAGTGGTTCAAACTTGCTGCGAAACAGGGANACACCTCTGCCCAGGTCAGTTTAGGTTTAATGTACAAAAAAGGAGATGGTGTTCCACGAGACTACAAGGCTGCAGAGAAGTGGTGGAAACTTGCTGCACAGCAGCGGGATGTCCATGCCCAGACTAATCTGGGCATGCTGTACGGTAATGGATTAGGAGTTCAAAAGGACTTTAAGACTGCGGCGAGGTGGTACATACTTGCTGCTGAACAGGGCAATGCTACTGCCCAGTATAATCTAGGTGTAATGTACCGAAAGGGGCAAGGCGTCCCCCAGAACCTTAAGACTGCGGCGAATTGGAATAGACTTGCTGCGAAACAGGGACACACCTCTGCCCAGTCCAATCTGGGTTTGATGTATTTCTTTGGGCATGGAGTACCAGCAGATTATGTCCGTGCCCATATGTTGGGAAATATCGCTGCGACAAATGGATATAAGAAGGGTGCCAAGTTGAGGAATGCTTTTGAGAAGAAAATGACCCCTGCCCAAATAGCAGAAGCACAGAAACTTGCTCGTGAATGTGTTCGTAAGAAATACAAAGGGTGTTGATTAACTCTCCCTAAGAAAAATCGTTTCTTGATTAGGTACAATGCGCGAATGAGAAAAATTACCACAACGCTCTGCCTAATATTCAGTATTCTTGTTGGAAGCGCAGGAGTGAGTGCACAGGCTGATTACCAAAAGGGTGTCGACGCTTACAGAAAAAGTGATTATGCGACAGCATTAAAGCAATGGACAATTATCGCTGAACAGGGTGATGCCGTTGCTCAGTTAAATTTAGGCACAATGTACTACAGGGGACAAGGTACTCCGAAAGATAATAAAATGGCGGCGAAGTGGTATCGCCTGGCTGCCAAACAAGGGTATGCCAAAGCGCAGCACAGTCTGGGCTTACTATACGAAAACGGGACAGGAGTTACAAAGGACGCTAATAGTGCGATGAAGTGGTACAAACTCGCAGCGAAACAAGGATATGCTGATGCGTCGCACAATCTGGGGGTCATGCACAGAGTAGGAAATAGCGTTCCTCAGAATCGTCAAACAGCACTGAAGTTGTATAAACTCGCAGCGAAACAAGGAAGTCCTCATTCCGCGTTTGCACTAGGTCTAATGCACAGTAAAGGAGATGGTATCCCACAGGACTATAAAGAAGCAGTAAAATGGTTCAGGCTTGCATCAGGATGGGGACATATACCCTCCCAATTCAACCTTGGAAAATTTTATTATTTTGGGGATGGCGTTCAAAAAGACTACGTCCGTGCACATATGTGGTGGGATATTGTTGCAAGATCCGGCGATAAAGCTGGAGTTGAGACAAGAGATACAGTCGCCAAGAAAATGACCCTATCCCAACTTAAAAAATCAAAAAAATTGGCCCGTGAATGCGTTGCTAAGAAATACAAAGGGTGTTGAGTAGAACTCTATTCCTTCTCTTACTCACTCACCCAAAATCCAAATTATCTCCTCAACACTGGCGGCAGCGGCGATAGCAGTCCGCTGGAAATTTTCGAACTTCCTCGGCCCACTTGTCGGGCGAGTTTTGTACCCTAATTATACACGTATCGAGTGTTAATGGCTGATATTAGGTGATACATGCTAAACCTGGAGGCTCCAAAAAAAAGTCCAATTTTTTGTTAATTTTAGAGCTTGTAAATAGATGATGGTACTCGGTTAAACTGTTCGAGTTCTGCCACGTACTGCTATTTAAAATCTGATGTAGGTCCTGTCCCTCGAGCGGCTTATCATCCGTGGGACTACTGGCTCTGTTCCGATGATTTTGATGTGGAAGAGCTATTGCTTGGACACGCAGGCGAGGCGCAGGTTGCAAAGGTTTAGCGTGCCAAGGCTCATTTTCTCATGAATGCTTTCTTGGAATCAATCACACACAAACTGGCCAAAACTTTAGGGAAATAGAAGCGTATGGAAATACCTCAATTACTCGGGATAATGGGCGTGATATCGGTGGCGACACTGTTTGGTTCAATGGCATTTTTCTCATGTGTAATAGCGCCCTTAGTCTTCATCGAATTAGATGCCGAAATCGCCGGCCGTTTCATACGGCGCCTCTTTCCTTGGTATTACGTTGTTATCGTCGCCCTTTCGTTATTGGCGACGATATCATTTGCCTTCACCAATCAAATTAGTGCCGTGATCATGGGTTTGGTTTTTGTTGGTGCTTGTATTTCCCGAGAAGTCTTGATGCCTAGAATCAATCGTCGGCGTGATGAAATGATCCAAGGGAATTCCGATGCTGAAGTTTCATTCAATCGATTACACCGCGCTTCGGTTCTTATTAATGGGGTTCAACTCATTGCCGTATTCGTCATTCTTTTACGATCAATAATATAACAAAATATAGCCCAGAGTATGAAAACACTGCCTTATCGAATCGAAACTGGAACCGGAGATACCTTCGATGTTGAGTTCCCATTACACGAGGAAACCGGGGAACCAGTAAGGGTTGGTCAACTAGTTAGCCAACTCTTGGCGACGATCGATCGGGATTTAGCGCTGTTTTCCGACACGAGTAATGGCGACGTTCTGCAAGCAGTTGCTATGGTGCTTGCGACGCGAGCGGGCATGGTTCATGCGAATAACGATACGACAGCTAGACTTGCAACGCAGCTTCTATCTACCGCCTTAACCGCAGTGTCGGAAGCACCCCGAAAAGTACCCCAAACGGGTAATGCTTAAATGGATTTTTAGGGGGCATTTCTCATTTAGTATTATCCTGTGAGCTCAGAAGCGGCAGGCTAATCTCCAGTCACTCTCGGAGCCATAGGGTATCACGTCGCAATCATCGTACCCATATAGAAATTTATTTTTAGTTTCCTGCATTGACTTTGGACTAAATACACACAGATCAAATAAGTGATTATTTTTGAGGACGTGTCTCATGAAAAAGTTTTTGATTAGAATTGCCGCATTATCGTTGCTACTCACGGCGACATCATTGGCAGCGCAAGCCGAAACGAGTTGGACAAATTACAAGCCAGGCCTTGTTAATTCTGCCTTAGAACGCGGTGAAACTGTACTGCTAGGTTATCTGTCTTCCTGGTGAGGAACCTGCGCACGTCAGAAAAGCGTGCTTAACGAGCTCCGTGCGAGCCATCCAAAATACGACAAGTCCATTAAATTTATTCTTATCGATTGGGATACGTTCAGTTCACATTCTGTCACCAGTAGCCGTAACATACCGCGCCGGTCAACGTTGGTGCTCATTAAGGACTCCAAGGAGATCGGGCGGCTGGTAGCGGATACCGACGAAACGGTAATCAAGGAATTCTTAGACAATAGTTTAAAGTAATTTTTTGAGCTCGTTTTAGTCTCCCTTCACTTATACCCCGGTTTTATTTGCCGGGTTTTTTCTTTGAAGGGGTGGCTATTCCCTTGCAGAGTTTCAACAGGGAGCTAAAGGTAAGCCAATCTTCACGTTTACTTTAAAACCTATAAACTCATCCTCATGCGAGCTTTAACTGCATTAACCTGCCTAATCTTTGCCATGTGTTTAAGAAGCGGCCATGCACAAACTTTGTTTCTGCAGGCTAATGGCTCACAAGATGCCTACACCTTGATAAATGATAAGTTAGTAGAGTTTGACGGCAATGCATTTGAGACATCGGATTGCAGTCACCGTGACTTTGGCCCGCATATAACCCAAGTCTATGATGCAATTCTTAGAAAACATGTGTTTCGCTTTCATATACACAGGGACGAGGATACCGATCGGTGCGTAAAGTTTGATCGTCAGCGGACAGAAATAAAAGTATATGCCAAGTCGCCTGATTGGATGAAGGCGACAGAGCAAAGTAGCTTCGCTTACAAATGGAAATTTAAGGTTGATCAAAAGTTCCAACCATCGAAAAAGTTCACCCACTTTTTCCAATTAAAGGGTGTGGGTGGCGTGTATGGGACGCCATTATTGACATTGACGGCTCGGAAGGCCCCCAAAGGGCAACCAGCTAAACTTGAACTTCGGCATGCCACTCACGCTAAGGCTAGTAAAATTAGAGTAGCAAAGTTGCAGCCATTTCTAGAGACATGGTTGCAGGTAAACGTAGAAGCAACTTTTGGTTCTAAGGGGAAACTCGTTATCCAAATTAAATCTATGAACGATAATCATACCTTGCTGTATTATGAAAGTAATTCGTTAAATATGTGGAAACAGGATGCGGATTTTATAAGGCCAAAGTGGGGTATTTACCGTAGCTTGAGAGATAAAAAATCTTTGAGGGATGAGGTTATTGATTTCGCTGATATTGAAATTAAGGTTAAATCGGCGATGGGGAATTGAAACCCAAAGAAATTGTTGTGATGAACTGTACTACACCGTATCCCGCTAAAACCATTAAGGCCATAAGGGGGGCAAATGAGAACGCAATTGTGCTGGATGGCATTTTTCTCTGTATTGGCTTTAGGGGCTTTGATCTACGATCATAATTTCAGGATCACAACTCATGTAGATCGAGTAAAAGTCGCTACTCTAAATCTCACGCGAATAATTTTTACGAAAAATGAAAGTTTTATGGTGTGCACATTTGGTGAGCCGATGCCGGAAAATTTTGATCCTGTATGCTCTCCCTGGGTAGCGCCTAAATGATTATCACGTAATTCAAATAGCAGTTCAGTTGATGAATTTAGATGGCGCTCAGTGTAATTGACTAAATTTTATGGCCACGACACTCGGGGAGTAAGATGACAGAGAATAAAAAGACACTCGATATTTGGATTACCGGTTGTGCGCATATCCATAGTGACTTGCTGCATGACCGACGCAGCTTTGCCGAAGCCGTAGAGCAAAGTGAAAATGGTGGCAGTGAGGGTGGACCACCTTTCGATTGGGATATTATGCTTTACCTCGGTGATTTTATTGGCACCCATCATCCACCATCAGACAAAGAGGCCGTGGCTGTTTTAGAGCAACTTAACTCGGTGCAAAAACACACTACGTCACAGATTTACTCCATTGCAGGAAATATTGATGCCAGCGGTCCTAACGAGGAAACGCAGTGGTGGTTCCGAAAATATATCGATCCAGCTGGCGAGTGCCCCGATGTGTCTGGTGTGAAAAATGAAGAAAGACCGTATCCGGTTGTGGGCACATGGGAACGCTATCGGATTGATATCGGTAACGCCTCTATTTTAATGATGAGCGATCGTAATGATGGTGGGCCACCTCAAGGTCGTGCTGAGAAAGGCGGGTGGCCAGCAGGCGCAATTACTGACGATACGTTCGCTTGGTGGCATGAGGCAGTAGAGCAAAACGACGACAGGATATTGATTACCTGTGCGCATCACGTTATTCGCGATACGACTACAGCAACCGCACCATTTGAGGGTGTTAATGGCGGCTACCACAAGCGTTATGACGATGCCGAAGGGGCCTCATATCTTTATTTCGTAGGGGATGACGCAAACACGGATCAATTTCACGACGTTTTAAAAGATAATGTCGGTAAGCTCTCTTTTTGGTTCGGCGCACATACTCATACTCACCCAGACGATTGCTATGGTGATAAAAGTCTGGTTGAGGAATACTGCGGCACAACATTTTGTAATGCTGCTGCTCTTACCCGCCATCATGGCAGCTTCGATAATAATTTCAGGCAAGAGGGGCAGCCGCTTCGTACAGGTGCACCGATGAGCCGCTTGCTTACCTTTACCCAAGGCTCTGAAGAGGCACTACTTCGGTGTTATTTGCATACATCCGATCATGCTCCACAAGGTTGGTATACGCCGCAGGAACGGAAGATACGCTTACCACATCCCTTTAGATTTGATGGCGACACCTGATTACTGAATGCGTCTTCGCAGACGCTTTTCCTTCTTCTGCGCGAGCCAACTTTGGTCGGGTCCTTAATAGTAGTCTGATTTGTCGCGGTTAAGTGATGTTGGTATTTTAGTGCCTGCATTTTTCGAAATGAAGAGCCTCCTACGCAGAGGGTAACGCCTTACAAGTTGGATTTTGGTTAAAGTTTAATCAAGATTCTAAAAAATGCCGCTACGTTAGGCGGTTTTATCGACATATAAAAATATACATACATCTGTAAGGTATAAATAATATTTTTATATCAATGGGTTATAGTCTTCTTAAAGGCTTGTTCATTTTGGCACGATAATCGCAATCCAGTATCGGGATGTTTTTGCAGAAACTAGCTGTTCTTAATTCAGCGCCTTGAATCACGAGTAATATACTTTTCTTAACGAAATTGGGGACCGTCCAAAATATAGGTTTTAAAAACCGCAATGAAATAGCGGTGGAAAAAGATAGGGAGTTAAACGCCTGGGATCTCTGAATTACTAATTTAACTTTTGGAGTTTAATATGATTACCCAGGATAGGAAGAAATCAAATGGGCTGGCTGGCTCTTTAACAAAAGCTCTACGATTACGAAAATATCTGCCATTCAACCAGATGAAGTTACCTCACTTGATGGGATCAGTGCTAGCAGCATTCGTCGCGTTTTCTGGTAGCAATGCTTTTTCAGCTTCAACAGTCACAATCGGGATGACAGCGGCTGATATTCCCGTAACAACGGGTGCACCTTCCCAAGGTGGCGAAGGTCTAAGGTTCACTGGTTTCACCATGTATGATGGCCTTATCAATTGGGATTTAACCAAATCGGATGAACCAGCAAAACTAACCCCAGGTTTGGCCACAAGTTGGAATGTTAATCCGAAGGATAAATCCAAATGGATTTTCAATTTGCGGAAAGGGGTAAAGTTTCATGACGGGTCTACTTTTAATGCTGACGCTGTAACCTTTAATCTTGCAAAAATTAAAGATAAATCCTCTCCGCAATTCGACCCCAAGGGGGCCGCACAGATACGAGCGAGAATTCCAAGCGTAAAAGCATGGCGGAAAATTGATGACTATACTGTAGAGATTACTACGCCAAGCCCTGATGCAATGTTACCGTATCAATTAACTTGGTTTTTAATTTCAAGTCCTACTCAATGGGAAAAAGTTGGGAAAGATTGGAAAAAGTTCGCTTTCAAGCCTTCTGGCACAGGCCCATTCAAGCTTACAAAATTAGTGCCTAGAGAACGAGCGGTTATGGTTCCTTTCAAAGATTATTGGGATAAGAAAAGGATAGCGAAAACCAAGTTAATCCTTCGGCCCATACCAGAAGCAACCTCAAGATCTGCAGCTTTGTTATCAGGTCAAGTGGATTGGATTGAAGCTCCTGCGCCTGATGCTATCCCAAGATTAAAAAAGGCGGGAATGCAGATTGTTACGAATACTTATCCGCATATATGGCCCTATACCCTGAGTTACCTGCCAGACTCTCCCTGGAATGATGTAAGGGTCAGAAAGGCAGCGAATCTAGCGATCGACCGTGAGGGTTTGGTCAAGCTACTAGGCGGCCTTGCTGAGCCGTCGACAGGATCGGTGGAGAAGGGGCACCCATGGCGTGGTAATCCAAAATTTGCAATTCGCTATGACCCAGACGAAGCTCGGAAATTGATGAAAGAGGCCGGCTACACACCAAAAAAACCTTTGAAGACAAAACTAGTTATCTCCACAAGCGGTTCTGGTCAAATGCAGCCATTGCCAATGAACGAGTACATCCAACAAAATATGAAAAAAGTTGGAATAGATTTGCAACTGGAGGTGGTTGAATGGGCTCGCATGAGGACAATCTCACGTGCCGGAGCAACGACCCCTGATCAAAAAGGCTTTCATGCAATTAATAATAGTTATGGTACACCGCATCCTTTCAACACGTTTGTTCGCTTTTTCCATTCAACAAGTATAGCTCCGAAGGGAAGAAATTGGGGTCACTACAAAACAAAGTGGGCTGACGAGATAATTGATAAAATTCTCGTTACATTCGACATGGATGAGCAAAACAAACTCTGTGCCAAGCTTCACGAAAGACTTGTTGATGAGGCCGCATGGATTTGGATTGTAAAAGACCTCAATCCACGTGCACTGGGACCAAAGGTAAAAGGCATGATACCTGCTCAGTCTTGGTACCTCGACCTCACTGGCGTTTTCAAGGAATAAGAGGTTTTATGGCAAGATCGTTCAACCCGAAAGTCATCTAGTTCAATGACTTTCGGGTTGTCATATTGATATGTTTACCTACTTCATCAAACGTCTAATTTATGCGTTGCCGATAGCTATTGGCGTTACAATTTTCGTTTTCTCTCTTGTCTATATGGGTGGAGATCCCTTAGACGCAGTGCTTCCTGACGATGCGACTGCGGCAGACGTACAAGAGATAAAGGAGATTTATGGTTTCGATAAGCCATTGCCGATCCAATATTTCACATGGCTTACCCGTGCGTTAAGTGGCGATTTTGGAACCTCTATAGGAACAGGACAACCTGTTGCGGCAGAGCTTGGCAGAGCTCTTATAAACACTTTAATCTTAGCATTTTTTTCCGCCTTAACTGGATTTCCTTTTGCTATTTTTCTCGGCACACTGGCCGGATATAATCACGGAAAAAAAACAGACAAGGTAGTTTCTGGGCTCGCTATTACTGGTGTGAGCGTTCCTCACTATTGGCTCGCAATTGTTCTAATCATAGTTTTTTCGGTTGAGCTAAATATTCTTCCCTCTCTAGGAATGGGACCTGGTGGGTCCGAAGGATGGACTTTGGACTGGGCCCACCTGAAGCATTTGATTCTTCCAGTTATTGGCGGATCAATAATTTCGATGGGGATCATAGCGCGGAGCATGCGAGCAGCTGTTGCCGAAATCTTGAACCAAGAGTTTGTTAGAGCCCTGCGTTCAAAGGGTCTATCTGAAAGCAGAATATGCTATCACGTGATGAAGAATGCCCTTCCATCAATCCTTGGGGTGGTAGGACTGGAAATTGGTAGCCTCATGGGCGGCTCAATTCTAATAGAAACAATTTTTTCTTGGCCAGGAGCCGGTTTCTTACTAAACGAGGCCATTTTTCGACGAGATTTACCTGTTTTACAGGGAACAATATTAGTCTTAGCAATGTTTTTCGTCGTTTTAAATCTGATCGTTGATGTCAGTCAGACATTTGTTGACAAGCGAATTATTCGAAATTGATGCAGTACATTTTTGTAAGCTATGAAGCCGAAGCGTGAACAATGAATACAAGTTTCAACCAGCCACGAACTTATTGGCAATCAGTTAGATCCCGTCTGCAAAGGGACCCTGTTACTCTCGGTTGCGCCGGAGTAATTATAGCAATAGTAATCCTTGCAATCTTTGCCCCGCTTATCGCTCCAGCAAACCCGTATGATGCAAACATGCTCAAGCGGCTCGCTCCTATTGGCTCTCCGGACTACCCCCTTGGCGCTGATGAGCTCGGTCGCGATATGCTCTCACGCTTAATATATGGTGGAAGAATTTCTTTAATCATGGGTTTGCTTCCAGTTTTTCTTGCACTACTTATCGGAGCTAGTTGCGGACTGGTTGCCGGCTATGTTGGTGGAAGAACTAACATGGTGATAATGCGAACAATGGATATCTTCTATGCATTTCCCTCGGTAATGCTCGCAATAGCTATTTCAGGAGCTATCGGTGCTGGAATAGAAAATGGCCTTTTGTCGCTTACTCTCGTTTTTATTCCTCCTATTACAAGGGTATCTGAAAGTATAACGGTCCAATTAAAGAGCTTAGATTTTATTGATGCTGCACGAGCGACCGGAGCCAGCAACGCTCGCATAATTATTTCTCATATCCTGGTAAATGCACTTGGCCCGATATTTATATATTGCACAAGCTTGGTGAGCGTAAGCATCATTATAGCATCTGGATTAAGCTTCTTAGGCCTCGGCGTTAGCCCTCCAGAGGCGGATTGGGGTCTCATGTTAAGCACACTTAGGCAATCAATATACGTTAATCCATGGGTCTGCGCGCTCCCGGGCGTTATGATTTTTATTACATCTCTTTGCTTTAATCTCATGAGTGACGGACTTAGGAGCGCAATGGATGTGAAAATGTGAATAGGCACCGCGAGAGTTTAATTGTACATCCGTTCTCGCAAGGGTGCGCAAGGTTGAAGCAATAATTCTAATCATTCTATGAATTTTTGAGAAAAACATGGCTAAGTCTGATAACGCTTTTGTGAGGGTTAAAAATTTGAGGAAGTATTTCCGGACAGGTACTCAAATACCTTTATTAAAAGAAAACCCTCCTGTAAGGGCAGTTGAAAAAGTGTCTTTCGACGTCATTAAAGGAGAAACGCTCGGTGTTGTTGGAGAGTCAGGTTGCGGAAAATCAACTGTTGCTCGCCTACTGATGCAATTAATAAAGCCTGATGCCGGAGAAATAATCATAGATGGTTTAGCAGTGGATCAACGGGGTGGTATCTCCATTCGTGATATGCGGCACCGAATGCAAATGGTCTTCCAAGACAGCTATGCTACTTTGAACCCGCGCATGCCCATAGAAGAGAGCATTGCATTCGGTCCGATATCCAACGGCAAAAAAGCATTAGAAGCGATTCAAGAAAGCAAAGAGGTAATGGATCAAGTAGGATTAGATCCGAACCTTTATTTACATAGATACCCTCACGAGCTTTCAGGAGGCCAACGGCAAAGGGTAAATATAGCCAGAGCTTTAGCAATGGGGCCGGAAGTTATAATTCTAGATGAGGCTGTATCCGCACTAGACAAATCAGTAGAGGCGCAAGTTCTAAACTTATTAAGTGACCTAAAGTCAGAATTAAAATTAACATACATTTTTATCAGCCATGACCTGAATGTGGTAAAATATATCTCAGATAAAGTAATGGTCATGTATCTGGGCGAGGTGGTCGAATACGGTACCGTCGAGGATGTTTATAACTCGCCCAAACACCCCTACACAGCAGCATTACTTGCTTCGCAACCGTCTATGGATCCCTCTCGTAAGCTAAAATCCGTTCCTATTACTGGCGATCCACCTAATCCGATAAACCCGCCTTTAGGCTGTAAGTTCCATACGAGATGTCCAATGGTTAACGATATGTGCCGCACTGTTAACCCAAATCTTCAGTCTACGGACAAGGTTCACCATCGATCGGCATGCCATTTGTCATCAAACATAACAGTGGCAAAAACACTTAATGCTGAAGAAAGTTTAAATAGTTGAGAAAAAAATCCAGCAACGCTGCCCCAAATCTCCTCACAGTAAGTGACCTTCGGGTCAAGTTTGTCACGCCAGATTATTCTGTGCATGCGGTAAATAATGTTTCATTCAGCTTGAAGCGTGGCGAAGTTCTAAGTGTACTGGGAGAGTCGGGCTCCGGGAAAAGTGTCACTCTTTCTGCTATTCAGCGTCTTCTACCAGAAAATATTACAAGTGTTGATGGTAGTATAAAAATAAATGATGAAGAAATCTTAAGCATGTCTGCTAAACGTCTGAATAGGTTAAGAGGCAAGCAGATTTCTATGATATTTCAAGAACCTGCTACATCCTTTGATCCTGTTTTTAGTATTGGGCAACAAATTACAGAATGTATGAGACATCACGCTGGGTTTAGCCTTCGCAAGGCAAATAAACGAGCGTTAGAGTTATTGGACCTCGTCAGGATCCCATCCGCAAAAGATCGCCTAAACAATTACCCACACGAATTGTCAGGGGGCATGAGACAACGTGCAATGATTGCATTGGCACTTTCCTGCGACCCTATGATTTTACTTGCTGATGAACCAACCACAGCGCTCGATGCAACAGTGCAGATTCAGATTTTATTACTTCTCAAAGATATTCAACAAGAGCTTGGCCTGAGTATTATTTTCGTCACTCACGATATAGGTGTCGCCATCGAAATTGGTGATCGAATTGCGGTAATGTATGGGGGGCAGATTGTCGAAACCGGCAGCTTGTCTGATGTAATTAAAGACCCGCAACACCCCTATACAAAAGGCCTTTTATCTTCGACCATCCATGCAAACAGTTCTGGTAAGCGGCTACATGCGATCCCCGGCTCACCTCCAAATCTGTCAACAGCTCCAATGAATTGCTCATTCTCTGAGCGATGCCAATTCGCTAACGAAACTTGTAAAACTACTATCCCAGAAAATGTAATGTTAGGGCCTGAAAGATATTCGCGTTGCCTAAGAATAGGTGCATGGGCATAGCTCCGGCGTGTATTCAAGGGCAAGCCGATTAAAATCTAGAATTTAATCCTATAGGCAAAACTAATTGGGTTGTTTAAATCTTCATTACCATAAGTCCTAGTTCTCAAAATCATAAGAATATTTCACATTCACTCCATTTCCCTACAAATGATCGTTTGCTAGAGTCTTCAAGGTTGATTAGATCCGATAGGGTCCGTGCGGTTCTTATTTGTCAAATGTCTAATTTATTCTGAAATAATTTATGATGATTCTAGGTAGGAGGAGAAATGATGGATATTTTACGCCAACCCGCTACTGGCCCATCACTTTGGCGTGGCGAGCAATTCATAAGCGATCGTAGTTGGATCCATGAATTATCGCGCGCAGATATCCTTGATCTCGAGGACGGTCTAGCAAATGTTAAGCGCATTGGAGTAACGCCTGGTGAATTCTCAAAACAAGATTTCCCGCTTACTACTTTTGGCGAAAAAATAGCCTGTTTGCTTCAAGAAGTTCAGGATGGGCGAGGTTTTGCAGTTTTCCGTGGTCTACCTGTCGAACGATATGAGCGTGCCGATCTCGAGATAATTTATTGGGGTATTGGAGCCTATATGGGCCAAGTGATTTCCCAAAACAGTATGGGTGATTTGATTGCTGAAGTGACGGATAAAGGCGCGAACTATGACACTGCAGTCAACGACCGCGGATATATGTCGAGGGATAAGTTAAACCCGCATGTCGACACCTCAGATATAACGGCGTTGTTGTGTCTGCGAAAAGCAGGAATAGGCGGTAAGAGTTCTCTTACAAGTTCGGCCGCGATATATAACGAAATTCTATCCCGCCGTCCCGATTTGCTCGAAGTATATTACCGAGGGTTCCATCACGATTTACGCGGCGAAGGACCAACTGGAAGTCTTACTGAGGTCACGCATAATAGGATCCCCGTATTCAGTTATCACCAAGGTCTATTGAGCTGCTGTTATAACGATAAGATTATGCGCTCCGCTCACGAAAAAATTGACGTTCCATTAACGGATGTTGAACGGGAGGCGATTGATTTAATGTTAGAAATTTCGGAATCTCCCGAATTTCGATGCTATTTTGACCTGGAGGTTGGCGATATCCAATTCATAAACAACTACGTATTGCTTCATGCACGCTCCGCGTTCGAAAGTGACCCCGATCCAGCAGTACGGCGATGCTTGTTGAGGATGTGGCTCAATTGTCGTAACCCGCGTCCATTGGCTACGGATTTTACAGATCGCTATAATACTGGCCCACGCGGTGGCGTATTTGTTCGCGCTGCCTAATTGCAAGCCAAAGCAACGAGCTCAATTCGAAAATTATAATCGAGTGAACATGCAAGCTAGAGCCTTTTCTCGATCAACTGCTGAGCTTCAAGCCGCGTAAGGAGCGCCCCATTATCGCTATTCGAGAACGCCGTTTCGAATTCGTTTAAACTAAAAAATTCTCTATGCTTTAGCCAATCTAAGACATCTAAATGTCCCGTAATATCGTTCTTACTCTCATTTAATGCTTCATGGCGTACACGAAAAAAAATAATTGGATTGCTAGATGGTAAAACGAAACTGGGGAAAGCGTCCTGAGTGGATGTAATTTTCTGATAGTTGGTAGCAAAAGCAATGGCACTCGGTTCGTGCAGCAATTTACTTAGCGCTAAGATTAATTTCTCAATATGGGCATCGTGAGCGGCCGTATCATCAAAGTGCGGCAATGGCTCGCAAAATTCCGGTAACTGATACAAGTGCGAGCGAATGATTTTTAGGTAGTCCATGCCAACCGCATGCTCTAACCGATAGCTTAAATGCAAAGTGGCTTCGCTGGCAGCAAGGGCATCATGAAATTGCCCCTTTGGTAAATATAGAAAATCGCCAGGGTTTAGTTGAGGTTGCATGAGAAGGGCGCCTTTGAGCTCATCTGCTTGCGGCATAGAGAAATCGCGATCATGTTGTGTGCCTTTTAAAGGTTCGTCATAGCGCCCCTCATAAATATTCCAGGTTTTTACGCCTTCGGTTTGGAAAATCAGCACATCATTATAATCGAAATGGCTAGCGAAACCTTTGTGATCTTCCCAAGAAGCGATAATATGCATTTCGACATAACACCTGAATACACTCTCTAGGGTAGCAGTTAGAGCAGCGATATTAGGCGTTTGCGTTTGACAATAATTGAGGACCATCGACGGTTTCTGTTTCAAGCAATCGAGCAGCTTTCCTCGGTCAATCCGAAATGCTCCTGTAGCTTTAGCCGAATTGTCCTGAACCGAATACTCTTCTGGCTTTAGCGCCTTTCCGTTTACCACCAACGACAATTGTGCGTTCGACCAATAACTGCCTTCGTCCAGCATCGCATCGAAATCCTTCCATCCAAATGCGGATGAGAATTTCTTCTCTGAGCCAGGTACATAGAGCGGTTTCTTGCCGTAATAATCTGCAAAAAATTCTGCTCGGGTTATTGGTGCGATTAACTGCTCGAAAGTAGGGTGTTTGCTGTCCATAATTTATACGGCCTCAAGGATGCCGGCATCGACTAAATCCGAGATGATCTGTCGGCCCTCAGTGTTATTATGGAAAACATCTTCAAATCGACGTACGTCGAATACATCTTGCTCGAGTAACCAGTCGCATACTTTCTTTTGCTGCTTGGTAAATGCGACCTTGCCGTTGGGGCCAGTAACTTGCAAACTCGTATCGAGGTCTTCCAAAATACAGCTGACATTTTTACGACGGAACTTCGTTATTGAATTTGGTCGCGGTAATCCTAATGGGGATAAAGGCGCTATGAGTGCCTCCTGCCTACGCTGTTTTCGGTAGGTTGTTGGGATGTCCCAATCGGCACACCGCTCTTGAATTGCCTCTGCCATTGCGTCAATTCGTAATTTGATGGCTTCTGGCTCGTCGAAGAAGGGCATATCCGCGCGAAAAAGCGGTTCGTCCGGCATCTGCTGGAGAAGAAAGTCGACAAAGTCTAATCCGGTTGATCGGCGGATGGTAAATTGAAGCTGCACAGACGGCCCTGGCATGGTTGTCGCGTTAAAGAATTGACCAGCAGGAATATAGAGGAGGTCGCCGGGCCCCATGGAAATCTCCGCAGCTAAGTCGCCACACAGAGTATTTATGTCTTCCTGCGATAACGAGGCCGGCCCATTGTCAGGCTCAGCTAGTGGATTCTCAGAACAGCCCTCAAATAACTGAACTGAAAGCTCGCCTTCGGTTTGCATGAGCAGTAGATCATTGCTTTCGAAACCGGATTGGCAGAGCAGCTGGCTATGTTTTGTAAAGCTTAGTCGACCAGTAATCGCTGCACCGAACTTGGAACGCAAGTTCGCAGTCGTGCTAGCGATCGTGGGTCTTAAAGTCTCAATCCTATCGAGAAAGAGAGTGGCGCCACCGTTTATCGCTTCGCCGACTTGTTCAAAGTTAGGACGTTGAATACCAAGCAGGTCGCGTTTGAGACTGTCGTAACAATAGAGATCGGTTGATATGGGAACGGCATTTTGCGTTAACCAACAGGTGTGCTCACTCCAATGTCGTGTTTTCCCCAGAATGAGGTTAAAGTCTTTCCAAGACCATAAAGCAGAGAATTTATCGTCGGACCCACCGATAAAAGCGGGTGCTTTACCCCAATGCTCTTTATTGAAATCGTCAACCGACAACGGTGCGATCAAATTTTGGAAAGTATAATTTTCCGCGATTTCAAAGGATTGCATCTTTCTTAAGTTACCGCTTAGAGCGCCGTACCAATAGTATTTTCAGGTATGGTAGGCTTGGTATCGGCGATATTAGTCCGGCGTAAAATACGCGGATATTTCGTAATGTCATATTCTGTTGCTCGATGAAGGCAAGATCGATTGTCATACATAACCAAATCGCCTACTCGCCATTGATGGTCATAGACAAAATCTTTCTGCCCCGCAAATTCAAGTAAATCATTAAGATGTTTACAACTTTCTTCCTTGTCTCTGCCCTCAATGTAGGCGGCATAGGAGCTTATATAAAGTGCCTTTTTGTCATTCACAGGATTACTGCGCACCATAGGATGGCGAACCGGTGGAAATTTTTGGGCCTCTTTATCACTCAGAAATTTAATATTCATATGCCGACGTGAATGAGCATAATGGTGTATCGCGGTGCTATCTCTATACTCCGCTTTTTGGTCCTCAGTCAGGGCATTGTAGGCGGCACGTAAGCTTGCGAATTGTGTATGTCCCCCTTCAGGTGGAACCAAACAAGCTCTTAATAGCGAGGCGATAGAAGGGATAGCCTTATATGAGCCATCAGTGTGCCACATCTTTTGCCCTTTACGAAATTTTGCACGTGCGTCGTCCTCGGCAAAAAGATTACCCTCTTCGTCGTAGTTAATTACAGCGTTGACATTTGGTTTATGATGATAGGCAGCAAAATGCTGACGGGGTGTTTCCGCAGGACCAAAATAATTTGTGAAAGCGATATGATCTTCATCACTTATGTTTTGGTTCGGAAATAGCAAAATCGAATACTCTTCGAAGGCATCTTTCACTTCAGTCACACTTGCTTGATCAAGCGGCTCGGATAAGTCGATATCGGTAATTTCGGCACCGAAAACTGGCGTAAGCGGTCTAATGCTGATCGACATGGTCAGGCACCTTTCAATAGTTTGACCTGACTATAACGGATAGCCATGTCGTGATGCAAAAGGTACGCGGCAGATTTGATTTGTCCTAATCGACCGTGTCGGTATATTTTTCGTTTTCATGGGGGTGAAAAATGCGGCCAACAAATTTCGTCATCATAATGACGGATCAACATAGCAAAAAAATGCTTGGCTGTTATGGGCACGACCAGGTTAAAACGCCGAATTTGGATAAGTTTGCTGCCGGTGGTGTTCGTTTCACTAGCGCTTACACTAATTCTCCGTTGTGTGTGCCTGCACGATCGGGTTTCGCGACGGGACGTTATATTCACGAAACACGTTGCTGGGATAACGCTATTGCATACAAGGGTGACCAGAAGGGCTGGCAGCATATACTGCCAGAGAACGGTCATCGCTGTGTTTCGATTGGGAAGTTACATTATCGCAGCGAAGCTGACCCGATTGGGTTTGATGAACGCCAAGTACCCATGCATATCGCAGATGGCGTAGGTGAACTGCAAGGTTGCATAAGGCCTGATCTACCGGTTCGTCACCAAAGTAGAGCACTGGCAGAACAGGTTGGACCAGGAGAAACCGGTTATACTGCATATGATCGCGATATTACGGACCGTTCTATACAATGGCTTGAAGATGCAGCAGCAAACCCCAGTGATAAGCCGTGGGTGCTTTATGTTTCATATATTTGTCCGCATTTCCCCTTGAGCGCTCCTCAAGAGTATTTTGACCTATATGATCCCGCTAAGATTGAAATTCCTAAACCAGCCGATTGGGAATATTTCCGAGCCCATCCCTGGTGGAATGCATTTCATAACAGCATTACTTTCGATAAATATTTCCAAGACGACGATCATCGTCGTTTAGCAATCGCCAATTATTACGGCCTTGTTACTTATGCTGATAATAATGTGGGCAAGGTTATTTCCGCAATTTCCAAGAATGGTTTAGATGAGAATACGCGCGTTGCTTATGTGGTTGACCATGGCGATAGCATAGGCTCGCGCAGCCTGTGGGGTAAAAGCACAATGTTTGAGGAATCAGCTGGCATACCACTTATATTGAAAGGCCCGGAAATTCCCAACGGCAAGGTTGTCTCGACACCGGTTTCACTTGTAGATTTCCATCCAACCTTGCTGCAGTCGGTAGGCATACCGACCGATGACGCCTTACCGGGTTCTTCACTTCTAGAGACTGCATGTACCCCAAATGATAATCAGCGGCTAGTGTTTAGCGAGTATCATGGTGCCGGGTCCACCTCGGCGGTTTTCATGCTACGCCAGGGCGCTCTAAAATATATTCATTACACAGGTTTTCCCGGTGAGTTATTTAATCTTGAAAATGATCCGGAAGAGTTGGTCAATTTGATTGATAATCCGGAGTATCAAGAGCGAATAGGCGCCTTTGAGGATACGCTTCGATCCATGGTGGACCCGGAAGCGATTAACAAACAAGCGCTTGCCGATCAGGCAGCCTACGTGGAAGCGCATGGCGGACGAGAGGCCATTTTAGGCCAAGCGCCGATCCATGGTACGCCCGTACCTGGCGGTGCGTCTACCCGTGTGAGCTAAAATACCATAGTGGAGGGAATAACATGGCCAAGAGTAGACGAACAAAGCACCCGGAAGTAGGCGGTATCGCCCACTTGGAACATGTTAACTTCGAAGTCGATAGCCACGATATGGTTTCGATCTTCTTTATGGCCGGGCTTGGTTTTACCCGCGACCCCTATACTCGTTCCGATGAGAAAAATATGGCGGCTAATGTTGGTCTACAGCAATTCCATTTACCACGCCTTGGACGCGCAACGCCACCCATGCAAGGTGTCATCGGTTTGATAACGCCGGAGTTGGAAGCGATTAAGGCACGTTTGAAAGGGCTTCAGAAGGAAGGTCTTTTTAAGGGAACGCCGTTTCGCTATCAGATCAAGAAGGGCTATCACGAGGTGATGTCACCATTTGGCGTTAAGATGCGGTTACATCAGACGGGAACCTTACCATTCCCGAAGGTTCTTGGGATGCCCTATGTCGACATCCCTGTGGAACCAGGCAAAGCCGAGCCAATTTTAAATTTTTATAAACGTATTATGCGCTCCACTGGCTCAATCGAAAAGGTCTCCGGCAAGAAAGCTGCCTGCGTTACCATGGGTCCCTATCAGTGGACGCGTTTCATCGAGACAAAGGGGCTCGATAGCTATGATAATCACACCTTTCATATAGCGTACTACGTTAGCAATTATAATGAGGTGCTGGACGAAATAGAGAGGAATAAGGGGGTGATGGCTGGCGGGCAAAATCAAATATTTTTCTTTGAAAAGATCTTCGATCCAGACAATGGAGATCTAATCTATTCTCTGCAGAATGAGGTTCGTAGCTTTTACCATGAAGACTTTATGCGCCCGCTCGTCAACCGGTGGCCCATGAGTGATGAACCCTTTAGTGTGCAGCGCGATCCAAACCGAGAGAAGGCCCGCCAACAAGGTATTATGCCGGGTCCATGGGATAACTAGAAGTAATTTGGATTCCAGTCGAAAAATAAACCGAGGGAACGAATTTAATTGCTGAGCACAAAAGTTCAGACAATGAGCTGGTCGTTATTATTACCTTTTGGAAGACGTTCCGTAGGATATTTAATTTTTAGGATTTTTTGAATGTGGGCATAAAGAGTAAAGTGCCAGGATTAGGATTCTTTGGAGGCATTTAATAGCAGAAAATTCTTAAAAATATAAAAAAATGGTAGGACTAGCCAATTTGAGTGGATAAAAGAGTAATAAAGCAAGAATTGTTCTCTTTTTAAGCTCTAAGTTACTCATGCATTTTTTGATGATTTGTCGTGCACTAGCGAATTGACAATCGAATTGTGAGAATGGAGGGCTGTTAATGGTGACCAATAAACCTACTATTCTTTTTCCAAATGAATTAACGCCCCATGATCGTGGCAATGGTGTTCGAACTATTCCACTTGTCTCCAGGAACAATGGCTCGACTAGCCTCATCAATGGTATTACCGAATTTGATCCCTCTACCTCTGTACCGCTCCATAAACACAATTGCGAAGAAAGTGTGATGGTACTTGAAGGCGATGCAATCGTTGAAATAGATGGTGAACAACATCATCTGAGTGCGCAGGATACAACTTGGCTTCCGGCAAATCTGCCACATCGGTTCATTAATGCGTCGGATACAAATAGGATGCGAATTTTTTGGACCTACGCATCAATCGATGCGACAAGGACCAATATGCAAACCGGCGAAGAGGGAACTATCGACGCCGAAAGAGAGGGTGTCGCAGCATAACTGGGCACTCGATAGGGAGTGCTTAGAAATATGGATACGCGAAAAATTGGTGGTGAAGGTGGATTACAGGTATCGATTGTCGGTGTCGGCTGTAACGCCTTTGGTAAGCGGGTAGACGAGAAGGCCACTCACGCGGTTATTGATGCTGCGCTAGATGCAGAAATAACTTTTTTCGATACTGCTGAATCTTATGGTGGCGGATTATCCGAAGAATATATCGGAACTGGAATTAAAGGCCGCCGAAATCAACTTCAACTCGCGACTAAGTTTGGCCATAGCCATTCTAACGTCGAGGGGAAAGCAAAAGGTTCGGCTGATAACGTCAAGTTTACTGCTGATAAAGCCCTAAAAGCGCTGCGAACGGACTATATCGATCTTTTTCAACAACACCGCCCAGACCCTTATACACCGGTCACCGAGACAATGGGCGCGCTTGAAGATCTCGTGAATGAAGGAAAAATTCGATATTACGGTTGCTCCTTTTATACAGGCGCTGAAATGCAGGAAGCCGTAGACGAAGCGAAAGAGCATGGTTTGAAGGGATTTGTTACAGCGCAGAACGCCTGGAACATGTTATTGCGGGACATCGAGGAAGACCTTATTCCCGTTTGTGATACTAATAATATTGGATTATTGCCGTATTATCCAATCGCTAAAGGACTGCTCACTGGAAAATATTCGAAAGGTGCCCAAGCTCCCGCGGGTAGCCGCATGGAAGGAGATAGCGATCTTGCTAACGCAGACTTTGATTTGCTTGAAAAGCTTGATGTTTATGCGAAAGACCATGGTTACGATCTATTGACGCTGGCAATCTCTTGGTTGGCATCACAGTCTTGTATAGCATGTGTTATTTCTGGAGCGTCTAAAGCAGATCAGCTGGCTTCAAATGGTGTTGCAGCGCGCTGGAAACTCAGCGCAACACAACTTTTGGAAGTGGATGTAATTCTCAAAACCTAAGCTGGCATCTTGAATGCTAAACCGGGCTCGTTTAGGTTCGTCGCGCTCAGGAGGAAATCATGGAAGATAATGGTGCTTGGGAGCTCCCATCGGAGCTCGTATTGCTGCGCGATAACATAAAGCGGTTTATGCAGGACGAGGTGAGGCCGGCAGAAGAAAAGCTGGAACACGATGCTTACAAAATGCCGCCAGAGCTGCTGAATCCCCTACAGACGAAAGCGCAGGCTCAGCTCGGTATTTGGTGCATAAACACACCGAAAATGTTCGGCGGTAGTGAGCTTAGTTTGTTAGCGCAAGCCGTTGTTGCCGAAGAAGCGGCACAATGCCGAATGGGTGCTTATGTGCCTGCGTGTGGTGCTATTGGCGTTGATCCTCCCAACGTAATTTTTGATGGTACTGAAGCACAGATTGAGAAATATGGCCGACGCACGATTGAGCAAGGCTTGAAGGCGTTTGTTGCGATTTCGGAACCAGGAGGTGGTTCTGATCCGGCACGCGCTATTCAATGTAAAGCTGAACGGCAGGGTGATCATTATATTCTAAACGGCACGAAGCTTTGGATCACCGGTGCGGAAGCAGCGGAATGGGGACTCGTTTTTGCTCGGACAGAAGCTGGTATCAGCTGTTTTATCGTTGATAAGGAAATGGCAGGTATTTCGACCCGGCCTGTGCCGGTTATTCGATCCTATTCGCCTTCTGAGGTCACCTTCACTGATTGTAAAGTGCCCGTGGAAAATCTATTAGGTGAAGAGGGGCGCGGTTTTGCGTTGTGCCAAAAATGGCTTGTCCACGCCCGTATTCCTTATTCGGCAAATGTAATTGGCATCGCTCAGCGTTCATTGGAACTTGCTATTGAGTGGGCCCGCCAACGTGAAACTTTCCGTAGCCCTCTTAGCGATAAGCAGGCGATACAGTGGATGATTGCAGATTCTGAAATAGAAATTCGTGCCGCACGGTTACTCACTTATCAAGCTGCTTGGCAGGGGGATTTGGGCAATGACATCAAGGTTGCTGCTTCTATGGCAAAAGTTTACAGCACGGAAATGGCCGGGCGTGTCGTTGATCGTTGTATCCAAATATTTGGTGGCATGGGAGTTGCCGCGGAAATGCCTTTGGAACGCTGGTACCGCGAGATGCGTATCAAACGAATTGGTGAAGGACCGTCCGAGGTTCACCGCATGGTAATCGCTCGGGATCTACTGAGCCAGTAGTAGGGAGTACGAGGAAGGATGTCGATTGATTTTGAATTACGTGATGATGGTATTGCCATTATCACCATGAACCGTCCAGACCAATTGAACGCCTTAGATCACGACCATTACGAGGCGTTATCCAAGGCTTGGCAGCGGGTGAGAGATGACAATGACGTAGTGTGTGCCATCGTGACCGGTGCCGGTGAGCGCAGTTTTACGACTGGGGCGGATATCAAAAATGTTCTGACTAACCCCGATGAACTTTCAGAAATGTGGATTACCCAGCGTGACCAACTACTTAATCGCGGTCTCGAAGTTTGGAAGCCTATCATTGCGGCGATTAATGGTTATTGCTTAGGAGGCGGAATGACAATGTTGTTTGCAACCGACATTCGTATTGCCGCTGACCATGCATCCTTTGGATTGTCCGAAGTTAAGCGGGGAGTTGTGCCGGCCAATGGTGGCACACAGCGGGTACTCAGCCAGCTACCCTATGCCATCGGTATGGAATTGTTACTCTCCGGAGATCGGTGGGATGCTGAAACGGCGGCGAAATGGGGTCTTATCAATAAAGTGGTTCCTGCAGATCAGCTAATGGATACGGCACTTGAATATGCATCACGCATTGCGGCCAACGCACCCCTCGCTCTTCAAGCGGCGAAAGAACTCGCCATTCGGGCCCGGGAAATGGATATCACTACAGGCCTAAGGGTTGAGGCTTTGGCACAGCGTTTGTTGAAGTTTACAGAAGATGCAAAAGAAGGTCCGGCGGCTTTCAAAGAAAAAAGAACCCCCAAATTTAAGGGTAAATAATTTATGACCAAAGATCATTATCCACTTGATGGTGTAACTGTCCTCGATTTTGGTCAGGTATATCACGGGCCTTATTGTGGTTTTCTGTTAGCTATGGCGGGGGCGGATGTAATCAAAATAGAACCCAAGACTGGCGAGCATCTGCGCAATAGGGGTACTGGCGATATCATCACGCTACCGTTCGCAATGCTAAATTCGAACAAGAAATGCGTCACACTCAATATAAAATCAAAGCGCGGTAAGGATATTCTTAAAAAAATGGTCAAAAAGGCCGATGTCTTGATGGAGAACTTCGCACCGACTGTAATGGACCGGCTAGAAATTGGTTACGAAACCATGAAAGCCATAAATCCTAAATTGGTCTATGCATCGGGTTCGGGTTTTGGACGCACGGGTCCGCATCGTGACAAGTTAGCTATGGATCTAACCGTACAGGCGGTTTCCGGTGTAATGAGTGTTACCGGCGAGATGGATGGTCCACCGTTAAAAGCTGGTGCTGCCTTTTGTGATTTCATGGCTGGTATTCACCTTTATGCAGGCATTACGACTGCTTTGTTTGAGCGCGAGAAAACCGGTGAGGGCCGGCTTGTCGAAATTTCTATGGAAGAGGCGGTATATAGTAGCCTGAGTTCCAATCTTGGAATTGTCTACACCTCCGGCGAAGCAGCGCCTCGGACCGGTAACCGGCATGGGGGGCTCTCACTCTGTCCTTATAATGTTTATGAAAGTAAGATGGGTCATGTGGCTATAATTTGCACCAATGACGGCCATTGGCAGCGTTTATGCAATGCAATGGATCGTCCGGACCTTGCACAGAATGAGCAATATAAAAAGAATATGGGCCGTGTGAAGGACATGGACAAAATCGATGGCATCATTAACGACTGGACTAAAACACTTGGAAATGACGCTCTCGACGAGTTGAATGATAAGTTCGGTATCCCATCGGAACGTATTCGTGATCTAGTTGAAGTAATGAATGACCCGCATATGCATGAACGTGGATCATTGCAGCGAATGAACCACCCGGAGATGGGCGACATTGTCGTACCGCATTCGCCATTACGTTTTCCTGAGACACCTATGATGCCATTGGAGCCGAGTGCCTTAATCGGTGCTCATAATGATGAAATATTTGGCGCTTGGCTCGGCCTTCCTGAAGACGAAATTGCCGAACTGAAGGATGAGGGTGTTATTTAATGCGGGGCAAGGTTGTTATCGCCGGTGTTGGTCACACAAAGTTTGGTAAATTAGAGGGACGAACGCCGGTTTCGATGAATGTTGAGGCTTGCCGCAATGCACTTAACGAGGCAGGTGTTAGTAAGGAAGAGGTTGACGCCGTCCTTGTTAAATATCNTACCTCTAAGTTTCAATCCAAGTTTGGCCAGACCGTTGCTGAAGCACTAGGTGTCATGCCAAGGATAGGCGGTGTTTGGGATCAAGCGGGTGCGTCTGGTATTTCCATGATTTCCTTTGCAGCTATGGCTATTGAACACGGGCAATGCGAAGTAGCTTTGGTATGCATGTCAGATAATCCTCGTACCGGCACACGCTCCGCTTATTCAAAACCCCGCGGCGGGGCTGATGGGTCGGGAACCCATGGCTGGATTAGTACGACGGCAGGCTACGCGATGATTGCCCAACGGCATATGGGTGAACATGGTACAACAGAGGAACAGCTAGCAGCCGTTGCTATTAATAACCGTGCAAATGGAGCTGAAAACCCTAATGCACAGCTTAGAATACCGATCTCGCTTGAAGATTATATGCAAAGCCGTTTTATCGTAGAGCCATTAAGGCGCGATGATTGTTGTTTGATTTCAGACGGTGGAGCGGCGGTTGTTGTTATGGGTGCCGAACGGGCCAAGAAAATAGGGATTGATAAGGCGGTTCCTATTCTGGGATTTGGTCAAGGGCAAACGTCTTGGGAGGTGGCGCAGCGTCCTGATTTAACCCGGACCATGGCGCATAAATCCGGTGCTACTGCATTTAGAATGGCCGGTATATCGCCAAAGGATATTGATGTCGCACAATTCTATGATTGCTTCACCATAACACCGATTATGTCTCTGGAGGATTATGGTTTTTGCCAGCACGGGCAGGGTGGAGCATTCGTTGGCGACGGCGGAATTGGCTGGGATGGCGGGCTACCATTTAATACAGCTGGCGGTTTGTTATCAGAAACAGGCATGCCAGGCATGCAGTTAGTAATAGAGGCTGTTCGTCAAATGCGGGGTGATGCCAATCTGCAAGTGCCTGGTGCACAAAAAGGTATTGTTAGCAATCAGGGCGGGGAGATGCATACCCATTCCACACTGATACTGGGTCAATAAGTGAGTTTATGACGTGAGTGATTTATTTCCCTTACCTGAGATTGATGAAATAAACGCGCCCTTCTGGGATGGATTAAAAGACGGAAAGCTACTATTTCAAAAGTGTAATTCTTGCGGACATCACTGGTTACCCGCCCGTCTAGAATGCCCATCTTGCCTGGCATCTGATTACGAATGGAAGTTAGCGTCGGGCAAAGGTATTATGACAAGCTGGGTTATTTATCATACCGCTTTTATTCCGGCTTTCAAGGATCGTCTGCCTTACAACGTGGCGATTATAAAATTAGATGAAGGCCCTCAACTTGCCAGTAATATAGTTGGGGAGGTAGACCAATCTACCTTCAAGATTGATCACCCGGTTGAGTTAATCATAGAAGATGAGCACGGGGTGAAAGTGCCGCGCTTCAAATTAGTTTAGAGTTGGTCGATCTAATATTGCACTCTCGAAGTGGAACCGCCGTCTACAATTATATTTGTACCACTTATGAAGCTCGCTGCCGGGCTGGCAAGGAATACGACAGCATTAGCGACTTCCTCTGGTGTGCACAAGCGCCCCAATGGACTGCGGGCAAGCGTGGCAGAATAAACTTCGGGTGTTTCTTTTTTCCTGGTGTCCCAAACGCCGCCTTTAAAATAAACCGCACCAGGTGAAACGGCATTCGCACGAATGCCNACGGCTCCGAGGTTTGTACTTAATCCCGACAAGTAATTGATAAGGGCGGCCTTTAAGCCATTATAGGCCCGAACGTCACCGGGCGTATTAACTGCAACGGTACTGGAAATACCAACGATAGACGCTGCATTTGATCTGAGTAGATAGGGCATAGCCGCCTCGACTGCTCGAACGGTCCCGAGAATATCGACTTCTAAACCGAAACGCCAAGCTTCTTCATCAGCGGAAGCACCTAGCGCACTTGCATTGGCAATAAGAATATCGATACCACCCAATGCATCACCCGTTTGTGCAATCCACCTCCGACATTCTTGGGAGTTAGTAACGTCTGTGACCCCACCAATAATCTTTGGGCCAATTTTCGAGAGTGCGTCGACAGTATCCGTTACTTGATTTTGGTTGCGCGCACAAAAAGCAACATCGCATCCTTCGGTTGCTAGTAGTTCCGCAGTCTTCCGGCCGATTCCTTTAGTACCGCCGGTGATAATAGCACGCTTGCCATGCAACCNTAAATCCATCTGCTTCTCCCAGCCTATTACACTGTCTATAGAGGGAATTAACTTTTTTATTACGAGAAAGTATATTCAATACGGAGTTATACAATCTAGTTGGCGGTATCGGATGTCTAATAAATTAATCCTTGAACGTAAGTCTATCGAACTACCAGGCGGTACAATTAGCTATCGTGAAGCCGGGCAAGGCGAGGCGCTCGTATTCCTTCATGGTATCAATATCCATTCCGCTATTTGGGTGAACCAAATCGATTATTTTTCACCTTGCTATCGCGTGATTGCTTGGGATGCACCCAGCTATGGCGGCTCTTCGCCTCGAAAGGCGCGGATTGAGAATTATGCAGGAGCGTTCAAGGAACTCATGGACGCGCTTGGCATCGATGAGGCGATATTGGTGGGGCATTCCATGGGGGGCATTATTTCTGGAAGTGTTGCGACCCATTATCCGGAACTTATCAAGGCCCTGGTTCTATCATGTACCCATACCGGTGCTGCACAAGCGATAGGCGAGCCCTTGTCGGAGCGCTATAAAATGCGGATCG
>PAXN01000058.1 GCA_002715005.1 Rhodospirillaceae bacterium
CCTGCCAAGGAACTGATAGGCATCTTTATGACACAGGTGAGCCCAACGTACCATGAGCTCTTGAAAGAAATTAAAACCATAGTATATCAAGAAATCGTCAATTAAGACATTTTGAAACTTATCNTGAAATTTATGGAAAAAATATTGCATTAGGTTCTATTTCCATGGCAATAACTTCGACGCTTTTAAATTGTACCGGGCCAATAATTAATAAGAAGAAGAGACCCAACATCCTCTTTATTTCTTCGGATGATCTCAGGCCGATGCTTGGTTGTTATGGCAATCCATATATTAAGACCCCCAATATTGACAAACTCGCCTCCGGTGGCACAGTTTTTCTAAAGAACTATTGCCAGTATCCTCTGTGTGGTCCAAGTCGAAGCAGTCTACTGACTGGTTTAAGGCCGGATGCCACGCAAATATTTGGGAACTCGACTCACATTAGGGAAGTTGTACCGGATGTGATAACACTGCTCCAACACTTCAAGCAGCAGGGGTATCACACATTGAATTATGGTAAAATGTATCACGATCGTAATGTAGATGATGCACTTTCCTGGAGCGAGCCAGGTCTTCATGCAGAAGGGCGTCATTTCGGTGATTATAATAACCCTGAAACGTTAAAGATGTTAGAGGAGACTGTGGGGGAAGATCCGACAATGGAATCAATTGCTCCCCCGACGGACAGCGCGGATGTTCCAGATAATGCTTATTCTGATGGTCAATTTGCCGATATGGCCATTCAGGCGATGGAGAGGCTGAAAAGGGGCACAAACCCTTTCTTCTTGAGTGTCGGATTTGTCAGACCACATCTGCCCTTCAATTGCCCAAAAAAGTACTGGGACATGTATGATCCCGAAAAAATCCCATTAGCCCAAAATAGTGATCTCCCTGAGTATTTCCCAGACATACCTGTCTATACCTCCTGGTGGATGCGTCATTTTAAGGGGATGCCTGCAGAAGGNCATTTTCCTGAAGACGTTGCGAGGCATCTCAACCATGCCTACGCTGCTTGCGTCAGTTTTGTCGATGCCCAAGTAGGACGGCTTCTTGATGCCCTAAAGGAAAATGGCCTTGAACAGAATACTATTGTGGTTCTCTGGGGTGATCATGGATATCTACTGGATGATCATGGCATTTACGGGAAACACACGAACTTTGAAAAAGCTGTCCACTCCCCGTTGATTATTCGCGCACCAGGATATCAAGGAGACCAAGCTATCACTGGGCTTACCGAATTTGTAGATATCTACCCGTCGCTTTGTGAATTGGCAGGTCTGGCAGTGCCGGATCATGTACAAGGGAAGAGTTTTGTTCCGATCATGAAGGATTCTGACCTACCGTGGAAGAAAGGAGCCTTCAGTCAGTATTTGGCCGGCAGTCTGATGGGTTATTCGTTGAGGACGAAAAGATACCGATACACAGAATGGATTCACCAGGACACCCATGAACTAACTGCTACGGAGTTGTATGATTATCAGGAAGATCCCCACGAGGAGATCAATGTGGCCATCCTCGAGTCACACGAACACCTGGTTAAAGAGCTTGGTGAACAATTAAGAGCAGGATTGAAAGGTACTTTACCNGNTAGCTAATCCGAGGAAGCACAATCAGGATGTCTCAAACAGAAAAAATCAAATTGAAATTCTTAACTCTATCAAATGCGGGAGGAGCTACGTGTGTTTCAAAATACCCCGCTATTTTATACGCATATGGAAATTTAAGTAGAATACAATACGGTCTAACACTTGATAACTAATTATTAATTGAAAGGAAAACAATCATGACAGGCATTTTTTGGGCACTCGTAACAGTACTTGCTTGGGGAAGCTGGTTAGCTCCCTCGCAAAACGTTCCCATGAAGGGACAGACACGTACTTTTTATGTNACCCTNGCCGTAATGGCACTGGCCATTATTGTGGGTTTATTCGTCGGCTTGGATACATTAACCTGGTCGACTTTCTGGTTCCCGTTTATCGGCGGTCTGATCTGGGCANTAAGCGGCTGGGCCGCTTTTGTCGGTACCACTTACCTCGGTATGGCAAAGGCATTCGGGATCTCGACGCAATTTAATATACTTGCACATGTTTGGGAAAGATAGTTCAAGGTGGTTATCGCTGGCTTCCTATGGTATAAAATATGAATACACGCATATTTGGACTAATGATTCAATTGATTAGAAAAAACTTTTGTTCAATGTAAGGTTTTGGAGGTTTTATGAAAGGTCAACAGGTGATACAAAATTACTTTCAAATGCGCAGATTACTACTTCTGTTCAGCGGGTATGTTTTGATTTGGGGAATGATGTCTTGCAGTAAACAAAGTGCGGACAAGATAACTATTTCTCTAATTCCAAAGGGGACTTCGCATGTATTTTGGCAATCCGTACACGCCGGGGCCATCAAGGCTTCAAAAGAGTTGGGCGTTAATATTGTTTGGATNGGACCGGACAAAGAAGATGATCGCAATCAACAAATAGCCCTTGTAGACAATCAGGTGATGAACCAGGTCTCTGCCATTGCTTTGGCTCCATTGGATGAAATGGCATTAAGGCGTCCGGTTAAAAATGCGGTTGCGAAAAATATTCCTGTTGTCATTTTTGATTCCGGACTGAAAGATTCCGAGGACGTGTATTCAAGTTTCATCGCAACGGACAATCGGGAAGGTGGTAGAATTGCTGGCAGGCAATTGGGACAATTACTCAAAGGCAAGGGAAAGGTGATTATGTTACGATATCAGGAAGGAAATGCCAGCACAGACAATCGTGAGGAAGGTTTTTTAGAAACGATTAAAGGATTTTCTGGCATAGAGGTGACCAGCGATGAACAATACGGTGGTGCAAGCAAGGCTTCAGCACAACAGGCGAGTGAGAATTTGCTGCTCCGTTTTAGAGATGCCGATGGCCAGCTCACGATAGATGGTATTTTTTGTCCCAATGAATCTACCACCTACGGGATGTTGCAGGCGTTACGCCGAAGCCGACTTGCCGGCAAGGTGAGACTGATTGGATTTGATAGCAGTAACCCGCTCATTAAGGGTCTACGGGCTGAAGAAATCGATGGTTTGGTTATTCAGGATCCCTTTAAAATGGGCTATCTGAGCGTGAGGAGTTTAGTGCAGGTACTAAAAGGAGAAAAGATTGAAAAACGCATCGATACCGGTGTTACATTCATCACCAATGCAAGCCTAGAGAAGCCTGAGGTACAGGAATTGATTGACCCTGATTTAGATAAGTGGCAAAACCTCGAGTAAACGGTACCCCAAAGAATCCCCCGCGTCTTGAAATGCTCGGCATTCATAAGCGATTCGGGGCAACTTTTGCTTTATCCGATGTAACTTTCGCTTTAGCACACGGTGAGGTGCATGCTCTGATCGGTGAAAATGGTGCTGGAAAAAGCACGCTCATGAAGATTCTTTCGGGCGCTTATGAGCCGGATAAGGGAGAGATGTTTTTGGATGGTGAACTCTACCAGCCGCGCAATCCTCTTGCTGGTCGGCAAAAAGGCATCGGAATGATATACCAGGAGCTGTCCCTGGCGCCACACTTGACTGTTGAAGAAAATATCCTGCTGGGGATGGAACCACATCGATGGGGCCTTATTCGCTGGCCAGAACTAAGAAAGCGGGCGATGGCGGCTATTCGGCAATTCGACCATCCGGAAATTAAACCCGACACAAAGGTTGCTCATCTTTCTGTCAGCGCCAAGCAGTTGGTGGAAATAGGCCGTTCTCTGGCCGTCGGTTGCCGGGTCCTGGTATTTGATGAACCAACGAGCAGCTTGGCGCAACAGGATATCAGTCGACTTTTTGATATCATTCATCAACTAAGAAAACAAGGCATATCGATCATTTATATTTCCCACTTTCTAGAAGAGGTCCAGCAGGTTGCTGACCGGCTAACATTATTGCGAGATGGAACTGTAGTGGGGACGCGAGAGATCGGCGCCGTGACGCCGGGTGAAATCATTCGAATGATGGTAGGACGCGATGTCGATGAATTGTACCCACGTTCTATTCGACAGCCGGGTGAACCGATTCTGGTAATAAAGAATCTCGCTGGCGTTAATAAACCAGAATCCGCCACCCTTACGCTGCATCCTGGCGAAGTGCTTGGTATATGCGGGTTGATCGGGGCTGGCCGAACGGAGCTGCTACGTACCATCTTCGGGTTAGATGTCATGCGCAGCGGGGAAATTCGAATGGGTGTGTACGCCGGTCCTTTTTCACCAAGGCAACGATGGCTACAGGGTGTTGGGATGTTAAGCGAAAACCGCAAGGAAGAAGGCCTTGCACTTGACTTGAGTATTGCAGATAACATCACACTTTCAAAGCTAGAAGGATTAGGTCCTTTTCGTATGATTCTGCCGAAGCGACAGTGCGAAGTGGCGGAGGATTGGATTGACAAATTAGACATCCGTTGTCGTGGACCAGAACAACCTGCTGCAGAATTGTCGGGCGGCAATCAGCAGAAGGTTGCCCTCGCTCGTTTGCTTCAGCACGGTGTCGACGTATTGTTATTAGATGAACCGACACGAGGTATCGATGTGGCGGCGAAAGCCAAAATATATCAGCTGATCAATGTCCTTGCCAAAGGCGCTGGCAACGATGGCCGCTCACCGAAAGCCATTTTAATCGTGAGTAGCTACATCCCGGAATTGCTTGGCATCTGTGACCGAATAGCGGTGATGCACCGTGGCAAATTGAGTTTAACAAGAAATATCAAAGATCTAGACGAACATAAGATTATGCTGGCTGCAACCGGTCAGGCAGGATTTTAAAATGCTCTTTTTATTGTCTTTTTTAGTTTTGTCTTTATGTATATGAATATGATTATTATTTTTTTGATTAATTGATTATGAATTATTTGGCTAGAAGAAAAAATGAAGGAAGTCATTTTGGAGGATAAATTAACCACTGATAAATCAAGAGCTGACAAAGCACCGGGCGCTGCTTTTGACCGCAAGCGAATCGCATTGTTGAACAGATTTGGTCCGCTGCTTGCGCTATTTCTGGTTTATGGATTCTTTGCTATGCTGAATCCGAAAATCGTGACGCCCACGGCCATAGAGACCATTGTGCAGCAGACCGTCATAGTTGGCGTGGCCTCTATCGGTATGACATTTGTAATCATCTCCGGGGGGATTGATTTGTCCGCCGGTTCCATTATTGCGATGGGCTCGGTTGCCGTTGCTTTCTTGATGCGGGATTGGGGCTTGGGATCGTTGCCTGCCGCTGTGGGCGGTGTATTTGCCGGTTTAGTGTTGGGATTGATCAATGGCACCTTAATTACCCGCCTGAAAGTCGTCCCTTTTATCGTGACGTTGGGGACTTTGCTGGTTGTGCGTGGGGTTGCCAAAGGGTTAGCGCATAGCATGCCCATCAATGTCCCGCAGACCTGGCTCAGCGGTTTGCTTGCGGCTCTTCCTCCGGAACTCAAATGGATGCTGATTCCTGCCGGCGCTTGGTTGATGATTGGCCTCGCTCTGCTAGCCGCTGGATTTCTGCGCTATACCCGGCTCGGCCATCATGTGTTCGCCGTTGGTTCGAATGAGCAGACCGCACGATTGTGTGGTGTTGCCGTGGAACGTGTCAAAGTTTTTGTATACGCCACCTCCGGTGCGTTTTCTGGTATGGGTGGTTTAATGTTGATGTCTTATCAGGAACAGGGCGATCCTACCGGTGCTGTTGGAATGGAACTCGACGTCATCGCCGCAGTCGTCATTGGTGGTGGCAGCCTGTCCGGTGGTCAAGGCTCAATTCTCGGCAGCTTGGTTGGTGCTATTATCATGACCGTTATTCGCACTGGCTGTCAGTTGAATGGATGGCCTACCTGGGTTACGCAGGTGGTGACCGGAATCGTGATCGTCATTGCAGTCGCTGTTGACCGCTTGCGACATAGGAATCTGGGACTATGATACTTCACCCAGTATCAAAGAAGGTTGGATGTACGACTACATTATCATAGGAGCCGGGGCCGCCGGTTGTGTTTTGGCAAATCGACTGAGCGACGACCCGGGCGTAAAGGTGTTGCTACTTGAGGCCGGCGGTCGTGATACCTCCCCACTCATTCATATGCCTGCCGGTTTCACAAAGTTGGTAGGAGAGAAGCACAACTGGTGCTTTCATACCGTACCACAGAAGCACGTGAACCAGCGGCGCATGTATTACCCGCAAGGTCGTACGCTCGGTGGGAGTACATCAATCAACGCGATGATTTATATCAGAGGTCACCGGGAAGATTATGATCATTGGCGTGAACTGGGCAATGATGGCTGGGGTTACGAGGACGTTCTGCCCTATTTTAAAAAAATGGAGAACAATGAACGATTTGTGGATAAGTATCATAGCCAGGGTGGCCCCCTCAACGTTACCGATCAACTGATCACCAATCCCCTCACAAAGGCTTTTGTACGATCTCTACAGGAACNGGGTATTCCGTATAATCCAGACGTNAATGGTGCGGAACAGGATGGCGTCACCTTTTATCAGGTGACACAGAGAAATGCCAGACGTGAAAGCGCGGCAACTGCTTACGTCAAACCGATTATGAAACGTGCGAATTTTAAGGTTATCACCAAAGCTGTTGCCTCAAAGGTCCTTATAGAAAATGGCCGTGCGGTCGCTGTCGAATATATCCGCAATGGTAACATNAAGGAAACAGCACGGGCGGGGACCGAAGTGATTNTGAGCGGTGGCGCGGTATGCTCCCCGAAACTGTTGTTGTTGTCGGGCATCGGCCCGGCTGACGAGCTGAAGGAACACAGTATTGATGTTTTGCATGACCTTCCCGGTGTTGGCAAGAATTTGCAAGACCACATGGATGTTTACATTGCTGCTGAGTGCAGCCAACCAGTCAGCTACTCGGGTGAGGATACCGGTCTGCGAATGATCAAGAACGGANTGCAGTACCTGCTCACCAAAACGGGTCCGGTGACGGCTTGTGTAGCCGAGGCCGGATGCTTCATTAGAAGCAGTGATGAGGTCCGGTCTCCGGATATTCAGATCCATTGTCTACCTGCCTGGATAGTGGATCATGGACGCATGAAAATCAAAGGTCATGGAATTACTATCAACACCTGCCATTTAAGACCAAGGAGTATTGGTGAAGTCAAACTGATGTCACCGAATCCGCTGGAACCACCAGCAATTGATCCCAACTATCTGGCTGATCCTTATGATTTGAAAGTTGTACTCGAAGGTGTTCGCTGGGGCAGAAAAATCCTGGCTTCTCCGTCGTTCAAGCCATTTATAAAGTCTGAATATTTGCCGGGCTCGGAAAAACAATCAGATGAAGAATTGACTGAATATGTCCGTGAATGGTCTAAAACAGACTATCACCCTGTAGGCACGTGCAAAATGGGTAACGACGCCATGGCGGTGGTAGATACCCAATTGCGAGTGCGCGGCTTGGATGGTCTTCGAGTCGTTGATGCGTCTATCATGCCAACACTGATAAGCGGGAATACACAAGCGCCTTCAATTATGATCGGTGAAAAGGGTGCGGCGCTAATCAAGTCCGGAGGTGCAGCCTAATAGCATGAATAAGTTAGATTGTTTCCAAGGAAGAACGAAGAATTTTGAACAAAACGAAAATCAATTGGAGAAGTAAAAATGAATCTACCTGAAAAACCATTCCAATATAAAATGCTCATTGATGGTAATTGGATTGAGTCCGAGAGTAAGGAACGCTATGAGCGAAAGAGCCCTGCTCATGATGTGCCTGTTGGCGAGTACCCTGCTGCCACGGTAGAAGATGTTAATAATGCTGTTGCAACAGCACATCGAAAATTCATCGAAGGCCAATGGCCAAAAATGAAAGGGGCAGATCGAGCTAAGATTATCGGTCGAGTCGGCGATCTCATTCGTAAAAATAAAGAAGAATTGGGCTACATCGAATGTCTTGAAAGCGGAAAACCGATTACGCAAGCGATAGATGAAATGGTATGGGCCGCAGGCATTTGGGATTATGCAGCAACTCTGCCATATCATACTTATGGTGATTCATATAATACACTTGGCGAGAATATGCTCGCAATGACCATAAGGGAGCCATTGGGAGTGGTGGGAATGATTACACCATGGAATTTCCCCCTTCTAATCATCAGCCAGAAGCTGCCGTTTGCATTGGCGGTTGGTTGCACCACCGTTACAAAACCAGCCGAAATAACTTCTGGTACTACCATAAAACTCCATGAATTGCTGCTGCAAGCAGGTGTCCCCGCTGGTGTTGCTAATGTAGTCACCGGATCGGGTGGGGTAATTGGTAACTGTCTATCGCAACATCCAGATATCAGTATGATATCATTCACTGGCTCTACAGAAGTCGGTAAAAAAGTGCTTCAGAATGCAAAAAGTAATGTCAAAAAAGTAGAATTGGAATTGGGTGGGAAAAATCCTCAGTTGGTTTTTGCGGATTGCGACTTCGATGCAGCAGTTGATGCTGTTGTTTTTGGTGTCTTTTTTAATCAGGGCGAATGTTGTAACAGTGGAAGCCGTCTGCTTATCCAAGATGAAATTGCCGATGAATTTGTACAAGCAGTAATTAAGAAATCAAAAACAGTGCCCATTGGTGATCCTCTTGATCCTAAAACAAAGGTTGGCGCCATTGTGAGTGAATCTCAGTTTAATACCATTATGAATTATGTTAAAGCGGGTGAGAAGGAAGGGGCTGAGCTCAGACTCGGTGGAAAGCAAATGATCACAAAAACTGGCAGATACATCGAACCCACAATTTTTGATAAAGTGAGTCCTGAGATGAGTATTGCAAATGATGAGATATTCGGTCCAGTATTGTCTGTGTTGAGGTTCAAGACAAAGGAAGAAGCAATTAATATTGCCAATGATAGTATTTATGGATTATCAGCGAGTGTGTGGACTAAAGATATTGATACTGCTATTACACTAAGTAGGAAACTTGAAGCTGGGACAGTTTGGATAAACACATTCATGGACGGCTTTCCTGAACTCTGTTTCGGAGGCTATAAGGAAAGTGGTCTCGGAAGGGAATTGGGTCATTTTGCTGTAGAAGAGTTTACTGAGCTAAAAACTATTCTAATGCATACTGGGCCCAGAGATTATTGGTGGAAACAACCGGAAAAATAGGAAGGTATTACTAATTTAATGTATGATAATTACGTAACACTGAAGAGTAGACTAACCAGTTTTTTTTCATCGATTCTTCCTGGAATTTTTATTATTGGATATATCGTTGGAACGGGCAGTGTAACGACTATGATCAGTTCCGGTGCACGCTATGGTATGTCTTTGATCTGGGCACTTCTGCTCTCCTGTATTTTTAGCCTGGTCATAATTATCGCCACCAGCAAATTGACGATAGTTTCCGGTAAGACACTTTTTTTTAATATTAAAAACAATTTTTCCGGATGGATAGCTTTAGCATTAATGGGCGGGTTGTTACTAACAATGATAGCATCTGTTATTGGTGTGATGGGGGTGATGACGGAAGTGTTATATGATTGGTCCAAATCTCTCGACCTATCATTTACACTGCATCCGGTTATTACTGCGCTCATCTTTATAGGACTATTATACTACCTATTCTGGATAGGAAGCCATAATCTTTTCCTGAATGCTCTGGCAATCATGGTAGCAATTATGGTAATATCGTTTATATCCACAGCTTTTTTGAGTAGACTTGAACCTGTAGATATTGCACAAGGTTTTATCCCGAATATACCGCAAGGGGATAATCCGTATTTCATTATTGCCGGAATGGTTGGTACAACCATGGCCTCCGTAGTGTTGGTTTCTCGTAGTATTCTTGTTCACGAGAAAAAATGGACAACGGTTGATCTTAGAGTTCAAAACAGAGATGCTATCATTTCCATGACAATCACCTTTCTGGTGAGCATGGCAATTATAGCCGCAGCTACGGGAACCCTTCACCGCCAAGGTCTCATGGTGGATAATGCCATCGATATGGTGGTTGCCCTTGAGCCATTCGCTGGCAGATTTGCTGCCGCATTATTTATTGTTGGAATTATTTGTGCGGGATTGTCATCCATTTTCCCAAATCTATTATTACTACCCTGGTTGATCTGTGATTATACAGACCAAGAGCGCGAGTTACGGCAAACCAAATTCAGAGTTATGGTTTTTTTACTGGCAATTCTAGGTTTCTTTGTTCCGCTATTCGGTGGCAAGCCTGTTGTCATAATGATAGCATCCCAGGCAATAAGTCCGGTCATCATGCCTTTGCTTATCATTGTAGTAATCATACTAATGAATAAAAGGGATGTAATGGGCCAGGCAAAGAATGATATGTTTATGAATCTTTGCCTGATCATGACACTCATTTTCTCAGTTTATATGTGCTATATTGCACTTATGGGATTTGCAAAGGTATGATATGGATATAAGTCAGGTGAGCAGTTTACATAGGTCAATTAAAATTAAGTTTACATAGGTCAATTAAAATTATAAGAGGAATATTGAAATGAAAATAACTAACATCAAAATACATGTGCTGAAGAGTGATACTCCAGCCCTAGCTACAAGTCATGATGGATTGTTTGAAGATTCAGGACCGGGAGGCAAGATTAAATACAGCCTGATTCGTGTCCTGACCGATGCGGATATTGAGGGCAATTATATTGTCTGGTCAGAGATGTCTAGCGGCCGTCCTAATTCGTTGGCCGATGTGCTTGCTTGTTTTAAGCCGCATTTATTAGGCGAGGATCCCCTGGATCGTGAGAAGATATGGCAAAAGCTAGGGGCTTTCTGGTATGGTATGAAAGGCCCAGCCCTTGCTGCCATCGACATATGCCTTTGGGATATTGCGGGCAAAGTGGCCAATTTGCCTATCTATAAGCTCATTGGCGCATACAGAGAAAAGGTTCGTGCTTACGCCAGTGGAAACGTTCCGAAGAATACGGATGATATCGTGCGCATCGGTAAGGAACTGAAAAAGAAGGGATACACAGCTTCGAAAATGCATCCCGTGCCAATTGAGGCTTGTGCTGCACTTCGAGAAGCAGTTGGGAATGACATGGACCTCATTTACGATGCTGTGTTCGCCCATAGTCGTGAAGAAGCTTTGAAAGTCGGCAGGGAACTAGATCGATTGAATTATCGGTGGTATGAAGCGCCCCTTCCAGCGAATGATATCGAAGGGTATATACATCTCCGCAACAAGCTGGATACGCCCATCACGGTCGAACTTATGAATACGACGGAATACCTGGAGTATATTCATCGGGGCGCTGTCGATTACCTGCGAACATTGAGCGGCATGCGCGGGGGTATTACGGAGATGATCAAGGCAGCAAGCCTGTGCGAATACTACGGTATGAATTGGGAACCTCATACATATGGTGGTACCTTATACCAAGCTGCTAATCTACATGTCATACTAGCAAGGAAGAACACCAGCTTCTTTGAACTGCCCATCCAGGATGGTGAAGAGGGATGGTTCGATGTAGGAACGGTTGATGTTATTAGAATAGATGACGAAGGATTCGTACACGGTCCAACCAAACCAGGACTTGGGTACGATATCGACTGGGACCAAGTCGAAGAAGGTGATGGAAATCTGCCAAAATGAATTCTCGAAGGTAACAAAATAATAGTAGACGAGGATTCATAATTGGCGTTAGAAAACGAAAGAAGGCATGGCACAGTTTGGAATATCCTAGTTGTGATAATCAGTATGCTTTGGATCCCGTCATGTGAAGGGCAGGACTCCAATGCGCCGCTTGTTCGCCGATCCGATGTGGCAGCGCTAAGTCATTACCGGGAAATCGAATCATTCGAAGCTTATCGCCCCACCATTATCGCCTGGGGTTGGCCTCTGGCATATCCGGGGGATGTGACCACCCAGGAGCGCGATAACATGATCCGGACGCAAATAGAGGAGGCATATCAGCAGGGCGTGCGCATCGTCTCAACCAATATAGATATGGTCACGGCCACCGCATGGATTCTATCTGAAAATCCTGAGCTGCAGGATGCGGTGGTGCGGGATATACACAATGAGCCCATGTTGGTTTACTGGTTCGAGCACGTGAACTATGATGGCGTTCCAACTTATTGGGGGTGCACGAATCATCCAGTCTATCGCGAGCATTTGAAGGAGAAGGTGGCAAAAGGCGTTTCCTTTGGGACCAACGCTCTCCATTTTGATGATATGCGGGGGAGCGCCTGGTTGGATAACGGCGGGTGCTTTTGCGATTTTTGTACAACGGCATTTCGAGAGCATCTACAGGCGAAGTATACTACCCCTGAACTTGCTGAAATGGGAGTTCGGGACATAGACTCCTTCAATTATAGGGAGGTTGTGGGGTCGATGTTTGTATCAAAAGAGGCTTTTCAAAGAGCCTATAGGAATCGTGAACCGATTCCAATGATTCAGGTGTATGAATCATTCCTGTATCATCGCGCCTCGGACTTTCTGAATGAATTGGCAGGCGTAGCGAAGAGAGTAACGAAAAATTCTGATTTTCCAATAAGTGCGAATACCTACAACATGGAACCTCGGTACATGATCGGCACTGAACATCTCGATCTATTTGTAACTGAAGTTGATCATCTGAATCATGACGGAATGGAGCCTGTGTTTGCCTACAAGATATCCGATGCACTGGGTAAGAGGATCATCCTAACCGCCAATGCGGTGGACTGGGGTATGATAAAATTCGGTGGCAACACATCACTCGTTCTCGATTGGATCGCTACGTCTTATGCGTTCGGACACCAGTTCATGACTCCCTATCGGCAGTGGGTATTCGTCAACCAGAGACAAACCACCAACTATATGGGTCCGACGGATATATTTGCACCTATTTATCAATTCGTCAGCCAGAATAAGGACTTACTGGATGGCTATGAGGCGGTAGCGCAAATTGGTGTAGTATATGATCACAGCGCGATGAGACAAGGGATAGACACTGTACATGACGTCTTCAGCGATCTTG
>PAXN01000019.1 GCA_002715005.1 Rhodospirillaceae bacterium
ACACACGCCACCTGCCACCCCAGCGATAATCTGGGCGCCCTGCTGGCAGCAGGCGAATATGCAAACGCAGATGGTAAAGCGCTGATGACTTCACTTGCACTGGCTTATGAAATTCAATGCCGAATTTGTGATGCCTCCCAATTCGAATATAACGGCTTTGATCAATTCACCGCGGGCGCCTATGCAGTTGCCTCTGGCGCGTCCCGCATACTAGAGCTAGATGCGGAAAAAACCGCAAATGCCATCGCTATCAGTGGCGTCAGACAAAACCCGCTGTTCGTAACCCGCGTTGGCCAAATATCCCATTGGAAAGGTTTTGCCTATGCTGGCGGCGCGNATATTTTNANTTTTGCATTCAATTTTTTTAGCTAAGCGCGGCGTCACCGGCCCCTTAGCCCTTTTCGAGGGCCAATCGGGCGTCTTTGGTTCTGTTACCGGCGAGTTCGAATTAGATTGGGCTGACACAAAGCTCAATAAGATGTGCCAAGTCAGTGTGAAGCGTTATACCGCCGGACTACATTCCCAGCCTGCGGTCGAAGGTGCCCTCGACCTGCGCAATAAACACAACATCGACCCCGATAGCATCGAGCGTATTGATATTGGACTCTACGAACGGGCGTTTTTCATCATGGGAAGCGGTAAAGGCGGCGCACGCGATCATGTACGTGACAAAGAAACTGCCGATCACAGTCTGCCATANGTTGTCTCTGCCGCCTTACTGGACGGCCAGCTTATGCCCGATCAATATAAGATCGAACGTATTCTCAGAGACGATATCCAGGCACTGCTGAACAAAGTCCACACCTTCGCATCTGACGACCTTACTGCACGCTATCCCGCTGAAGCGGCTACTACNATCAAAATAACCTTAGTCGACGGCAGTAGCGTCGAGATTGAAAAGAACGCCTATGAAGGGCATTTTAGCCATCCTATGCAGTGGGATACCATCGTAGAGAAATTTACTCTGCTGGCGAAACCTCATACCAGCGAAAGCCTGCGAGAAGAAATCATCGATGCGGCGTCGAACTTAGAAAGCGTATCAGTGCGAGATATAGCGGCTTTACTCGCCCAGGCTGACGTACCAACGGCGTAGCTACAAAGACTGGATCCTTCAAATAATATAACTATCNAGCACTCCACCGGCCTATCCTCACCGTTGTCATTCATGTGATACTTTGGCCAGGGAATTTATCAGCACGGAGAAATTTTATGACTTCAATTAGCCGACAATTAGGCAACTGGGCTGGTTCACTATCCTATGACGACCTACCGACGGACGTGATAGACCGGGCCAAGGGGCTTACATTACACGGGCTTGCTTCCTCCCTACTTGGTCAAAGTATGCCGGAAGTGGCCCAAGCCCGCGCTATCGTGAACGAAGAAGAATCTAGCATCGACGGTCCGTGTACCACTTTCGTCCATGGGGATAAACTTACTAAGGCAGGTGCGGCTTTCGTAAACTCAGAGATGATGTTCGCCGGCGGTAAATGGGACACATTTCGAATGCTTACCCATCCTGGATGCGCAATTCTACCGACTGCACTAGCAGCCGCAGAAAGCGAGGGCGCATCTGGTAAGGAATTCCTCACTGGCATCGTGGCGGNCTATGAAGTTATGGAGCGCATGGCTGCGGATTTTATTCCTACTGTCATGTCACGCGGCTTCCACCCAGGACCAGTATTCGGCATTTTTGGTGCTGCGGTAGCAGCTGCTAAAATCAGCGGTCTTGATGGCGGTCAAATTCACGATGCCATCGCCCAATGCGTTAATCTCGCTAGCGGAAATNTAGAAGGCATAAGAAGCGGCGGAAGATCCTTGCGCGAAGGTGCAGCAGTTCGTAACGCGNTNCTAGCCGTTGCTATGGCCCGTCACGGCACGCCTGGCGGAGAAACTGCACTGGAAGGTGCAGGCGGCTTCTATCATTCCTATGCGGGTAACAATATGGGTAAACTTCGCTACAGCTTCACCGACGACAATCAAGCCTCACTCGATAATATTACAAAAGACCTGGGCTCGAGCTGGATGATCCTTGAGACACTGTACCGCATCTATTCAACATCCGGTTATAACATCGCTCATGTCGAAGTGGCGGCTGCCTTAGCCAAGGAACATGACATCAAATATGAGGATATCGACCATATCGAGGCTGTGGTAAATTGGTTGGAAACCCAATATCCAAGCCCGGCGTTCCCGACAAACGGCAATGTTTATAAAGAACCGAAACCCGGCAGCACCCATTATTACACAGCCTATGGGGCCGCGCGGCGAGGTTTTCCTCTATTGAAAGACCAACCACGTGGAATCGGTGAGAAGGACCCCGCAGAAGTGCTCGATCTATTGAACCGCGTCACGCTCATTCCAACCCACCGACAAACATTATTTGGACCGAAAATNACTATCTTTTTGAAAGATGGAAGTTCTGTAAAAAAGAAAGGCTCCGGTCGCGAATTTATTTGGGATTTCAATCACGAAGCAGAACGGCTTCAAGAGATTATTCCCGGCATTCCAATTCAAGAAGAGCAGTTTCAATCGCTAATAAGAATGTGCAAGACGCTTAATCAGCGTGACCGAGCAGATGAATTAATACAGCTAACACAAAAATAATACCTCTCGGGCTGACCTGCATAACGGTTTTCAGCTATCNGTTTCGTGCAAACTTTCAGTATTGGGGTATAATANCTATAATTGTTCCGGTATTTTGTTGATGATATGAGGAGTGGTCATCGCGTGAGCCATCAGTGTTTAAAATTATTCTGTCAGTAGTAGAAGGAAGAGATAGCACGAGGTTCTTCCCGATACTTTTAATCCGCGCTAAAAAGGGTTTTACAGCTGCCCGTCATTGACTTGAAAATGATCGGCCAGCAACTAAGTCTTTTGTCAAATGGGAGTTTTAAAGACCGTGAGCGACTTAAACTACGAAACACCAACAGATATCGAAAGTGCGATCGCGCTTCTCGCAGGTGACGACCACGCAAAAGTACTTGCTGGAGGAACTGATCTTCTCGTCCAGTTGCGCGAGGAGATGATTGAGCCTTCGCTCATCGTAGACATCAAACGTATTGCTGAGACCCGCACTGTTGATATGGGTTCAGACGAAATCCGCATCGGGGCTGCCGTCACCGGTGCGGAGTTAGATGAGAATGAAGCTCTAAAGGCGGCGTGGCCAGGTGTAGTCGAGGGTGTAGAACTTATTGGCTCCTGGCAGGTTCAAGGGCGTGCGACCATAGGCGGAAATCTCTGTAATGGATCACCCGCAGCAGACGGTGTACCAGCCCTAATTGCGGGCGCTGCAAAAATCGTAATTGTTGGACCGAACGGTACCCGCGAAGTGCCAGCGGAAGATTTTAATACTGGTCCTGGACAAAACATCCTTGCTAAAGGGGAGTTTGTGGTTTCGATTATCCTGCCCGTGCGTCCTCCGAAAAGTAGTGATGCTTATTTGCGCTTTATACCTCGAACCGAAATGGATATCGCCGTAGTCGGAGCCGGTGTATCGCTCACTCTTAATGAAGAGGGCACCTGTGCTGCAGCCCGAATGTCGCTTGGGGCTGTTGCACCCAAAGCCTTGTTAGTGGAATCTGCGACGGATATTTTGGTTGGCAAAAAGCTTACAGACGATGTGTTAGCCGCACTTGCGGAAGCCGCTAGAGCCTCTTGTGATCCAATTGATGATAAACGCGGTACAATAAAGTTTCGTACTAAGGTTGCCGCTGTTCTCGCACGACGAGCTGCAACTATTGCATGGCAACGCGCGGAGAAAAGGTGATGGCTAAGCACTCCGTGACCGCGACGATCAATGGCGATGATGTTGAATTTCGGTGTCAGACCGAGCAGACCCTACTAGATGTGCTTCGAAACGAACTGCATATGACTGGTACCAAGAACGGTTGTGGCACCGGTGACTGCGGGGCTTGTACCGTGATCATGAATGGGCGTTCGGTCAATTCCTGTTTGGTACTTGGCGCGGAACTAGACGGTGCAGAAATCGAAACCGTCGAAGGTATGGCCAAGGGGACCGAACTACATCCAATACAGCAGAAGTTTCTTGATCATGCAGCCCTGCAATGCGGCGTATGCACGCCGGGCTTTATGACACAGGCCAAAGCGCTATTAGAGCGCAATCCGGATCCGACCGAAACCGAAGTGCGTTTTGGGCTGGCTGGCAATCTTTGCCGTTGCACAGGTTATGACAAAATTATACGAGCCGTACTCGATGCGGCCGCAGAAATGAGGGCAAGTAAATGACGAATGACAGTGAAAGTCGTGGAACTGGTGGCGGCAATTACCGCTGGGTCGGAAACGTCACTCGGCGCCCAGATGGGGTAGATAAAGTCACCGGTCGTGCTCGTTATGGCGACGATATGGTGTTGCCGGGTATGTTGTTTATGAGGACCCTCCGTAGCCCGCATGCCCATGCAAAAATACTCTCTATAGACACTTCGGAAGCTGAGGCGATGAAAGGCGTTAAGGCGGTTGTTACCCACGAAGATGTTCCCGATCATCCGCTTTCAAAGCCCCCATATGGCCCCCAGATAAGCGATTTTCACGATATATCACGCAATATAATGGCGAGAGAGAAGGTACTCTACGATGGTCACGCGGTCGCTGCAGTAGCGGCAACGAGCGAGCTTATTGCAAAGCAAGCCGTGCGCAAGATCAAGGTCGAATATGAAGTTCTCGACCATGTGATGAATCCTTACGAGGCGGCACAACAGGATGCGCCTGTACTTCATGAAAATCAGTTTACTCACGGGGTTGAGCCTGAGCCAAAGGCTCCATCCAATCTTTTCCGCACGGTTGGTGGAGAGCGGGGTGATTTAGACAAAGGCTTTGCTAATTCGGATTTAGTTGTTGAAAGAGAATTTACCTCAGAGCCAGTTCATCAGGGCTATATAGAGCCTTTAGCTTGTATTGCTTCCACTTCCGAAGATGGGGCAATTGAACTATGGACCTCAACACAAGGGCATTTTGTGGCACGGGCCTTGATTTGTCGGTTGTTAAAGCTCGATATGAGTAAGCTTCGTGTTACCGCATCTGAAATTGGGGGTGGTTTTGGGGGTAAGACGACGATTTACCACGAGCCGGCAGCTATCCTGCTATCAATGAAGACCGGACGACCGGTACGAAGCGTTATGACGCGTAATGAAGTGATGCGCGCTACCGGTCCAACTGTTGGTTCTGTTTGCCACATCAAAATCGGTGCGATGAAAGACGGCACGTTAATCGCGGGTGAGGCAGAGATTTGGTACCAGGCCGGTGCCTTTAAGGGATCGCCGGTAGGCCGCGCGGCAGACACTTTCTTCTCACCTTATAACATTCCGAATTGCAAGACTGCTTGCAACGACGTTTGCGTGAATCGTCCTAAGGCAGCGGCTTATCGTGCGCCTGGGGCACCATTGGCTACCTGGGCAGCCGAGGCTGTTATCAATGAAATTGCTGACAAGCTAAATATCGACCCAATCGATATTCGCCTGAAAAATGCGGTCAAAGAAGGTGATACCAGTTTGATGGGTACCACCCATGGTCGGATTGGCTGTGTCGAAGTGTTAGAAGCCGCCAAGAACCATCCACATTACAAAGCCGCATTAAGCGAAGGACAGGGACGAGGCGTCGCTATCGGATATTGGCTTCATGGCGGCGGTTTAAGTAGTGCATCAGCTAATCTACTTGATGACGGGACTTTGACGTTGGCGCTTGGTACGCCCGACATTGGCGGCTCGCGTTCCTCTATGCGCGCAATGGCAGCTGAAGAGCTTGGTATTGATGTTGAACTTGTGAAACCCGCCGTTGTTGATACCGGGGCACTGGGCTTCAACCATCTCACTGCGGGTAGTCGCACCACTTATGCCACCGGAATGGCGGTGGTGAATGCAACGCGTGAAATCATTCAGAAGCTTTGTAGTCTTGCTGCAAAATTGTGGGACATCCCGGTCGATGAAGTGCGCTGGGACTCTGGCCAAGCGATCCCTGCTGATAAGCATTCCGATAAGATTGAGCCAATGACTCTGCAGGCATTGGCACGCAAGGCCCCCGGCACTGTTGGGCCCATTGCCGGACATTGCGAACTGAACGCCTCAGGTCCGGGCGCTACATTTTGTGCGCAAATAAGCGATGTGGAGATTGATCCAGAGACTGGTCGTACGATCCCAACCCGACACACAGTTATTTTAGATGCAGGTAGGGCAATTTCTCCGGATTACGTGGAAGGTCAAATGCAGGGTGGTGCCGTCCAAGGCATCGGCTGGGCACTAAACGAAGAATATATTTACAGCGATGAGGGCAAACTGCTCAATACGGGTTTCCTTGACTACCGCATGCCGGTAGCTTCCGACGTGCCTATGATCGACACCCTTATAGTGGAGGTGCCAAACCCTAATCATCCGTATGGCGTACGTGGAGTTGGCGAACCACCATTGGTTTCCGCTCCAGCGGCTGTCGCCAATGCGGTAGAGAATGCTCTCGGCTTTACCATGAACTCTCTACCCTTATCACCGCCCAAGGTACTCGAAGCCCTGGAAGCAACTGAGGCGCCTTTGGCGGCAGAATAGTAAGCATTTGTTTGGGCCTACAATTGTAGCCCTTCTACCAAAAGCCATCTGGAATGCACCGCTCTTACATGAACAGACACGCTGGGTCAGTTGTTTTATCAAACTAGTTTTTTGATATCGTCCAACAAATCGTCTGGTACTAAAATACCGTTTTTCAGACGATCCTTCTTCGCGGCCCGTTCGAACTCACCCGGCATCAAAACTTTTTTCACACCCGGTGCCGGAGCACTGTCATGGATTTCCGCCGCTAGCTCTGTCACACAACTTACATAGCGTTCCAAAGAACCTACTGCTCCTGGATCGATCGCCAAGAACATATCGCCCTTGGTAACTTCCTGGTCCGTATTCATCGTACCGCCCACACCACTGCCAACGGACCCACCGGAGAGGGCTCCGGTCAATAAATCGATCATTATGGCAAGCCCTGAGCCCTTTGGTCCTCCCGCTGGCAGGAGCGCACCTTGTAACGCTGCAGCCGGATCAGTTGTTGGATTACCCGCCTTATCGACAGCCCACCCTAACGGAATCTCTTCGTTTCGCTCTAACGCATTAACGATCTTGCCACGGGCAACCACACTGGTCGACATATCCAAAAGATACGGCGTACCTCCAGAGGGCACAGCAATGGTCAATGGATTAGTACCTAGAATTGGCTGACGACTACCAAACGGAGCCACACCAGATTCCGTGTTAGTCATGACGATACCGATAACGCCCTTTTCTGCAAGCCACTGAGAGTAGTATTGTAAGATACCGATATGCGACGCTTTGCGGACACTTACCATGCCAATTCCGTACTCTTTCGCTTTCTGCAATACCACCGAAGTCGCTTTGCGTGCCACCACGGGGCCAAGACCCATATCTCCATGGATCATAGCGGTGGAGCCTTTTTCACGGATAATGATCGGTTTGCACTGAGATTTCACCATACCGCTATCTAGCCCAATAACCCATTTCGGAATACGTATTACCCCATGGGAATCATGGCCACGGAGATTTGCCTCAATCAGAATGTCAGCGACTACTTCCGCATCATCCTGCGGGACACCGCGTCCTAAAAATACTCGTTCCGCTAGCGCGCGGAGGACCTTGGCTTTCACTCTGGTCAATGGCTTAGTATTGGACACAGGCATGGGAGCCTCCCGAGTTGGCAAGTTAGTTGAAGAACAGTTTATGGTTGGTCATACACCAAGAAACATCAACCAGGTAAGTGTGTGTTTGGCTCCTCAAACGAATCTGCGACTGCCTCCGCCACATCTAAAGCTCCTTCTTCCATGGGTACACGCAGTCCATCGTTAAAGCTATTGAAAACGGCCATAGCGCCAGCAACGAGCGCAATCTCGACCCGCTGCTTCGGCGAGAACGTTGCTTTTAATCGTGCGCAAATATCGTCAGCAATGTTTGATGAATCCAAAGTCAATGCGGCAGCAAACGCTAGTGCTACTCGTTCTTCCTTGCTAAACGCCGAATGCGTTTCAAATGCATGAATGTTCCTAATTTTCTCTTCTGCTAAGCCCATTTGCGCTAATGCTTTCACCTGATGGGTAGTGCAGTAAACGCAGCTCTTTAGGTTAGAAACGACGAGGCGGATTAATAATGCCAACTCTTGTCCTAAAGAGCCCCCCGCCCCAACAACGCTAAAAAATGTGCGCGCAGCGAGCGCTAGCTCCTCTCCATGCGCCATTGCCTTAGCACTATTTGCCAAGCGTCCTGTACGCTTAATATTCTCTTTTGCTAGAGCCTTATAAGCCGGTGTAAAATCCTCTAACTCGATTAACGGGACCAAACAGTCGCGTGTCATAAAATTCTCGAATTTTGACATGGCAATCCCCCTATTTTTTTAAATAGATCCGCAGCCGCAAAGATAAGTGATTATCTCAGGACTACAGCCTCTCTTTAAATTATCCGTTTAATAGCCAAGGCGTGTACAAAATTTGGCTGCATATAGGCCTTTGAGCCTTGATGCAACTACCTGGATTTGAAGATAATAAGGCTGACAAAATCAATCCTCCGTCCGCAAAGTGCCCGCTCTCCATAGCTACTTCTATGGAAGGTCCGAAAAAAAGCAATTTGCCGAGGGAATTAATAATGTGACACCATAGTGAATGGTGCCTACTAAAAATAGATTGCTATGCCAATTCCAGCATGGGCAGCCGCAGGAGACAATCAGCGCCCTGCCTGCTAATGTTTAATTACTAATAAACGGATTTAATAGACGACCCACGGGACCTGTCAGTGCCACGGGTGCATCTGCAACGACCAGACAGATACAATCGGCACCGGGACTCGCTATTGGTTTATGTACCTCCCCCTGCTGCCGTTCGGCCACATCGCCTCGAGCGAAATAACCAGTTTCGTCGGTAAAGCTACCGTCAAGCACAAGGGTCCATTCGTTACCAACGTGGTCATGCTGTGGTACCTCCTTGCCGCCGCGGATCATCAATAGATAACAATCAAATTCATCTTGCGTTTCTAACAAAGGGATTTTTTTGATACCAAAACCAGACCACTGCCATTGGTCATTTTCTATCGCCTCTTCACAATAAGCACGCAGCGGCTGAGGAATTTTAGACGCAACTGCGCTTTTGCTTCCACCTGTTTGCCGGACTTGCTTAAAGCTTATGTCTAACTCATCCAGAGAAGAAAGAAGACGGTCCCTGAGAGTGTCTGGAAGTGTATCGGTCTCTTTTGCCTCCTCGATCAGCATACCGCCGATCGCTTCATAGGCAGCAACTTTTTCACGGCTTTCGGGACACAAGGTAAGATGTGTCGCCACCAATAAACTGACCGGTTCCGAGGCAGCACCGCTAGCATAGTCTAAAAGCAATGCGTCACTTGGGTGGTGAGGAATCATAGCTCTAGCTCCGTCAATGAATTTCTTAGGCGATCAAATGCCAACCTGATTCGGGATTTCACCGTCCCAAGCGGCAAGCCAATGTGTTCGGCAATCTCACCGTGCGACTTACCTTCAAAAAATGACAGTCGAAGAATAACGGCTTGTTCCTTCGGCAACTCATCAAGGGCGTCCGCAATACGCATGGCCGATTGGTTTAAATAAACAGCGTCGTCCGATCTCATTACGGGCGTTGGCACTAACATTGGGTCATTCGCGTCTGGCTCTGGGCGATTTTCTTTCCGCAAAAGGTCAATACGAACGTTTCGGGTAATGGTGAAGATCCACGTCGTCGTTTTTCCTTTTTTCGGATCAAATCGATCCGAATAACGCCATACCTTGATCATTACTTCCTGAACCAAATCATCTAGTTGAGCCTCAGGAGTACCGTTGCGCCTCAAAAAACCTTTGACCCGGGGTGCAAAGTGATCAAACAACCGTGCGAATGCTGCTTTGTCCCGTTTTTCGGCAACGAGCTGCAGCAAATCAGCAAGGTCTGAATCTTCGTAAGGAACAATGTCCGAGGTGCGATCGTATGAATGCATAGACCCTTCATAACTCTTCACGGGCCAACTGCCTACTATTGACGGGTCAATTGATTGAGATTCTTGCAACATACCATTATATACGGCTCTAAATCATACTTGGATCATCGTTTTCTAATTTTTCTGATCCAATCGGAGATCAAAATCGTAGGCGCTGATATGAAAGTTTTACCAATTATTATCATCAGACTTTTGGGGAACCAATGAAAATTGCCGTTGTTGGCGGCGGCATCAGCGGATTAGGCGCAGCCTGGTCTCTTGCGTTCTGTCATGATGTAACACTTTTCGAATCGAACGCACGCTTCGGCGGACACGCTCACACAGTGACGGTCTCAGATGGACCAAGAAATGAATCCGTCGATGTCGGCTTCATTGTGTACAACGAACGAAATTACCCCAACCTGGTTGCACTTTTCGACAAATTGGGCGTATCGACCAAACCCAGCAATATGTCTTTCGGCGTCTCAATTGACCAGGGAAATCTGGAATATGAAGGCAGCCTTTCGGGTTTATTTGCTCAACCTAGTAACATTGCAAGAAGAAGCTACTGGCGAATGTTACGGGATATTTTCCGATTTTTTTCCGAGGCAGAAAATTTGCTTGATGAAACTTCGGATAATGACATTAGCCTTGGTGAGTATCTAGAACGCGAGGACTACTCAGAGAGTTTTGTAAATAATCATTTATTACCAATGGGTGCAGCAATCTGGTCGTCTAGCTGCGACGATATGTTGAAATTTCCCGCGGCGTCTTTCGTCCGATTTTTTAAAAATCATGCACTCCTGGATTTCGGTGCTCGGCCAGTTTGGCGCACAGTCGCCGGAGGCAGTCGCAAATATGTCGAGCGGCTTCTTGATAATTTCCGAGGATCAACGCGGCCCGGTGCGCACGTTGATCAGATTTTACGCAAAAGCAAAAATGTAGTTGTGGTGTCCAATGGGGCCCAAGATAATTTTGATGCAGTAGTTTTAGCATGCCATGCGGATCATTCGCTCTCTATCTTGGGAGACGAAGCTTCCATCGCAGAGCGAAAGATTCTCTCTAAGTTCACCTACAACTCGAATATAGGCGTGTTACATCGCGACTCATCCTTAATGCCGCATCGGCGCAGCGCTTGGGCGAGTTGGAACTTCATCACAGACGGACCCATAGCTTTCGATAGCCCCGCATTTGTAACTTATTGGATGAACCGGCTTCAAAGCTTAGAATCTCCCGAAGACATTTTCGTGTCGTTGAATCCGACCCGACCAATAAACAAAACGTCTATTCTTGGTCAATTCGAATATGCTCATCCCCAATTCGACCGTACAAGCCTAGCCGCTCAAAACGTTTTGCACACTATCCAAGGCCAAAACAGGGTCTGGTTTTGCGGCAGCTACTGCGGCAATGGGTTTCATGAAGATGGACTTCAAGCAGGTCTTGAAGTTGCCGCAGCGCTTGGCTCACCGGCCCCATGGCGTAATGATATAATTCCCATTAGCCCTGCTAGTATGGCGGTCCGCACGTTGCCATTTAAGGCTGTAGCATGAATACTTCCCGCGCAATAAATTCGCGGTCGTGCCTTTACTGGGGCAAGATCATGCATCAACGGATACGGCCTACCCATCACCGCTTTAAGTATAGGGTTTTCTGGGGTCTTTTTGATCTCGACGAATTAGCTGATCTTGATCGAGAAGTGAGAGGCTTTGCGTATAATCGATGGGGGTTATTTTCTTTTCAAGATCGTGATCACGGACCTCGCGATGGCTCAAAATTAAGGCCATGGATTGACCAGCAATTGCAAGCAGCAAACATTGATTGTAGCGGCGGTGCAGTGAGGCTTCTGTGTTTTCCTCGGCTTTTTGGATTTGTCTTCAATCCTCTATCAGTCTGGTTTTGTTATGGAGCTGATGAGGTGCTACGCGCTGTACTTTACGAAGTGCGTAATACGTTTGGCGAGAGCCATAGCTATCTTATTGAAGTTTCGCCGAACGATACCTCATCCATCTCACCGCATAGCATTAGGAAGCGATTTCATGTATCGCCTTTTTTGGACATGGCCTGTACTTACACATTCCGTTTGAGCTCCCCAGGGAAGTCAGCAGGGCTGCATATTTGTCAGAGTGATGCAGATGGCAAAATTTTATTAGCTACAATGGCCGGTGCGTACCGGCCGTTCAATGCGAAAACACTTTTACTTTCGCTAAGCGCCTATCCTTTGATGACATTCAAAGTGATCGCTGCCATCCACTGGGAAGCCCTGAGGCTTTGGCTGAAGCGCGTGCCATATTTTCCCAAGCCGCTCCCGCCTAAACAAGCTATCACAATTTCCCAAAATAATTCCGATGGCAATCCACTCTCCGCTTAACAGGATACGTAAATGACTGATACCGCTAGCGAAAAACTCTTATCTAATGCCAAGCCAGGGAGTGCTAATTTTATCGAACGCCTCGGCGGTGCTCTCACTGCTGGGCAGTTGACTGTGACTACGCCTAACAACAAGGTTTTTCGGTTTTCAGGCCCGGAGGATGGGCCCCACGCCGAACTCAAACTGCGTAAAACCGGTATGGCGCGTAGAATACTATCCGGCGGTGATGTAGGATTCGCGGAAGCCTTCATTGATGGTATTTGTGACTCGCCTGATTTAACTGCTTTAATCGAACTGGGCGCTATTAACGAGTACGCATCTTGGAGCAGTTTTTTAAAGGGCCGCAATCTTTACAGGTGGCTTGCGCGTGTTGGCCATGCCTTAAGGCCTAACAGCAAGCGCGGAGCGAAGCGCAACATCAAAAACCATTATGATCTTGGTAACGAATTTTATAGCTTATGGCTAGATCCAACCATGACCTACTCTTCAGCTATCTATCCGGATTCCTGCTCATCGCTAGAGCAGGCACAACGCTACAAATATCAGCTTTTGATCGATCAACTTAAGTTGGAGCCATCGCATCACCTGCTAGAAATAGGTTGTGGTTGGGGCGGCTTCGCTGTCTATGCGGCTGAAATGATTGGCTGCCAGATTACCGCGGTAACAATTTCGCAGGCGCAGTACGATTTTGCCCGGCACCGCATCGAGAAAGCTGGGCTCCAAGATAAGATAACTCTATTGATGCGGGACTACCGTGATCTTGAGGGCAGCTATGACTGCATCGCATCGATCGAAATGCTTGAAGCTGTCGGTGAATCTTACTGGGCAAGCTATTTTAGTAAGTTAAGTGCTTTACTCAAAGATGGTGGCCGCGCCGCACTACAGGTAATTACCATCGAAAAAAGCTATTGGGAAAGTTATCGTAGTAATCCTGACTTTATTCAACAATACATCTTCCCAGGTGGGATGTTGCCCACCATTGAAAGGTTGCAAGCAGAGGCAGGTGACGCAAACTTGTTATGGGAAAGGTGCCAGGGATATGCCACTGATTATGCTAAAACGCTGACCTCTTGGAGGGAAGCTTTCCTGGAGGCTTGGCCAAAACTCCAGAAATTAGGATTCGATGAACGCTTTCGCCGCATGTGGCATTATTATCTTTGTTACTGCGAAGCGGGCTTCAACGTTGGACGTATTGATGTCGACCACATTACTCTGCGTCGTGCGATCCGATGACCCGACTGACTCGACATAGAAAAGACGAAATTTCTCTTTGGCGCCTACTAGCCTATGGCCAAATGGGAGCACCATTGGCTGCCTTAAGTCTGCCATTATATGTTTACCTGCCATCCTTTTACGCAAATACCTTGGGCCTTGGGTTGGCAAGCGTTGGCGGTGTTCTGCTAGTTGCACGGATTTGGGATCTGTTCACCGATCCCCTGGTCGGGATATGTTCGGATAGAATCGGCTGGAGACGAAACCGCCGTAAGAAATGGATTGCAGTAGGCAGTCCGATTCTCTTAGTCGGCCTCTTATTTCTTTTTCTGCCCGTTAAAGGCGCGGGAACCATCTATTTATTGCTCTCCAGCTTTGTTTTTTACCTTGGCGCAACTTTGGTGATGCTGCCGTACCTCGCTTGGGGAGCAGAGCTTGCAAGCGGATACCACGATCGAAGCCGAGTCACTGGCGCACGTGAAGGGTTCGTAATCAGTGGTACGCTTCTAGCAGCTGCAGTGCCTGCTTTTTTTGCAAACGATATGCGGACGGCAATGCTCGTGCTCGGCTTGGCCATTGCAATACTAATGGTTCCTAGCATTGTTATCCTGCTCAGTAATGTGCCGGACCGCCAAATTGCCCACATTCCAAAATGGCGCTGGCAAGATGCGGCTCGGATAATTTCTAAGAACCACGCCTTTCGCAGACTGCTGAGNGCTTATTTTCTTAATGGCTTAGCAAACGGTTTACCGGCAACATTATTCATTCTCTTTGTCAGTTACAGAATTGATGTACCCGACGCTGCAGGGCAATTACTAATGCTTTATTTTGTATCCGGGATCCTTGGCATCCCAGCTTGGCTTGCTCTCAGCAAACGTTTGGATAAGCATCGAGCTTGGTCAGTCGCTATGATAGCCGCCTGCGTTAGTTTCCTTGTCGTACCCTTTTTAGGTGCCGGCGATATTGAGATTTTCGGTTTTATTTGCGCGGTATCGGGTCTCTGCCTGGGAGCCGATCTCGCCCTGCCACCNTCGATGCAGGCGGATGTCATCGCCAAGGATAGCTTAGATACCGGCATCGAGCGAGCTGGTCTCTATTTTGGCTTATGGAACCTTGCGACAAAACTTGCTTTGGCACTAGCGGTAGGTATCGCCTTCCCATTGCTTGAATGGTCGGGTTTCACGGTTGGCGCTGCCAAGCAACCAAACTTTGGGCTCGATATGTTGGCGATTCTCTATGGCGGCCTACCTGTGGTTCTCAAATTAACTTCAATTTTACTGATCTGGCATCATCGGCTGGACCAGACAGATAGTAAAAGTAAGGAATCAAATGAACAAAAATCTATTAATCGTTCTCGCCCTCTTGGGACTGTTAACGGCAGGATGTAACACAATGAAAATCGAAGATTACGAAGGCAAGTCCCCCAAATTAGTGCTCGAAGACTATTTTGCTGGGGAAACTCGTGCATGGGGTATAGTTCGGGATCGATTCGGAAATATTAGACGGCAGTTTACCGTGGATATGGTCGGTAATTGGGATGGCAAACTTCTCGTCCTTGATGAGACTTTTAGCTATGACGATGGCGAAACCGACAAGCGAGTATGGAAAATTCGAAAAATTGATGCCCACACTTATGAGGGCAAGGCAACGGATGTAATAGGATCCGCAGTCGGGAAAGCTTATGGTAGCGCACTAAATTGGCGCTACACGCTCGCGCTTAAGATCGGAGAGCGGACCTGGAACGTGGCATTCGACGACTGGATGTTTCTGCAGTCAGATGGAGTACTTTTCAATCGCGCCGAAATGAGCAAGTTCGGTTTTACACTCGGAGAAATTAGCCTTTTCTTCAAAAAGCCGGAACCCGGAAAAAACTCCAAGTTTGGTACTGTAATCGGGACTGCTGCAGAATAAGCGCTGGGCCTCAAATTAATTGCCTAGNAGACCCCGTGTAATGCGGAAATACAGCCTGTATGGCATGAGCTGAAGTAATTTCATTAATAAGGCAAAGCGACGTGGAAAAGTTATCTCAAACCGGTTGCCCATCAGCCCATTATAAAGTGCATTTACAGCCCTATCCACTTCCATCAAAAAGGGCATCTCAAAGTCATTTTTATCTGTAAGCGGCGTCCGGACAAAACCAGGATTGATCAGTTGAAGTTTAATACCCGCCTCAGCGAGTTCCGGACGCAGAGATTCGGTGAGGTTAATCAACGCGGCTTTTGAGGCACCATAGGCGGAAGCGCCAGGCAACCCGCCGTAACCAGCTAATGAAGAAACAATAGCGACATGCCCAACGCCACGTCCACGCATTTTATCTAACACAGAATGTAAGCATTCCACTGTGCCAACCACATTTAACTGTAGTAATGCGGAAATGTGTTCACCAGTAAGCGTTGAGGCGTCATCGGCAACATGAGTACCAGCGTTGAGAACGGCAAGATCTATCATGCCAAAATCGCGCTCAATCCGGTCTAGTACTATCCTGATATTTGAGGAGTCTGTAATATCTAAATCAAACGGATAAATATTACCGGGCAAGCTAATTGATTCACTGGCAAGTGTTTCAAGTTTTTCCAAAGAACGAGCCGAAGCAGCCACCTGCCAGTTTTCGGATGCCATTTTGATCGCTAACGCTCTGCCGATGCCCGAACTGGCACCAGTGATCCATACAGATTTTAGTCGTTNTTCTCNTAGCATNACGGNTTTGTNGTACTTCCTCGGATTTGCAGCACTAANTCAATTTATTTTNCGGTTNTCGATCTGCAAGAGCTTCGGATCGAAAAAATATTCTACCTCAACGCCACGCACCTGAAAGGCGGTTTTGACCCATCCCGCTGCTTTCGAATACCAGAGTGACAGCCTCAGGTCACCCGCGACATTGTAACGTTTAGTACTAATCTTACCCAGCGGGGTATCGAGAAACTCATCTACGGCCGGACTAACCGACACATTTAGCAGTTTTCCGTGCTGGGTATCCAATAATATGGATTTACTTATAGTCTGTGGTGACCAGTAGCTAGTAGGAAACGTGCCCAACGGGGCTTCGAAACTACCGCTAGAGCTGTCAACCTTGAGTGCTCGCTCTGTTGCCTTCGCTTTTACCCACTGTTTTTCGCCGTTATCGTCTGTTTCACTTTTCAATGAAATCAGTCGCCCGCCTTGCCAAACCTCATGATTTCGATGACTGTAGGAAAATATTGGGATAAATAATATTCGCACTTCAATATCAATTGCGATATCGACATGCAAATCATCCTTTATTCTCGTAAATTTAACAGTATGCCGGCCAATATTGTCACCGTTTTGCATAATTCGAAAAGCAATCGCCTCAGGAATATTTACTGAGGCCGCACTACGAAAGACGAACATGCCGAGCGTGGCGCAGACTAACACAACCACACTAAACCTATGGCAAAACCCCGAACAAAAGTGATTTTTCATGATATTACCTGAAGATGACTATTCAACTTGGATTACTTAATAGGCGGATCTACGTAAATTTTCTACTACAGCGATTGATCCGAGCGTACGAATTGGACGTAAAAGTGTAATGGAAGAGGAGTACATTATGAAGGTTAACGGACCAATGCCGTTAGCGGAAGTAGAACGCTATCTCAAAAAAACCGTCCTGCCTGTGCGGCTCGCTGCAGCATCTCCAACGGGCTGGCCCTTGGTCGTGTCGCTCTGGTATCTTTATGAAAACCAATCCCTTATTTGCGCTACGAAACGATCGTCGCGTATTGCCGAAAGCTTGATCAGATCAGAGCGTTGCGGGTTCGAAATTGCCCGCGAATCAGCACCATATTTTGGTATACGAGGCCAAGGAGTCGCAACAGTTAAGCAAGATAATGCGATTTCAACACTTGAGCGCCTAGCGGAACGTTATCTTAGTCATGATAGAGAGCAGTTCCAACGGTGGCTGCTCAAAAGCTCAAAGGATGAGATTGTTATTCATATCCGGCCTGTAGCCTTTCATAGCTGGGATTACCGCAAGCGAATGGCGGCATAGATTAAGAAGTTAATAGAAGGTTTTAACTACTTCCGGGTCATGCAGCTCGTGAAAAATGTGCCGATATGTCTGTTGCAAAGTGATTAGAAGATAGCTCATTTACACCAGTCGTGGGTTACATCGGCCAGTCTAGAAAAATATTATTATCTCTCTGGCTTATTACCGCTAACTGGATCGAGAATTGACAGCAGCTTGAAGTTCGACCAGCATCGACTTTGTCAAATTAGCTCTCCCCAAAATGGCTGAGTAGTATTTTATTTGACCAAAGCAAGAGGACTGTAGTCGGATAAAGCGAGAGGCTGCCCGTGACACCCTTTGAAATGCTCGAAACCGCAAAAGAATCTTTGCGCGCTAAACAGCTACCCGCCGCATTCAAAACGGTTACTGCTCTATTAAAACTTGAGCCTGATAATCTTGATGCAATGCTACTTTGCGCCCGAATTATGCGACACGGCGGGNGGCTGAAAGAGGCTATAGCGCTATACAATACGTTCATTGCCCATGTTCCAAATAGTGCCGAAGCTTTTGGCGGCCTTGGCGCGGCTTACGGCAATTTAAAACGGTACGGCGATGCCGAGCAGGCACTTCGCCAAGCGGTGGCTCTAGACTCCCAATATCATGAAGCCTGGACATTTCTGGCTGAAGCCTTGGTAGAACAAGGAAAAACTTCAGAAGCTATAAATTCTTTAGATAAAGCGATCGCTCTGGATCCCAACTATGCACCTGCAATTGAACGTCGCCTATTCTATGCCACGTTTGATCCACGCTATGATTCCGCTACCGCTTTCGAAATGAACCGAGCCTGGGGATTAAGGTTAGAGCGATCAGTATTACCTATCCTAACCACACGGTCAGAAGACGACAAGCGCATACGTGTGGGCTACCTCTCTGATGAATTCTATGAATGCGTCACTGGGCGTTTTCTTGAACCAGTTCTAGAAGCCCATGACCGAACGCGATTTTTTATCGCTGGGTATAGCCAAACTAGTATTAAAGATGCCACGGCTACACGCCTGAAATCAGCAGTTGATTCTTGGTATGACCTTTCGGACCTAGATCCCGCGGGTGTAGCGGGTCACATTGCTAAAGACGGCCTAGACATTCTCGTACTATGCACTTCATATTCCCCTAGCTCGCGTGTCCCGCTTGCTTATAAGCCTGCACCCATTCAAGTCTGTTATTCCAACCTAGTATCAACTACTGGCTTAGCTGCCGTAGATTATATGATCACCGAAATAGCCACCGACCCAAACGGAAGTGACATATTTTACGTTGAACAACTAGTAAGACTAACAAATCGTAATATTTACGGCCCCCCTCAAAACGGCAATGTACCGCTCGCTGATAGTCCGTGCTTAAAAAATGGCTTTGTTACCTTTGGCACATTTAATCATATAGGAAAGATCAGCCGGGAGATGGTTGCGCTCTGGGCACAGATTCTATGCCACATGCCCGATGCGCGGTTTGTTTTTAAGAGCACCGATCGGTTGGAACAACCGAACGCAGTATCCTATTTCACCGATTTATTTGCAGATTACGGTGTCGCTTCCGATCGTTTAGATTTTCTCGGTAACGACGATAGTTTAGATCAACACCTCCAGCGTTACGGCGATATTGATATCGCGCTCGATACCTATCCGTGTAACGGCGGCACGACGAGCTGCGAAGCACTCTGGATGGGGGTGCCATTAGTAAGCATGACTGGCGATTTTTTTATGTCCCGGCAGGGGGCCAACTATTTAAGCAAACTTGGTCTCAGTGATTTAATTGCGACAACTCCGGAATCTTACGTTAAGATTGCGATCCGCCTCGCTAATGACCGTGAACGCATAACGATCCTGCGTAAATCCTTACGCGGAGAAGTCGAAGAAATACTATTCGATCCAGCATCCCATGTGGCGGAACTTGAAACTGCCTATGAGGAAATGGTTCGTCGCCTAAGCTGCCAAGAACCAACTACACCTTTTTCGGTTTCTAAATCGAAAGTTGTATCGGGCACTCTCTCGGGTAAATTAGCGCAGCAGTAGAATATGCTGAAGTAAGACATTTGTCATAAACGGGATGAAGCAGAGGTATCGTTAGGAGTATTCAATCATTGCTAAAAATAGTTAACACTCGAATTAAAAAAACTAATGATTGCCTACTAACGCACAGTTATGGGAGGAAATCCCGGCTTTTAAAAATTAGATTAACACCGCCCCGTCAGTTTCCTCCCCATATTCAACCCATTATAGGAACGTTCCGGGCTGGCCATTAAAAAGCGGTAGCCCTGTTCAATCACCCACTCAACATTCGTCATGCTTACATGGGGGTGGCCAACTGCAACATTATTCTCATTGCAAGTCGCAACGACCTGAGCCATTGCTTCAACCACAATAGGATGATCATATTGTCGGGGATAACCGAGCTCCTGGCTGAAATCCCCCTCGCCGATCAGAATTGTGCCGATGCCAGGTACGTTCTTTAACATTTCATCAAGGCAATTCATNCCCGCCGTATCTTCAATCATGAGGACAGCCAACAACTCTCCCTTCGGGTTGAGCGGCCAGACATCAGCGCGTTCATAATATTCTTGTTGGCTTAACCCCCAATAGCGGACCGCCTGCGTCGGCCCATCTCCGCGTATACCCACAGGCTCATATAGAGGCTTATTTTTCGGGCGCGCATAGCGACACGCGGCTACAGCGTTATAGGCTTCTTGCACCGAAGAGATATGCGGAAACACAATGCCATAACAACCTAGATCGAGCGCTTGCTTGGCCTGCCACTGGGCCATCTCACTGCCGTTCGGCGGCACCCGAACCATTGGGTTCACACTGGGTGTAAGGGACCCTGATTCCACGATCTGACCGCGATTCAGCATATATTGAAGTAAATCTCTTAGTACCAAGGAATCCCAGGGATTGTGCTCCATCTCAAATACAATCCCATCGTAAGGGGCTGTTGCAAAAGCTACAGCATTGCCAATATCTGGTGGCGAAAAAGAAGTAAAACAATGCTGTCCTTTCTCAAGCGCCGAAATCATATTGTTCAACCGTTGACGACCCATCATGGAAACCTCCTCTAACTTTCGTTAATTTTGGACTATTGTCGGCCCCAATTTCTAGCGGGTCAACTGNCGGGACGGGAGCGGAGCTCAAACTTATTCTGATACGANAGATAGTAAGATGCTCAATAATCAAAATTTTGAATTAGTTTGAAGCCAAGTCCTGTGATTACACAGACAATACGCCTAAAGTACTCTATCCAATGATAACCTTTAATATAACTCTTTGCTTTTCTTAAAGATTTTCAAGTCCTTTTCAGTTAGATCCCCAAACGGTATGAATCGCATTGTTGTTTTCGCAAGATTCCCAGGACGCTGCTATCTCTGCTTTCATCTCTATTCAAAATTAAAAGGAGTTTTTCATGATATATGCACGCAGTGGCGCTGAAGCGTTAGCCGAACGGCAAATCGTTATTTCGCCGGGCACCGGCATACAGCATTGGGGAACGACTTTTTTTGGACCGCGCACCTCAACGACCCACGCGCCGGGACCACAGGCAACAATGTCGGAGATGCAAGCTCATGAATCGCTAAAATCCCATTTTCATGGAGTTTCTATGTTTCAGCTTTTCATTGCAGGCTTTGGAACAATTGGTAATAGGGGCCAAGAACTGAAACCCCTTTCGATCCAATTCAAAGACCGCCATACGACTTATGGTCCTGTCACGGCGGGACCGCAGGGTCTCTCGTTCGTAGCACTGCGCATGTATACCGGTGATTCTAAGCCAGTCTTTATTCACAATAAAGAAGAGGCGAAAAAGAAAATACGCCCTAGCAAGCGCCGCAATCTCATTTCTGAACCAGTTCATTTCTCGATTGAGCCGGTATTGCGCGCACGGACGGAAGTAATGTGGGAATCTATGCTCAAAGAGGATGACGGCGTCCACGCACAAGTCGTTCGGCTNGGTGCCAACATGTCAACCATGGCTCCGAACCCAAAGATTGCTGGAGGCTATTATATTTTTGTCGGTAACGGCAACATGATAAAGGATGGCGAGGATCTGCCGCTCTGGTCTATGGCAGTAGTCGAAAACACCGAAGAAGCCTATGAAATCGAAGCTGGTAAGAACGGGCTGGAGGCGCTGGTGCTACAATATCCGATTGAAGACAGTTAAACCAAGCCTCCCCGCTTCCTCTCCTCACCAGAATCAAAGTTTCAAAAGGAAAACACATGCCAGAGAAAATTAGACTGGGTTTGATTGGCGCGAGTGTAAAGGGGACGTGGTCAGCGCGCTCCCATTTACCGGCTCTAAAAGCTTGCAACGACATTGAATTAACCGCCGTCTGNACGACAAGACCCGATAGCGCAGAGGCCGCGCGACAGGCACACGGCGCGCGTCTGGCATTTCACGATTATCACGAATTGGTAGCCTCAAGCGAAATAGACGCTGTTGCCGTAGTTGTCCGCGTGCCATCCCATTATGCCCCAACTAAAGCCGCCCTCCAGGCAGGTAAGCATGTCTACTGTGAATGGCCTCTTGGCCGAACGACTGAGGAAGCAATTGAGTTAGCGGCATTGGGCAAGACAAACGGTCTAACTTCTGCAATCGGTCTACAGGCCCGTGTCAATCCGCCCCTCATGTATTTAAAGGACTTGGTGGCGGACGCTTATGTGGGAGAAATGAAAAGCGTACATATTTCACTCGCTCGTGATGGCGTCTTATCACGGCCTTCTCATCGCACCTGGCAGCGCGATGGGGACCTTGGTGCCAATACGCTGACCATTGCAAACGGTCACACAATCGATGCTTTACGATTTGCCGTATGTGACTTTGAGCACCTTTCTGCTACCGTCGTCACCCAGGTACCCCAATGGCTTGACACGAGCACTAACGAACTGCTGGACGTCACCTCGCCCGACAACATTCTAATCAACGGTAAACTCGCCAATGGTGCGGTTGTATCCAGCCATGTCTCCGCCATACCGTTCGCGGGCAGCGGCTACCGGATGGAAATCTATGGCACCGAGGGAACTCTCGTAGCAAGCGGTGAAGATTCTCCGCAACTGAGCGATATCACCCTCGAGGGTGCACAAAAGAGTAACTTGTTAGCGCCTATTTTAGTACCAGACCACTATAACATTGCCGCTAGCGGCACCCCTCATGGCGAGCCTTACAATGTTGGGCAAATCTATGCACGCTTCGCAACCGCCATAAATGGCGGTAGCAATTTACAACCGGATTTCGATACCGCTGTTGAATTGCACCATCTAATCGATGCCATTAAGTGCTCTTCTAAAAAGAGGCAACAAGTTTCCCTCATTAATCAGGCCGCCTAGGTGGGAACAATGGTCAAAAGAATTCTCATAACCGCCGACAGGATTGGAGATGTCGGAATGGAGATACTCGAGGATCGAGGTTTCGAAGTCATCAATTCTAAGGAACAGGCCACCGAAGAAGAGCTTTGCGAAGCAGCGGAACGCTACCAGGTTGATGTAATTATAGTACGACGCGCTAAAGTAGGCCCTAGGCTAATGGATGCTTCGTCGAACCTTAAAGGCATTGTTAAGACAGGGGTGGGATTAGATGCAATAGATGTGAATGCCGCTACCGAGCGCAAGCTTATAATTTGCAACGGTGCAGGCGTGAACGCCCAGGCTGTCGCCGAACTTGCCTTTTCATTGGTTCTCTCTTTAGTACGCAATATAGGCCCCGTAGATAGCGGCACAAAGTTAGGCGAATGGCCGCGAGCAACCTATCAAGTTCGTGGACTGCAAGGTGCAGTATTTAGTATTATTGGACTGGGGAATATTGGTCGGCGAGTTGCCGCAATGGCACGTCCCTTTGGCGTACGATTATGCGCCTATAGCCCTAATGCACCGAAGGACTCCTTCAAGCCAGATATTCGGAACATCAATAGTTTAGAAGAAATTCTGACAATCTCGGACGTGGTTAGTCTTCATACCCCTGCCCGGCCGAATAATTATCGTTTGTATAATGCAAAGATGTTCTCTCTGATGAAGCCTACCGCCTTTTTCATAAATACTGGACGCGGATCCCTCGTAGATGAATCTGCACTCACCCAAGCACTGATGGACGGTACCATTGGCGGCGCCGGCCTCGATGTCTTTGATCCCGAACCCATAGAACCAAACAACCCCCTCTTGAAAGCGCCCAATCTCTTAGTTACACCCCATGTCTCATCGAGAACATTTGGCGTAATAGACAGGACTGCCGAACGTGCCGCAAGATCCGCCTGCCAAATAATCGATAACGAACGACCCGATTCAGCGTACCTGGTCAACCCCGAAATTTTCAAATGAAGTAATTTTTACTGTTAAAATAGTATCGTTTTCCCGAAAAGGTGATGCAGCGAACATTGAAATAACGCCAACTGCGGGCCATATAAGTTCTGGGAATAATTACGAAGACTAGGTAGGCAGTATCATTAAAAAAGACTTATCAGCGTTACCCTTAGACGGGACTTTTTGTCAAATTGATAACCTTAGCGTAAATGCATTGACCCAGGTTGGAATTCTTTCTCGAGAACAAGTTTTTATTAACGTCATATTCCACCCACATCAGACAAACCCGGGGAACCGATATTGAAAAGACATATTGCTACAATTCACAGGAAGGGTTTAGTTGCCTTCGAGGGTGCCTCAATTTATACCACATAGGGCTGCTTTTTTAGTTGACGTCTTTAGGTACCAAGGTTGGAATAAAATATGGCAAACAAGGAAGTCCTAATCAAAACAGCAAAATTCAGTATTGGACAAATCGTCCAGCATAGAAAACATCCTTTTCGTGGCGTCATATTTGACGTAGATCCCATTTTCTCCAATTCGGATGAATGGATAAACGCGATCCCCGAAAAGAATCGGCCGTCAAGGGATCAGCCCTTTTATCATCTCTTCGCTGAAAATGCCGAAACAACCTACATTGCTTATGTCTCGGAGCAAAATCTATTGATTGATCAGACCGGCGAACCCGTATCACACCCTCAAGTGGGGCATTTCTTTCACAACAAAATCGAAAACGGTCAGTATATCGTGCGCCACTATCACGCGAACTAATTCGGGAGACAAGGTTGACCAATCGCAAACCTCAAACAATCAGCCTTCTCACNATTCGTGAACCCGATGACTGGCATCTCCATCTGCGCGACGAGGTAATGCTATCCTTCGCTGCGGATTTTACTGCACGCCAGTTTGCCCGGGCAATTGTGATGCCAAACCTGGACCCTCCAGTGACAACTGTATCTGCGGCGGAAGCTTATCGTAAACGGATTCTTGCAGCCTTACCGGAAGGCCGTAATTTTAACCCTTTAATGACTGCATACCTAACTGATGAAATCAGTCCGGATGAAATCGCTTCAGGGTTCGAGAATAATGTTTTCACTGCGTGTAAGCTCTACCCCGCAGGTGCCACCACTAACTCTGCAGCCGGCGTAACAGACGTAGGCAGAATTAAAAAAGTTCTCGAGCGTATGCAGGCCATTGGCATGCCGCTTTTAGTTCATGGCGAAGTGGTCTCACCCGAAATTGATGTTTTCGACCGTGAAGCGGTCTTTCTAGAAACGGTCCTCGAGCCGATGCTCACCGACTTCCCAGAACTCAAGGTTGTTCTAGAACACATCACCACAGCTGACTCCGTGCAGTTCGTCCAAGACGCCGGAGCAAGCGTAGCAGCTACAATTACAGCGCATCATCTACGCATCGATAGGAACGCCATGTTTGATGGCGGATTGCGGCCCCATGCATACTGTCTGCCGGTAGCAAAACGCCGTTTCCATCGCGCAGCGCTTCGGAGGGCAGCAATTTCCGGAAATCCAAAATTTTTCCTCGGAACTGATTCGGCACCGCATCAGAAGCATGATAAAGAAAGTAGCTGTGGCTGCGCCGGCATTTTCAGTGCACCCGTCGCACTCGAGAGTTATGCACTCACCTTTGATGAGGAAGGTGCACTTCCCCGCCTAGAAGCTTTTGCTTCGGAATTTGGCCCGCTATTTTACGGTTTACCCCTTAACGAAGGCACCATCACATTGCAGCGCACTGACTTTGCAGTNCCCCAAACGATAACCCATGACAATCTCAGCGTCGTGCCTTTTCACGCAGGCGAAACCCTAGCATGGCAGGCTTCAGAACGTTTAGGCCAGTAAGTGTGTGGGAACAAAATTAATTACACTAGGGTCCTCTAGGAATATATCCAAAGATAACTGCATCCAGGACCCGCGTACTACCCCACTAATCACTATTAGACGCAGCGGCCCAGACAAGTTATCAACACTCAGTAAAACGTAATAACCCCCGGTTTTTGAGGAGAGAAATTATGGCCAAGGCCGAAGCAAGACATATTTTAGTTGCGAGTGAAGAACTCTGCGAGACCCTCATGACGCAAATTGCCGACGGCGCGGCTTTTGCCGAACTTGCTAAAGAGCACTCCACATGTCCATCGGGTTCTAGTGGGGGCGACCTCGGCTCCTTTGGCCCCGGCCAGATGGTGCCTGAATTTGATAAAGTTGTATTCAGCGCTCCTGTAAATGAAGTCCAAGGCCCAGTAAAAACGCAATTCGGCTTTCATTTGCTGGAAGTGACAAGCCGCACCGACTGATAGGCGTGCCAAAAAGCTGTAAAAGCTCCACTCAACAACAGGTTAAGGAAGGATATTATCTCCTTCGAAACGCTCTCGCCATCTAGGTAGAACTTCCGGATTATAAATGTGATCGGGAACTTGGCCAGCGAGCGCTTTAAGAACCCCATCGCGTGCCCAACCAAGGCCGGCTCGTATACCGGGTTCAACGTTGTGCTGCACCGCATGCGGTGACAGTAACACCTTATGGCCGAGGTCTCGCAAAGGAGAATCACCCGCAATAGGCTCATCTTCAAAGACATCTAGTGCAGCAGCCGTGATAAAATCGTTCTGAAGTGCTTCGGCTAACGCCTTCTCGTCTACTACGCTACCACGCGCTGTATTAATTAAGACCGCAGAGGGCTTCATAAGAGCCAGCGTCTTCTTATTGATCATGTGATGACTTTGTTTGGTATGCAACACATGCATGCTCACTACATCTGACTTCTTGAGTAAGGTCTCGAATTCAACTTCTTTAGCATTATGAATATTAAAATCAGCCTTATTAATATAAGGATCATAGGCCAATAAGCGGACCCTCCAGGGTGCCAGTAAATCACAGACTCTGCGCCCGATCCGTCCAAGGCCAACAATACCGACCGTTACCCCTTCATGCCCGTCTTGGCGCTTACCCAGATAGGTGCCTTGGACACTTGCATCGCGCCAATTACCTTTTTTTATGTATTCATCTCGCTCTCGGGTCTTTTTTAGTAGCGCCAGAATCATCCCAATCGTACCTTCAGCAACACCTCCCCAATTGGCTTCAGTAGGTCCGTGAATGACAAGAATTCCAAGTTCAGTCGCAGCCTCAACATCGATGTCGTCGACGCCAATAGAATATTTAGCGATAATCCGTAAATTCGGAGGTATTTCCATGAGTTCCCGAGTGATCGGATTTTCGCGGGTCGAAGTACCCATAAAGGCATCCGCGCCTTGAGCGAACTCTAGCATCTTTTGAGCAGCATCAACGCCTGGTTTTCGCCATTCCTGATTACCAACGGCTACTTGAAAGCCGGCTTCCTCTAACTTCGCATAAGTATCCCCCGACCGCTTTGGAGTATCAGGGGCAAAAACGAATATCTTCGGATTTGCCAATTTAATTCCCTCCCACTCTAAGATTTTATGATCACACCTAAATTTGCTCGAATGTTGCCCATTTTATACCAGACGAGTTCTATACGGTACCGGCCAGGCCACTTCACGAGACTTGATCCATCAGCTACTTTGGCAACGTTNGACACCTAAGCGCTACGACTAAAATCATATTTAGGGAGAGTAGAGTATGGCTAAAAAATTCGGATTTGTCGGATGCGCATTACAAAGCCTAGCTGATGATAAAGGANATGGACATTCCCATGAAACGCGACGCGAAGTTGTCGTTAATGGTACCCGTGTCAAGACGGTCGATATACACGCCCACTGCGTGGTACCCGAGGCCTTAGAGATTGTGGAGAAACCGATCCGTAATGCCGAATTACTTATGAATGACACCTCGGCGCGAATGCGGGCAATGGATGCACAGGGAATCGATGTGGCAGCGCTTAGTATCAATCCATTTTGGTACCATGCAGAACGCGATGCCGCCGCTGAAGTAGTACAAATTCAGAACGAAGCCTTGGTAGAAATCTGCGCTGCGACGCCAGACCGTTTCGTCGCTTTTGCAACAGCCGCAATGCAGTATCCCGACCTAGCTGTCGAACAACTCGAGAACGGTGTCAAAAAACTCGGTCTTCGTGGCCTCAGTGTTGGCGGAAATGTGGATGGACTTGAATTAGCCGACCCAAAATTTAACCCAATTTGGGCTAAATGCGAGGAGCTAGATATTCTAGTATTTCTCCATCCCTCAGGAACAGAGCCATTGGAAAAAAGTGGCCGTCTGGACGGTAGTGGCTATCTATCGAACACTATTGGCAACCCACTAGAGACAACTATTGCGCTGTCTCACCTTATTTTTGAAGGAACGCTAGACCGCTATCCGGGCCTCAAAATATGTGCGGCCCATGGCGGTGGCTATTTCGGTTCGTATGCTAACCGCTCGGACGCGGTTTGCCGAACCTTTCCGCAAAAGGTCGGCCCAATGCCGAAAAAGAATCCGACCGACTATCTGAAAGATGGGCAACTCTATTTCGATACGATCGTTTTTACTCCAGAAGCTATGCGGCACCTGATTGCTGAATCCGGTGCGGACCGAATCATGATCGGAACCGATTATCCGTTCCCTTGGACCACAACAGAAGTTGAACTCGTCATGGACACGCCCGATCTTACCGATGACGAACGCATCGCTATCCTGGGAGGTACTGCGTGCGGGCTCCTGGGACTAGAGAGTTGAGAATCACGACGAAGGAATTGTCGGCTTTAAAAAAGTACCGCCATAAACGGCGCTGCAAATATCTTTGATCTGATCCAACAGCTTTGGGTTTTCCCTGCGTTTAGGATAATTGTCGCACAATCCTAAAAATTTAAATCACGCTCCTACTCGTTCACGGACCAGGAACGCGAAGTAATAAGATCAAGCCTTAGAATTAATAAGGCCGATTCCCCGCAATCTGGGTACGGTGCATGACACGACGATGTTTAATATCGAATGGGTCGCGGCGGTGCATGGCGCAACGATTATCCCATAGTAGTAGGTCACCCACGTCCCACTGGTGACACCAGGCGTATTTATCCTGGGTGGCATGGGCCCAGAGGCGGTCCAACAAATCTTCGCTGTCCTCAACCGAAAGACCAGGGATATAACTGTAAGGACGACGACCAAGAAACAACGCTTTTCGTCCAGTTTCCGGATGAATACGCACTAGCGGGTGATGGGGACCCGGTGTTTTACTCGGATCTTTTTCGTCCTCAAACCCAGGACGGAGGCGCCCGGCGCTATTGCGGCTAGCATCATGGACCGCTGTCTTACCCATGATCTCCGCCAGAAATACCTCCGGCATATCATCATAGGCAAGATACATATTACTCACGCAGGTATTTCCACCGGATGGCGGCACCTCTCGCGAATAGAGCGCACTACCCAAGGGCGGAATCGGCTTGTAGGACATGTCCGTATGCCAGAAGGCCTCTGCATTACTAAGACTGTGGTCGATCCGCTTCTTATCCATGTCCACATTCATGACCTCAATGATTTCCGGATATTTCTCAGTCATCGGGGTAAAAGACGTATGGTTCGGACTTTGGGGGGTGCCGAAATACGCGGAAAAGGCGATGTGTTGCTCCGGCGTTAATTCCTGGCCGCGGAACAACAGAACCAAATGTGTATGCCAGGCTTGGGTGATCGCGAACGCCATCTCAGCTGAAAGGTCCTGCGATATATCTACGCCACGAATTTCCGCTCCAATTACCCGTGACCTGGGGACGACCGTAATACCGCCGATTTGGTACGGCGTATGAGGAATAGTGGCTTGTATGTCCGGAGCAGATTGTCTTTGCATAACTCACCCTCTCTCACTGTGGGCCACTATTATCACGGAGGATGGGTAGACCCGCAATGCTCCTTCCTTAAAAAATACGTTAACGATAGTCAGTGCAATCTATGGAAACCGAAACCTAACCAAGTAGTGCAGTATTTAAGGATCCTGTTAGCTATCGTTACCACACTTCATAACACAGTGCGCCAAGGAGGACACGAAAGCACCAATGGGTAGGATAAAGACTACGAATAGGATTAGTGCGATTGCGATGCTGCCAAGCAATTCCATCGTTAAGCGGCTCTATCGTGGATGATGTTTTGAACAATTCCACGCACTGTAGCTGCATACCACAAAATACCTTGAGAACATTGCGAGCGCTCGTCTCAAACAAACAAGCACTTACTTGATTGACGCTGTTCGGTGAGCTTTTCCTGTGGCTGATATTTCGAAGGTGCGAGAGCGAATTTGCATTTATCAAATCTGTAGGCGTTAGTTAAAATACTGCGTAAACAGCCGCACCAATAAGAACAACAGTCAGCACCGGAATAGACCGATCAATTAGTGTCTCAATTGCAATCAGGCTCTGTTGATTTTCTCGCCGCTGATATAAATCGCCCAACACGACACTGACAAAAAAGTTAAGCAATACAATTCCTGTTCCAATGATGAAAAGAAGATCAATAAGATTCAAATAATGTGTGTGTGGAACTTGATCGCCTANGGTAAACTTTAAAGCGAAAATNGTGAGCAACANCGTTAGTTGCCCNCNTANACGCNTANAANTATTAGCTTCAAANCTCATNGAGCTGAACAGATTTAAGNATAAGGATAGGAAAAGTATTCCTCCAAGTGGGAAAAATATTTTTTGCANGCTATCATGAAAATCGTGCTTGATGATGAAATGAAAGCCGTTTTGCGAGTATNTCTGATCCGTGGTNCTTAGCCTGTGGGAGACCTTTTTGTCTGCATANGCATNGACTAAGGTCCAATTCCCAACAATAACGGGCTCTTCTTGTTCTTCATGTCCAAGTGAAAAAGATTGAGGGTCGAATGTCATTTCTTTGGCATCATGTGTAAATGCAACAATATCTAAATTGAGCTTTAAAGTGCCAAAAGGATAAGTTTTTATATCCGTGTTTATTGGAAGTTTTGTTTGAAATTTCTCAAATAGCTCTAAACTTCCATCTTTATTTAAATGGACTGTTGTAAATAACGTCTGCCGTGGTGAGAGCTCTGCCTTAACAATAAATTCCGGATGCCATATTTTATCTAGTATTTTACGCGCATGTTTTCCTGAATAAGTAGCTTCTTTAAATAAGTCCTTATATTTTTTCAGCTCTTCCGTATTTTCCCATTTCATTAATATTTCGGCCTCTATCTCATACGTACCCTCACTTATACTTATCTCATATATGCGATCTATAATTGCANAAACTTTCACATGTTTCGCACNTTCAGCCAACGTCTCGGCCTCAGCAGAGACAGCAACTGAGTTTGATAAATCTATTTTCTGTTCGCTCGCGAGCGAGCTTAATGGAAATAACAAAACCATAAATATTAAGATAGAACGCATTATTATTCCTTCGGATGAATTTAGACTGGGCTGAGGCAGGCGTGCCCAGAATTACATNTACTGACTGAGATTACGGATCCCTTGGTTTGTAANAAACCTGTTATTTTTTGACTGNCAACACATTTGGATCCTTCATAGCATATCAGACGAAATCACGAATATATACTTCTGCCTCCCATGCCCTATCGGACGGGCCGGACTTTAGGCAACGGTTACTGTTCAAAACCCTACCAAGTAGTGCAGTATTTAAGGATTCTCTTAAACAAGATAAAGAAAATCTAGAACTGCTTTACCCAACAATAGTAAATAAGGATATAATCAGGGTATGATATTTCTCTTGCAAGGTGAGCTTAATTTACATGCCCAAGTCGACGAACCTGATTTTTTTTCTTTCTGACAATCACGCCCGTTCCATGCTTGGGTGTTATGGGCATTCGATAGTCCACACGCCGAACCTGGACTGGATCAGCGAGACCGGTGTTCGTTTCGACAATGCGTATTGTGCAAGTTCACTATGTTGTCCATCGCGCGCAGCAATTGCCACGGGCCTCTATCCGCACCAAACCGGCTACTGGGATAATGGTATCGTTTACGATGGGAAGCATCCATCCTGGCACGGCCAATTGCGCGATAATGATACTACGGTTGTCGCTATCGGCAAGCTGCATTATTTATCCAGTGAAATTCAGCAAGGATTCAGCGATGAAATAGTCACTATGCATATCGTAGAGGGGACAGGAGACCTTATTGGTTTCCTGCGCGCGACTGACGAAGGAGTGCCGAAACGTCCGAGTTTCCGAGAAATGTACGCCAAATCGGGTATCGGTGAAGCGCCATATCAAAATTATGACCGAGACGTTACAGCGCGCGCCGTCGATTGGCTGAAGAACGAGGCGCCAAAACAAAGACAACCATGGACCTTACTCGTGTCTTATGCCAGCCCTCACCCACCGTTTACCGTTCNTGAACGATATTATAATTTGTATCCGCTTGAAGATGTCCCAATGCCTGCACAATGGGATACGGCTAATCGCCCTGATCACTCTGCGCTCAATCATATCCGGAGCGTCGATTGTCTCGAAGAACCTGTTGATGAGGACTTCGTGCGGCGTACTGTGGCCGGTTACTGTGGATTGATAACCCATGTAGACGAACAAATCGGTAAAGTTATCGAAGTTGCTCGCGATACCGATCTTTTGGAAACAACATGTCTGCTTTACACCAGTGATCATGGCGAGGCTGCCGGGAATCATGGCATGTTCGGCAAGAGTACGCTTTACGAACATTCGCTCGGCGTGCCGCTTATTATGCGTGGTCCTGGTATCCCTAAAGGTAGAGTGATTAAAGAAATTGTCTCGCATGTTGACCTCTTCGATACCATCCTAGAGATCACGNGCGTCACGGAGCCGGAAGACGATCATCAGCGATCGGGCATATCCCTCTGGCCCGCAATTAGAGGCGAGACAAAAGCGCGGATAGGCTTTTCTGAGGTCCACGTCAAATCAACAAAAAATGCCGCCTATATGATTCGTGATGCCAACATGAAGCTTATCTATCACGTCGATGCGCCAAAACAGCTTTTTGACCTTCGAGCCGACCCGATGGAAACTCAAGACTTAGCCAATGACTCTGCCTATGCAGACCTAATCATGAAACTAGAAATAGAACTTCGTAAGATTATCGACCCCGAGCTGGTCAATGCGCACGCCAAGGCCGAGCAATTGAAGCGTGCCAAAATCCATGGTGGTCCAAAAGCTATCCTCAAAATGCAAAACATAACTATGTCGCCACCACCAACTGTGGAGACCTGAAGCAGATCAAACGCTTCAGAGTATTGGTCACGGCGAATTTCTAGTTATCAGAAACTAGAAATGCAGTCTCCTTATCAGAATAAACTTACATCTCAGCCTTTGAGCTTTCTAATTTCTTCCGTGAGGGCCGGAATTAGCTCCTCGAATTCCCCTATTACGCCGAAATGGGCGTAGTTGAAAATCGCTGCGTCGGGGTCTGCGTTGATCGCAACTATAGCGCTCGAATTTGCGCAACCGGCCATGTGGTGACTAGCTCCAGAAATACCAACCGCAACATAAAGTTGTGGCGCAACTGTTTTGCCCGATAGGCCCACCTGCATGTGAGATGGGCACCAGCCCATATCGCACGCAACCCGGCTGGCCCCTACGGTCCCACCAAGTACATCTGCCAATGCAGCGACGGATTCGAAACCTTCCGCCCCCCCCAATCCACCGCCACCGGCGACGATCACTTCGGCACTCTCAAGCTGTTGGCCCACAAGTTCTTCGCTTTCCCTATTTGTAACGGTAGTTCGTATGGCCCCCGCCGCAACGGAGGCAGCTAAAGTAACAACTTCACCACTGCGAGCGCGGTCGCATGGCATCGCGCTCAGGGATTTAGGCTTTATCGTAACGACAGATGTGGCACACTCAAAGGAAACTACCTCGCGCGCTTTGCCACCATAACAAGCGCGCGTCAGCAACACCTTGTCTCCGTCCAAGGAAACATCTTCGCATCCAGTAGCGACCGAACTTTCTAACTGAAAGGCCAAACGCGGTGCGAGATCACCGCCGATAGTACCTTGCCCGATCAATATTAATGCCGGAGACAGTTCAGAGGCCATGGCGACTAAATCAGGCAACCAAGCATCGGCTCGATAAGGCACCAATAAGTCCCCTTCAACTAATGTCACCTTGTCGGCACCATACGCAACCAGCATTTCCGCTTCAGCGTCAAAAGATGCTCCGAACAGTACAGCAACTACCGAACCACCTAGCTGATCAGTTAATTCTCGAGCACGGCCCAACATTTCAAAAGTNAGACTGGTGAGAGCACCCTCATTAGCCTCATCCACTTGGCCCACCACTAAAATATCTTTGCTCAATACCATAATGCGCCTCACACTAATTCCGCGTCACGGAGACGCTGCGCTAACTGTCTGGCAATCACTTGTGGCGTGTCACCTTCCACATAATTACACTCTATTTCTTTGACCGGTGTATATAGGCGCTCTATCANGCGGCGCGCACCAGCGGCTCCCGTCGTCCCAGTATCAATGCCTAAATCTTCTGCCGTCCATACATGCACCGGTTTCTTCGCTGCCCGCATTGTTTCGCGTAACCCTGTATAACGAGGCTGCCCCAGCTCATGGGAAATGGTCACTAGTGCCGGACATACCGTTTCAACCGTTTCCGTACCGTTTTCCAAGACACGCACCACTCGCAGTGTATCGCCATCCATACGAACATCTTTGGCGTAAGTGATCGCGGGAATCCCCAACACTTCGGCGGTAAACAAGCCAACCGCGCCCAGATCGCCATCGGCCGCCTGACGCCCGGCTAACACCAAATCCACATCGCCCATCTTTTTAATGGCGGCGGCTAAAACGCGCGCAGTAGAGACAGCGTCCGCATCATCGAACGCACTATCCAGCAGCAGAACGCCCTCGTCCGCCCCTTTCGCCAAGCTACTTTTTATAATCGCGCGTGCGGCCTCAGGACCCATGGTAATTGCAGTAACTTTTACCTCTAAATCTTGCTCTACAAAATCATCCTTTATCCGTAATGCGGCCTCCACTGCCTGATCATCGAACGGACTTATAACCGGTGAGATACCAGACACTGGTACGATCTTATTAGCTTCTTCGTCTATGCGGAAAACCGTAGTCGCCACATCAGGGTCGAAGATTTGCTTTACGCAAACGACGATATGCAAAATTCAGTTCCTCCTAAATTTTGGTGTCTATTCTTCCACGGTGACTTCGGACGGCACAATTCCATCAAAATGCTTGCGTAAATAGTTAGCTTCTGTCACTGGCTGCATACGACCTGCTTCGTCATAGGCACGAGCCATAATGCTATAGTTACCCGGCTTTTCTATGTTCCATAGAAACGACCACCGCTTCCAAAGCCACTTATCGGGAGAATATTCCAAGTGGGCATCAGTCCAAGTATCTCCACCATCAAGGCTAACTTCAACCCTCTCGATGGCACCCATACCGGACCAGGCAAAGCCTCGGACCAAATGCTCGCCGGTTTTAATCGGCGAATGCAAATCGCGGGGCCAAGTGATGATACTTTTACAGCCAAGTTCCATGCACATCGTTTTGTCGGGATCATCGTAAGACTTTCCGAGAACGAAGTACTCCGTCTGATGATAGCAAGGCACCATGTGATCTGCGACTTCGATTTTATCTAGCCACTTCACCCACCAATTACCGGCCCAACCAGGCACAATAACCCTGGCAGGCGCGCCGTGGACATGCAATAGGGCATCCCCATTGTGAGCCCAGGCGACAATAGTATCATCGTCCAACGCCTTATCCATAGGCAGTGCTTTATCAAATGGGATCGCGCCTGGTTGTGCGACATCCGCATCCATCGATCCTGCAGCCCGGTAGAGCTTCATAGCGTTAGGCGTGCCAATATCGAAACCCACCATCCGTACACTTACAGCGGTGTCTTTTCTAATACCCGCGCGTTCCAAGATTGCGCGGAGTGGTGTGCCAGTCCATTCCCCCCCACTGCACAGGTTTGTGCCCGATGGCCGCGCTTGCGCTTCTTCAAGGCTAGCATTTGCATTTTTGTACTTTTGTACAAAGTCATGAAAATCTTCATTGCCTCGCGCGAGCTCAGGCTTGGTATTAGATTTGCCTTCTAGAAAAGCGAAATAATCTCCATCGTTGCCGGCGCATTCGGTCACCGCACGAACAGTGCGTGCCGGCATTTTCTTAAGCTCTTCCAACGTTAGGGAAAAAGGCTTATCCACTTCACCAGAAATTTCAAATGACCAATCTTCAGGATAAACTGGCTCGGGCATTTGCACTTGCGCGTTGATGAAGAAAGCATTGGTCGGCGTGATCAAGCCTTCCTGCTCAAGAATTGGTGAACGCGCATATACTACACGGCCTTCCGCGTCCGCGCTTGTCATCTGCGTTAGTCTTTTGCGATCTGGCCACCCGAGGATGAATTCACCTTCTAATTCGTCGTCTTCCATAAAACTTTCTCCTTATGCACCTCCGCCTTTGTAGTCCAAAGCTGCTCGGTTACCAAATAATAGGTACTAACTTTCTATCTTTTTTGCCCGCCACAAATCAGATAAAGAAACCTGGGCAGCGCGATATTTATATTTTGAACTATTTTTGCATCGGCACCGAAGAACCTCCGGGTTCGGCAGGCTCCTCCCACCAAAGCCGCATGAATTCGGGGAAATGGACAAAGGCAACGAAAGTATTCCAACGCGAGCCGCCGATCTCTAAATAGCGTCGTGCGCTTATGTAAAATATTATACCTACAAAGAAAAATATAAATAAAAGATTGGTCTCCAAGTAATATATTCCATCTCCATTTGGTAAAAAATAAAATAGAGCAATATGAATCAGTATTATAGAAACAAATATTTTAAACTTTATTCTAAAATCATTCCGTTTCATTGGTGAATTAGCGACCAATACAGGAATAATATAGGATAAAATTGTCGCGATAATAAAGAAGTAGTGTATTGTATTATCGGTCATACGCCCTAGCGCTCCTCCGTAGGGTCGATGAAATCGGCCGGATCACGGGGTAACGCCGGATAGGCTTCAGGCCCTAGCTCAGAAATATAACCGAGTGTCGCCATATCTAGCATCCTCATGGGATAAAGATAGCCATCTAAATGATCATTCTCATGTTGGAGCAAGCGCGCATGAAAACCCCGCGCTGTGAATTTCTTCCGTGCATCGTCGAGACCACTTGATTCAAAAAGTATATCAGTGAAACGCGGTACCTGGCCGAAAAGACCAGGTAGTGAAAGACACCGCTCCCAAAAAAGTTTTTTCGTATCGCCAACCGGCGTAATTACCGGATTGATAACCACCGTCCATGGGATTTCTGTCATTTGAGCACCGTTAGGCATTACGGATTTTCGAACCCGGTATACGAACATCCTTAAGGGTACATAGATTTGAACAGCAGCCAAACCGTTACCCCCCACATCCTCGCAGGTTTCAATCATATCGACGGCCAATCGAGCAATATCGGGCGCGCTTGGATCCTCTACAGGATCGGAAACCTGCTTCAAAATATCGTGACCCATTCGGGCAATTTTCCTAATAGCCATAGTAATTCTCTTTTGATCGCATCCTACCGGAGGCCGATACGAAACCCAAGTGAGCTTCAGCCTTTCGAGGATATCTTGACGAGATTTCGCGCGCCTATATTCTCAATCTTAAATACACCCTTCGAAAGCCGTACTATGATAATCTCTCTCGATTTCCCCTCGGCCCCAATCCCGCAACTCCCGGAAAATTTTCCGCCACCTGCAATAAAAGGTCCGCAAGTTTGGCGTGGGCCCGACCTGATGGCCAAACCCACCGATTGGACATACTCGCTTTCGACTGATCAAATCACCGAATTGCGCGTAGCTATCAATCAAGTAGAGAGGTCGGGTATCGATGTGATCGATATTCGTATCGAGGACTTCCTCCTTCCATCTTGGAAAGTACTGTTCGACCGCTTGCGGCGAGACATGTTTGAAGGCCGTGGCTTTGCCGTACTGCGCGGCTTTCCCATCGCTGATTTATCCTCTCTAAAACGGGGCATTGCTTATTTTGGCATCGGTACACATTTGGGCACCGCCATTCCACAAAATGCGGCGGGACATGTGCTTGGACATGTCTGCGATATCGGTGTTGATAGCAAGAAAACCACAGGACGCGGTTATCAAAGCAATATGCGCTTGGCCTTCCATAGCGATTCAGCAGATATCGTCGGTTTACTTTGTGTCAACAAGGCAAAAAAAGGCGGTCTAAGTAGTCTGGTTAGTTCTGTTACGCTATTTAATGAAATACGCACGCGACGCCCCGATCTACTGCGCGAACTGATGGGGCCGATTTACCGTGATAGACGAAAAGAAATTCCTATTGGCCAGGGCCGGTTCTATATCATCCCCGCCTTCAACCTCTATCAAGGACGTGTATTTACCACCTATGTGCGCAGCACTGTCAGTAAGGCACAACGGTTTAGCGACGTTCCTCGTATTTCACCGAAGCTTACTGAAGCTATGGATATGCTAGATGAGCTCGCCGAAGACCCTGCCTTGCGGCTCGATATGGACTTCGAGCCAGGCGACATACAATTCGTTTGTAACCATTTCATTCTGCATTCCAGAACTAGCTTCGAGAACCATGAAGATCCGCTGTTACAGCGGCATCTCTTGCGGCTGCATTTAGCTTGTGCGAACGGACCACAGCTTCCGCCGGTCTACGAGAATTTACGGGGCTTCAACAAGGATGGCCGGCCCGCTGGCATGAAACTTCCCGGCGTACAGCTAAAAGCCCCACTAGTCCCCATTGATGGCGGACCTGGTGATAAAACCCAAAGGCTTCGAAAGACTTAAACAGCTGCGCCCGGTACCACCGTCGCTAAAAAGACTCAGCCCCTTGGCGTTGCGTGATCACCCAAATCCCAGAATAAGCCGGCGACAACACCAATTCCTTCACGAAAAATAGACCTCAATCCATGTTCATCAGCACCGTGCTGGTTGCAGCCGCTATAAGAATGCGGGATCCACACCACCGGCACATCAAGTCCGGCTTTGAATAACTCGCTGGGATTAGAACCAGCCGAGCAAGGCAGAACGTTAGGCGTTGTACCTGTTGTAGTGACGATAGACTCTTTCACCCAGTTAACCCACGGATGATCGGGATCGGTGCGCGATGCAGGAAATTGATCGCGGCCAATATTTGTATTAATTTCTACAGCGTGCAGAGCGTGCTCATCTAAATGCTTTCGCAAAGCCGGAATGAAGACATCCCGCTCCACGTCCACCGTGTAACGGACCTGGCAGCGTGCCTTGGCATAAGAAGGCACCGCATTGACCGGATTATCCGGATTGCCAGTACTGTAGGCCAAAACAACAAAACTCGTATAAGCAATAGTTTTCTCGCGTGCCGTAATACCGGGCTGCCCCCAATTAGGATCCGGCTCAGGCGAACCGTTCAACGGGTCAACTACCAAATCACGGCAGGCCTTCAAAACAGCTGCCGGCACACTTTCAGGCAACCATTCTTTAATCTGGATTTGGCCCTCTTTTGAAATAATTGTGCTGATAGCATGGGCTAGTATGATACCCGCATCTGGCAACACACCGCCCCAGTGCCCGGAATGCATACCGCCCGGCCGGTTTAAATCAATAATAAGATCAAAGAAAACGCCGCCTCGACAGCCGAGATTAAGGTCCATTCGAGTAATAGATTTCCGCGGTCCGTCAAACCCAAGAAACATATCGCAGGCCAATAACTCCTTGTAATCTTCGACGATCTTTTTCAAACCCGGTGAGCCCTGCTCTTCCCCGGTCTCGATAATGAATTTTGCATTAAAGCCAAGCTTGCCGCCCCGCTCTTCCAAAACCGCTCCCATAGCGCTCATAGCCAACGTATGCTGGCCTTTATTATCCACTACGCCACGGCCATAAACCCTATCGCCTTCTATTGTGACCGCAAATGCCTCTAGGCCATCACGCCATTCCGATTGCAACCCACGAACCACATCCCCATGACCGTAAATAAGAACCGTGGGTAAACTAGGATCTTCAATGCGCGTCGCAACCATGGCCGGACCACGGTCAGGCACTGGATTGTCAATCAGCTTGCAATTGAAGCCAAGCCTTTCAAAGCTTGGACCGATCTCGTCATTTTGGTAGCGATAAAGTTCGGCTGCTTGTTCAGGCACTTGGCTTTCGGTTGGTATTGCTACACGACGTGCCAAATCTTCTAAATAGGCGCCACCATCTATACATTCATGAGCCCGTGAAATAGCCCCGTCTCTTGTCGCCCCGCTTCCCATCATTTATCTCCATGCCGCCCAAGAAAGTTCGGCTTTATAACATCGGTAGCACATCAACGGCCATAGCCTCGGCCTCATAAAGGTGTATTGTGAGCCCATTATACAAAGAGCTACGCCTCATGATTACCGTGTTCGAAATAGCCTTACTAACGACTGCTGCACTCTGCACGTCCGCTCTAACCGCAATCGCAGGTGCAGGCGGTGGGGCAGCATTAATGGCTATATTGTTACAAATAATGCCACCGTTCGCCGCAATACCCGTGCATGGAGCGGTACATCTTGCTTCCAATATCACGCGGTGCTGGCTGTTCTGGGAGCATATGTGCTGGCCGATTATTATCCGTTTTGGTTTGCTGCTTCCGGCAGGTGCGATCATTGGCCTTTGGCTATTTCAAGGTTTATCTGCCGAGACGGTGCGAACCGTAATCGGTTTATTTGTTTTATTGTCGGTAGTGAACGGAATAGGCGGCGGCAAACTTCGCGAACTTCCCTTATGGAGCTTCATTCCGGTCGGCTTTTTTGCCGGCATACTCAATATGATTATCGGCGCTATCGCCCCGATCCTCGGTGTACTCGTAATCCGCAAGGATCTGAAAAAGGAAAATGTAGTTGGGACGCTTGGTTTTTTCGGCGTCATCTCAAACCTTGCCAAGGTTATTGGCTTTACATTGATTGGCTTTAGTTTCCTGGAATATGGTACCGCCATTCTCTTTATGATTCCCGCAGTGATAATTGGTACCCGGGTCGGCCGCGCCATGTTAAACCGTGTCAATGAACAGTTGTTTCTGAATATTTTTCGGATCGTACTCGCCTTGTTAGCACTGAAATTGATTTTAATTGACGGCCTCGTAAAAATTTGGATCTAGGTTACAGCTCCTTTATCCGTTACCGCTTATTACCGCGCCTTTCAAACATGGAAATTATTCGCATCAACGGCCAAAACCCCAATTAAAGAGAATACGCACGTCACCGCCTGCGCCACGCTTGGTAGTAGTGTATGGTGTAAAATATCACGGTAGCATATCGTTATGTTCTAATTTGCCTCGCTACGCAGAGGGCTAGCGCTGAAGGGCTGCCCTACCAGACCAGAGAAAAAATATGTCACAGAATAACTAAATGTTCGGAAGAAATATTCGGATTTTTGTACAGTCGTAATAGGTCGTTTCCCTTTAGTTGGCAACGCCACGCCTCCAGTCCCTCACTAGCAGCGATAGGCACTAAATTATACTATTCACGCTGTCCATGGCGCATCAACACCAAGTTGGGTCCGAACTGAAGGATAAGAAAAGATGGAACAAATTAGCCTGACAGGGATCAAATTAGATTTTGATAAGACCGGCAATGGGCCTCCCCTGCTTTACCTGCATTCAGAACACTATTTCCACCTGCAGGCGTCTTTTATCAAACGGCTGTCGGAGAATTGGACCGTATACGTGCCACGTCACCCCGGCTTCGATGGTCGCCAGCCTCCGTCGGAGTTCCGACGCATAGATGATTTGACCTATCTATATCTAGACCTGATCGACGATTTGGCTCTTGATGAAATTACGTTACTTGGATCATCCTTTGGCGGCTGGATTGCACTAGAAATAGCGGTACGGAATTGTTCACGGCTAGGGGGCCTATGCCTACTATCGCCGGTCGGCGCAAAACTCAGCGATCGTACCGAACGCGATTTCGCCGATCTCTGGACCTTCTCAGAAGAGGATTCCGCAGCAGCCTTATTTGCTCAGAAGGCGCCTAATTTTAAAGATTTCAACGACGATGAAATGACAGCGACTGCACGAGACCGTGAATTCGTAGCCTATTATGGTTGGAAGCCTTATTTGCACAGCCTATCGCTTGCTAGATGGTTACACCGAATTTCCGTACCAACACACTTAATTTGGGGCGCCGAGGACGGCTTTACAACGCCGGATTATGGCAAGAAGCTCTCCAAGTTGATCCCCGACGCGTCACTAGACATACTGCCCAATACCGGACATTACCCGCAATTAGAGCAGCTAGAAAAGACCATTGAAACGATTTTGGCGGGGCCATGTGGAAACCGCCAAGCAGGGAGAGTAGCGTAATGGAAGTCTGGCATTTCAGCGAAATGGCTTATCACCCGGGCTGGGAAGAACTCGGCAATTCACTCCGTAACGTCATACCGAACCGGGTTTACGACCCAAAGGTCGGCGCTGACCTCTATAACCGTTACCTCGACGAATGGGCGCTTTGTGACGAACTAGGCATTAATATTATGGTTAACGAGCATCACGCCACAGCGACTTGCTCGACCTCAGTATGCACGATTCCATTAGCCATCTTGGCACGCGAAACAAAAAAGAGCCGCCTCCTCTGTCTCGGTATGCCCATCGCTAACCGGATGGACGCTATACGCGTAGCTGAAGAATTTTCGATGATTGACGTCATTTCCCACGGTAGGCTGGAAATGGGTTTCGTAAAGGGTTCGCCGTATGAAGTTGGACCCGCAAATAGCAACCCATCGACTGTCGGCGAACGGTTCTGGGAGGCACACGACCTCATCTTAAAGGCTATGACGACTCATGACGGGCCGTTCAACTGGGAAGGCGAACATTTTCATTACCGTCAGGCTAATATTTGGCCACGGCCCTATCAACAGCCCCATCCACCGGTCTGGATAACAGTTGCCGGCCCTTACTCAGCCGGAGACGTTGGTGAAAAAGGCTACGTTATTGCTGCACTCAATTCCGGCTACTGGTCAACGCCGACGATATTTGATGCCTACCGCAAAGGAGCCACTGCCGCAGGTCAGGAATATAAAAAAGATCGCTTCGCGTATCTCGCCATGGTCGGCGTTGGCGAAACCGAGGAAGAAGGGCACCGGCGCGTAGATCAAATTCTCGATTACAGCCGCATGACACCACGCGCACTAAGACAGCTCCAGATGCCACCAGGGCTTGCGCCACCGGAGGTGATTGGCCGAGAGCTGAAGAACCCAAGCACCCGAAACATAACTCTGCGCGACGGCTCGAAGGCATCGATGGGTACCAGTAGCGTCGACGAGTGCATTAATGCGGGCATCGCCTTTGCCGGAACGCCAGATACGGTATACGAGCAGATTAAAGAGTTTCATAAACATGTCGGAGGACTGGGGCATCTACTGATGATGGGCCAAGGCGGCCACATCAGTCATGAGGATACAGTTGCTAATTTAACCCTGTTTAGCAGGGAAGTGCTGCCGAGGCTAAAGGAGCTTTAGGTGTTTTGGCACTTTTAATACAGCCATCTATTTATTACGACGCCACGTCCACGTCCCATCACAGCCGGAGAAACTAGATTTGGGCGGCGCGGTGTATTCACCGCGGCCGACGTTTTGGCCCAACGCCCCATCACTTTCGCCAATATAGTCACCGCCATCTAATTCAACGGCATAGGTACCCTCTGTATCCACCTCGCCTGCCACCTCAAATTCACCGGATGTCCCGTTCGACATCATATGCCCGCTTATTTGACCCTCTGAAATCGTAGCGATAAACGTAATATCTCCTGAGCACAACGTCTCATAGGTAACATGCCACTGGCCATCATATGCGTTAATCGCAAGCTTTTTTTCACTATCCTGCGCAACAGCGATGCTCAGTGTTAAAGGCGCTAAAATGAGATAAAACAAACCTGCGAGAGACCAACGCCCCACACTCAAGAGATCCTCCATAGCACTTTCAACTTAGCTTTAATGAGCCCACATAAATTGATTTAACCAAAAACGAAGCGTACAGCCGCAGATAGTAGAAGACAAGCTTGGCGGTTGAGCAAAGCCGGGGTTAGCGCTATACCGGCGCCTCTAGTTGATTTTGAGGTATCCATGCTGGCAACACTAAAGAAAATTTTGTTCACTGATGGCGAAGAGACTGTAACCGCTGGAGCGCATAAAGACGCGGCACTTCATCATGCGGCAGCCGGGTTACTTATTGAGGCAGCGGTGATGGACGGCGTATTTGACATCACAGAACGCATCCGAATCGAGAAGTTACTGGTTAAAAGATTCGACCTGCCGACAGAAGAGATCGCTGACATACTAGAAGCCGCCGAAGAGGCAACAGCCGAACGGGTGGAGCTTCATACTATAACCAAAGTAGTACGTGATCATTTCGATGAAGCCGAACGTATCGAAATGATCGAGATGCTATGGGCCGTGGTCTATGCGGACGGTGAACTTGAGGACTTTGAAGCCAATTTGATGCGCCGAGTAACTGGACTGCTTTACGTCAGCGACCGCGATAGCGGCGAAGCCCGTAAAAGGGTATTGGCGAAGACTTCGGCATAGTCGCGTTTAACTGTAGTTTTTAATTATCGCCGAATGATTGGCTGACCAGTCTGCACGCGGACGGAAGCCAGGCAAAGTGCGAGCATGGGCTTCGGTCTTCACTATCAATTCCTCTTCAGGCTGATCAAAGTCGACTTCAAATCCACACGGCTGCGCAACATGCCAGGGAGTGTCAGTGAGAATTTCAATTTGGGTATTTTCCGGGTCACGAAAGTACACTGACCATGTGGTGCCGTGAGAGAGGCAACGTAAGGGACCTATATCTGATTCTATGAGCCGCTGGCGGAGCCTCTTTAATTCCTGGAGACTACCGACGCGCATAGCGAAGTGGCCAAGCACGGCATCGGTATCGACCGTTCCACCATTCGCAGCTAGGACCACTTGATGATGTTCGTTGGGGTTAGCACTCATAAAGACCGTCTCCCCCGGGTATTCCCCCTTCTGATCAGTAACTACAAAACCCAGCGTCTTGGTATAAAACCGCCGCATAGCAGTCATATCTGTAACTGGTATCGCAACATGGCTGAGTTGAAATATCATCGCGTTTTCTCTTGGGCTATTGTCAAGCTTTAAACGAAGCAACCGCCTTTTCATCGAACTTTAGCCCCAAACCTGGCTTATTCGGCAGCACAAGCTCTCCATCAACTATCTCGGGCGTTTCTTCAAATAACTCCAACATCCAAGGCATATACTCTACAGTCAGACCGTTTGGGCAGGCCGCCACCACATGTACCAAAATCTCTGGCATAACGTGACTAACAATTGGCAGGTTCGCAGCTTCTGCCATACCCGCAATTTTCATCCATTGGGTTACGCCACCAGCGCGAATTATATCGACCATAATTATATCAACCGAATGGGCCTGTATCATTTGATGGAATGGCGCGATGCCATACAGATACTCACCACCAGCGATTGGGGTTTTTAAGGATTTCGTCACTCGCGCAAGACCTTGATAATCGTCGGCTCGAGTTACGTCTTCCAGCCAAAATAATCCCACTTCTTCAACGCGATTACCGATATCGATTGCCTGTTCGGGTCGCCAGCCTTGATTAATATCGCACATGAGCTTGATATCGGGACCGATAACATCACGAATTACTTGCACGCGGCGCACTTCGTCTGCCGGCGATGGATCGCCAGGCAGAGCCATCTGGGTTTTCATTTGCTTAAAACCTTTTGATATCAACGTCGCTGCGGCCTCTTGCGCTTGATCATCCGTCAAGCCACGCCGAAGCGAGCCCGAGGCATACGTAGGCACCCGGTCGCGATGCCCACCAAGGAGTTTGTACAGGGGCTGTTCAAGAAACTTCCCCTTTATATCCCATAGAGCGATGTCGATTGCCGAGAGTGCAAGGGAAAACATCCCCCCCGCTCCGGTCGGATCACCCGTAGAATTTCGTAGATTGGCAACAATATGCTCGATCCTAAAGGGATCTTCTCCAACCACCAACTCACACATTTGCTCTAGCGTTTTCTTAAGAGCTCCGTTTAACTTACCTGCATAAAAAGTCACGGCAATGCCTTCAAGGCCGTTATCGGTGCGCAATCGTAAAATGACAACCGGACGAGTACGTCCTTCCTCCTCCGGCATATTCGCCAGAGGATCCTCTTCCGGCACGCTTAAAGCGATCGCTTCATAGCTCTTAATTTTCATCATTATATTCCCCAGCTTACGATCAAAAAATCTAGAATATTAAAACTTTATTTTGCGAGCAAACCGTAAACCGTTCAATTACACGTTCGTCAAACAACCGCTGTAAAGGAAACGGATACACGCTCTTCTTTGTGTAAAATCGCCCAAGTGCTATGGCGAACATTGGCATTAAAAAGCGTTAGTAGACCAGGTGCCGGCGTAATTTCATGACTGACGGTATTGTAATCATTCTTCGCGTCAGTTGAACAAACTAACATTTTATCGATATTTTCAGATTTCAAAACAAGTGGAGAAGAATCTTTTGAAGCCTTCAAATAATAAACACCAGTAAATAAACAGTTTGAATGTGCATGAATATCAAAGCATTGATAGTCATTTATAATATTGAACCACATTTCTTTTATTATTGGCCCATTATTACTTAATTTTATACTTTGCTCTTTTGCAAATATATTTAATTCACTTATAATGAATTCTGAAAGTTCCTTGAATACCGATCGTGTATGCAAGTCATTTAGGCTCCACATTGTTGTAAATGCACTTGAGGATGACCGCTCATCTCGACCATCGGGTGTCATTTGGTAAAGCCTATATATTTCCTCAAGAAGCGGCGGATTAATTCTATCAGCTTCCGGATGTAACGTCGATTGCACCAATGTGGGAAACAGAGTGTAATACTCTGTATACTCAGTTAAATCCATCATCACTCGTTCACCTGTCCTACAATCAAGTGTGCTCCAAAGAGAAATTCATAGCGATTGTTATTCGCTCCGCCTCTGTTTTATTCACAGGCACACTGTGCTTCACCGCACTATCGAACAAAACCAAGTCGCCCGGCGATGGTGTGTATTCCGTTTGAATTGCATTGATTGGAGTTATCTCTGTCAGGTCCGGCTGGATCATTGCGTACTGACGGGGTGAATAAAACATCAAGCCCGAACAGCCCTCCGGCGCCGCAACAAAATAGACTGCACTTATAAGATTATTTTGATGAACATGCGTGTCCTGTGATTGCCCACCAGTGTAGATATTGAGCCAGCAATCATTCAAATGCATATTTTTATCACCAAATTTATACGACATGATACTTCCAAATTGCATCGCGCATGTCTTGGCGAAATCAGCGAATTCTTTGAAGGCCGGACGCCCCTGTAAACGTCCCTCATTGGTCATAGTAGTATAAAGGTCACAAGACCAATTACCTGGACGTCCATTGGGCGTCGCTTCCCTGACCTGCTCTATATCGCTCAGCAAGGCACTATTAACCATCTCCGCATTCGGATGAGTAGTCACCTGAATAAGGGTGGGGAAAACTTGCTGGGTTACACGGTTTTGCTCTGGGATCATAGGTTTGAAGTATCATTGAACGCGCTGTGCTGCCACAAGAATTAAAGAAGATGTACGAAGAGTTCGCATCATTTTCGCTCGGCGCCAGAGCATTCCGTTGGTCGCTTACATTTCCACCCTTTCAGAGTTATTAACAACAAAGCAGGTATAAACGTATTTGCCCCTCCTTCACGCCCCGTGTATATAAACGTCCGCATCCGTCGCTACAGGGCGTCGGTATAATCCAACGGGTGGAAGCATATACATGAGCGTAAACGACAAAATCGTCGAAGATCTCGTTAAAAACGAGGTTGGATTCGTGACTACGGTGCCATGCAAGCAGTTGGCCGGTGTTATTGAAGTAGTCGAAAAAAATAATCAGATTCAACACGTTCCCGCAAACCACGAAGCGGAAGGCATGGGACTTTGTGCAGGTGCTTATATGGGCGGCACGCGTGGTTGCATCATCATGCAGAATACGGCTATCGGGGTGACGCTGAACTCTCTTGCAACCTTAATCCAATATTATCAAATTCCTCTCCCGATGTTGATTAGCTATCGCGGCGAAGTTGGCGAACGCGTGGCATGTCAAGTTGAAATGGCTGTTCACACCAAGGCTCTATTGGCGGAGATGAATATTCCCACCTATCACTTCCATGACGGCTCGCAGCTTGATGAGTTCGATGGCATTTTAAATCACACATTCATGTGTAAAAAGCCGACAGCCATTTTGACTGACGCCAGCTTCTGGAGGACCGCATCATGATCCGTAGCGAAGTCACAAAATCACTAATTCCAGTCATCACCGATGAGCTAGTGATATGTAATATCGGCCTGCCGTCGCAAGAGCTTTATATGCATGACGACCAGCCAACCAATTTCTATATGTTAGGCACCATGGGACTCTGCTCGTCGATCGGACTTGGCCTGGCCCTAACTCAAAAGGGCCGAGTATTGGCAATCGACGGTGACGGGTCAGTGTTGACGAATTTCGGTACACTGGCAACTATCGCAAATAATGTGGCAAACAACTTCACTCTGCTGATCATCGACAATGGCTCTTATGGTTCCACCGGCGATCAGCCGACCTATGCGGGCATGAAGACATCACTTGCTGCGGTGGCTAAAGCCTGCGGTACCGAAAATGTTGTCGAATGCCAAGGCGAAGATGCAGCCGAAGAAGTAAAAAAGGCTCTAGAAAGCGACCAAATGACAATCATTGTCTGCAAATGTGAAAGCGGAAATGTAGACGTGCCAATCATCGAGACGAATCCGATTTATATTCGAGAGCGTTTCATGGAGCAGGTACGCGCTAAGAATAAATAGAGAGCCACATTATATTTCTTATTAGAAAGCCGCGAGGTGCTCCTGCGCGGCTTTTCTTTTGACCCAATTTTGAACGATAATCTTACCGTCAACAGTAATCGAGCTCACTCATGAAAATTCTTTGCATTTTTGACCTTCCGCCGGATCACCAGGATAAAATTCGCGCTGTGGACCCATCGATTGAACTCATCATGGCAGCTGGCTGGTTCGATGGGGAAATTCGTGATAGCTGGCCGGCATTTAATTCGGAACGTTACCTGTCACCAAATGCCACCGGGCACGGTTCGTCTGAAGAACGCGATGCGCTGCTGGCTGAGGCTGAAGTTATTTTCGCCACATGGCCCTATCCACACAATATCCGTGCTCGCGCACCGAAGCTGAAATGGTTTAACCAGCAACCAGCCGGCGCCAGCAACCTGTTGGAAAGTGATCTTTGGGGTAGCGATATCATCGTCACCACCTCGCGTGGCTACGGGAATACATTACCCATCGCAGAGTTCGCTATTTCAGGTCTTCTCCATTTCGCAAAATCACTGGGCAATGCCGAAAGTGAACGCACGACACTGCAAATTAATAAAGCTGGTTACAGGCCATTACTACTTGAAGGGAAAACAATCTGTGTTATCGGCGCAGGCGGTATTGGCTCCCATGTAGGCAGGCTGGCTGCGGGCCTGGGTTTACGCGTAGTTGGTATTCGACGCAATCCAGAAGGTGATTTACCCAAAGGGTTTGCTGAAATACGAGGGCCAGATAGCTTGTTCGAGCTCCTCAGCGAAAGTCACTTCGCAGCGGTGTGCTGCCAATGGACGCCAGAGACCGATAAGTTAATGAATGAAGAAGCCTTTGCTGCCATGAAGGCCGATGGAGTAATTACAAATATTGCTCGCGGCGAGATCATCGACGAAGATGCCATGTTCGCCGCACTAGATTCCGGCCATTTACGTGGTGCCGCCATTGATGTTTATGTGGGTGAGTTTGAGCACCCCCCGTCGGAGCGTCTTTGGAAACATCCGAATATTCTGATCACACCGCATGTCTCCGGCCAATCTGATATATACTACCGTCGATCAACGGACTTATTTTGCAAAAACCTCCGCGCTTTCCTTGATGGTAAACCTATGGAAAACGTTATTGACTGGGAAACGGGCTACTGAGCAGATATCACTGAAGTCTAGATAAAAAATGCAAAAAGTGGCGTCTGGTATAAGCTGTAATGGTAATTAATTCTCATAACCTGGAGGTCTCAGGCTCAAATCCTGCCCCGCAACCATTCATCATTTAGTAGGGAGGGAGGCCGATACCTGATTACGGAATCGTAGAGATCGAGCCCACGCAACCACTTTCACGAAACATTTAGACGTGTTTGGTAATCGTAGGGGCTTCAGTTAATCCAGCCTCCGCAACCAAATATTAAGTCGTCAATCCAATGGGTTGGCGGCTTTTTACTGAATATTTTCAGAAAAAATAGTTTACGCACGATCTACTATCTAAGTAACTGTAATTATGAGGAAACTTGTTTAGTGCTTGAACGTAGTGTTTCGTTAATGACACATGGATGGCACCCGGCCTTGTATATTGATATGCGAGTTCAACCTCGCCAGCCTCACTCTTCAGAGAAGTTCGGTAAAGGTGACTGCATGCCCCCACAACTATAGCCCCGACGCCCCACTTTATGGCGTCTTCGACACGTAATTTATTTGACGCTATCACCTTGAAAATTGGGTGCAAAGAGTTTACAAATTAACCGTCTCGTTACGAGACATTCCCAAAAAATTTGGATTGCGGCGGCCATTGGCTCGGTGGCCAAAGAGGAGGACACAGAGCAGCAGTTATGATGCAGTCAAAGCTGCACCAGCGGCCCTCAGAAAAGGACGAATAATCACTACATGACAAAACAGGCTTACGACCTCATTGGAGACATTCACGGGCAGGCTGCAGAACTTGAGGCTTTGCTCAAAAAGCTGGGTTATCGCCGTGCGGCTAACAGCTACCGACACGAAAATCGAAAGGTCATTTTTGTCGGCGATTTTGTCGACCGAGGGCCGCACCAGCGGAGGGTTATCGATCTCGTCCGCTCGATGATCAAAAGCGGCGACGCTCTCGCGGTCATGGGAAACCACGAATACAATGCGATTGCCTATCATACGACTCGCGCCGGCGGAGGGTTTTTGCGCGAACGGAGCACCAAGAACACCAATCAGCATCAGGCCTTTCTCGAAGAATACGAAGGCGATCCAAGCGCTTGGGCGGATGTGATTGATTGGTTCAAATCCCTACCGCTTTGGCTCGACCTCGAAGGAATTCGGATCATTCACGCCTGCTGGGAAAAAGCTTCCATCGACCGGGTCTTGGAATTTCAGAATGGCAGCAATCTGTTGGGGGAGAAACTGCTCCACGCATCGGGTGACCCAACCACTTGGCAGTACAAGGCTGTCGATACGTTACTGAAGGGTAAGGAAATTCGACTGCCAAATGGCGGCTATTTCCACGACAAGGATGGGAACAAGCGGAACTACATCCGGGTTCGGTGGTGGGACAAGGCCAATACCTATCGGGAGACCTACATGGGGCCCGAGAGCGCCCGCGCTCATATTCCCGACGATCCCATTTTCGGGGATCAGATGATTGAGTACGGCCATACCGAGAAGCCAGTTTTTCTTGGGCACTATTGGCTTGAGGGCGTGCCTGAACCGCTCGCTGCAAACATCGCCTGCCTCGACTACAGCGTTGCCAAGTTCGGTGGGAAACTTGTCGCCTATCGGTGGGATGGCGAGGCAATTCTCAATGCCGCGAAGTTTGTGTCCCTCAAACGCAAAGATTAGAGCGCACAGATTCTGTCGATCACTATAGGGCCGCATTTTTCACTACCCGCGTTTGGGCGCCTTTTGTCCTAGTTGGAGATGAGCGAGGGGGTAGCTAACCAATAGCCGCCGCAATGCCAGCTCCAGCCTCATAATCTCTACTCATAAACTTTCGTTGGACAACCAGATATGCGCCACATCATGCGCCGAAGCGGCAGTTCAAAATCATGCGCAGCGAGATGTTGGAGTGCGCGGTTATCCCAAATCAGCACATCCACCACTTGCCATTTGTGACGATATTGGAATTCTGGACGTATAACGGTTGCGGCAAGCTCGTTGATCAGGTCAAGGGCTTCTTCATCCTTCATCCCTGGAATGGAAACGCATTCGCCCATATTCACGTAAATCGCTTTCTTGCCCGTATATGGGTGTGAGCGGATAACTGGATGAACCACCTTCTCCATAGCCTCGCGTTGCGCATTGTCTTGGGTCCCCGTACCGGTATTGCGTCGCCTGCCGGCCACATCGTGAACTACCTTTAGCCCCTTGCAACGCTCCTTCATCTCACCGCTGAGGGAGTCATAAGCCTGTACTGCGCTGGCAAATAGTGTATCGCCCTTGATCTCGCCGTCTTCGCTAACTGGTACTTCACGTGCGTAGAGGACGGACATACGCGGTGGGTTCCATTCGTAAGACATATCCGAATGCCAAACTCGGCCCGCATCCGCATGGCCTATATCCTCGCCATTCTCTTTAATGTTGGAGACTTGCAAAATAAGTGGACGGTCTTTGATCGTATAGCGCTTTAAGAAGTTCACCTGCATCTCTCCGAACCGGCATACGAAATCCTGAAATTGACCCTCGTCCAATTGCTGTCCTCGGAAATACGTAACTGAATGTGTATCAAAGGCCTGCTCAATCGCATCGAAAGTATTGTCGCTAATCGGCTTCGACAGGTCGATCCCTCTTATCTCAGCCCCGAGCGCCGCCCCTGTAGGAACAATTTCGATCTGATCATTCGCCATCTTTAACCTTTCAATTCACCATATTTTGTTCACCAAGCCGATATCGTACGTGAGAAGATGAGGGTTTAGCAACGACACACTCGGCAATTCATCCCCCTACTCCTAGGTGACCAATCTCGCTAACCTGCGCTAAAATTAATCAATTAATACCAATTATGGATAAAAACAATGACTGGCACAGCGGAACAAACCCTTACGGGCAAAACGGCCCTCGTTACAGGCGCCGTCCGACGATCAGGCCGCGCGACAGCTCTAGAACTCGCCAAGCACGGCGCGTCAATCGCTATCAATACACGACAATCTGTGGATGAAGCTAATCTGGTAAAGACAGAGCTAGAGGCACTAGGCGTCAAAGCAGGCGTGTTTGTTTGTGATGTCACCAATGAACAAGGCGTCGCGGACATGGTGACTAAAATAAGCGAAGAATTAGGGCCCGTGGATATTCTCATTAACAATGCTGCAGACCGAGGCCGAGTTAAAACTCTCGATCTTAGCCTTGACGAATTTCGCCGTATCGTTGCGATTATCCTCGACGGCGCCTTCTTGTGTTCCCGCGCTGTCCTGCCACACATGATCGATCAGCAATGGGGTCGTATCGTAAACATCAGCGGCATAGGCAACTATGTGGGTTATGCTGAACGCGTTCATGTGCATGCAGGCAAAGGCGGGCTAGACGCCATGACACGGAGCCTATCAAGTGAGTTTTGCGAACAAGGTATTACGGTGAATACGGTTGGCGTTGGCAAAATCGGTGGCGAAAGGGCTGCCTCAGCCGGGCCCAGTCCCAAAAACGTTCCGAATGCACCCCCCATCGGTTTTCCAGGCGAGCCAACAGATATTGCGAACGCAGTCGGCTTCCTATGTCAGCCTGCGTCACGCTTCATCACCGGCACTATGCTGCATGTGAATGGAAACGAGTATCTTGCTTAAGCAGAAGTTTATTTCATTTTTACGACATCTCGCCGAAAGTAAGGCACCGCAAAGAAAACTCCGAACGAAGGTTGAGTAGAAACGCCCAGGCCAATATTTGAGAGGGGTTAAACACCTTAAATTAAAGGATCGTAGGCCCATTGCAACAATGCCTGGCGTTGACGACGCCGGCAGAATACATCTCCCGGCTCACAATTCGCTCGAATTTGTCCCGCATGCCGTGAAAATGCACGCCAGCGTTTAATTTGTATGTCATCAATTTTCAATAGTCTTCTGCCTAGGTAATAACGACAGTACCACTGGAACCAGCCGCGCGGGTCAGGTCCATAAATCCATCCTTTTTCGCGCCAAACCGTCAGTGGTTGGCGACTCTTAACACCGAAATAGTTCAGTGTCGGGTCTGGCTTGTCAGAAATTTTAGCTCCCTCAAACCAATCTGACGGCAGTTCTTGGGTGCAATCATTACAATATTTTCCCTCGAAAACTCCCATCTTCAACATTTCCTTTGGGGTTACGTATGGCGCGAAGCCTTCGGCAAATCCAGTGCCTACTGGGGCTACACATTCATAGCGGTAGCCTGTTTGCATCCTATCATTTACATCAATGAATTGGGTCATGCTCTTAAAGTATAAGAATTAGCAATACATTCAACGACGAATAAATCCCATCATCACGCCTGATAAAACGAAGTAGCCCGCAGCAATCCAAGTCATAGTCGCTATAGGAGCGGCGATATCTAATGCCCAGCCCAGTACAGGCGGTCCAAGCGCCGTCGAAAATACACTTAGTGTAGCTGTAAAACTGCGGATCGCACCCACATGTTTCGTACCGTAAAGGTCCGAGAGGGCAACAGGGATAAGCGTTGATTTAATACCAAAACCGACCCCAAACAAGGCGAGATAAACCCATGCACCAGCCGCATGATCGACAAAACCCAACACCAAGAGCCCCATCACATAAGGAACCATGGAATAGGGTAACAATCGCACAGCGCCATAGCGATCAACCCAGCTACCCGCCCAAATGGAAAAGATCAGCGATGCCGCTGCATGCGCAATATAACCTGCGGTTACCCATTCCGGTGACCATCCCTTCAATTTGGATATTGAAAGTAAGTGAAAGCCCAGTGCAGTATCGAAAAAGGCAGTTGCCAAAAAACCCGGCAATAAAAGGTAAAAAGTAGCACCGCGTACCGCCTGAAAAAGTGTTGCTTCGACTGGTTTCGCGCCGTCTTCTCCTGAAACCTCTGCCGCTCCTTCCGGTAACACCCCATCCGTGGAACGCAATAGGAATGCCACAGCGGGCAAGATCGTTAACCCTATCAAAATAGCGCAGCCCACATATGTCTCGCGCCAGCCGAACGCCGCAATAGCCGCAACCGCCATCACCGGCGCTAGCGCGCGTCCTGTCGGAAAGCCGAGCGAGGCAATGGCAACCGCCTTGCCCCGGTTCTTTTGGAATACCTTTACCATGCCGGTGACCGCCGTATGAGTAGCTAATCCCTGCCCAGTTTGGCGCAGAAGAAAAATCGCAAATATGAGAAACCATGCACTATTTGCAAAAGCCGCAGCTAAACAAGCTGCTGTGAGGGCGCCGCAAACGAGCAGCGCATAAAGCCTTAAATTCAACTTATCCGCCCAGCTGCCTGTATAGGTAAGTAAGGCCGCTGATAACAGCGTGCCGACCATATAGACCGACACCCATTCCGTATGGCTAAGCCCAAACGCCGCCTCAATGTCAGGGCTGAATATTCCGATAAAATAGGACTGCCCAAAAGTCGATGCAAACGCCATCAGGAACCCGAACACTAGGACCCGGGCGTTAGCTCGGAAAAAACCTAAATAACTGGATTTAGAAACATTGATCATGGAACGCGCGGTCTAACACGCAGACATCGCTGAGGCGAGGAGAAGGAGTAATTTTTTAGCGCTGTATCACAATATTGGTAGGCCAAGTCAAAGTAACTTCAGCTTATAACCTTCATGAGTGGCCTCAAATCCAAGAGAATCATAAAGCCTGGTCATTAAAATTCTTGGCTGTCGTACTCTGCAAATAAATTACGTTATATATGCAAGAGCCCTACTGAAGGGAGACGCATCGTTCAACTGCCAGATCATGAGAGTAGGATGCGGGGATTTGATTATCAGGGGAATATCATGGTTAGAGCATTGTTAGTGGGCGCTGGCCGCTGGGGCCGAGTATTGGTAAATTCCGTTCAAGGCATTAGCGATAAAATCACCTTCGTTGCCGGTTTAAAAACAACAACAAACGATGAAGAGAAAGCCTACGCAAAAGAAAAAGGTTTTGATCTGCTCACTTGTTCTCTCAAAGAGGCTATCTGTCGTGACGATGTTGACGTTGCGGTGTTAGCCTCACCTCACAGTATCCATGCGGAACAAATCGGTGTCGTCATCGCTGCAGGCAAACCGATTGCGTGTGAAAAGCCATTCACGTTAGACGCCCAGAGTGCACGTAACGTAATCAAGGCTGCTAATGATGCAGGAGTACTTTTAACGGTGCTGCATAACCGCCGCTTCAATACAGCCTATCAGGAGTTCCAACGAATAGCGCGCGAAGGAGAGCTCGGTAAACTACATCATATGGAGGCTAACTTTTCCGGTGAGTCAGCCCTAAGAAATGTCGTCGAATCCCGCCCATGGCGTAACGATGTCACAGAGTCACCACTTGGCTCTATGACTAACAGGGGCGTTCACGCCTTAGACGCGATGGTGGGCTGTTGTGGACCGGTCGAGAAAGTTTTTGCCAGCGCTTATAACAGTATCGGTGGACTTCGCGACGACACTACTGCTTGTCTACTTTGGTTTAAGAACGGCATGACCGGCTATCTGGGCACATTAAATGCCACTACACCCCATTGGCAGATCAAAATATTCGGCGTAGACGGCACCGCAGAGATGCGAGGCTGGCGGGAACTGATCATCCATATGCAAGGCGAGGAGCCAGTCATCAACATTTTCGATAAGATGGATATGGAACGCGCCGAATTAGAGGCTTTTGCCGATACGGTAACTGGGGTCGCCTCCTTTCCGCCGCGTTACCCTATCACCACAGAAGAAATGATAGCCGTGCCTGCATTCCTCGAGGCTGCTATCAAATCGGCCAAAAACGGCAAAGTGGTAGCGACATGCTGAAGACCGCCAGGATTCAGACGAAGTGCTCGGGCGATACTGCATATTAAAGTTTTTTTTCTAACAAAAAAAAGAGCCGGACGACACATTCGACTATTACTAGGTGTCACTCAAAACCTGAAAAACCATCAACTACCCTCGACTCTTGCCAGTTCGACTTCATAGCGCAGCTCTGTATTGCATTGACATATGAGTAATAATCTACATCTATTGGGGTGCGTGTTACATTTGTTTGAGTTACCTAGTTTAGCGGTACACCGATTTACTGAGTTATCCACTGACAATGTGAGCGTTGAATTACCGCACCATCATATGGTGTGAGGTGCGGATGTATATTATTGTTAGAGGTAAATATTATGGCTACTGGCACAGTAAAATGGTTCAACCCAACTAAGGGTTATGGGTTTATCGAGCCGGAAGATGGCTCAGGAGATGCTTTTGTCCACATTTCGGCTGTAGAGGCCGCTGGACTGAGCACACTAAATGACGGTCAGAAAGTCTCTTATGAACTTGTGGCTGGACAGAACGGTAAATCTTCTGCCGAAAATTTATCGGTTGTCGAATAGTTGCGGGTACCGCCGTCCTGACCAACGGGTTGGGACGGCGCTATTCTTCCTGGACCTCAATGGATCCTAACGGCAACCCTTTAATTTAGATACATTTACTTGAATAATTGAGACTTAATGTAATTGCCGCGATTACCTGTAAACGCGAGCGCTAATTATTGCCCGGAAAACTGAACTAGATTGATGGTAATTTCAACAATACATCCGCAAGAGTTTGGAGACCAACCGCTTGAAGTGCGCGAAACTGAGCATTACCAGAAAGAATATGTGCAATCCTTTGTCGAAAAATGGGACGAACTTATCGATTGGGGAGCCCGAGCCCAGAGCGAAGGCCAATTTTTTATCGAGATATTAAAGGGGCGGGGTAAGGCAAAGATCCTTGACGTCGCTACCGGCACTGGATTCCACTCTGTCCAACTACTTAATGCAGGGTTCGATGTAATAAGTGCAGATGGCAACGCCGAGATGCTGACAAAGGCATTCGAGAATGGCCGAAATCGCGGTCTGGTCTTACAAACGGTGCATGCAGACTGGCGTTGGCTAAATAAGGACGTTCACGGTAAATTCGATGCAATCGTTTGTCTCGGAAACTCTTTTACGCATCTGTTCAATGAAGAGGATCGCCGACGTGCGCTTGCTGAGTTTTATGCTGCTTTAAAATATGATGGTGTCCTGATCATCGATCAGCGCAATTATGATACGATCCTTGATCACGGCTTTAGCAGCAAGCACAAATACTATTACTGCGGAGAGCAAGTCACTGCCGAGCCCGAGCATGTGGATGATTCGCTTGTGCGGTTCCGCTATGCGTTCCCCGATCAAAGCGAATTCCACCTCAACCTGTTTCCCCTCCGCAAAGCGTATATGCGTAACTTACTGCGCGAAAGTGGCTTCCAAAAAATTAAGACTTATGGGGACTTTCAGGAAACCTACGAGGAAACCGAGCCTGACTTCTTCGTTCATATCGTCGAAAAGCTACATGACGATCTCTAAATCTAAGGCCGCCTCTCGCGCCGAGGCATATTACGATAGCGAAGCAGCCGACGCTTTTTATCAGTCCTTCTGGGGTGGGGAGGACATACACATTGGTAGCTACAAAAATGACGGAGAAACGATCGCCGACGCAAGCCGGCATACGGTTGAGATCATGGCAGGCAAACTGCAGGCTGTCAGTGCGAAAACCCGCATTCTAGATTTAGGATCCGGTTATGGGGGTTCCGGGCGTTATTTGGCCAGGCGGTTTGGCGCGCATGTGACATGCCTCAACCTCAGTACTACTCAGAATGCCCTAAACCATGAACTTACCCTGGCGGGTGGCCTATTAAAGAGGATAGAGATCATCCATGGCGATTTTGAGAATATTCCTATTGATGATTGCAGATACGATATCGTCTGGTCTCAGGATGCAATTTTACATAGTGGCAACCGCGAACGGGTTCTCGATGAGGTAGCCCGCGTTCTTGTCCCCGGTGGTCAATTCATTTTTACCGATCCGATGCAAACAGACGACTGTCCAGATGGCGTACTTGGTCCAATCTTGGACCGTATCCAGTTAGATACACTTTCATCGTTCCAATTTTACCGGGACGCCCTGCGTGAGCGCGGCTTTAAAGAAATAGATATTATCCCAATGACCGAGCAACTACGAACACATTACAACCGTGTAAGATTGGAACTTAAAAACCGTTACGACGAAGCAGTTTTGCTCTCTGGCAAAGAGTACGTTGATAATATGATTAAGGGGCTTGGCCATTGGGTAGACGGTGCAGATAAATCCTATCTAGCCTGGGGCATATTGAATTTTAAAGCCGCGGGTTAAACCTCGCCAAAGCCGATTAAAACGAGAGGAACCAGTGACCGGCCGATGAAAGGCGCATACAAAACACAGTACGTGGTCGGACAGGATAATATTCGTTGCTGGGGCATGGATATACACCGCCTGGTCTTTTGCTTTGCCGCAATTTTTACCCTTCTCTTTATTACGGTCACACTAAGCTCTCCAGAACCGACTAAAAAAGTCTTTGAAGCCAGCAAAAGTTGGTCAATTATCCATGGAGACGCGCTATTCATCATCAGTGGTAACTTTTTTGTCCTATTCACACTGTGCATCGCACTTTCGCCATTAGGACGTATTCGCCTCGGCGGTAAAGAGGCTAGGCCCGATTTCTCGATATTGTCATGGTTCTCTATGTTGTTTGCAGCCGGCATGGGTATAGGTCTGATGTTTTGGAGTGTCGCTGAACCGGTAGGGTATTACACCAATTGGTACGGTACGCCATTGGGCGTAACAGAAAAAACTCCAGAAGCCGCTAAAGTCGCGTTAGGCGCAACGATGTTCCACTGGGGTCTTCACCCTTGGGCGATTTATGCCGTGGTAGGTGTGTCATTGGCATTCTTTTGTTATAATAAAGGATTACCTTTAACTATCCGCTCTGGCTTCTATCCCTTGATTAAAGACTACTGCTGGGGCTGGTTCGGTCATTTGGTCGACATTATTGCTGTCTTGGCCACAATTTTCGGTCTTGCTACCTCGCTCGGGTTTGGCGCGATGCAAGCAGCGAGTGGACTAAAATTTCTGTTCGGTATCGATAGTGGGATAGAAACCCAGATTTTAGTGATTGCGGGCGTTACTGCGGTTGCTGTCATTTCCGTAGCCCGCGGTCTCGACGGCGGAGTCAAAATTCTAAGCAATATAAATATGTGTCTCGCTGCAGCATTACTGGCTTTCGTTTTTATCGCCGGGCCAACATCGGTAATTCTTACGAGCATAGCGAGCACCGCGTTGAGTTACGCAGAAAATATCATTCCTTTTAGTAATTGGATCGCCCGAGAAGACACTAAGTTTTTTCAGGGATGGACGGTATTCTACTGGGCTTGGTGGATTTCCTGGTCGCCCTTTGTCGGCATGTTCATAGCCCGAATTTCAAAAGGACGGACGGTCCGTGAATTTATCACAGCAGTACTCGTGGTGCCCACATTTATAACATTGGCCTGGATGAGCACATTCGGTGGTACCGCGCTTGAGCAGATTCAAAGCGGAACCAGTGCCTTAGTAAACGGTATCAGTGATGTCTCTCTAGCAATGTTCCAAATGCTTCAAAACATGCCTTTTGCCGAAATGGCATCCTTCCTTACAATCGTTCTTGTGTTGGTTTTTTTTGTGACGTCGTCAGATTCTGGTTCGCTAGTTGTTGATAGCATAACCGCTGGCGGGAAGCTTGATGCACCGGCACCACAACGTATCTTTTGGGCTACAACGGAGGGTGTTATTGCAGCAGCTCTGCTGATTGGTGGTGGCAATGATGCTCTTAGCGCCTTGCAAGCAGCATCGATTACTATTGGCCTGCCCTTTACCGTCGTGTTAATCGCATTATGCCTCGGCCTTTATCGGGGGCTTCGACACGAATGGGAATTCTTACAAGGCACAACGGTACGATAATCAACCATCTCATTGGCCTTAATATTTTTTTATCAAGCGACTTGAAATTTTGCCGTAAGACCGTAGTCTCATTCTATCACAGACCCACGCGTACAAACCTGGACTGGCCGGGTTGATGTTAGGAGGAAAGGATAGATTATGCTGACATTATTATCCCCAGCAAAAAAACTGAACATGGCCCCTGTCGAAATCAGTGTTCCGATTTCGCAACCGCGCCTGCACGATGATACTCGCGAGCTCGCGAAAGTTGCGAAAAATAAAACAGCGGAAGACCTGAAAAATTTGATGCATATAAGCGACAATCTCGCGACCATGAATTTCGAGCGTTTTCAGGCCTTCAATCTCGATAATAAGAGTAATAGCGCAAAGCCGGCTGGACTAGCATTTGACGGCGACGTCTACTGGGGGCTAGAAGCTGACAGTCTCTCCGAGGATACACTACGTTATGCGCAAGATCATTTGCGTATCCTCTCAGGCTTATACGGTGTATTGCGTCCAATGGATGCGATCCAGCCTTACCGTCTCGAGATGGGTACCAAAATGTCGAATACACGCGGCAAATCCCTGTATGAATTTTGGGGCTCTCTTATCTCTGAGCGACTGAATGCAGACCTTGCTGATCATGATGACACAACCGTGGTAAACCTCGCATCGAATGAATATTTCAAGGCCGTAGATACCAAGGCGCTTGGAAGGACGGTAATCGGGGCAAAATTCTTAAACGTGAAAAATGGTAAGCCCCGCGCCCTCATGTATTACGCCAAGCATGCACGCGGTGCCATGGCTCGTTGGATCATGGAACATCGCGTGGATAAGGCTGACGATCTTAAAGACTTCAACTCCGGTGGCTATGCATTCGACAAAGCGGCCTCCAGCACTCGCGAACTTGTCTTTTCACGAACCCAACCGCCTTTAAAGAAATAATCCGCTAATTGGGTAATAGCTTTTGTTTGGGGGGGGGGAGACACCTATCAAGCCAGCGCCTAATCATTAACCATTTTGTAGAACAAAATGAAATCCCAAAACAAATCTATTTTCAATCCTTAGATCCCCCTCCTTTCCGCTTAACAGCTCGTACTTTTTTAAAATCACGATATAACAGACTGTAATCATCATTCTCCATACCAGCCGCCATGGCACGCTCTAACAAGCTCAGTGTTGCTCGAGAATATGTCGTATCCGCACCGAGGCGTTTACCCATTTTGGCGCCCATTTTTAAATCCTTATAGAGATTGTAAATTCGTGAGCGTAAATCCCAGGTACCCGATATAATATGATTGGGAAACCGAACCTCGGACGCATAACTTCTGGCGTTCGAGACGTTAATCACGTCAATCATGGCGGCCAAATCTATGCCAGCAGCCTCCGCCATATGGCCAGCTTCGCATGTAGCCAACATCGTTGTGTGACAAATGATGTTATGGAGCAGCTTCAATGTATGACCCGCGCCCGCCGGCCCCACATAGAAGACATGCTCACAAATAGGATCGAATACATCCCGGGTTCGATCGAATATAAGCCTGTCACCGCCAACCATAGTCAGCAGTTTACCTTTTTCCCCATTGGCCGGCCCGCCACTAGTGCCCGCATCTAAATAATGAATGCCGTACTTTGCGGCACGTCCTGCCAGCTTGCATGTCTGATCCGGATCCGAGGTGGTCAGGTCATATATCACTAGCTCCCCGCACACGTTGGCAAAAATACCATCCTTTCCTCGCATACACTCCATTATTTGGGGCGTCGCCGGGACAACAAATAAAATGATCTCGGCATCTGATGCCATTTGTGCCGGGGGGACGATGGTTACACTATCAATATTCATGAATTTGGCACGCGCCGCTTCAACCCTATCCCAGACAAATAGCGGGCGGTCTCCATCTCTGATGATAGAACGCGCAATACCGCCGCCCATATTACCGAGACCAATAACCGCGACCGGTTTCTTAGTCATGCTGCCTCCTTGAGAATAGTTTTCATTTAAGGCCACAACGCTTAGGGTCGTAGAGTCGGTTTTTGGACTCATAGCAGAGGAATACACGTGCGGGGAAGAGAGCATATTTTGAAATTCCATAGGTTCGAAGCAACGATGAATCGTCTCAACAGGGAAGATGATTTTAAACTATTGGATGACACTGCCCATCCGGACCCCTCGAGTGTTCCCCCGATAATCCTAAAGCAACGCGCCATCGCTAGTTTGGATGAATAATCTCTAATACAGGCCCAAAAGCGCACTCCCTTTGCCTCGACCCTGCACGCTGCTACAAACAAGGGGGGTATAATGTTTTAGTGGGGACATAAATCATGAACAGTGATGGAAGTAATTTTGATTTTATCGTTGTCGGCGGAGGCTCGGCGGGTTGCGTACTGGCCAATCGTTTAAGCCAGGACCCTAGTAATACCGTTTGCTTATTGGAAGCTGGAGCTAACGACTGGACACCGCTTATTCATATTCCCCTTGGCGTAATGTTCTTGATTGATCATAAAAAGTGGAATTGGAATTACAAAACCGAAGATCAGGAAAACGCCTCAAAACGTCAGATCAATATTCCCCGCGGTCGGGCCCTTGGTGGCTCCAGCTCTATTAACGGAATGGTCTATGCACGCGGAAATTGGCGTGATTATGAAGATTGGGCAAACAAAGCAGGATGCAAAGGCTGGTCCTATCGCGAAGTGCTACCCTACTTCAAACGCTCCGAGAATAACGAAAAGTTCACCGACGACCCTCTGCACGGAACCGGAGGACCGCTAAATGTGAGTAACATAAAACGCCCTAACAAAATGTTGCAGCTATTATTTGAATCTACAGACGCCTTACAAATTCCGCGGCGCATAGATTTTAATGACGGCGAACAAGAAGGGTTTGGCGAACGTCAGACCACCATCAAAAACGGCCGCCGTTGGTCCGCGGCCAAGGCTTATCTGGATCCGGTGCGCAAACGTTCCAACTTGACTATCCTTACAAATGCAGTGGCAGATAAAGTTGTGGTAGAAAACGGTCGCGCCACGAGTATCGTGATAATCCATAAAGGCCAGACAAAAACGATCAAAGCAAATCGCGAAATTTGCATTTCGACTGGCGCCATCGTATCTCCGGCTCTACTCATGCGTTCTGGCATCGGTGATCCCAAGGTACTGGCCCAACACGGCATTGAGGTCAAACAACCGCTAGCCGGTGTCGGCAAAAATTTACAAGATCATATTGCAGCCAGCATCGTCACCCAAACAGACAGCATCATGGGCTACGGAATTTCCTTTAAAGCTATTCCTAAATTGGCGGTCTACGGTTTAGATTATATTTTCAACCGGGCAGGTATGGTCGCAAGTAACATTAATGAGGCAACCGGCTACATAAAGTCGAAGCCCGGGCTGGACCGCCCGGACATCCAAATAGGCTTTGCCCCTGCGGTTCGCGCCCGCGGCGGACGTAAGCTAGTACGCGGCCATGGCTATTCGAGTAATGTCTCGCTGATGCACCCAAAAAGCAAAGGCACTATAACCATCCGTGATGCGGATCCGATGAGTAGTCCGGTAATCAATCCAAATTTCCTTAGTGAGGAAGAGGATTTAGAGGCAATGGTCAAAGGCATTAAAGTTGCACGTCAAATTCTAGGCTCGCCCGCCTTTGATAAAATTAGGGGTAAGGAACTGCGTCCCGGAATTTCCGCGCAATCGGACGAGGAACTAACTCAGTATGTGCGTGATAATTGCGCGACCGTCTATCACCCAGTCCGCACCTGCGCCATGGGTCCAGCAAAAGACAAAATGTCTGTTGTTGACCCAGAACTCAAAGTCAAAGGTATCGAGGGCCTACGCGTTGTCGATGCGTCAATTATGCCACTCCAAATTGGCGGGAATACAAACGCTCCGACGATCATGATCGCCGAGAAAGCTTCTGACATGATTTTAGGGAAATCACCGTTACCGCCGCAAGTCTTGCCCGTTGATGGATAGAAAATCCCACTCAAACATGACAATCTCCAATGGGAGCACTGCTTTCTCAGATATTTTAACAGTCGTCGAAAAAACTACTCAATTATTTCAATGTTTTCTGCAGCCATTTTGCCTTCACGACCGGAGACCAATTCGTACGAAACTTTTTGACCTTCATTAAGGCCACTCAAGCCAGAGCTTTCTACCGAACTAATATGCACGAACGCGTCTTTAGAACCATCTTCTGGTTCGATGAAGCCATAACCCTTTGTTGGGTTGAACCACTTAACTGTACCTTTTGCCATGATAACTCCTTTCACGACACTTTGATAATCGATGCCGAATCAAGCGACATCCTCAAATTGTACGTTTACAACGTCGAGAAGAAATCTGGATAACCACAACGGGTATATAGAAAGCAACAACGACCTGACAACGTATGGATATACTAACGGCGTTTTTGTCGCATGACAAAATAAAATCACCTGAGTGGCCCCTGTTTTCAGGTGATTTTTATGCAATATTCACCGGGTCCAATCCATTTAAACTTTCAGGTGAAGACAGGATCATGACACAACTCGTTTTTATTCACGGGCCAGGAGCTGGCGCTTGCGCGGATGCCTTTTTCTATCAAACCGAACACTTTCCCAATAGCGTCGCACCCACCTTACCCGGTCATTTAGAAGGCAAGCGTTGTCTCGATGTAGAACACTATGCGGAATGGGTTCGGGGCTGGCTGTGGGCGCAAGGCATGAATAAAGATCTAGTACTGGTTGGCTATACCCTCGGAGCCTCCATCGCGTTGCAATATGCCCTCGATTACCCTGATGAGGTAAAGGCGATAGTGATTATGACAGTTTCGATGAAACCTAAAACACGCGAACCGGACACCTACGAAATGCGGCTACGCGCTGACAAGGATGTCAATCTCTCCTTATCGAGATCAGTAACTACTACTTTAGCTGGTGGTTTTGACTTGGAAAGGGCACGTAAAACATGCATCTGTCCCATCGGACCTCCACCTCCTACAAACCAAGTATTACCGTTTTGTAAAAGGTCACAACGTGAAGCGGAATGATATGCCTGAGATAGATAACCTCCAACTAT
>PAXN01000053.1 GCA_002715005.1 Rhodospirillaceae bacterium
TGTTATTCGCGACACCAAATACTACTTGGATATGTTAGCTGAATTAGTTGATGCCTTAGATGACGCCATTTCACAAAAAGTGAAAATGACGCAGTACGTGGATAAACTGATGAAGAAGAAGTTTAAGACGTATGTGCGGCTTAAGAGTGATGATAAGAAAGAACAGTAAATTCGTTAGTACTTTCGGAAATATTAATTGGAACGAAAAGAGTTCTGCTGTCTACTTGAGTTGTGGTTATTAGGGCTGTAATAGAGCGTTATCAAAAAACGTCGTTCTTGATAATTCTCAAATTGGCTCAACGAGTCTAGGTCTCGGTATTGGCTTTGAATGCCTATCGTAAAATTTCTTTTGATCCTGAAACTCATTCCTACCGTTCCAACATAAGTTTCCGAATCACTTCTTGATAAGCTATCGAATTCTGTTTTTATGTAAGATACGCTAGCACTCAAAGAAGTTCTTACACCAAGACGAGCAGTTAATGACGTTGAAAAGGAGTGTTGTAGTGAGTCTGGGGTGTCATCGAAATACAACGACTGGAGTCGTCTCCCCTGAAGAGAAACTGTCAATCGATTAAATTGGTAACCGGTATTAACAACCCAGTTCTTTCTCACCCGCTCACTGTCATTAATATCATCTTGGAATGTTGATAAATCTGTAAATTTCTCACCAGGTTGTAATTCATAACTTAAAGAGTCGGGAACAAAACAATCATCAATTGTTAAATAGTTGTCTGGACAAACGAATACGCCCTCACCATTAGAGTCAAAAATTGATGAGTTGGAGGTAACTTCTTCTGAATATGTAGCTGTAGCTCTCAGCTTTCTGCTCGCGTAAATGAATGAAAATGATTCAGTGTCGCCATAAAAGGCTTGGTCTTTACTTCCAGAGAAGCTTGTCCTTGGGCTGAGTTGGACTCTAAAGTCTATTGAGTAAAAGCCACTATTATCATTCTCAGAAAACGTGCTCTGTTCGCTCACGCTATTGTATGCAATCCTTAGTAAATTATTTTGATTTTGATACAGAACTCCAGCATTGTAAGTTCTATAGGTATCGATACTATCTACTCCATTTAAATCCTGTTTTGATTCGTTAAACCCCGCGACTAAAAAAAATCGGTCAGTAATAGCAAAATTAGTATTTGCAAATGAGTTACGCCTCATTGTGTCAAAACCGCTGTTTCGCTGAATTTCTCTGTAATTTGTTCCTAGGCTCCATCGAAAAAATGAGAACCTACTACCACTATCCAAGCTGAGACTCGAACGATAGCTTTTTGTGTCGAAAGCAGTTTCACTTGTACTACTTCTCTCACTTTCAAACAATGATGCCGATAAATTTGATGATAACGTTACCCAGGAATTGCCAAGATTAGTGATTCGGAGGCCCCCTGTATTATTTCTTGTTTTCGTTAAGTCGTCTGGGTTTGTGACTAAGTCATTAATTAATAAATTGCTAGAGTTTATGGAGTTGTATTGCTGAGAACCGTTGGTGTATAAAAAAATACTCTGGTCGTACAGTTCGTATTGAACGTTGTAACTACTCGTCAAATAACTTTCAAATGAGTCATCGGAGGTATCTCTATAGATATTCCTATTATTTACCGTCACCGAAGCGGAAACGTTACTACTTTGATAGGTTACTAATGCTCTTGGAGTTATTTCACCTGCAAAAAAGTTATCACGGCTATCAGTTACCCTTTCTACGTAATTTAATGTAGCTGAAACTGAAGGAGTGAATTCAAATTCGGCAGCATTTGTATTCATTGAAGCTACCGAAGTTATTACGCTAAGCTNAACTAAAGAAATGCCAAATCCTTTTCTTTCCATTTTGTTAGCTTCCATTGCTTCCATAGTAGTAGCCGTAATAGCCAGGTCCATTGTCTTGTCTCAGTGATTTATTAACGACAAATCCAATTGCCATTTCAGGATTCAAGTGAGATACAGAATTCTTTATATCATGAATCTTACTGCGGCCTTCCTCACAAACAACAATAGCCTGACCTGCCAAGTTTGCAAGGACTGAAGTTTCGTTAATTCCTAACAGTGGCGGTGTATCTATAATAACGATACGATCTTTGTAACGTGTTGAAAATTCGTCAACTGTAGCCCGCATAACTTCGCTTGCAAGAAGTTCATTAGATAAATGGTGAGATTTACCAGCAGCGATAAGCTTAAGCTTAGGTATGTTTGTAGAGAGCATTACATCCGAAATGTTTTGCTTCTCCCCTAGAAGATATTCAATCAGTCCCTCTCTGTTTCGAGAGCCGAGCGTTTTCATAACGTTGGGCCTCAATACGTCAGCATCAACAAGTAAAACTGTTTTATCTTGTTCTGATGCAATACTGAGAGCCAAGTTTACGGCAGTAAAAGTTTTTCCTTCACCTGGCTTAGAGCTTGTCACCATTACAACGTTGCTGCGGTCAAGTGTTTTTGATAAAGGCCCAAATGCATTTGAAAGAATTTTGCGTTTTATTGCTCGATATTCTTCATTTATTAATCTTCGCTCAGCGCTATTATCCACCATTCCTTTTGCACTTAGTGAATCTAGGTCTAGTCGAATTTCATCATTTGCACTGACAGAATTTACATCAGAGTAGTCATTTGTACTTTCCGGTTTTTCATCTGAAATCTTAGCCTGAGCAGAAACACCAACCGACTGAGTCTCTTGACCAAAGGCTTCACTTTCAGGTTCCTCTGATTGATTCTCAATAGCCTTTGTTTTTTTGTTTTTCGCCAATGCTTTTTCAATAGTACTCATCACATAAAACGCTCATATAAGTTTATATTCATCATTGACAATAGAACTAGGGCACCATATGTCGCAAGCAATATTGAAGATAAAGCAAGAAATATCAACAAATGTTTTCTTTGTTTTTTGCGAACACTTGCAATTTCCAGGTCGGCTACAGTTCCATAGATTGGAAGTGATACCAGCGCAGACAACTGCTCGGCCCTCGTCAAGACCGGAGAAAATTGTGAAACAATAAATGCGAGACCTAAACCGCCAGCGAAGCCAATAACCAAAGTTACGGTGTAAAGCAATACCCTGTTTGGGCCTGAAGGTTGCCTAGGTAAAATTGGCGGAGATATAACACGGAACTTTAGATCATCGTCTGAAATGTCAGCTTTTTTCCCTAATTCGGCAGAATCTTGTCTTTGCAATAATTGTTCGTACTTACTTTTAATAATACCGTAATCTCTGTTTAGTGCCTTCTGCTCTAGTTCTAGTTGTGGTACGAAATCAATTTTCGCTTGCAGTTCAGCTATTTGGGATTCGAAATCACTTTCTCGTACTTGCAACAATGCTAGCTGACTTTCTAATTGCCCAATATCTATTGACAATGGGTTATCGGCGCTCATCGAAGAAGCATTTTCGATACTAGCAATATAGCTTTCTACTTCTTTTTCTCTCAGAGCTATTAATCTGTCGAGCAAATTATTAGTTTCGATAACATCAGGGTGTTCGTCAGTAAAGCGAAGCTTCAATTCATCTAGCTTATTTTCCAGAGCTTCAATCCTCGAGTCGAAACGAGTTGGAATCAGTGCACCTTCGTTAGAACCTGCGCTTTGCATCAGCTTTACATTTTTTCTTAAGGAAGTGATTTGTTCCTTGATTTCAACCATTGTGCGTCTAGTGGTTGCTAGATTACTTTCGGCAGTTTTAAGCCTGGAGTAATAAGAGCCTGTCTCAGGTAATATGTCAGAATACTTTCGCTTAAAGTCTGCAACACGCATTTCTGCTTCAGTTAACCTTTGCTCATACTCATCAATTTGCTGCTGTAAAAATTGATACGCTGAGTCTGATTGAACACGATTTTTACCTAGACTTCCTTCTATGAGGAGGTTTAATGTCTCTTGGACAACATTTCTTGCAATATTAGGATCTTGGTTATTATATGAAATATTATATATATTACTTCTACCACCAGAACTGATCCTGATGTCGCCTTCAAGCTCTCTAATCAACTGGTCGAAAGCACCAGGACCGATTGCTTTCAAGTCAAGGTCCGTCTCGCGCGCGATTCTTTCTAGGTTTTCCCTGCTTTTTAGCGTCTTGGCTATTAGGCTAACTTCTTGCGCTTCATTTGGGTTGATTACTAAGCCCCGTAGTAATGGAGCTAACATTGATCGAGTATCAACATGTACTCTTGCAGAGCTTGAGTATGTGTCTGGTAGCGAAAGTACATACAAGAAGCCGAGGGGGCAAATTAGCCAACTAACGAAGAGTATATACCTTTTCTTGATCCATATGCCTTTAAGGTAATCAAGTACCTGGGCGTATAACTGCTGTAAGTCGAACATCTACTTCCCTTTGTTCTAGAACCAAGCTTCAGGTACTATCAATATATCTCCAGGGAGCATATCCACGTTTTTACTAATATCTCCATCTCGTATTAAATCATCAATAAACACTCTGTACACTTTTTGCTCCCCGTTCTCTATCCGTATCAATTGGGTGTTGTTTCCATCCGCAAACTCAGTGATTCCGCCAACAGAAATCATTAAGTCTAAAAGTGTCATGTTCTCTTTGTAGTTGACCGCTCTAGGGTTAGTGGCTTCACCAATAACCCTTACTTGTTCGCTAAACGGCCCAACGTAACCTCCAATCGTAACCGATACTCGAGGATTATTGATATAAACACTAAGTTGCGCCTCTAACTCCCTTGCAAGTTGAGTTGGAGTTCTACCAGTGACCTCTATATCTTCGATTAATTTAGTAGTAATCATTCCGTCAGGCCTAACACTAAACGAACCCGACAATTCAGGGTTTCGCCATACAAAAATATTTACAGAATCGCCTGGACCTATAAGGTACTTGTAATCATTAATATCTGTTGTGTAGGATGGGTGTAACGTTGCATTGGGAAGCACGTTATTGGATGAGCAACTCCACAGACAAAGTAATATGGAAATTACGCAAGTTAATCTAAAGCTTAACATCTGTACCTTCATTTCGAGCGATCCTTGTTAAATCCTTTTTGAAAGCGAAAGTTTACTCATAGGTTATGAACTCATTGTTAACTGAATTAAGAGATTAGGCAAGCCTTTAAGGCTCTTAGTTTGGGAATATTCTTTTGAAAAATATTCAAATGTAGATTCCGGTTCTATTCAAAGTTTATGTATATTGATTTAAGATGCTAATCATAAAGCTGCGTATGCGTTAGTAACGCCAGGGAACGAACTTAATGGCAACAAACAATAAAAAGCAAAATAAACGCTCGAATTTGCTTGTAATCTGTGATTTTACACTAGTGAGTTACATTACATACCTCATGTATGTGATGCTTGATAATTACTATTTCGACGGTTCAGTGAATACGCTAAAGGTTTTAACCACTACCTTTTTGTTTACTTTTTTAATCGTAATATCGTCTCTCTCTGTAGGTCTTTACGAAAGTAAATTAAGAGAGACCTTCAGAGGGATAATTAGACGAATTTTTGTTAGTGTTGGCATCGCTTACTTTTGCATTGAAATAGTCAGTGCAACTATTGGAACGTCTTTGAAAATTCATCCGTATTTTCTCCCTGCTTCTGCGGCAGTCTCTATCATTACCCTTGTGGTTTTTCGTTACTTTACTACACGCTTAGGTTTGCTTGGACTGGGTAAGACCCGCACGTTAATAATTGGGGCGGGGGAACGTGCGTCAATTATAGAAAAGCGGATGAGAAGGGACGTTGATAGAATTGGTTTTGATTTGGTCGGTTTTATTCCCGTACCGGGTGATAATCGAGAAGATGGTATAAAGTCAGAAAAGATTGTACATATTCGACTAGAGCAAAATCTCCGTCAATTTATCTATGATAATGATATAGAGGAGGTTGTTATTGCATGTGATCAGCGCAGGGGGACTTTGCCTCTAGAAGAGTTATTTGAATGCAAATTAAGAGGTATCGAAGTAACAGAGTTGCTGGATTTCATGGAAAGAGAAACAGGTCAAATTGTAGTTAATCTTATGTATCCTTCGTGGGTAATCTATTCTAACGGCTTCTCAACCCAAAACTATCTAAGAGACTCCCTAGATTACGGGATCAATGCTTTTCTTGCGCTTATTGTATTTCTACTAACGTGGCCATTTATGTTGCTGACTGCTGTTTGTATTTACCTTGATGACGGCTTTAAAACGGGCACATCAGTATTGTATAAACAAGAACGAGTTGGGCTTAATGGCAAGTTATTTCGAATTATGAAGTTCAGAAGTATGCGTCCTGATGCTGAAAAAGATGGAGCAAAGTGGGCTTCGAAGGATGATGACAGAGTGACACGCATTGGCCACTTTATTAGAAAATATCGAATAGATGAATTGCCACAACTGTTTAATGTTTTTAGAGGTGAAATGGCCTTTATTGGACCAAGGCCAGAGCGTCCAGAATTTGTAGAGCAACTTGTTCGTGAGATCCCATATTACAATCAAAGACACAACGTCAAGCCGGGGTTGGCTGGTTGGGCTCAACTTAATTACCCCTACGGGGCATCCGTAACCGATTCGATGGAAAAGCTTAAATTTGATTTGTACTACGTTAAGCACCAAAGTCTTTTACTCGACTTGTTAATTTTAATTAGAACGACTGAAGTAGTTTTGTTTGGACGTGGAAGATAGTTTTTACTTACGGGAATAACCTTTGAAAAATGCAATGACAGTAGATGTTGAAGACTATTTTCAAGTTTCGGCATTCGAGAAATCAATTTCGCCCAATGATTGGACGAAACTTCCACTGAGGGTGGGGGATAATACAAATAGGTTGATAGACCTATTTGCCGAGCATAATGTCAAAGCAACTTTTTTCTGTTTGGGATGGGTTGCTGAAAAGTGTCCTAGTGTTATAAAGAGACTTGTTTCTGAAGGACATGAGTTAGCTAGCCATGGATATGACCATACCCGGCTTGGCTTTTTAGATAAGAAGGGCTTTGCTCAAGACGTTAGCCGAAGTAAAAAGGTTCTTGAAGATACAGGTGGTGTGAAAGTTGTGGGTTACCGTGCACCAAGTTTTTCTATCAACGAGCATACCCAGTGGGTTTATGAATTACTTTCTGAATTAGGGTTTACATACTCTTCAAGTACATATCCGATAGAACACGACTTATATGGAGTTCCCGATTGGCCTCGCTTCATACATACTCGACCAGAGGGAATTATAGAGATCCCAATCCCTACTTTGCGCAACAACAATACTAATAAAGGTATCGGAGGTGGTGGATATTTTAGGCTTTTTCCTTATTGGTTATCGAAACGAAGGATTGATGGTTTTCTAGAATCTGAAAACCAACCGTACAACTTTTACTTCCACCCTTGGGAGATTGATTCCAAACAACCTCGCATAAAGAAATTACCCATTAAATCCCGTTTTCGGCATTATGTGAATCTTAGTAAAATGGAAGGAAAACTTCGTTCTTTATTGACAGATTTTGAATGGGGCACGATGACAGATGTTTATGGACTGAAGGAACAGGCGCAATGTCGGAAAGAGTTTGTAAGCTAGCGACAGAGAAACATGACTTTGAGTTGTGGGATACTTATGTCGATAACCATAGTGAGGGAAGTTTCTTTCATCTCAGTGGCTGGCGAGATGTAATTTGTGAGGTCTATAAACATACGCCTTATTATTTAATTTTGGAAAGTAATAAAACTATCTGCGGTGTGCTACCGTTGTTTGAACAAAAAAGTAGGTTGTTTGGTCATGTCCTAATTTCCACTCCGTTTTGTGTGTATGGCGGAGCTATAGCCGATGATGACGGCGGATTGTTACAATTGGAAAATGCAGCCGCAGAGCTAGGAAAGAAACTCAATGTTGATTACGTTGAGTTTAGGTATACGAAGCCACGCAGTAATAATTCGAATCTTATTCTTAATTGTAATCATTCCACTTATCTCATGCCTATCCCTGATGATGAGCAAGCGATACTACAATCAATAAAGAAGAAGCAACGAGCTAATGTGAGACAGTCACTGAAGAATGAACTAACAGCAAAGGAAACATCAGATATAAGTGAAGTTCATCGTATTTACTCTGAGAGTGTAAGGAATCTGGGAACACCTGTGTTTCCAAAGCGATATTTTTCAAAACTCAAAGAGGTATTCAGTGACCGGGTAGAACTTTTGAGTATAAAAAATGGCGAACAGCCGGTATCTGCAGTTTTGTCTTTCTACTATAAAAATAAAGTCTTACCATACTACGGAGGAGGCACTCCAGAAGCTAGATATTGCCGTGGTAACGACTTTATGTATTACAGCCTAATGTGCCGGGCCAGGGAAAAACGTGATTGTGAAGTATTTGACTTTGGGCGAAGTAAAAACAATTCTGGCTCGGGAAGCTACAAGAAAACCTGGGGTATAGAGCCACAGCCTCTTTATTATTATTGTCAATTAGTTAGAGCTACTAATTTGCCAAACTTAAGCCCAGATAATCCTAAGTATAGATATTTCATCAAAATGTGGAAAAAGCTTCCTTTGTTTGTTACTGAGCGCTTGGGCCCTTACCTGAGCCGCTTTTTAGGTTAGAGCACAGTCTGCTAATTTTTTCAGGATTATAAGTCAATGAGGCAAAATTCAGTAAATTTCTATTTGACTCTTGGGGGATTGGCGTTTTTAGTTTGGGCATTCGTTTATTTCCAAACACTACAACACATGGTTATGGTGTGGTCTCAGTCCGAAACCTATAAACATTGTTTCTTTATCATCCCTATAACAATTTATCTTCTATATGAAAAGAGGGCACTTCTCAAAAGCTTAGATTATCGGCCTACTTGGTTGTTAATTGCACCGTTGCTGTTCATTCAAGCGTTATTTGTTTTAGCACAGCAATTAAATGTACAACTTGTTGCTCATTTTTGTGCTGTTACTTCTCTTATAATAATTATCTGGACGCTGGTCGGAAATCATGTTTTCAAAGCTGTAGCGTTTCCTATTTTCTACCTTTATTTCGCCGTTCCTTTTGGCGAAGAGTTTGTTCCACATCTGCAAGTAATTACCGCAGATATAAGCTGCCAACTTCTAATCGCGGTAGGCATTCCGGTCTATCGGGAGGGATTGTATCTGTATTTACCAAACGGGACCTTCCATGTTGCAGAAGCTTGCGCTGGAATACGATTTTTAATAGGCACTTTTGCACTGGGCGTGCTCCTAGCGTATCTAAACTATCAGCGCGTATGGAAGCGGGTATTATTTTCATTGGTTTGCGCTTTTGTACCAGTAATCGCGAACGGAATTAGAGCATTTGGCATTATGGTTATAGGGCATGTTACTGACATGCAGCATGCGGTAGGAGCTGATCACTTGGTATATGGGTGGTTTTTCTTTTTATTTGTCCTAGTTATTTTGTTCTTTTTAGGAAATGTTGCTAACGATGCTCAAGCTAATTACTCAAGTAACGGAGAAGTTGGAAAAATAGAAGCTCGTTATCCTGTAGTTCTTACGTCCGTGTTAGTGCTTCTTTTGCCATTAGCGTCGAGCTTCAGCGCGAGTAAACACAGTTTATCAAAAGATATTAACGTCAGTCAGTTACTAGATTCCTATTATCAAGTTGGAGAGCAAGCTTCATTTAACTGGATGGAAGTTGGCGATGATACTATTCAACCGTCATGGACCGGTATTTTGAATGAAATCCCATTGAGATTAACCTATCGAGATGATAGCGACGAGCAGGAATTAGTCAGCTCTTTACATCGACCATTTAACGATGACGAATTCAGCCTTCTCAAAGCTAAAGAACTAATTCGAAGAAACAACGATTCTTTCGAAATAATTAAGATTCAAAACGTACATGGACATAGCAAGAGCCTATTGATTTGGTATCAATTGGAAAACCGTTCCGTAGCACCTGCTTTAACCGCAAAGTGGCAGCAGTTTCTCAATCGTATGTCTAGCAAAAGAGCCGATGGTTACTACGTCGTTGCAGAGATACCCGAAAACCTTTCAGTTGATATAGTATTAAAGCGGTTAGGCACTCTACCTCTACCTCCGACTGAAACAAAGGCTGCGCGATGACTAAGACTATTTTTCACGTAGTGTATGGACTTCACGTTGGTGGTCTTGAAAGAGTACTAATCAACACCGTCTCTCGTATGCCCAATAATTATGCACATACAGTAGTCTGTCTAACATCTTATTCTGACTCTTTTGCTTCACTCCTTCCTAGTAACGCAAACGTAATAGCGTTGGGAAAAAAAGATGGTCAAGACTTTGGACTTTTTTTTAAATGGTGGAAACTTTTGCGAGCTTACAAGCCGGACGTGGTTCACAGCTATAACCTCGCGACGCTTGAACTTCAAGTATTATCAGCCTTATCAGGCGTAAAAGTTCGGGTTCATGCAGAGCATGGACGAGACGTATATGATCCTTTTGGCGATAATAAAAAATATCAGTTGCTAAGACGGTTAGTTTCACCGTTCATTCACACTTGGGTTTCAGTTTCAACAGAGTTACATATGTGGCTAATGAATACTGTTGGTCTTCCTAATAGTAAAACAAAGTTAATTAGAAATGGTATCGATACTAAACTCTTCACACCTCAACACAAGCCGAGTGACGAGTTTGTCGTTGGTAATGTGGGTCGCTTGAACCCAATCAAAAATCAGACCCTCTTAATAGATGCGTTCTGCTTAGCGGCTTATCGTAACGCTGAGTTTGCGCAGAAAGCGAGACTGAGTATTGTAGGCGAGGGAGAAAGCGAATCGATTTTACATGACCACATTACTTCAAAGAATATGGCTAAAAAAATAAGCTTAATAGGGCTTCGAGAGGACATGCCTGACGTGTACCGAAGCTTTTCCGTATTCGTTATGTCATCTATCGGTGAAGGTATACCAATGACATTGTTAGAGGCCATGGCTAGTGGTGTACCCGCTATCGTTACGGACGTTGGCGGGATGCCTGAGGTCGTTACGGGAAAGGAAGGTATAGTTGTCCCTTCGCAGAACGCAGATGCGTTGGCCGATTCACTGATACTGCTTTTCGAGTCGTCGGATTTACTTAACAGTTTCGCAAATGCATCACGTGAAAGAATTTGTAAATATTTTGATGAAGATAAGATGGTCTCTGATTATTTATCGTTATACAACCAATGAGAAGCCGGTATGTGTGGAGTTAGTGGAATATTTAGTTTTAATAAAGAGCAACATGTATCTAAACAAGTGTTAGAATATATGAACAACGCTCAAATGCACAGAGGACCGGATGCTGAAGGTTACTTCTATGGAGACGGAGTTGCACTAGGGCACCGTCGTTTATCAATAATAGATATTACTGGCGGCGGTCAACCTATCTACAGCGAAAATAAGGATGTTGTAATTGTTTTTAATGGTGAGATTTTCAATCATCATGAAATTGCCGAAGAGCTTAAATTAAAAGGCTACTCCTACCAAACTCACAGTGATACTGAAACGATATTACACTCATGGAGGGAATGGGGAGTAAAGTGTCTAGATAAGCTGCGAGGAATGTTCGTCTTCCTCATATGGGACGAAGTAAAGCAACAACTTTTTGTGGCAAGAGATAGGTTAGGAATCAAGCCTCTACATTATTCTCAATTGGCTGACGGTAGTGTTATTTTTGGCTCAGAGCTGAAAGTTTTAAAAGCGCACCCTGAATTAGACCGAACACTAAATTATTCAGCAATCGAAGATTATCTTACTTTTGGTTATATACCTGACCCAAAGAGTATCTATTCTTCAGTTCAAAAGTTAGAAGCGGGCCATTACTTGTTATTTCAGCGAGGGAAATCAGGAACTTTGCCCAAGCCCGTGCAATATTGGGATTTACCCTGGGACCAACCACAATATGATGAACTAGACAAAGAAATTTTAACTGAGCGTTTTCGCGAAGCCGTGGATATCCGTTTAGAGTCAGAAGTTCCTTTGGGAGCGTTCTTATCAGGGGGGGTTGATTCAAGCGCGGTCGTAGCTATGATGGCCGGCCTGCAAAAGGAGCCTGTTACAACATGCTCAATAGGTTTCGATGTCCCTGACTATAATGAGTCCGAATTTGCGTCACTAGTTGCTAAGCAATATAAAACCTCACACCATTTAGAGGTAGTCAATCATGAGGATTTTACGTTGATTGATAAAATGGTTGAGTTATATGACGAGCCCTATTCTGACTCATCGGCCCTCCCTACCTACAAGGTTTGCGAGCTAGCAAGAAAACATGTGACAGTAGCGCTTTCTGGAGATGGCGGGGACGAGCTTTTCGCAGGCTATCGGAGGTATCGCCTTCACATAAACGAACAAAAAGTACGAGATGTTATTCCCGACGCGATTAGGCGACGCGTTTTCGGTTTTTTAGGCAGTATCTATCCCAAGCTCGATTGGGCCCCTCAATTCTTACGAGCCAAAACAACCTTTCAATCTTTATCAATGAGTTCTTCGGAAGCTTACCTGAATAGTGTAAGTAAACTGCGATTCGATGAGCGAAGAGCTCTTTACCATAAAGGCTTTAAGAGTCACATTGGAGAATACAACTCGAATCAAGTATTTGACAACGTACTTAAAGGTAAACGATTTAAAGATAAGCTTAAAGAAGCACAGTATCTCGATTATAAAACTTGGGTAACTGGTGACATCCATACAAAAGTAGATAGAGCAAGCATGGCGCATGGACTAGAGGTTCGAGTTCCAATATTTGACCATAAACTAGTAGAGTGGGGGTTCAGACTGCCCTCAAAGCTAAATTTGAATAACGGTGAAGGGAAGTTCAGTTTCAAAAAGGCGCTAGAGCCTTTCCTATCAAAAGACACTCTATATCGAGAAAAAATGGGTTTTAGCGTACCAATGGCTGATTGGTTGCGCGGGCCGTTGAAACAAAAAATGATGGATTTGTTATCATCTGAATGTGTTTCTAAACACGAAATTTTCGACAAAAATGCATTGTTAGAGAAAGCTCAACAGCACATTAGTGGAAAATACGACCATGCAGCTGCGTTGTGGACAATAATGATGTTGTGTCAGTTTTTAGTAAAAGAAGAAAAAGAGAGACATTAATGAAGCCTCCTTTGTTGTTCCTGTGCCACAGAATGCCCTTTCCTCCAAATAAGGGGGACAAGATTACCACTTTTAATCTTATGAATTATTTAAGCAAGCGTTTTGATCTTTATTTGGGAAGCTTTATTGATGATGAATTTGATAAGAAATTCATAGACGAGGTAAAAGCCTACTGTAGGGAAGTTAAATTTATCGACATCACGCGCAAACGATATCTAACCAGTGGTTTAAAATCCCTGGTGTTAGCCGAGTCTGTTTCTACTGCACATTACAGAAATGAAGAATTACAACGATGGGTTCACAAGGTTATTAATGAGCACGGTATAGACTATCTGTTTGTATATTCTTCAGGGATGGCTCAGTTTATTGACTTTCCAGAATACAAAGACAAAAAGCGTGTTTTAGATATGGCTGATGTGGATTCAGATAAATGGCGTCAGTACTGTGAAAACAAGCCCTTCTATTCAAAAATTATTTATGCACGAGAATATAAACTACTAAAAACACTAGAGCAAAAGATTCTTTCAGAGTTTGACGCAATAACGTTAATAACGGATGAAGAGCGAGACTTGTTTAAGTCACTTTCTCCAAAAGCTTATAGTGACAAGATAGTTACGCTTAGCAATGGTGTTGATACTGATTATTTTGACCCTTTAGCTAAATTTGATCACACTGACAGCCCATGTGCGGAGAGCTTGTCAATTTGCTTTACCGGCGCAATGGATTATTGGGCAAATGAAGATGCGGTGGTATGGTTCTGTGAAAAGGTGTGGCCGCTAATAATAGAAGAGCACCCAGCACTGATTTTCTACATAGTTGGTGGGAAACCCACGGAGCGTGTTAAAAAACTGGCCTCAATTAAAGGCGTTTTTGTAACAGGGAGAGTCGTAGATGTGCGTCCTTACATCGACAAAGCTCTAGTCGCCGTGGCAACTTTGCGTATCGCTCGAGGAGTCCAAAATAAAGTACTTGAAGCAATGTCTATGGCCAAGCCGGTAGTTATGACCTCTATGGCTCAGGAGGGAATAGCCTTACCCACAGAGCAAAAGAGATTAGTTATTGATGATGAAGCTATTATGGCTCAGACTATCCTAAATTTGGTCTCCGACAATGCGCGCTCTACCGCAATCGGCGAAAAAAATCGCAAATGGATAGTTGAGCGATATAGTTGGGAAGGTGCACTTAAGCCTCTCGATAAACTTTACCCAAGGAAAGATAGAAATGATAGTACGAGCTAAAGCGCCACTTCGTATAGGGTTAGCGGGAGGCGGCACGGATGTATCCCCATATAGCGATAAATATGGTGGTTTTATACTAAATGTCACACTCGACATGTTTGCTTACGCGACAATACAGACAAGGGATGACGATAAAATCTGTTTTGCAGCTCAAGATATAGAGCAAAAGTATACACAAAACATACAGGATGAGCTTATAGTTGAAGATGAATTAATTCTTCACAAAGCTATTTACAAACGAGTCATACAAGACTTTAACGGTGGCAAGCCTATAGCTCTTGATATTATAACGTTTTCAGATGCTCCTCCGGGGAGTGGCTTAGGCTCTTCTTCGACTATGGTTGTAGCTATTCTCGCTGCCTTTAGGGAACTACTTAAATTACCTCTTGGTGAATATGATCTAGCGCATCTCGCTTATGAAATTGAGCGAGAGGATTGCAAATTGTCGGGGGGTAAACAAGACCAATACGCAGCCACATTTGGTGGTTTCAATTTTATGGAATTTTACCAAGATAGAGTTCTAGTCAATCCGCTGCGTATCCGAAATGATATACAGAACGAGCTCGAGAGCCAGATCATACTTTATTTCACGGGGCTGTCTCGAGACTCTGGTAAGATAATAGATGACCAAATAAAAGCATCAACCAAAACAGATAGTGACAAGTCATTGGAAGCATTGCACAAGGTTAAGCAGAGTGCTTTTGAAATGAAAGAGTGTCTACTGAGAAATGATATAGAAGGTATGTCAAGAGTTTTAGAGGCTTCATGGTTGGCTAAAAAGTCAACGTCATCTTCAATCTCAAACTCCTACATTGAAGAGGTAGCTTCTATGGCTATCGAAAATGGTGCAAAGTCTCTAAAACTATCAGGGGCTGGGGGAGGTGGTTTCATGATGCTTTTTGTTGACCCTGTAGACAAGCAACCGCTCATAAAAAAGCTAAAGCAAACTTCAGGGCAAGTACATAATTTTCAATTTACAAATTTTGGGGTAAAAGCGTGGACGGTACACAATATATAAAAAGCCACTTTGAAAAGAGTATTGAGGTCAAACAGAAAATACTTGCTGATGGTGTATTGATTGAGCGAATTGTTAAAGCTAGCGAATTGTGTATCGAAGCGCTGCAACGTGGAAACAAAGTAATGTTTGCAGGAAACGGCGGCAGCGCTGCTGATTCTCAACATCTTGCAGCTGAATTTGTTAGCAGGTTCAACTTTGACCGCCCTGGTTTGCCTTCGATTGCTTTGACTACAGACACTTCGATGCTAACAGCTATTGGTAATGATTATGGCTTTGAAAATCTATTTTCTCGTCAAGTACAGGCGAATGGCAGAGAAGGCGATATATTTGTTGGAATAAGTACATCTGGAAATTCGGTAAATGTTGTGAAGGCAGTAGAACAAGCGAAAGAGATGGGCATACATACTATTGCTTTATGTGGTGATGCAGGAAAGTTACCTGAAATGTGTGACATAACGCTCAACGTACCTTCAACGTGCACGCCTTATATTCAAGAGTCACACATCAGTATTGGTCACATTATTTGTGCTATTGTCGAAGAAACACTGTTTGCTAAATATAAACCTAAGGAGTAATTGTGGAAGCCATTCTTCTTGCCGGTGGTCTAGGGACTCGGTTGTACAGTGTGACTGGAGACAATTACCCCAAGTGTTTAGCGAAGGTAAATGATGTACCTTTTTTACACTACATACTCTGGAATTTTCGAAACCAGGGTGTAAAGCGATTTGTATTAGCAGTTTCTCATCTTTCTGATATGGTAGAACAAGAAGTTAGGCATCATTTCGCAGATTGGGATATTGATTTCTCTATTGAGCGAGAACCACTTGGGACCGGTGGAGCAATAAGGCAAGCGCTAGCGCTTTGTCGTAGCGAACATGTGATAGTTGCAAATGCAGATTCTTTTATTGAATTTTCTTTACTGAAATTCGTTCATGAAATGCGTGAAAACGAAAGCGAGCTTGGGCTTGTATGCACAGAAGTTGATGACCTGTCTCGATTCGGCGCTGCCAATATTGAACAAGGAAAGCTCATAGGTTTTTCTGAAAAAGGGAAGAGCGGCAAAGGGTTTATTAATGCAGGTATATATTGGTTGAACACTTCTAACGACGCCTTTTTAGGCCAACCGGAGTGTTTTAGCTTTGAAAAAAATGTACTAGCTAATAGAGAGTTACATATAAATGTGTTCAAAACGAAAGGTTTATTCTTCGATATTGGAACCCCTGGAGATTTTGCTGGTGCTCAACGCCTTGTAGATTTGAATAAGGGGCTCTTTTCCACATCACCTAAGATAGTAGAAGAGTAAAGCTGATGGAAATTGTCACCATTAGCACACTTTATCCAAACAAGAACGATCCGAAGCATGGTGTTTTTGTTCATACGCGATTAAAGCAACTTTTGCGTGCTTACCCAGAAATATCAGCTACCGTAATTGCCCCTGTGCCGTGGTTTCCTTTTTCATGGAAAAAGTTTGGAGAATACGCTAAATATGCCGGTGTTCCATACAGCGAAACCATAGACGGTATCACGATATTCCACCCCAAATATGTGGTCCTACCTAAAGTTGGAATGTATATAACTCCATTTTTCTTATCGAAAGCTATCAAAAAGACATTACAAAAGCTTCTAAAACGTAAAAATGTCGATTTGATTGATGGACACTACTTTTTCCCAGACGGAGTTGCTATTGAAAGCGTGGCAAGTAGATTTAATATTCCGTTTACCTGTACTGCTAGAGGTACAGATATCAATTTAGTACCCACATACCCAAAAGCTCGAAAAATGTTACATTCGGTTTTCGCAAATTCATCCCACATGATGAGTGTTTGCCAAGCACTTAAGGATGAAATGATGACACTAGGAGTTGAAGATAGCCGGGTAACTGTTGTAAGAAATGGAGTGGATCTATCACTTTTCAGTGCTAGTGATGATGATACTCAGAAAACTTTGAAAAGCTCCTTGGGATTAGATACTCCGCATTTAATTATCTCAGTCGGTTGGCTGATAGAGCGAAAAGGTCATCACTTAATCATTGAGTCACTAAAAAAGCTAAATGACGTAACTTTGGCAATCGCAGGAGATGGTCCCGATCTAAAGAAACTGCAATTACTTGCTAAAGAGTCCGGAGTGAGTGAAAGAGTTAAATTTCTAGGGGCGCTAAGCCAATCGAGTTTAAATGAATGGTTTCGAAGTGCGGATCTTTCAGTTCTTGCTTCAAGTCGTGAAGGCTGGGCAAATGTACTATTGGAGTCAATGGCATCAGGGACACCTGTTGTTGCAACGAAAGTTTGGGGGACGCCCGAAGTAGTTAAAACAAAAAGTGCAGGAATTTTAGTTGATCGTTCAAGTGATGCTATCGCAAAGGGAGTTCGTCAATTGCTTGAAGAGAAGCCTTCACGAGTCCAAACGCGTAAGTACGCTGAGCAGTTTTCATGGAGTGAAAGATGCGATTCTCTTTATAGAATTTTTCTTTCGATTGTTGAAAACAAGGAAAGCCCATCATGAGCGTTAAAGAAAAGACGATCATCACGTTTAAAAGGTACTTTCTTATTACGGGCTTGTTAGGTCATATTGTGCTGATTGTATTTTTTGTATTGCGTCCAGACCTAGTTGATAAAGTCTCAAGCAAAGTTTTGAGCAAGTATTATGCGTCGGCAAAAGCTAGTGAGCGTAAAGAAATGCTCAAATTTCCGAACCTTCAACAAGAAATAGAAGCAGTTATTTCACCTTGGCAGCCAAGCAATGAATACAGTGTTTCTAACTTACACTTTGTTAATGGGAAGCCTTTCGAATCTCTCCAAATTGCACTCAAAAGCCTGAACGATGGTGACACACTCGAAATCGCACAAGGCGTATATTCTGAACCTTTTGAAGTACATCAAAATCGTCTTACCATCATTGGTAGGGGGCATGTGGTTTTTGAAAAAGCAGCAATAAGAGGAAAAGGGTATATTGTTAATTATGCTGATGATTTAACGATTAAAAACATTGAATGCAGGGGGGTTACGGTAGGTGACCGTAACGGAGCTTGTATCCGCCAAGAAGGGGCAAATTTAACCTTAGAGCATGTGTATTTTCACAATAGCGAAAATGGAGTACTTGAAGCCACTGGCAAAAATAGCAAAATTCTTATTTACGATAGTCGTTTTGAACAGTTGGGGCGTCTTGGCCGGGCTCATGGTATCTATACTAACACAGCTGAGCTTTATATTTACGATAGTATGTTTATTGCTTCGAAGAGTGAAGGACACGAAATCAAAAGTAGGGGACCAGTTACCGAAATACATGGCAGTATTATAGCCTCTCTATCAGGTGTAGATAGCCGGCTAATTGATGTTCCAAATGGTGGTAAGCTCGTTTTAGATAAATCATTGCTTCAGCAAGGGGCTATGTCATCGAATGGACAAGCGATCGGTTACGCTCAAGAGGGGAGAAAGCATACCGAAAATAGCATCACACTTAGAGAGAGCGTCTTTATATTCGACAGAATTGGCTATGACAGTATGTTGGCAACAGACAACCAGTTTGTAGAAACCGCAATATCGCAAAATATTATAGTAGGTGAGGTTGACACACCGGATTTAGATACCTCAAATTTAATATATGAAAGTAGGGAGGAAATTGGTTTTCCTGAATACCCGTTTCTTCCAAATGCTTGGTGTGCTGAGCAAGATAAATGTCCAATAAGAACGCAAAGTCAATGAAGATACTCTATCACCACAGAGTTGCCAGCAAAGACGGGCAATATGTTCATATTGAGGAAATCGTAAATGCACTTCGCAAGCTAGGTCACAACGTTCACATCGTAGCACCGAAAATGACTGAACAGTCTAGTTTTGGTAGCAATGGTGGGTTGGTGAGTAAACTAAAGAACCATTTACCCCAAATGCTATATGAGTCTATTGAATACTCTTATAGCTTTTGGGCGTTTTTTAAAATGCTGTGGTCTATCTGGAAATTCAAGCCCGATGTAATTTATGAACGCTACAACTTGTTCTTTACGGGCGGAATTTGGGCAGCGAAACTTTGCAAAGTGCCTTTGCTGTTAGAGGTCAACTCTCCCTTGTACGAAGAACGGATTGACTATGGTGGCCTTTCTCTGAGGCGGCTCGCAAGGTGGTCTGAGTATTATGCTTGGCGTAATGCTGACGTTGTATTGCCAGTCACGCAAGTGCTTGCGGAATTCATATATGTTGCAGGGGTGCCTAAAGATCGCATTGAAGTAATTCCTAACGGGGTCGATGAGGCGCGTTTTAACCCGTCTTTGTATTCTCAACGGCTACCTAAATTAAAGAACAAATGTGTAGTAGGCTTTGTAGGATTCTGCAGGGAGTGGCACCACCTTGATAAAGTCATGAGATCGTTAGCTTCCCTTGATAGACAAGATATTGTTTTTCTACTTGTGGGAGATGGTCCCGTGTTGCCTCGTCTAAATAAGCTTGCTGATGAATTGGGTTTTACGGAGCAATTTATATCCACAGGCCTAGTTTCTAGAGATAAAATGCCATATTGGTTGAGTCAAATAGACATTGCACTGCAGCCAGCGGTTACTCCATGGGCGTCGCCTTTGAAGCTGCTTGAATATTTAGCGATGGGGAAAGCGATACTGGCAGATGATAGCCCCAATATAAAAGAGTTGTTAACTGATGAGCACAATGCGTTACTTTTTCAAAGTGGAAACCTTGAAGATATGGTTGATAAGTTAATTAGAATGATTTCATCGCCTGCACTCGTCGACAAGCTTTCTAAGTCTGCTTCACAAACAATTGAGCGAAGATCTTTACAGTGGATAGGAAATGCCCAGGTAATCGAAAATTTAGCAGAGGAAAGGGTGCTGAAGAGAGGTCAATTTGATGCCTCTCAATAACCTACAAGCTAAAATAAATAAAGCACGATTCCAGAAGGTTGCGTTTAACGCACGCTCTACAGGTATGTATCCATCGAATAAAGACGCTAATGTTGTATTATTATCGCAAGTTTATCACGGTGCGGTAGATATGGCTCTTTTGGCGCTTAAAAGCTTCGCTTACCAGTTGGGAAGTTGCGCAATAGAAATTGTTGATGATGGCTCTCTTACGAATGAAGATAAAAACCTGTTCAAAGAACACTTCTCCGATTTAACAATTACTAACATTAACGACATCTATGTCGGTCACTGCCCTCGAGGCGGGACATGGGAGAGGTTAGTCAGAATACTCGAACTCTCCAGAGAGCGCTATGTAATCCAAGTAGATACTGACACGTTGACCATGTCCGCTATTCCCGAAATTTCCAAAGCGGTTAACGAGAATAGAGCATTTACGATTGGAAACCCTATTTTCAGTTTTCCTGTGTCCCCTGAGTACATGTCAGCCCTCTCAAAGAGGTGGAACGGTGCTCATGTACAAGTAGAAACGGAAAGAACTCTCACAACCCTGCAATCTGAAAGATTTCAAAAATACTGTCGTGGATGCTCCGCTCTCACTGGGTTTCCTATAATGGGGCCCAGTTTTGAGAGGCTAGAAGCGCTGTCTCAAGAGCTAGAGAGTAAGTTGGGGCATAAAAAGTGGAACGAGTGGGGCTCAGAGCAAGTTGCGAGTAATTTAATGGTTTCATTGTCAGACGAGCCCTTCATTCTGCCATGGCCCAAGTATGCAAATTACGGCTTCCCATCGACAGGAAAAGGGAACAAAGACCCTGATAATTTTATAGGCAAAGTGTCTACACTACACTTTATAGGAAGTCATCGCTTCAGTTCGCGAGTATACGAAAAGTTATCACAATACGTAATTAATGAGTTTTTGAGGCATCTGTAGTGATAGACAATACCGTTTTTTTACTTGAAATTGTGCTTCTAGTTTGGTTATCGCTTCAGGCTATAAAAATAGACAATCAGGACGATGATAAGTAATGCGTGATTATCTTTTAGTGTTAATTTTACCGCTTTTACTTTACGCAGCATTGAGAAAACCATTTTTATCAATATCATTCTGGATTTGGTCTGCCCTTGTGCCTCCCTTCTTATGGGCTCATGGCGGTTTAGCGACATCAGTGCGTTGGAACTTTCTTTTCGCAGTGGTGACGATGGCGAGCTTTGCGATTAACAAGGGAAATAAGAAACCTCCAAGTGGCGCCATCTTCGTTCTTTGTGTCATCTTTTTTGCACATTGTGTCATCAGTACAATGCTTAACAATGGTTATGGTCCTTATGTTTGGTTTAGATTCGATTTATTTTGGCGGACCTTACTACTTTTCTTTTTTATTGCTGTAGTTATAAGAAAGCAAGTTCACTTTGAGTCTGTTGCTTGGGGGATTACTCTATCATTCGGAGCGCTTGCAATGATAGAAGGAGCGAAATTCGTTATATCCCTAGGTGGTCATAACATTTTTGGTTTAACTCCAGCATTTAATGATAATAATCTATCAGCATTAGCGTCCTTGATGTGTATTCCTATAGCAATTTTTCTGGCTCGCCAATACAAAGACAACTTTTATTTTAAAAATGGATTATATGGCGTAGCGTTTTTCAATGTCATGTTCGTGCTCGGAACTGATTCTCGTGGTGCGTTTTTAGGATTAGCCGTGTTCAGCATTGCATACTGGTTAAAGTCAAAAAACAAGCTTCGTGATGGGTTTGTGATGTCGTTAGGCGGATTAGTGGCACTAGCCATCCTATCTGACGAGTGGTTTAACAGAATGGAGACTATTGGCGATGCGGGTGAGGATGGGTCGTTTCAAGGTAGATTGAAATCTTGGAAGCTTGCTATGTTAATGGCAATTAGACATCCATTTTTTGGAGGGGGATTCGATTCTACATTCACCAATAGAGGAACTATTAACAGTCTTATTGCAGATTGGGAGACGTTGTCTTGGATACCTAGTGCGACTCTTAATGTTGGTGATACGGTTTTTGTAGCCCACAGTATTTACTTTCAAGTGTTGGCTGACCACGGTTTTCTTGGTGCTATCTGGTATGGTTTCATCGTATTAATCACGTTGAAAAACCTCAGCAGTATAGCAAAGACAAGTAAAGTATTCTGGCATGTTAATTTAGCAGAAATGCTCAGGCTCTCGCTTATTGCCTTTCTAACTGCTGGCGCAGCTCTTAGTTCAGCCTATAACGATTTGTTTTTTGCGCTCGTAGGAATGACCGCTGCACTTTCTGCTGTCGTTAAAGGTGAAGAAAAAAGAGTCGCAGAAGTGCGAGTGAAGACGATGCAACAAGTAAGGTTTGGTAATGAGACTGGCCATATTAATACATGACTACACTGCTATGGGGGGCACGGAGAGAGTCACCCTTCAGCTTTGTAATCAATTAGCAAAACACCACACTATTACTTTAATTTCGGTGCAGCAAACAGGTAAGGAGCCTGCTTTTATCTTATCAGACAACGTTCAAGTTAAATTTCTCAGCGATGACGCTGCCAATATGCTTAGAACTTTGCCACAGAAAGTCTATGTGTTAAGAAAAATCTTAGGCGAAATTAAACCGAATGCCGTTATTGCTTCAGACTCTCAGATGGCACTATTGAGCCTTCCGGCAACAATTGGTAAACGTTATCAGAAGATTGTGTGGGAGCATTTTAATTCACAAATTGAAACTCGGTTTGGTAGTCGTTGGTTTGCTAGGAGACTGGCTGCCAGATTTGCTCACACTATAGTTGTGTTAACTCAGCAGGATAAGCGAGAGTGGGAAAAGAAATATCATTGCAAAGCTTCTGTTGTCGTGCACGCTAATCCCTGCGCATTACCACTGCCACTACTTAATCCATATAGAGATGCCCACGTCGTATTGTCTGCTGGACGTTACACTGAGCAAAAGGGGTTTGACCTTTTAGTGAAAGCATGGAAGTGCTTGTCGAGTGAAATGCGACAAGGTTGGGTTCTTCGAATAGTAGGTCCTAACGGCAGTGCGAAAACAGAACTCTTGGCCGCAGCTAAAGACGATGAGAGTATTCGAATTGAAGGCCCTTCTTCAAACATGAAAAAATGTTACTTAGATGCTGGGATTTTTGTTTGCAGTTCTCGCTACGAAGGGTTCGGCTTAACCATCGTAGAGGCTATGACGCATGGTGTGCCAGTTATTGCTTTCGATTGTCCTATGGGACCAGCCGAAATAATAAAAGAGGAATATGGCAAAGTCGTTGAATTGGCAAATATAAGTGCCTTGTCTAGAGAACTAGCATCAATGATTGAAAGTAAATCAAATCGACAATATTACTCAGAACGTTCATTTGAACGTGCATCCCATTTCACACCGGAGATAACAATAGGGCGCTGGGAAAGTTTGTTAGAAGTATGTGCCGATAAGGAAATAAAAATACCATGATACGTCACATTGAAGTGTGTGTGGTTGCACATAATGAAGAAGACTTTATTGTTTCATGTTTAGAGAGCATAGAAGTGGCTTTAGCTAATATGCCAGAGTCCATAGCTTTCAAAGTCCATATTGTTAATAACGGAAGTTCAGATAGCTCAGAATCTATTATTGATAGTTTCTGTTCCACCCGAGATGATTTCGACGCCAAACATATTAGGCTAGGCGATAAATCCAACGCTTGGAATGTTGCTATATATGAATTAGTGCAGAATAGTGAAAGTCTGATTGTAATGGTCGATGGTGACTGCACAATAAGTGCAGATAGTTTAGTCGCTTTGTTGGAGGGCGCGAAATTAAACACTGATGCATACCTTCTAGCTGCTATACCAGAGCCTATAGGCCGCTACAGTGAAAGTATCACCAGAAATACTCTAAACGGTAAAGCACTAAGTGGTAACTTTTACGCTATCACGCCATTATTCTATGAGAAAATAAAACAAACCGGCTTTATGCTACCTGTCGGGTTAATTGGCGATGACAGCCTTTTAGCTTGGGTTGCTCAATGTGATTTTAAATTGAGCAATGGAGTTAAAAATGGATTGATGGTTGGAATAAAAGGGGCCCTATTCGGTTACCACAGGCTGGTCCCTAATACGTTTAAAAATATAAAGATGTACTGGCGTAGGCTACAGCGCTATAGCTTGAGACACATCCAACAAAACTGTATTAAAGCGTATCTTACCCTTGAAAATGACGACTTTGCTTCATTGCCTAGTCATGTTGTTGAGCTATACCGTTACCACAGGCCAGAACACATTAGGACGGATAACAGACTGAATACTTTTTTAGACACGCGGACCTCAAAGCAAATAAAAACTATTAGTGTCGAAAAATGAGTATACAAAAAAAGTTAACAGTGGCTTACCTTTGGAATTTGCTCGGTAAGTGGGGTGTTCGTTTTATTGGGATAGGTAGTACGCTTGTTCTAGTTAGGTTGTTGGACCCTTCTGCGTTCGGCCTAGTCGCTCTTGCAACTATTTGTATCGGCTTTTTTGAAACCTTGACAGACATTGGTATAAATAGGTATTTAATATCTCAGACACAGCTCGATAAACAAGCAATGGACTCGAGTTGGACAGTCGCTTTGCTACTAAAGATCGCTTTAATTTTTTTGATTATAGCGTTATCTGGCTTTCTTGCTGACTTTATGAATGCTCCTGAAATTCAGTTGATAATTGTAGTTGTGGCTTGTTCGGGTATTTTCTCTGCGCTTAATAATATTGGATTAGTCCAATTTGAAAAAGAGCTTGATTTTAAGCGCGTTTCTGCTTTGCTGCTCAGTGCAAAGCTAGTGTCAACAGCGGTTATGCTAGTGATTGCCTTTTGGTTACAAAATTATTGGGCTCTAGTGGCGGGTGGTGTTTGTAATGCTTTGGTTTATTGTATCGGATCTTATCAAATATCATCCTATCGACCAGAGCTTAATTTCAATATTGCGAAAGGTCAGTTGAGGTTTTCTGGTAAAATTATGGTTCGTGCTGTACTGGGGTACACTCGAAATAAACTCGATACATTTCTTGTGGGGCGTTTATTCGATAATGGCGCTGTAGGCAAATATAGCATTGGCCTTGAATTCGCAGTACTGCCTCTTGCCGAAGTGATTACCCCAGCGTCTACAGCAATGTTCCCTGCCTTAGCGGGCTATAAGAACAATAAACAGGAACTATTCGATAAAACCTACAAATACTTTGGTCTGGTCTATGGTTTTGTAATGCCTTGTGTCGTTGGAATTTGGTTTGTTGCCCCTCAATTTTGCGACGTTATTTTAGGGCCGAAATGGGCAGATACAGCCCCGGTAATGGCAGCCTTGAGTGTGATGATGTTACCTTATCCACTAACGGCAATTACTAACAACTTATTTGATTATCTCGATAAAACCCAGTATAGCCTGTTTAGTGATTCGATGGGGATAGCACTTCTAGTCGGTGCTTTCTGCTTTTTTACATTTAGTGAACTGTCTGATTTTGCTTGGGCTAGAGGTGTTGTTGCGCTTATTGCCTTCCTATGTATACTAATTTTTACACGGCTCACGATTGGCTTGTCTATCAAAAAAATGTCGAGCGTTTTATTGTTACCATCTTTAGCCGCTTCGGCAATGTGGAGTTGCCTAGAGTATGGCTATCATTTTACTGAATTGTCACTTTTAGCGCTTGTAGGAAATATAACAATTGGAGCTGTTGCTTATTCAATGGCTCTATCAATACTCCTCAGAATATTCGCGAAGTTCGACCCTACATGGGAGTTTTGGTGGATAAAACTTAAGACTTTACCGGTAAAGCTTTACACAGAGTTGAGCAAAAACCATGCTTAAGACAATCATTAGGCATTTAAGTTTGTTTTTGTTGGGGGCAATTATAACTGGCGTAGCGTTTCTATCTATTGATAAAGCAAGACGAGCAGTTTTAAATTACTTATCTCTTCACACTTCCAGCCCGGTTGTGCTTATTCTTGGAGATTCACACTTTGCTAGATCTGACGTTTGGTCAGATATTTGGTCTTTAAAGCCATGGCAAATCCGTAACCTAGCCGTTGATGGTTATCAAGCTCGTCAAGTTTATGCATTATACCGGGACCAAGTAGCGAGTGACGACCATTGTATAGTGATGGTTATGGTTGGCATTAACCGGACAGATAAAGACAGGTCAGATGATGCGGCACATGCAATCGATAAACTAATCCGCCTTGCTCAAAAACGAAAAAAAAGGCCCGTTATTTTAGAGGTTATGTACACTGAAAACCCGCATGATAGTGCGTACGTCAAAAATTTAAATGAGCAGTTGCAAAGCATCACTGAATCAAATAATACTAAGTTTGTAAAAGTAAATCATGAGCTTAGTAACGGGGGGAAGCTTCTGCCTCAATACAGCCGTGATGGATTACATTTAAATAATGCAGGCTATTCCGCACTTTTTAAAGAAATACGGGCGCAAACACTGCAATTTATATCAAATGAACTAGAACAATGTAGAGGCTAAATTCGTGTTTGGCACATACCGACTAATATTAGCGTTCATGGTGGTTTTTTTGCACTTGGCAGGTTGGCCAGGTTTTGGAGAGTATGCAGTTTTTACTTTCTTTTGTTTAAGCGGCTATTTAATGACTTTTATAATGCAGCAAAACTATGGTTATGGAAGGCAGGGGGTGAAAAAGTACGCGTTTGCTAGAATGCTTCGTATCTATCCATTGTATATCGCTGCTTGTTTACTGAGTGTTGTAACTTTAATTATTATTGGGGAAGAAGCTACTAGTGCAGTTATATTTAATTTACGTTGGCCCGAAGGAATTATTAATACGCTCTCCAATCTTACACTAATGAACTTCGATCATAAATCACCTGCGCTTGTCCCCCCCTCGTGGGCATTAACTGTAGAAATTATTTATTACGCTTTAATCGGGCTGGGGCTCTCAAAGACGAAGACTAGAACCTGGTTATGGTTTGGCGCAGGCGTGATGTATACAGTTGCTATATTCGCAACAAACCTTCCTTGGTGGGACTATGGCTATTTTCATCCAGCTGCTGCCTCTCTTCCCTTCGCTACAGGAGCATTAATGTACCACTATAAAGATGAGATAGGGAGGACCATAGGAAGGTTTGCGCGACTTGATGTGGCTATTCTTTTATACGGCTTTGTTCTATTAAATTGGTATTGGCAGTATAAAAACGGGTCAGGTTTATCCATTGGCTTTTATATCAACTTTTTGATTAACTGCCTTCTTCTTGCTGTCTTAACTCACGTAAAAGTAAAAAACAAAAGATTGCTAAGTTTTGATAAAAAAATGGGTGACCTTAGCTATCCTATATACCTAATACATTGGACTGTCGGTGTGCTCGTGTTTTATGGTTCTGCACAGTTAGGGTTTGAGCTTACCAAGCGCACTGAAATGTTTGCAATAGTTTCGATACCTTTCATGCTGTTGTTTGGTCAACTGACTGTAATGAGTATCCATAAGCCTGTAGAGACTTTAAGAGACTGGATAAAAAGGAATTAATTATTGCATATTGACTTGATGCGCTTTGCGATTTCTTGTTCACCACGTGCCTTGCGAATTTTTATAGTGTTTCTCTTCCAATCTTCATAATTGGCGAGAGACTGCTCTGGCTTGTCTGCTAAATCTTTAAAAAAATTAAACAAACCTGACTGATCAGATCTCAATATCCCAAACTCGCCATACTTTTCCCCAATAGCTATATGTGATTGATTTGAAGTCGTTATCAGCGGTTTAGCTGCAGCGAAAGCGTCAATTATACTTCCACTTGAAACATAAGATACTGAATTTGGAAGTGGAAGGCACACAAGATCCATTGTTCCGAGCAACTCGACAAACTTTTCTCTTGCTAAGTGGGTTTTGTGAGGGGGCAGTGCTAGTCCAGAGGTGTCAAACTCTGAGGCTTGACCAGTATTTTCTTTTCCTATTGCGTAAAATTTTAAATTATCGCTATTAAACTCTTTAGCGATTTTGCAAAAGACATCAAATCCTTTACCTTTTCCGCAATGACCCAAGAAAGCAATTTTAATAGGTTCTCCAGCAATCAAAGTCTTTGGGGGTAACCATTCAGATTCGAGTACAGGATGTTCAACAACTTCTACTGAGCCTTTCATAGCAGGAGCTATGTCTAAAATAACGTCATCCAACCCCAGTTCCAGTACTAATAACTTTTGATTTTTTGGCAATCCGCGCCTTAAGACTGAGATATAATCGAAATAGCGCTCTATAGGGTTTCGAGAACGCCAGCTTTTGCTTATTCCTAGTTGATTATGCTGTAAGAAGTGGCATTCGCCGGGCATGTTTTTCCAAAACTTCTGCACAACGCTAATTACTGGCGCTCTGGCTCCAAGTACGGTAAGTAGGTCAATATTTTCTAAATCGAAATTTTCGGAAAGCCACTTTGTATAGTAACGAGCAGCTCTTCTGCCATAGAATGGGTGATGATAAGAATGACTAGAAAGCAATTCATCAAATTGTGGTATGACTTTATAGTTTACGTTACAAAGCGTACCAACTTGTGTTTTTAAATTTTCTACATGACCATCGCATGCTGCAAATGTGATGCGTTTTTCAGGGTATGCTAAAGACACAGCTTTTAAGTAACCTTCATTAAAAGGTAAGTGCATTTCACTATGGCTAACCATATCTATTAAAACAATTTCTTTTGTCATTATTTTGTCATCGTCTTCTTCAAAATTTACAAGCTTTAACCACAGTTTTTGTTACAAAAGTACGCTTTGTTGAGCTTTAGAATCTAATAATATTCTTACTTTGTTATAAGTACTTTGGCAATCTTTGAAATATTGACTCTTTGCGTAAGGAACCTGAATGGGTATAAGTCCCGACTGAATTATTTCCCCTTTTAAAAGCGAACTTGAAGAGTCTCCTGCTTTTTCTCTACCCGTGTTATGCATTTTTTCATATTTTGTTGATAACGGGGGGGTAAGCTCAAGGAATTGAGAAATTTTCTGCAGCGTTAAAGTTGGTTTCGATTTGATCGCATCCGCATCAAAGTACAAGTAGTTGAAATTTTTAACCGACGCAATTTCAGCAAGTAGGTCAAGCCTTTCACAGTAATAGGCAGCAGCAAATTTAGGGTTTGTAAGTTCATGGCCGGGATTTAATTTTTGGTACAAAGATACAATGCTTGGAATGGTGAATTCTGGCGCTCTGATACTTATGAGAAAGTGGCTTTTAGGATGCTTTTGTATGCGCTCGCTTATGTGGTGTTCGTTGTGCAGAACTTTATCAAACATATATACACTGTTTTTCTTTAAACTATGTTCTTGAGAATAAAGTATCTTTTGGCGCATTAAGCTTTTTACACTGTAATAACCTATGTGCATTTCGTAATAGCCATTAATGTGCTTATGGCTACCGAGTAAATGCCCCATTAAACTTGTATTAGCTCTCATATGGCTAAGTAAAAAAAGGTGCTTCTTACTAGATAGTAAAGAGGGAGTAGTTATTATCGAGCGTAAAGCTTGGGAGTACGACATTAGCTTTGTTTATCCTGTAACTCTATAGATACCCCAAGCATCTAATTGTGCTAAAGGCTTTAAGGAAAGAGACTCTATGATTTTCGGAGGTAAAGATTCGGCCACAATAACAGTTATACCTGCAAGCTTGATAGACGATTGGTATAACACTAACTGCTCGGCCGTTAAACGATCTAGATTATCTGTTAGCGTTTGTAGGCGCTCCCTTAATTTCGTTTCTTTTGATGAAAAATATGGCTGGCTCCAATATAGAGGTCGTGAAGCTATTAGCTTTGCATCTCTAACTATCATGGGGAGCATTTGTGCGACAATATTTTGCGCAATAATAGTATCGGATTTTGATGTAACTCGAGCCGTTTCTTTCGCAGCACGCATGGCTTCGAAAGGAACTTTGTGAAGAATGAAGGATGATGAATATCTTTGTAAAGCATAGCCGCCATTAAGTGCTATAAAGACCGCAAAGATTGAAAATAAAACTGAATATGACAGTGTTTTCGCATTCTTGGTTAACAAAGGACTATTCGGAACGAACAACTGCATTATTGCGGTTGAATTTTGAATTATCAACGCACTGCTAAGCGCGATGAGCAATGATAGCGGAGCTGCCCAATGAAAACGCCAGATGAGGTTTCCAGGGCCTATGGTATTACCGAGAAAGGTCGCTAATGGATGACTAAAGCAGAGTATTAATATTAGGCTGAGCCAGCGAAGTGAAAGTTGTCGCTCTTCAGTTTGCGAAGCGTAAGAGACTATAAGGGCAACGAAAACGATACTCAATATGATAAAGAGCGAATAATTATCGCCAAACAACCAATACATTGACGATATTGGACGTTCAGCAGGTTGCATCGGTGGTACTGTAGATAACGTAGAAGTTAACGCTAACGTTTCATTGATGTTAGCTAGCGTAGAAACAGGAGAGAATGAGTTTACGTCGGCGATTGCCGTTTTGACGACTACTAGCATCACCAAATTAGGTAAACTAACCAAAGCTAAGAGTACAAAGTTCTTTAATAATGCCTTTATATTCCATTCGGAAAATGCAAGAAGTGAGATACCGGCTACAAGCCCTCCAATGTAGAAGCCAGTGCTTGAAACACCACCGCAAGCAATCATCGCTAAACCTGTTGCGATCAAGTAACGACGCGAGTTAGTTCGACACCATAATAAAACCATTAGGCAAGTCAATGGCGCATAGAGCATGAGAAGTAGGGCTTTACCTTGGAAAAATCGAGGTATAAAGAAAAAACCGTGCATGTGATTATGGGTAGACCAAAGAAGTAAGAAAGCTAGGGAGAAAAGAGTTCCCATCAGTGCTTGTTGCGGTACAAAATGTCTGACAAAAGTATAAGTTACCCAAGGTACAAAAATAACCATAATGCATGGCGCAATTGTATAGTACCAAGTGAGGTGATTAATGCCGCTAGAATACGATAACGCAGCAATAATAAACTCCCAACTTTGGCCAAGGTTTAGTGCAAAAATGTGGTTCGGTAAGTTTTCATTGTAAATGGTATCAACAGAAAACACCGGGGCTTGGGGATGTTGAAAAAGTCCTACGATATAAGAAATGAAATGTGTGTCGTCGGCATTATTAACATTGCTCAGTAAATATAGTAAGACCAAAAATATAGAGCACAAGCTTAAACATAATACGTGACTTTTTGGTGCTTGTTCTGAAGAGACGATAGCTTTGTGGTAGCTCGTAGTTACCTGAGATAATAATAGTGTTGCACTACCAGTTGCAGCAATAAACCATGTGTAGCTAAATTCGTTATCAATACCTAAAGCCGTAATTAAAAGCGTGATTGCAAATGTAATGGCGCTGAAAATTAATAGGCTCTTTGAGCGTGAATTAACTGTATCGGAGGGAGAGATAACCGTTGGAACAATGATTGCGCTGAAAGTATGCAATTTGATTGACACCGCTAATACAGCGGAAAAAAAGACAACAAACGGAAAGAGAGCATTCAAATCTGCAAATGACATTTCCAAGCTTTGCGCCGGCCACAGAATAAGACAGCTAATCGTTATCAAAAACAACAAAAAACTAAAAATAGTTTCCAAAGCACGCACAAAGTACAAAGAGAGACTCATTATGTTGAAAGTCCATTTATTCTATTCAATGCAATAGCATACAAACAAAAAGGCTTACTTTAAATTTGTAATTGCAGATATAGTAAAAGTTATTGAAATGAGTATTCGTTGGGGACGATCAAGTTTTAGCCTTTATACGCTTTGATACTAATCCTTTATTACTTTTTGTAACACCACGTTCGAGACAATCTTCGAAACAGAATCACGAAACCTAGCGTTTATTTCTATATATCTTTCTCGCGACCCTTCGCCTCTGATTTTCAGTTGCCTAATATCTGTTTGCAGTATGTCTTCAATCTTTTCTTCTAAATCGGATTCACTAATTTCGTAAAGATCGCTGAAATATCTTTGCTCCTTGGCGCTAGCCTTAATAAGGCAGCCTTCTTCTGTTACCAATTCGGCCATCACACCGTTGTTAGTTGTTAAAACAATCGCGCTTGTAGATAACCCTTCTACGATTGTATGCCCAAAACCCTCTGCTTTAGATGGACACAAATGAATACCGTGTGTGTTAGCTATATGTACCAGTTCTTTATCTGTTACAAAATTAGTTATTAGCCTTATATTGTTGTGTTCAGAGAATTCTGTAGCTTCAGGTAAAGAAGATACTACGGTTAATTGTGGCCACTCAGGGTGCTTAGCCCAACATTCTAAAACTGCTAAAGTACCTTTTTGAGGGCTTTTACCTCCTACATGTAGAAACTTGCCGTAGTCTGGTTTTACATTTGGTAGATTTATATCTCTGGAAGAAAAGCCTAGATAATAGATTTCAGAAGCTATACTTTTTACTTTAGCTAGTGCGTACTTACTTTTTACCAACGTTATTACATCACTTTTGGCCATTTCCGCAGCACTTAAACTTCTTAGCCACTCTTGATTTGGTATAAAAATGTTTAAATCATTAAATCGTTTCAAGCCGCTTTGCACCTCTTCAAGATGAAATGCGATTTGTTTTCTAAAGGTAAACTTTCGAAAGACGATTCCAATAAGTTGAAAGAAAGCGAAGGCAATACCTTTGTTTTTAGATACTATATGGACAGTGGTGTTGGGTAGGCATGAACACCATGCAGAGGAAAGTATCTCTGCGTCGTTTAATAGCCCTTTCGAAGCCACTGGAAGAAAAATGTTAAGATGTACTTTAAGGCTTTTCATAAAGTGTTTATTATTTTTCTATTCATGAATAATAACTTAGCGTTCTTTGCAATTAAATGTAAAACTAGTCTTAGTATTACACACTTTACCTCAAAAGGGAGTTTTATGGAGATTTGTAAATGTCTCAAGTGGCGTTCATAGGTGGGCGATAATGAAAAGAATTATAATTTCTGCACATATCTTTTTAAGAAGATATGTTTTACAAAGCAGTAGATTACATGTCCATATAGATTCTTCACACGGTTTGTTTGCACAATTAAATTGGTGTGTGTATATTGCTTATTACTGTGAAATAATAGGTCTCAGACCTACTTTTAAACTCACTAATGCCAATTACTCTGATGACAGTTCATGCTTTCTAGGGAGCGTTTTTGAACACGAGTGTGGCAGCGATTCGCGGTTTTTAAAAATTAAACATATTTCTGAATTTCCTATTTCCCCAAGGCTATACCAAGAAATAAGTATTGCAAAAGCTCACTTGCTTTTTTTTGATTTATTTTCGTTACAAGAAAAAATAAAAAAGTATACAGACGAGTTTGTATCTAAAAACTTTGGGAAGTCCGTTTTAGGTCTTCATTTAAGAGGTACTGATAAAAGAGCTGAAGCACCTCCAATCACTGAAGAAATGATTTGTCAAAAAGTTGATGCTTATCTGGAAAAAAACGAAGTTGATACAATCTTTGTTGCATCAGATGAAGCACGGTTTATATTATTGATTAAAGAGAAATATGACTCTAAAGAAATAAATGTCTGCTTTCATGAAGATCTAGTTAAAAGTCAAAGTGGTCAACCTATACACCTTAATAATGAGCATGGAGATAAAGAGCGGAAACTTTTTGAAGCTGTGGTCAATAGCGTATTGCTCTCAAGAACCGATTATTTAATCAAGAGTGCTTCTTTTCTTTCTGCTTGGTCCTGCATTTTTAACCCAACTCTTTCAGTTGAAGTAATTAATATCCCTTATAAAGAGAGCCTTTGGTTCCCAGATTCTAAACTAGTATGACTCTATGAAAATATTACACCTTTGTACAAGCGACTTGGCTGGAGGGGCAGCTCGAGCAGCATTCAGGTTACATCAAGCGCAACGAAAAGCGGGGATTGAGAGCTTTATGTTAGTAGTTAACAAAGCTTCTGACGACCCGTTTGTTTTATCCGTTTCAAAGACAAGGTTTATTTTTATTACTTTGGCCAATGCAGTTCGAAGGTTTATTGTACAAAAACAAAAGACTAGCAATACAACGTTGCATTCGATAAATTTTTTTTCTAGTGGTCTACACAGAGTTATTAATAAACTGAAGCCTGATATCGTCAACTTGCATTGGATCTGTGGTGAGATGCTTGCAATTCAAGACGTAAAAAAAATAAAGGCGCCAATTGTGTGGACAATGCATGACATGTGGGCATTTTGTGGAAGTGAGCATTACGGAGAAGAAGGCCACGATGTAAGGTTCGAAGAAGGATATACTCCTCTAAACCGCCCCGATAACCATACAGGGCTTGATATTGATAGCTGGACATACTCGAGAAAGTGCAAGCACTGGAGTAAACTCAGAATTAATATAGTGGCGCCCAGTAGGTGGTTGCATCAATGTGTATCAAGAAGCAAATTATTGTCAAATCAAGATGTAAAAACGATCAGTAATTGTATAGATCATAGAGTTTTCAAGCCCCTTGACAAAAGGGCATCAAGAAACATGTTGAATTTACCTGTAGACAAAAAATTGATACTTTTTGGAGCGTTCAATAGTACATCGGATCCTCGAAAAGGAGTTCATGTTTTGAGAGATGCTCTAAAGTCCTTAGTTAAGTCAGATGTTGAACTCGTTGTTTATGGTGCTAGTCATGGGGATATAGAAGGACAGACAGGTATAAAAACCCATTATTTGGGAGTCTTACACGATGAATTTACTCTTGCTGCGGCTTACAGTGCAGCTGATGTATTTGTGGCTCCTTCATTACAAGATAATTTACCTAATACTCTTGTTGAATCATTGGCATGCGGGACTCGCTGCATTGCTTTTGATATTGGAGGAATGCGAGACTTAATTCCTAACGACAAATTTGGTCAGTTAGTTTCACGAATCAACTCGGAGGACCTTACAGAAGCTATTTCTCAAGAATTGTCTGTCCAGTATTCACCTTCTATCGTGGCAAGTCTTTCCGCGGGCTTAAGAGACGAAAAACTAATTGTGAAGAGCTATTTAGAAATATATAAAAAAGCAATAACCGATTACACAGATTGAAGTTGAAGTTGTTCTACATGTTTTGATACTCAGAATTATTTTATGCTAGGAGCGAATCCACGTAGTTCGTTTTGGATGTTTCGCAAGAATCTGCATCAAAACGTGACCTAGTAAGGGTAGGGATACTAATCGAGAGAGGATATCTACTAAAAACAGTCGCCATGTATTCTTTTCTTTTCTAGCAAGACACATAAAGTAATGTGCAGTTCTTTTGTCACCTTTCACTAGCAATTCTAATACTTGACCTGAAAGAAAGTTAGCCATTGACGCAGTGGGAAGCCTGTAAAATGCAGCTGCATTTCCCTTGGTGGATATTAAGTCTTCATTTATCGTATTGGATTGCATGAAGCACTGTTTTGCAAGTTCGGCATAGTATGCCTGATCTAATGCTCTAAGTCTGTTTGCTGACACCCCTTCTTTTCCAAAAATTCCCCTTTCATAAAGAAATTCAGGGACTACATAAAAAGACCCAAGTCGAGATAAGCGAAGCCACAAATCTATATCCTGTGAATACTTAAAAAAATCTCGATAGCCACCTACTTCATTATATGCGGTCTTTCTAAACATAACTTCGCCATGGCTGAAAGGATTGTTCCCTGATAAAAAGTCTTCCGCTTCTGGGGTTAACTTTGGAAAAGTAACTGGGGTTTTTAACTCACTTTCGCAAATTGCATGGACATTGTGGTAAAAGCAGCCCACCGCGACATGTTGGGGGTTAGTCGCCAATATCTTATGCTGCTTACAAATTCGTTCAGGCAGTGCTACATCCCCATTTCCTTGAATTGCAATAAACTCCCCTTGGGAATTATCAATAGCTAACTTGATTGCACTTGTAAAGCCTCTATTCTCTGAAGTTATAATGCGAAAGCGTCTGTCATCAATACTCTGAAGTATGTGATTTACTTTGCTGTCTGTGCTGCCGTCATTAACTATGACAACTTCAAATGAGCAAAAGGTTTGGGTTTTTAATGACTCAATAGTCTTTTCGAGAAATTCGCTTCTGTTAAAAACAGCCATACATACGGATACACTCGGCTTATCCATCATTTGCGCCTCTACTTTTTGGTGGTATGTTTAGGTCTGCTCTCTCAACCGAAAAAAATTTTCTAATCGATAGTTGGCTGTGTGTTTTAAAAAGGTTGATAGTTACTATTGCTGAAAAAAAGTAACTGATACTTGTTGATACGGCTGCTCCAGTTGCTCCATATTTAGGAATTAATAAAAGGTTTAAAACGATATTAAGGCTGACCGATATCGCCATTATTATGAGGCTGTACTGAGGCTCTCCCCGACCTGCGTAAAATGCATTGATAACCTTAAAGTAAACACCGAATGCAATACCGGGAATGAGCCAAAGCATTACATCAGGAACATGCTTGAATGATTCTCCAAATATCGGCACTGTTAGCCAAAATGCCCCAATGTAAACAAATAAGCTGCAGATCAACGTAGCCCAAAATGTCAGTCTGGCAGATTTTGCTACCGATGAATAAAGATCTTGAGTCGTACTGGAAGAGCTTGCTGACATTAATGCAAAAACAACGGCGGTGACGAGTTGCCAATTCAATTCCGAGAGTTGTACGCTAAGAGCATATAGTCCTAATTCATGTTCTGACGACAAATAAGTCATGAGCAAAATGTCAGCCTTGTAATTAGCATCAATTAGAAACAATGCTACGGCATATACGATGCCTTTTTTAAACATCCCACTAAAGACACGCCATGAAATTTTGAGGGATTTCTTTTCGCTTTTAGCAAAATATAAGTACAAAGTTAAACTGAAGTTCAGAATTGAAGAGACAAGCGTGCTCAGAACTGCGAGAAATACTGATAAACCAAAGACGACTTCAAATAAAATGAGTAAGAGTAAGTTCAAAGCTTTCTGCCACCAAACTACTCTGTTAAAAGATGATATCGCGCCTTTACCCAAGAATACACCACGAAAAGCATTCACTGAGAGAGTCAATGGGAGTGTACTCGCAACCGCTACTATAAGGGAAAGTGTGAGATACTCAGGTCCGAACAAGTACATTGTCGTAATAACTAAGCCAGTACCGAGAGAGCCAGCCAGCACTATGTAAATAAATAAGCACCCTAAAATGGTGTCATCTTCAGCTAATTTTTTACCAGTAAAGTACATAGCTGCTTGGCGCATGCCACCTTCGACTAGAGCACTAAAAAGCTGCGGGTAAACAAATACAGCCGCTAGCATACCTCTACCTTCTGCACCCAAAAAACGCGCTACGATTATTGTTGAGAGCAGGCCAACAAAAAGCGATAGCATTTGTGTTGAAAAGATAGCGGTTATATTTTTAAAGAGGGGCGATGAGAGGTTCTTAGCCATATTTTAGTTCGGCAATTATATGGGCTGGCGTTAAATCACCAAAAGAGTCAACGTAATGGGCTTCTGCATCCATTAGATAACCTGTTCTTTGGAAAACGGCTTTGCGCGACAAATGGATTAGATAAAGAATATCGTCGCTTGAAGCTTGCCCATTATTAACTATGAAATTAGCGTGAACCTCAGAGATCTGCGCACCGCCTCTCCTAAACCCTTTTAAGCCAGCCTTTTCAATCATCATGCCTGGGGGGCCGAACTCTTCGTACATCTTTGGATTACTTATGAATACTGAGCCACAACTTGGTAGCTTTCTTGGAAATTTAGCTGAGCGAGCCCTTAATATTGCAAGCATATCTCTCTTGATTTTTTTTGAAACGCCCGATTGAAGCTTCATCTTCGCCGAAACAATAATCTCACTATTCTTTTGAAAGAGGGATTGGCGATAAGAAAAATTGCAATCTTTGACATCTCGCTCAATGGTGTCGCCTTTGGGAGTTAGTGATTTTACTGACAAAAGAGTTTCAGATATCGATCTTCTCAGGCTTCCTCCGTTCATGTAAATTAACCCGCCAAAAGTCCCTGGAATCCCACAAATATGTTCGACACCTTTAAGGCCTTTTTCTGCCAAGTTACGTGCAAGTTTAGGTACCCAAACACTACTACCAACTAAAACTACATTCGGCTCTACGTAATCAATAACGTTTAAAGCTTTTGTCATAACGATAATAGGAACTTTTATTATATCATCCGTAAACAAAAGGTTCGAAGTGCAGCCCACTAAAAGGTATGGCAGATTCTCTTCATTACACTTCATTAGCGCACATTTAAGTTGTTCGAAGTCCTTTGGAACAATCACTAACTCAGCTTTACCGCCAGCTTTCCAGTAACTATATTCGCTTAAACTAACATTGCAAAACGAATCTCCGATTCTAGAGGCGCTTTTTAAGAATAGTTTCTGGAGAGGTGTCATTTTATGATTTCTATTTTTGCGCCTAGTGAGCGCATTTTTTCGTAGAAACTGTCATAGCCTCTTCCAATTTGCCACGCGTCGTCAATCAAAGTCGTACCATCAGCAATAAGACCTGCTAGGCTTAGTGCAATACCTGCTCTCAAGTCTAATGCTTTGACCTCTGCAGCAGACAGTGCATCACCACCGTTAACGACAAGCATATTGCCATTTTCAAAGGAGTTTAATCCCATTTTATTTAGCTCTTTTGCGTACGCATAACGACCGGGAAAGCGGAGGTCTACGAACTTAGATTGACCTTTTGCTTTTGCTGCATATACGGCTAATATTGGTTGCATATCAGAATTAATGCCAGGGTAGGGACCAGTACTCAACTCAAGGGGAAAACAGCGAGAGCCCTTTACGATCATCGAATTTTTGTGCTTGTAAATTTTCGCCCCGGATTCTCTCAGGTAAATCAAAGGAATCTCAAGGTGCTCGTATGGAAAATCAAGAATCTCAACTTCTCCATTTGTAATCGATGAGCCTACAAGCCAAGTCAACGCTTCGACATTATCAGGGATAACCTCGTGAGTAGCACCTCTTAGATATGGTTTTCCTCGAACTTCAATGTGCTCTTGTCCATGGACTATAATTTCGGCGCCCATAGAATTCAAAAGCGAGATTAAGTCTAAGATTTCGGGGCGCACATGAGGATTCCAAATTCTTGAGGTACCCTCAGCCAAGCTACTTATCAAAATCGCATTCTCTGTAGCACCTGTCGAGCGCATGGGTAACTTTACTTCACAAGCCTTTGTCCGCCCTTTGTATTTTTTCTCTGCAATTAAAAAACCATTAACTTCGGATACACTTGCGCCGAAGGCTTCAAGTACCGTGATATGTATGTCATAAGCTCTAGATGACCCTTTCTCGCCAATACTACATCCCCCTGGCAATGGAACCGCACCATAACCGAACCGAGTAAAAAGAGTGCCCAAGATGAGTAATGTATTTCTAATAGATCGACCATCCCAGTCTAGTGTTGTCTTGCACTTTTTCTGCTCTGACACAATAAGCGTATCACCGAGTACATTAGTGGTTTTACCTAGCTCATTAAGCATTTCTTTATGGACTTGTGCATCCAATAACGATGCTGGATAATTGCTGATTGAAACATCTTCATTAGTCAGTAACGTTGCAGCCATCAACCTAAGGACAGAGTTTTTTGCTCCACTAACTTTTACAGTTCCTTGTAGCGTAGAATTTTGGATCGCAATTTTATTGAACGTTTTCATCTTCTTCCGTTTATTGTATTTGAATTTTTTATCAAACTAACCAAAAAATTTTCATTATGTTAGTACATTCAACGAGGAGGTTGTTGGTATTGGAAAATGTGTTTAATTTTTCTGTATGGAAAATAAAGGCTCCAGTATAGTCCGTAAACAAGCTTCATTGAAACTGAATTGGCGTGAATACTGTGGATTTTTTTCTCATCATTAAATCGTTTTTTTAGTGTTTCCCAATCATTTCTAGAACTGATTCCCGTATCGCGCATCACGGCTAGAATATGTGGACAAAAAGCCACACGAACGTCCTTTAAGTACAATCTCAAAAAAAACTCGTAGTCCATTGCTATCGGAATGTCTTTGTTGAAATTACCATACTTTGTAAAAACACTTTTAGCGCATAGACAGCCCTGATGCCAAATACCAGTTTTGAATTTTGTTAACCAATCTAAACCTCTAGAAGTCTTGCGCTGCATGTTTTTTCCAAAAAGAATGTCACAAAGTACTAAGTCGTATCCACTTTCAATATAAGGTGCTACATTCTCAAGTGCATGTTTGTCATAAAGAAAGTCATCAGCATGGATGAAGGCAATATAATCCCCAGTTGCCAATTTAATTGCCTTGTTCATAGCGTCAGCGATACCGTCATCTTTTTCAGATACGACGATGTCTATTTTATCGTTATACTTTTCAATGATCTCTGGGGTAGAGTCTGTAGATTTTCCGTCAATTATAATGTATTCGAATGCATCGTACGTCTGCGATATTACACTTTTAATACAGCCTTCTAAGTGAGTTTCGTTATTATAAACAACTGTAACTATAGAAATTTTTTTCATTCAGTTTTTCTTCTATTAGCCTTTTAAAACCGATGTAAGATATTATGGTAGAGTTCGATGTATCGGTGAGTCATCTTTTCTATTCGGAAATTTTCTTTGGCGAATTGAAAATTTTGTTTACCAATTCTTTCTCGAAGCTCTGAGTTTGAACTGAGTTTTTCTATTTTTTCTACGAAATTATCTATGCAATTTAGGTCGCATAGAAATTCTTGTTGTGGAAATAGTTCGGGAAGTGAAGAGACATTGTGGGATATTACAGGTTTAGCGCAGAACATTGCTTCGACTGCTGTTAACCCAAACCCTTCCATTCGAGAAGGAAATAAAAAAATATCACAATAGTTATAATATTCATTTAGTTGGTTTTGATTGAGTTTACCAATAGATATAATCTTAGATGAAACATTTTTCTTTGCTTTTGTTCGTAGACCAGAGGTTGTGAGTAAAACGAACCTGTCATCTAATCTTTCCATTATTTTTTCTAATAAGTCGAAGCCTTTTCTTTTTGTCTGGTTACCGACATACAGGAGTTTTATCTTATCACTGGTATTAGGTATTAACTCGTTTTCAAGCTTTTTTCTATAAAAAACGTCATCACTAACTCCATTGTGAACAGGTACACATTTTTTTTTAAAAATACTATACACCTCTTTGGCCGCATAATGGCTGACAGCGGTGACCGCATCTGCTCTGTCAAAAGACAATTTCTCAAAGTGCTTGACAAGAAGTTTGTGAAATATTCTTTGTGGCACACTCTTGAATTTATCTAGTTCTCTATTGTGAACCACAAGGTGCTCAGTGACAAATAGGGGCTTATTTTTTTGTTTGAACACAAAGCCGTTCCAACTATTAGTATGAATTATATCCGCATCTGTTTTAAAATCTTTTTTCAACAACCAAGGTACATACTGATAAAAATGTGGATACTTCTGTATTTCCACATTTATTCCGTTTTTAGTCAAAGAGTCAGCAAGATTATATGTCCAAACGTCGCTTCCAGAACCGCATTCAACAAGAGGAAAGCATATTTTGAGATTATCATCTTTATTTATTGACATGGTTAAACTCAAAGTTATGTAGCTTAGATCTAAACTTTTCGACGGTATTTGAAATAAGATAGTTTTTCTTCGCGAACGTAAACGCTTCCGCAGTTAAAGATTTGCCTTGGTCTGACAGGGCTAGTGCCAGTGCATTAGCAAGATTATCAGCGTTACCAGGCTCAGAGAGCCAGCCCGTTTTACCATGAATCACAGCATCAGGAATGCCACCGCTATTGGTGCCAACTACTTTGCACCCAGCAAGCATGGCTTCTACAAAGGTTAGACCTTGTGCCTCTATCCACCCGTCGTTAGATTGTTTCGAAGGCCCAGCAAACACATCTGCCGCTGCGTAATAGTTGTAAATTTCTTTGCTATTCACCCACCCTACAAATGTTACAGATTCAGTAATATCTAAGTTTTCAGCCAATTCTCTAAAACGACATTCATCATGTCCGCTTCCCACAATCGCTAAATGCACCGACTTTCCACTATCGATAAGTTTTTTTGTAGCATCTATTAACTCTCCAACGCCTTTTTCTTCGTTAACTCTCCCCACAAAGAGGATTAAGTGTTTAGTGTTTTCGGGTAGTAGCGCTGCTCTTAACTTAGAAACTTGTTCATTGCATAAAGTAGGTAAAGGTAAAATGCCAGTGGGAATAAGGATCACATTGTCCGCTGAAAGTGGAGAGAGTTCTTCTGCTTTTGCTTTCGTTACTGAGCTATTTACTGTTACTACATTTGAGTGTTTTAGAGAAAAAGATTTAAACTTTCTCAGTGTTTTACCATCTAGCGCTAATACATCACCACCATGAATGGTTGCGACGTGCTTTGCCCTCGTGAGTTTACTCACTAGCGCACATACAAAGCCCTGAGGAATAAGCCAGTGAGAATTTATCCAAGTAGGCTTCCAAAACAATGTCTGAATTAGGGTGAAGAAAAACTCGCAGGCCACTAAAACAGGTAATTTAAGCTTGTTAACCCAATTTTTCTTTAAATTCCCCAGCGCGCCACCTTGGTAACATACCGTTTGCCCTGATTCAGGCAGCCAATACCGAAAACGACGAATTTCCACATCGTCCATAATGTCTTTGCGTTTAGCTCCTTCAAAGTGCGGTGCCAACACCCTTACTTTTACCCCTTGATTTACCAATTCACGGGCAAAGTTATGAACGAACGGCGTAGTGTTATCGCCAGGCCAGCGTGGGTAGTTAGAAGTAACAATTAAAATTTTCATTAGGGCTTAGTGTTGCGCTCGTTATCGCGTTCTTGGTGGTCATCAAGCATCTGCAGTTCCATTCTGCGCACCTTCTCTAGCGTTTGCTCAATAAGCTGGCGATTGAAGTTTATTAGGTCGGCAAGTATGGCTATAAGAAACGTGATAATACCCAGTACTGTTAATACACCACCAAGTATCAAAGACTGAAGATGGCCGTTACCGTCACCCATCAAATAGAAAATGAGAAAGCGTATAATGGGTATAAGGCCAATTAAGGTAATTATCGCCCCAATTAGCACAAAAACTCTTAACGGTTGATACATGGTGTACATGCGTACTATGGTGGTTAATTGGCGCTCTATAAATTTAGGAATGCTGGTAAAAAGGCGAGACTCTCGAGTTTTTGCATTGGTCTCTACGGGAACATGGGTAACAGCCATGTGCTTTTTACCTGATTGAATAAGCGCTTCAATGGTATAGCTAAAAGGGCTGATAATATTAAGCTGCAGTGCCGCTTCTCTGCTGTAGGCGCGAAAACCGCTTACCGCATCGGGTACTTGAACACCCGACACCTTCTTAACCACATAGCTGCCTACTTTCTGAAGCAGCTTTTTTAACGGGGAAAAGTGTTCAATATCTTGCGTGTTTCTGTCGCCTACTACAACGTCGGCTTTGCCTTCAAGTACCGGAACAACAAGCTTAGCGATATCCCAGCCCGCATACTGATTATCACCGTCGGTATTGACAATAATGTCAGCGCCACGTTTCAAACATTCGTCTATGCCTTTGCGGAAGGTGCGTGCAAGCCCTCTGTTATTTTTATTTTTTATTATATGGTGCACACCAAGCGATTTCGCTACCTCAATGGTATTATCGGTAGAACCGTCATCAATTATCATGTATTCGATAACGTCAATACCATCAATATGTTCCGGCAAGTCCTTCACGGTCTGGGGCAATGTACGTTCTTCGTTGTAGCAAGGTATTTGAATAATTAGTTTCATAATTTCCACTTAGCTAAGCATTGCTTTTATTTTCAGCCAATAAGTTCGTATGAACCACTTAATGCTAAATCGGCAGGCCAGTGCTTTACTGGCGTATACTGCGGCGTCTTTTGTTCTATTAGTTGAAAGTAACTCGTGAGTAATGTGTTGATAAATAAAGCCTAGATACGCTAAGCAATAGGTACGCAGCGAAGAACGTTTTAGCAGTAGGGCTCCTTTTTGGAATACTGTTACCTGATACAAGCGTTTTTCCAGCATGTTTACCACGGTTGTCATATTATCTTTTTTACTTGTATCAGGAATTAAATGTCGAGAGACTACGCAGGGGTTGTACAGTATTGTATCTGCTCGGTCTAGCGTTCGAAGATATAGGTCTCGGTCGCATTCCCAACGAATATTTTCGTCCATTCCGTTTATGCTTAAATAAAGCTCTCGTCTTATAATAGAGCAATTCAAATGCGCGAAACCATGGCTTTCGAGCAGTTCAGGAACGCTCACGACCATCGTTCCTTGAACGTCAGACTGCTTATATTGTAGTCTTTCAGCTAAATCTTCTAGCCATATAGGGCCTTGCTTCACGACACCGTCTACGAATACTGCTGTTTGATTCGTGTAATAGGCATCTACTGTAGCTTCACAATTGGCAATGCTTTCAAATGCTCGTGCTAGATGATCAGGATCAATCCATTCGTCGTCGTCATCGAGGAAGCAAAGGTATTTTCCAACGCCAACCAAGGCACCAGTGTTCATTGAGTAACTTTGACCGTGTCCAATGGGGCGTTTTATTTGATATCTAAAATAAACGTTTGAAGGCGTTTCCTTTTCAAACTGCTTGTAAGCTTCAAGAAACTCTTCATCAGAACCATCGTTTACAACAATTACTTCAAAGTTAGTGAATGTCTGAGATAAAACCGAACTTAGTGCCTTTTTGAACAGGTCGACTCTATTTCGAGTAGGGATCACGACACTAAAAAATGGGGTGTTTTTTACATCAGTGTTCGTCATAGCTTGCGTACCAATGGGTGTTCGTTGATAGTAAAAAAATCACCATTCAATGATTCTTCAAACCAATTAACGAAAGACAGTATTTTTTCTATAAACTCGCCACGTTCCCTATCATTTTTGACATAGGGAGTAAGACCAGCTTTCACACTAGGCGAGTGAAAAGATAAAATAAAATAAGTTTGTCCGAGTGCATTTTGAAATTTAACGACATTCTTCATATCAGTAAGCGAAAAGCCCTCTGGGGAGAGTCTATGTAGCTTAGCTCGGAAAACCTTCTTCAATACTTTTATAAACAAGTTTTCACTTGAGTATGAAGTTGGCGAAGAGTTGAAATAGTTGCGAACAAAAGAGAAGGGCGAAACAACAGCACTTGAATGTGGCCAGCTTAGGATTTTGTTTTCTAATTTTATATCGTTATTGAAGTTTCTAAAATCAGGCCCATGTTGATGTCGGTAATCAGCGAAAGGACTAATACTTACGTCAATCTTGTACCCTAATTCATTTAAAACTTGGTGCGTGTTATCCCCGATACCGTATCTTCCTGCGAGATAAGTTACTGGACGAGTTCCAGTTTGCTCGGAAATTTTGCTTGTTAGTTCTGCAAGCTTTGCGCGTTCTTGTTCGTAACCTAAATTACCTGGATAAGATAGATGCTCCGGAACGAACCCTACCGTTTGTTCAAAAGGAGGGTTGACCCATGGATGCAGGTGAGCTGCAAACTCAACTTTCTTTGATATCTCTTTACTTGCTTTAATATTGGCAATGCAATTCTGGCCTTGCGCACTANTTACAAATGGATAGTCCATTGCAAGCGTTGTTTTAGCGCCCATCAAAGAAAGAGACTGCACTAGGGCAAATAATTCTTCGCCATGAGATACAGAAGTAGCGTCAACGTTAAAGCCGCCTCCCCAGTCAAACTCTTCTTCCGTGTGAATGACTATTGCTAATTTAGGAGGGCATACATCGCCATCAGTCACTATAACTTTATTCCGTGTTTTAAAGTAAAAAGTAATCGTATCTATTCTTCAAATAGGAGTAAAGCGTAAGCTATATCAACTGAGCGTTTATTTTAGCTTTACTAGGTTTGCTGAGCTCGTATTTAAGCATTCTCTTAAAAGTTTTATGAAATTTCTATCGAATGCTAACTTTTGCTCTTCGTATCGAATTCTATTTTTTCTGCCAATGTCTTTTAGCTTGTCTAAGCCTGTCGATAGTATGAGTTCAATTGTGTTCTCTATATCTTCGATTGAACATTCGTTAATACTGCTGAAATATCGAGTACTCTTGCGTGAAACATTAAAGAGAAACAGGTCCTCACCAAACTCATTCATAGGAGCAGCATCAGTTACAGCTAACACTGCACTGGTTGACATAGCCTCGTTTATGCTGTGACCGAAGCCTTCAGCTTCAGATGGGCATAGGTGTATGCCACATTTGTTCATCAAAAATTCCAGTTCATCTTGAGGCAAAAATGAGCTAAGAATTTTCAAGTTTTCTGCCCTAAATTTCTGGTGCTCCTTCAGTCTGCTTACCACGGTGAGAGTGGGCCATTCAGGGTGCTTTTGCCAGGCTTGTAATAGTGGGATGGTGCCCTTTTGTTCGCTTTTTCCTGCTACGTGAAGATATTTACCGTAGTCTTTTTCGATAGTTTTATCTTGAATATCATTAGAGGTAAAGCCTGCAAACTCACAATGTAACCATCTAGCGCTGAGTTGTTTCAATGCGTACTTTGTTTTACAAAATACATGTACATTGTCGTCTATTTTTTGCTGAGTTTTGCTACGTAACCATTCTTGATTGGGAAAAAAAATATTGACATGAGTGTTAACCATTACCTCGCTATAAATTTCTTCAAAATGAATGGTAAGTTGCTTTTTCCCTAAAAAAATGGAGGAGAAAAGTTTTTTGAGAAGATTCCAACAGTTTACAGAAGTATGTTTAGTCCCATCAAACTCTCTAATTGTAATATCAGGGAAATGCTCCTTTATAACTTTACTCACGATCAGAGCATCATTTTTTAATCCTTGCGAGGAACCAAATACAACATTTATTTGCCAGTCGTCCATGAACTAAACCTAAACTGTTGGTTGTTTTTTGTTCGGTTTAGGTTAGCTCAAGTTGCGTCAAAATTTATATATTATTTTGTTATAGAATTCGAAGCCGTTAGAGTAATTAAAAACTCATCGAGTGCACTACTTATATTCAAATAACATTGCTCAAGCGCGTCGGGAGAACCGTCATACGGATCAGCGATTTCCTCTAACGGCCCGGCCGGAGGCGGTACGAAATGAGCCAAATTTAAAGCTCTATAACTATGATAATAACTGTTTAATAAATACTCATGTTTCAAGTCAAAGTAGATGACCAATTGTCCATGACTTTTTATCATAGATTGTGATAACCAACTAGAACGATGGCTGCTTAAATCTACGCCCCACTTATTAGCTTCCAGTATACACCGTTCGGGAGAAGGGCGGCTCTCTAGTTGATGAAATCCTGCTCCTTTTACAACTACGTTTATTCCTTGTCGGTGGAACTTTTTCTTTAACAGGTTTGCCGCAAACGGAGAACGCATTATATTCCCATAACAGACAACCAAAATTTCATTAATTGGTTCAGCTAGTAAGTTGGCGTATTGCTTTGCATTGTTAGAATGTTTTGACATCCTGAATCTTCGCTTTATTTTTTCTCCTATAAGTTCATTAATCTCACTGAAAAACGGACGAGTATCTCCCCATTGGAAGGTATCGATAGTATCGTTTCCTGTTAGCAGCCTAATGAAGCCAAATAAGCGAGGAAAAGCATTAGATAAAGCTTTAGCCGTTCCGTTTTGTGTCCTATTGCGTTCAAAACTGGCTTTTATATCGTAAAGATCGGATGTTAGACTTCTTGCGTGCGCTTTTAAATTGTACGTAAGCTTATAGCTTTTTTCATTAGTTAGTAGATAAGTAGCAAGAATTTTGGGGAAATCAACGCCCGCGAAAATAGCAAGTGGAAGGCTCCCCCAGAAGCGTGCATTAATTTCGATAAGAATCCATTCGTTCGAGCTACTGTTATATTTAAACTCAAACATGGCTACACCGCTATAGTTCAAGTGGATACAAATTTTCTGGCATGCATCAAGCATATCTGGCGGTAATAGGCATGCTTTTCTATATGAGCTTCCTCCACCGTGCTCAGGCTCAGACACTCGTTTGTGAGCAAACGCTGCCCTTACCTTACCTTTCCAAGAAAAGACAGATACTCCCATGCCTGTCCCTTCAAAAAACTGTTCAACTAAGCATTGATCATTTTGTTGTTTAAATAGTTCAATATCAGAGATTGAGCGGGCTATAAGAACGGTATTTCTTTGATTTAGCTGTTCACTTTCGTATGATTTGGTTGGTTTTAATACGAGAGGGAGCGAGTATTTAGAAATTAATGCTTCTGAAGAAGTATCATTAAACTCACAGTGTTCTCCTGAAGCGACATTAATTCCCAATTCTACGGCTAATTTTCTTGTTTCTTCTTTGTCAAATAGTGGGCCGAGAATATTCCGATCCGGGATTGCAAAGGTCGCCTTTGTTTTTTTAGCTTCTTGAATGTCCAGCAGTGGATACAATGATCTTTCATCACAAGGAACAATTAAATCATAATCCCCATCTTCTATAATGGCAGTAACTTTCGCCGAATATTCAATTTGAGTAAATGCCTGATAGTTTAGCTTGTAAACTTTTTTAATATACTTTGATCTTAAAGCAGGGGTAGTATTTATAAGCGTAACTATATCTACTTCCATACCGGCTGCCCCTAATGAGCGGATTACAGAGAGGAAACTCCTAGTATCTTCACCTAAAACTAACACGCGTTTTTGTATAAGTAACTGAGTCACACTTAAGAGTCCTGATTGAGTTTCTGGGCGAAAGAAAAAAGTGAATCAAAAATTTGCCACCTTGAAGGAGTATTTTCTGTTCGGAAAGCATGCCCCGTTTTTACTAGTATGCATTTCTCTATTCCAGCCGCTTCAGCGGCTTCCAAATCGCTGAACTTGTCGCCAACCATAAAACTTTTACTTACATCTACATCATGTTTACCGATGAGCTTGAGAAGCATCCCTGGCTTAGGTTTACGGCATGTACAGTATCTTTTATAGATGCCAGTTGCACCTGTAGGATGATGGGGACAGAATTCGATATCAGTGATATTAACACCATGTTTTGCGAGTTCTGTATTAAGCCAGTTCATTAAGTTGTGAAAATCCGATTCAGAGTAATATCCTCGCCCTATACCGGCTTGGTTTGTCACAATGAATAAGCTGTATCCAGCGCTCTGCAACAGTTTAAGGGCACTAATACAATTGTCAGTGAATTTAAAGTCCTCGATTTTGTGAAGGTAATTAATTTCTTGGTTTATTACTCCGTCACGGTCAAGGAAAATGGCTTTTCTATCAGTACTCATTACAAAGCCTTACTATTCATTTTATTTTTTATAGAAAATGCCACTTGGTTCAACAATTTTCTATCTTCGGGGGAAAAAAGAGGAAAAAATGTGGCTAAGAATATTGATATGAAGTAGGTCGTCGCGCCAACAATTGAGGTGAACAGAATTCTTACGATTAGATCGTTAAAAGTGCTGTAGGCCATGAAGATAAAAAACGACATTACTATCCCACAAATAAAGATAATACAGAACATTCTAATCAAACGCTTTGCACTCATTTTAACTACTACTGAAAGCCAGGCTAAGCTGCTCAAAAACATAAATACGCTAAATAGCGCCCTAAATTTTGCCAACGAATCAGGGCTGGTAAGAAGTTGATAAGTGAAGGAGAGAGATATAAGGGCGACAAAAAGTGTAATTAAGTCGTAGAGGAACACATGCCTTACTAGACCGCGGGACAATAAAGCATCGCTGACAAAGTCTCCTGTTGTAGCGCTGAGGGTTAAAATTGCGAGTGTTGCTAGGATAGGGGAATAAGCTACCCATTGTTCACCTAGTAGCAACATCGTTATGTCTTTTGAGAGTAGGAAAAGTCCTATCGACATTGGCGTACATAGAAGTAGCATAATGAAGCATGTTACATAGATACGATCAAAACCTTTATCTTGCCTGTTACCCATAGACATAAATGAGAAAAATACTTGGAACAGAGGTCCTACAAGCTCTCTTGATGGTAGCATAGCAATATCTTTTAACGTGTTGTAACCGCCAACATTCGATAGACTGAAAAACGAAGCAGCAAACCATACGTCGAACTTCGCGCGGACATGTGCAACGCCATTTCTCAACAGTAACCATTTCCCAAAATGCAGAGGTTTTCTGAAATGTTTGAAAGTGAAAGTCGTACGCTCATTTAAAAACACATAACTCATGCAACACTGAGCTAAAGCGTTGCTTAACATTCCTATTACGAGTGCCCAGTAATTCGTATAAAGGTAAGCAATGGTAATCGATATAACGCTACCTGCAATTTGCCCAAATACTGCAAACTTAGCAAAGTGGTGAAACGAAAGCTCGCGTTTCAAATGAATAATAAAACCATTGTTGGCTGCGTTGACTAACGGTAGAAAACTTAGCGTGATAAGTGGAAACAATAAATCTTCCCTTTCTAGCAGTGTTACCACAAAGGGCGCGAGACATACAAGCAGAATAGTGAGACTTGTTTTGATTCCAAAATTTAAAGTCCAGCAGGCACACAGTTCTTCCTTTGATACCGTTAATTTTTGAACGTAATATTGATCGACACCAATATCAGTAAATACACTCGTGGCCTGAATAACTAGTAGTAATACAGCGAAGGCACCAAAGTCCGCAGGGGTAAGTAGCCTAGCCAAAAGAAAAACGGAAAGAAAGCCTAAAATTCGGTTAAACCAAGCTGCACCTAATACCCAAGTGGAACTTTTTAAAAGTAAATTATCCTCGCTCATTTAAAAGGTTTTCCGAAAGCCTAAAACGGGATCTAGATTCGTCAATCCAGCGTTTTAAAAGTAAAAGAGGGCGTTTTCTTTGGAAGCTAGTGATTATCAAAGTTTCTTCATCGCTACATAATGAAGCTTTGTACTGACCTCGTCCACCCATAAAATCATATGTAGTCTTGCCTTCTCCTGCATAAAGAGATATCGCAAGCGCATGAGCTACCAAACCCGGTTTTAATTTGTTGTCATCTTCATATTTTATGCCTGATAAGTAGAAGTATACGTAACCATGGTGTATAAAATTGTAGAGAAAGCAAGCAGACACACCATCTACACTTAAAGATAATATATCTATGCATCCGCTACTAAAGTTACGCTTTATCAGCTCTTGGTGAAAATCTTTAAACCGTTGATTATTGAACCCACTTTTACTTCCTGTCCATCTCATACGATGAAGTTTTCCCGCGTCCGAGAGCATTTCTAGCGCTTCTTCAAGAGAGTCTGCACGTTTTAATTTGACGTCACCTTTCTCCTTTAGAAGTTTTATTNAACGTCTGATTTGATGTCTGGTGTTCTTTGATAAGGTAGCAAGATAGTTATCTAAACACGCAAACTCAGGTTTCAAAGTTGTTGAATAACTTTTAGTTTCCCAGATTGTTCTTGGAAAAAGGTGTGTAGAGCAGGGGGTTTCAGAAATTTCTTGTCTGCTAACCCCCAATATGAATTCATCTACAAATGGATATTCTGCGGTTAGATGGTCTAGCACAACAGTTCGAATAGACCATTCTCTTCCTCTTGGGCATAGAACGTCGTTGTATTCACTCCAGATTTGGTCAAAACTCTGTTTCCCAGTTCTGTTTATCCAAAGTTGATTCGTAGAGTAAAAGGGTTTGTTTTCTTTATGGATAGAAAAGAACGCCATACCAACAACTTGGTTGTGCTCATAAACAGTAATCAAATTAGTATCGTAGTTGACCATTTTTAGCCAACAACCGATCCACTTCCAGCTAGTAAAAAAGCTTTTACTCGAAAGTTTTTCCAATTTGAGCCATTCATCTGCAATATAGGTTAACTGCTCTTTTTCTAATTTTTTAGTTGTTACGGCTAGAGAGTTCATAAGAAGTGCAGTCTTTTGCTTATCCAATCCATTTTTAGGCTTCTAGAATAGAGCCATTAGAGATTTTAAGCAATCGCGGACTCGCTCAGTTTAGTATTCACCACACGTTGGAGCTTCGATGAAATTGTCATTACAGCTGTTTGTAAGTTTTTTGACTGTGTTAACAGTTTTTATAGTGTTAATGATTTCTACAAAGCCTATTTTGACCATTAGTAAAAATGTCTCTGGCAGTGTTGTTAAGAAAGCGTATAGCTCTCTTACAGAATTAAGAGAAGAGTTACTAAATGACGACCAAAACTTTGCAGTTAGTCTGTCTGAAGATGAACTTAATAGCATGCTTTTGTTAGCCAATGACCTGGCGGGTGTCAATATGAGGATAAATCTTGGTGTAAATAATGGGATTTTTGTTTTTCAATTGGACACTAGAATGCTTAGCCAGCCTCTTTACATAAATGGGCTTTGTTTATTAGGGGGGGCCGCAGAGAAATTAATAGATGAGTGTAAAATAGGAACAATTCCGATAAATGGAAAAGTGGTGGAGTTTTTTATTGCTAAAAGCGCTCTACTTTTCGGAGGGAGAGAATTGGCGGAGTTACTTGAAGATTCATTCAGTTCGGTACAAGTAGACCATGGGTACCTGGTTGGGGAAATGACAAAGTCTCAATCACTAGGAGAGGACATTCGCCAAGGAAAGAGACAATTCGTTAATGTATCTAAAAGGTTATTTCAAAATGCTACTGTACACAAAGACGCGGTAGCAGTTTATATTGATGCGTTAAATTCTATTCCACATTCTGAAACCCGTTTAAGCGTCTATATAGCTCAAGCTTTTAAAACTGCTAAAGCTTTGCCAAATGCTATGCCACCGAAAAAAGAAAATGAAGCTGCCCTGTGGGCAGTTGCGATCTTAGTTGGGTCGAACAAGTTTGCCGATATGATTGGACTAGATAGTTTGCCCTATAACTTAAGAAGCACTCAAATAAATGGTCGTTTCGACCTTAGCCTACATTATGTTTATTCCATGATTATCGAAATGACCACTAATGTTTCGTTGAGTAATAAGATAGGGTTGTATAAAGAGCTGCTAGACAGTGAAGGTGGAAGTGGTTTTAGTTTTGATGACTTGGTTGCTGATAGAGCAGGAACAAAGTTAGCTCACGTTGCTACATTGGACAATAAGCATGCTGTTCATATGCAGACGTTGTTTGCTTCAAATGAAATTATTCTTCTGCCAAAGTTAGACTTCCCTAAAAACAACTTAAAAAGTAATAACTTCGAATTATATTTTGGAGGGGCTAGGAATAGTGAACTTGAAGCTATAATAAAACGCATTGAAGCAGCTATCGAAAACTTAGAAATATATAAGCTTTAAGTCAAATGCTTATTTTAACCAGTACGATAATCTGTTAAAGAGTGCTATAACTACATAACGCTATTTATCTTTGATGAGGGAGTATGAAGTGGGGTTTGACTACAATGAAGCCTTTTCTAGAAATATCGGGTGGGTAACCGAAGAAGAGCAAACAAAGTTAAAGAATACAAAGTTAGCAATCGGTGGGTTAGGTGGTGTTGGCGGTGACCATGCTATTGTATTAGCTCGTTTAGGTATTGGTCATTTTCACATTTCTGATATGGACGCCTACGACTATGTTAATTTCAATAGACAAGCCGGAGCTAATGTAAATACGGTTGGTAAAGACAAATCGTTAGTTATGGAAGAGACGCTAACCTCAATAAACCCATCCGGAAGTTTAAAGAACTTTCCTTGCGGTATCTCTGAAGATAATTTAGATGAATTTTTAGATGGCGTTGATTTATATGTTGATAGCTTAGATATATTCAAGGTCGACATACGTCGAAAAGTTTTTCAAGCATGTTATGAGAAAGGTATCCCCGCCATTTCTGCTGCGCCAATGGGTATGGGCACAGCATTGATGTGTTTTTTACCAAATAAAATGAGCTTTGAAGAGTATTTCTGTCTAGAAGGTGTTGATTTCGAAGAGCAAATACTCAGGTTTGTGGTAGGTATGTCACCGAGTATGCTGCAAAGGCATTACCTTGTAAAAAAGGCGAGTGTTAATTTCACAGAGGAAAATTCTAAAGTACCTTCTACTTGTATGGGAATATCTCTTGCCGCAGGAGTCTTATGTACTAATGCGTTAAAAATTCTTTTAGGAAGGGGGGATGTAATTCATGCACCGCAAGGGCTTCATTTTGATGCTTACCTAAATAAACTTGTCAAAACCAACCGACCAGGTGGGAATAAGCACTGGAAACAGCGCTTTATGTGTTGGTATTTGAAAAGGCTTCTTGCAAAAGGTGATGATTAGTACGCTTGGAGTGTGTTCACAGAGAAGCATCTAGAGTTGAGAAAGGCAAAATAAAAAAGCCCCAGTGATTATACGTTGGGGCTTTTTTAGATTTAAAAAACAGCTATATCGTTTACTTAATTACTTGCGACGACGGCGGCTAGTACTTACTAAACCAAGCAGACCCAAACTCATAAGGGCTATTGTTGAAGGTTCGGGCACTGCAGCAAAAGATATCGAGCCGTCGTGATTTCCCGCTAATGTTGTTGTGCCATCTCCGTTGTCTGTTATAACTACCTGAGTTGCATCAGTATTGTAGTCTACGCTAGCAACAATATTAACAAAAGAAGTAATCAGATCATTAAACGAACCCGTAGCGAAATTAAACATATCACCTACCATAACGCCGTTCACTGTTCCTGTTCCTACTGAGCTCAAGATCCCAGCTAGGTTTTGACCGCCAGCAGGTGTGTTTATAGTGTCATATACATCAATTGTAAATAGCTCGGTAAATGTGTCAGCTATCGTAGCTTCTAGTGCCTCATAGTAGTAAAACGTTATAGCTCCACTATCATAATCAGTAACCAGTTCAGTACCAGATATTGTACCCGATAGATTGAACTGAAAAGTTAGCCCCCAATCTGCCTCATAATTGTTATCACTAGGGCCAAACTGATTTAGGGAATCCCGGGGGGATAAATCGCTGATACCGTTTAGGCCTAATGAATCAAATGCATCCGCCACTGAACCTGATAAATTTACTCCACCGGACGTGTTAATGTTGCACCCTGAGGAAAGTGATAATGCATTACAGTCGGCAACAGTGGTTGATTGATAATTGTATAGTAATTCGTTTAGCCAGCCAGTTGTAGTTGGTCCAGCGGCGGTATTCGGGTTTAGGCTGCTATCGAAATCTACACCTACATCTATATAAAACTCTTCAGCAGATAAAGCGGTAGTCGCGAGCGTTAGCGCAGCGCCTATTGTAATGTGTTTTAATTTCATTTTTGAATCCTTGTAACAAAACTAAATATTCTAGTAAGGCTGCGACATCAAACACTTCAAATCCTTTCTGCAACCGTTCGGTGATACTTAATGCGAAAAGCGCGCCAAGTAATTATTCTTTAATTATCATAGTTTTATAAAACAGGTTCTTCGTAGATGTAAAATTGTCTGACAAATAGTATTATTCGAAAAACAATTAGCCTGCGCTTTTTGCCGTGTTGGCTTCATTTAAATGCTTCAATATTTGCTCATTGTCTGGGGCAATCTCAAAAGCTTTATTCAAAATAACGGCTGCTTGTTCAACGTTGCCACTTTTCAAAAGTGCGTAACCATAAGTGTCTAAAACTGTAGCACTCTCCGGGGCTATCGCAAAAGCCCTCTCCCCATACTCCAGAGCTTCTTTAAATCTCTCTTGCTTAATCAACTGCCAAGATAAGTTGTTAAGGATGATGAAGTTGTTAGGTTCTGAATTCGCTAATACTCGATAATGCATAATAGACTTTGTTACATCGAACTTTGAAAAAATGCTTGCCAAAGTTAACCTAATCGTTGCGTCATCAGGTCGGATTTGGAGGTGTTCTTCTAGAAATTTAACCCCTTGACCTGGTGTGTTATTGTTGACGTTAGCACTATATATAATTGAAGCCGTCCTAGAAGAATAAGAGGTGTTATAATAATCAGTTAGAGCTTTAATTGCCGAAGGGAAGTCTCCTTTTGCATAAGCTATATGTCCTATAATACTTTTATATTCAGGAGTATTTTTCGACTCTTCACTAAGTAGTTCTACAGCTCTTTGCGATTCTTTAATTTGCTTATTTAATATCAGATAGTGCGCCCGCAATAGTTGAAATTGCGTAGAAGTAGGAAATCTTATCAGCGCTTTTTCTGTTTCTCGTAGCGCTTTATCAAATTTGCCAGTTTTATCAAACAACATGACAGGGAATAGCCATGGCTTGATGTTTGTAGGCGTTGTGTTTCTCCAATCTTGATAAACACCTAACGCCTGCAATTCATCCCCGTTGATTAAAAAAGCTTCGGCCCATAATTGCCAGAACTTGTCTGGGGCGTGTCTCCTCGATTTTACTAATTCAAAGGTATCAATAAGCTCTTGTGACTTACCCTCAGACAGCAATGCTTGCGCATAGCTCGTAATGTATTGAAAATTTTCTGGCGATTCTTTAATTTTTTTCCGGTAAAGGGAAAGAGCCGATTCTATTTCTCCATGTTCTTTCTCTAACGAAAAATAATTAAACAAAGTAGTGCCTGTAGCTTTTGCAGATTTTGCTAACTTTTTTTGCAGTTCGATAGCTTTGTCGAATTTTCGCTCCTCAATTGCTTTTTTTGTGTAAAAATTGATGGAATATAAATTTAAACTATCGAGTGAAAGAGCCTTGGCATGTATTTCTTCTACTTTTTTAAGGTCACCTAGTTTCAAGTACACAGTTGCCGCAGTATTGAGTGCTTGAAGATTGTCGGGAGATTTTAGTAACCAATCATCTACTTGTCCTTTTGCTAATGATAATTGGTCAGTGTTAATGTAGCCTTCGATTAATGCAAACCTTGTGATAGTTTCATCGTCTATCGATAGTGACTTTTCTAAATCTGAGATACCGCTTGCGTCATTTAAACTTAATTTGAGAATACCAATTTTCGCTAGAGACCCTGCGTCATTTAGATTATTGACTTTTATCTTTTTTAGCAAACCTTTTGCTTCGTCGGTCATTCCCTTATTGACTAGGTCAGCGCTTAACTTAAATAAAAGTTGTTTGTCCTTATCGTCAATGAAGGAATAATTACCCATATCCTTTAAAGCATCTGAGGTATAACCTAAGTTTATCTTAATATCAGATAAAATTTTGTTCACTGGGTGAGTGGCAGCTACGCTTTTGCTGACTGGAAGTAAGTATTCAAATGCTTGTTCGTTTTTTCCTAAATTATAGGCAGCCACTCCAGCATATAATTTCGCGATGACATCATCGGGCTCACTGAGAAGTGCGATATCCATGTGCCGTATCGTCGATTCAAAACTATCTTCATTAAACAAAACAATACCTTTCAATATATTCGTATAATGATGATTTGGAAACGAGGATAGAATTTGATTAATGAGAGTATTTGCCTGCTCAAATTGGGCTGTTTTAGTATAGCTGTCAGCTAATAGAAGCTTCCCCTTGTTGTTTGATGGCTGATTTTTATTAAATTGTTCAAAGCTCTTTACTGCATTTTCATAGTCACCTTCCTTGGCGTACAGTTGCCCTTGAAGAAGTCTTGCTTCATAAAAATTCGCATTAGTGCTAAGTAAATCCTCAAGCAAAATTTGAGCATTAGCATAAGCCCCTTGCTCACTTAAAAGATAAGCTTTTCCAAATGATGTATAGTCTGCTGCATCTGCAAAAATTTCTGCTTGTTCTAAAGCTTGTTTAGCTTTGATAGGATTATCTAGAGCTGAGAATGCGATGGAGCGATATACATAAATTTGGGTAATTAAGGCGTTGGAGGCATCTGGGAGGGTTTCCGACTTTTCTATTATCCCTTCGTAATCTTCCTGAAAATATAGAACGCGATAGAGCAACTCTATTACTTTATTATTATTTTTTTCTTTTGAAAGGATGAATTCTAACTCTTTTCTTGCGTTAGCATACTGCCCGCTTTGCAAATAAACATTTGCAAGTAATTTTCTTCCTTCAAGAGAATCTGGATTGTCTTTTACGAGATTTTTTAGCTTTATTTCGGCTGTTCTAAAGTCGTCTGATTCTAGTGACTTCTCAGCATCATCCAACAAATTTTGCGGTGTTTGCTTAGAGCAACCTGCATTGATTGCTAAGCACACAAAGAATATCAGTAATTTGTTCATTTTCATTCCTTCGATAAGCGTCAACGCTGCTAACAGGTAGATACTAACAGTTATGTCTTATAAAACAAAAAGCTCGCCTAAGCGAGCTTTTTGTTTTCTATCGAATGTTACGAACGCTTACTTAATAGCTTTTTTGCGAGACAAAGTGCCGATGGCAAACAATGATAAACCAAACAAAGCGACCGAAAATGGTTCTGGCACGACCGCAAAACTAACTGAACCGTCATGAGTACCACTCAAAGAAGTCGTTCCGTCACCATTATCGTTAATTGTCACGAGGTTTGCGTCAGTGTTGTAATCAATATTCACAGCGAGGTCTTGCTGATTTTCTAATACTGAAGCAAACGTACCAGAACGCACATTAAAAAAGTCGGTAATCGCTACGCCGTTTATAGAGCCTGAACCAAATGAAGAGATAAAGCCTCTCAGAATTTGTCCGCCTGGAGAATTAGATGTTCCATATACGTCAACGGTAAATAGTTCAACAACTGCTGTTGAAATATCACCGGTCGCGAGTGTTGCAGAGTCGTAATAGTAAAAGACTACAGCACCGTCAGAGTAGTCTGTGACTAAATCTGATCCACCGATAGTACCCTCGACATTAAAATTGAATGTGATGCCCCAGCTTCCAGAATAATCGTTATCGCTTGGGCCGGATACGTCAAGAGTATCAAACGGACTAAGGTCTGTAACCCCATTTGTACCGAGCGAGCTCAAAAACGCACCAAACGACGTTAGGTCCGCGCCTCCCGATGTATTGATGTCACAACCACCAGCAAGTTCTGCAGCAGAACAAAAGGCCGTAGTGTTCGATTCGTATTTGTGAAGGAGTTCAGTAACCCAACCAGTGGTGTTTTGGTCAACGGCAACGTCACTGTTTTTCGATGCATCGAAATCAGCTCCGTTATTAATGTAGAATTCATCGGCTAGTAACGACAGTGAAACTACGGGCAGAGCGAGTATTGCTACCAATTTTAATAAACGCATGATTTACCTCAATACATCAACAAAAAATCATATCATTGCTGTTGAAAGCAAACGGCGCGCCAATTTTGCAACATGTTGTGAATGCAAACCTTTTTGCGCATTTTCCGCGATTTGATAGCGGGGTTGTAAAAAAAGTTGACAATTATAGGCGCAGTCCAGCGTGCTTTGTAGAGGGAGTGATACAGGTCTGGTTAGCCTCGAAAATTTCCCGTCTAATTTCAGTAAGAAGTTCCCCAAAGCCCTTTCTAAGGTTCGCAGGCACTTCCATAGGATTAATAATAAATGGTGCTCTTTGACCATGATAGTCAACTACCGAGCCAATTTGTTTAAATGGAAGCCCAACCAATCTCATACTTCTAGCCAGTCTAGGTTCAACCATAACGTAACAATGATGGATATTTTTCTCGATTAAAACAGCAGTTGCTGAAAGGTACAATCCTACTGCAATAAATGGAAAGCAGCGTAACTCAGTCTCTGAATATGTATGCTCATTTATTGCACCGATGGCTGCGCCGTCGAACTCATCCATTTGTCTTCTACGAAAATGTTCCGGAACTGCTAATCTGGAAATTTCTACAATATCTTTGCGCTCGAAGTTTGACGGTAAGAATTCTTCATCTTCTATACTATCTTTGCAGAAGACTTCAATTGGAAGTCTCTCTTCTTCTGATTGAGAGGTTATTATACGAACTGTCCCTGCAAATGTAGAAGATAACCTATGTTTAATGAGGCAGTGGATCGAATGTGAGTCGAAGTCGTCGGTTTCTAGTTTATTTGCTCTCATCGGTTCAAGTTTAAGTTCTTCTGCATATACGTTATGGCGTATACCAAATGAAGCTTTGATACTTTCCGTGCTGTTAGAAACATCAGGCTCAAAATAGGTGGCGAAATGCGAAGCAATCGATTCGGCGTCTTGTCTGTTTCTCATTTTGATATTCTCTACATTTTTCGTTATATATCTTAATACGCACTCAGCAATACTTACTAAGTAAACCAAACCTTCTTTTGAGTTTGAATTCGACTAGGCCAAAATATTCATGTAAAGCCCTTTTTATTATAGTTAAGTTCTTGGGGTCTGGTAAATTAAGCTTAAGTACAATTTTGGGTTTTACTAAAAAGTCGGTGGGAGCAGCGTTAATGCTTACTCCACAAAATTTGAGGTAGCTACTAGCTCTCAGCATATGGCTTGCCGAAGTGACCAAAGTTAAAGATGAGAGGGTTATATTCTTAACAATACCTTGAATTTCGGATTCAGTGTCATAACCTATTGGAACTTCGATAATATCTTCACTTTTAACGTTGTGGCGTTCGAGAAATTCGCGGGCGTAGCGGCTATAAGCGCTTGGCCAATTTCCAAATTTTCCGCCGGCAACAATTATTTTGGCTTCACGAGTTTGATAGATATCAGCCGCGTGTGATAATCGTAGATAAGAGCATGGCGGCCACCTGTTTGCGTATGGAACACTCATTTCATCGTAATAGTTACATGCCATTACTAAAATAACTTGCTGTCCGTCGTTAGTGTTTTTCTTATTCTTAGCGTGTTCGCTGTTAACTGAGTGGTGCTCTAATGGATGCAATAAAGCTGATGAAAGAAAAGATTGACTACAAGAGAACAGTAAAATAAGAGCAAATAAGATAGTATAAAAAGAGTAATTTTTCTTTTTAACTAGTAACAACAGTCCTGATATTATTACTAGAATAGAAAAATGTATCAAAGGACTGGTCAATATATTTGCAAAAGTGCTCAACATTCTATTTTTGATTAAATTAACCTTTGCTATTGTTTTACCACCTATTTGTGTAGCAACGCCAGAGATAATATTATGAAATCAACGTTTTTTTTAATTGTTTTGTCTATATTTCATATTCTTAATACTGTTTATGCTAGTGATTCTCTTTCACTCCCACTTATAATAAAAAAAGTGCAACCATCAGTTGTAGGTGTTGGGACGCTTACTCCTATAGAAGGAAATTTAGCACAATTAAAAGGGACAGGATTTGTTATTGGGGGAGGGCGCTATATTGCAACAAACTATCACGTTGTATCAGAAACACTTTCCCAAGAAAAAATTCAAAAGCGTGTTGTTTTCGTCGGTACTGGACGTAAATTTGAACTGCATGAAGTCGAAATAGTAGACTTTGACCCAGTATTCGACTTGGCGATTCTCGAAATTGTGACAGATAAAGTTGTACTTCCTTCAAAGTTCACGTTTCGCGAGACTGAAAGCATGGTTGAACCAGGCGTAGAAATAGCTTTCACAGGGTTTCCGATTGGTAGTGTTCTTGGATTGTATCCGGCTACTCACAAAGGAATTATTGCTGCAGTAACACCTGATTCCAATCAAGCAAATTCCTCATCTCAACTCAATTCCCAACTTATTGCTAGACTACAGCGAAAATTCGATGTTTATCAATTAGATGCTACGGCTTTTCCTGGTAATAGCGGAAGCGCTTTATATGTAGCTAATTCAGGTGAAGTTATTGGCATTATAAACAAAGTAATGGTTCAAGGGGGGAAAGAATACGCGCTTTCATCTCCAAGCGGGATTACCTACGCAATACCTGTAAAGCATTTGCGAAATTTGGCGAGTAGGAATAATATAAAACTATAAATAAAAGAAAGCGTCAAATTCCTTTACACTTTTTATCAATGTAATAGTTAACCTTTTGTTTAACGTGCATAAAATATTTTGGCTGACTTTTTGCATCAGGTTTTGATATTAGTGTTATTGGACAAACGTATTCAAATGATGGGTTTGGATTAGATATATGCAAAAGTTATCAAGACGTAAATTGTTAAAAGGGACAGCAAAATCAGCCCCTTTACTTGCTTTGGCAAGTAGTAAGTCGGTTTGGGCGTCTGGCTGTATGTCTATGTCGGGTTCTCTGTCAAACAACTTCTCTAACAAAGTTACATACGAATGTAACGGCTCGGCTGGGTGTACTCCAGGTTTCTGGAAAAACCATGTTCAAGCATGGCCGAAATTCTTGTTTCCGGGAATATTTCTATTTTCAAGCGATAAGTTTAAAGTTGCGTGGGATTGGACGATGGGCTCGCATGCTCATTTAAGCAATGATAAAAAGTATTATGGCTGGAGCAGTGACTCAATACGAAAATATGCAAATATGGACAATCATGGTAGCTATTCTCAAACATGGGTTGGGCTATTGGAAACCATGTGTCCAAGCTTCATAACCAAAGAAACACTGTGGCAATCTTTGAATGAAGGTTTCGAGGGGGGGGAAAAAGAGGCGGAGTACCACATGGCAGCTGCTTTGTTAAACGCAGCGCATGATGGAATAGATTATGGTTATGATATGGTTCAGTTGCTCACTTTTTGTAAAAAAGCAGAGGAATCGAATAGTAAACAAACGCTTCATCGATTCATAGATTCTCTAGTGTCTTTGAATGAACGTGGAAATATTGATGCTCCAGAGATTCAAACGTTTTCTACTTCGGATCTTGAAGAGTGTTATAGTCCTTTAAGTCGACGAAAGAAACGTAGCCGTTTTTCATATAGTAGTTACACAGCGCAGAGTAGTTCCGAAGATACGATAAATACGTCTAGAATTATAGGTGACTCTTCAGATTACCCTTCAATAAGTTAACGATTTTGTTTAATGATTTTATACAAATAACTGAAACTGATTCTATTGTTGTTTTCTATCATAGTGGTACTGGGCAGACGTTAGTTTTTGGTCACGACATAAAACCTCTCATAGCATGTTTGGGGTCGTCTGTTCCACTGGACGATCCCCAAGTTGCCGGATATCAAGAAACGATAAGCACATTGAGAAAATTTGATATGCTAGACAACTAATCAGAAAAATGGAGTTTATTGGTGAGTAGTAACAGTTGTGTAGTCAGAACTTCCCCATTTTCTTTTAAAGTTTCTTCACGTTTCCCTTCTGTAATCAAAAATCTGTCCACACTATATCCAGCTTCGCTGTTGTCGACTTTAGGTACTGCAGATTTCAATGTTTCAATAGATATGCCCTACGTCTCAACTATTCCGCTTTTTAGACGCGCACTATTTACTCTTGACGGTTTTGCTCCCTTTACTCGAGGCCCTAGTAATCACAGTCACGCATTGCTTGAGTGGGGGATGAATTGGTGTGTATCTAAGTATGGTGCAGATAGGCTAATAATTCATGCCGCTTGCGTTGCGAAGAAACACAAAGCCATTTTGTTATCTGGTGATTCAGGAAGTGGTAAAAGCACATTATCTTGTGCATTAATGAATGAATCCTATAGACTATTAACCGATGAACTAACCCTTGTAAATTTAGAAGACTCATCCGTAACGCCCTTTGTAAGGCCAATTAGCCTTAAAGACAAAGCGATAGATGTAATTCAAAGAAGATACCCTTTCGCAGTGATGGGGCTTGTCGCTCATAACACTCATAAAGGTACTGTAAGTCACTGCCGCCCCTCTGACCTGAGTTGGTCAACAATGATGGAACCGGCCGAAATCCGTGGTATTGTCTTTCCTAAATATAGTGCGTCAACTACTGACATTGAAGTCTCTAGAATTTCGAGCTTAGATTCGTTTATGAAGTTACTTGAGCAAGCTTTTAATATCCATATTTTGGGCTCAAAAGCAATCCACATACTTCAGCAAATATGTGAGCGGACACCAGCATACGAAATTACTTATTCCGATACGCAGCGAGCAATTGATTTTGTGAATGAACTATATGAAAGTGACGACTAGCAATCTCCTAATTGATCTCGTTACAAAAAAAAAGAGCACGCTTCAGTTGGAAAAAAGTGAGTGGTGTGATGTCGTTGCGTTATCTAGACAGCTAGGTTTCCTTCCGTTTCTTTACCATATTTCACTTGAAGAAAATACCTTTTCATTAATGCCTAAGAGTGTAGCTAGTCAGCTCAAAAGTGCATATTACGAGTTACTTAAACAGCATGACTCGATTAATTGGCATCTGGCACAGTTGCGCAAAAACAACCCTTCAAGTTTAAAAATTACCCTGCTAAAAGGTGCTGCTTATATTGCTGCTGGCAAAAGAAACGCCGCTTATAGACTGTTATCAGACATTGATTTGCTTGTGGAAAGGAAGTTTCTTAATGACGCTGAGTTTTGGCTATTTATAAATGGTTTTGCTGTTTCAGTTTCTGACGAATATGACGATTATTATTATCGGCAATGGATGCATGAGTTGCCACCCTTTGTTAATTCAAAAAGTGGTTTAATCGTAGACTTGCATCATAATTTACTACCAATAAGCTCTAAACGTCATATAAATGCCTCTCTTATAGTAGACAGTGGTACAGAGTTAGAGGAACATTATATAGTTCCAAGTGATGAAGATTTAATTATTCATTCTGCTGTGCACTTGATACAGGACAGCGTTTTTGACCGTTCACTACGCGACTTGTGTGACCAATACTGGTTGCTAACTGACTATATTGAACAGAATATAACGAGTGCGCAGTTAATCGACCGAGCTATAAAACTGGCGTTAGGCACTGATCTTGCTAAATCTTTTTCGCTGATGAGCGAAGTGCTGAATCTTCCTCTTACTGACGAAGAGTCTGATTTTGTGAAGCAATCGTTAAGACGAAAGCGATTATGGGTCTTGGAGAAAAGGTGCTACATAATTATGCTCCATCAACCAGTGAAGTCAGAATGGAGAGTCAAGCACCATGTTGCATCGCTTTATTTGTTCGTCAAAAGTCACTTGATTAAAATGCCTGTTAAGCTGCTTATCAAACATGCGGGAATGAAATCGTATAAAAGGATTATTGGTTTGTTTAAAAAACAAGAGAAGGGCTCATGAAAATCTTAGTCACCGGAGCAGCTGGTTTCATTGGTGCAGCTGTATCGCAATACCTTATCAATCGTGGTGACCAAGTTGTCGGGATTGACAACATTAACGATTATTACGATGTGAATTTAAAGCACGCTCGTCTAGACGAGATTAAATCATCTACTGCTGCTGATTTATTTTCATTTATCGAGATGGGGGTAGAAGAGCGCGACAAAATGGCTGCGCTTTTTGAAGAGCACAAATTTGATAGAGTGGTGCATTTGGCTGCTCAAGCTGGTGTGCGTTATTCACTTGAAAATCCTAACGCTTACGTCGACTCAAATATTGTTGGCTTTGTGAATATTCTAGAAGGGTGTCGCCATAGTAACGTCGAGCATTTGGTGTACGCGTCATCTAGCTCAGTCTACGGTGCGAATGAGACTATGCCGTTTTCAGAACAGCATAACGT
>PAXN01000020.1 GCA_002715005.1 Rhodospirillaceae bacterium
CGCGGTATGGTGCGGAGCAGTCGAATGCATTGCTCGACAAATTAGGCGCAATTTCCTGGCAGGCTCGACGCGCGCGTGTAAAAGAACGAATTCAAGAGATGGCCGAGCAATTGCTAAAGGTTGCTGCTGAGCGCTCGCTGACCAAAGGTCAGGTAATGTCGCCACCGCCTGGGGCGTATGATGAGTTTTGTGCCCGTTTTCCGTGGACAGAAACCGATGATCAACTAGGTGCTATCGACGACACGATGGCGGATTTAGTATCGGGCCAGGCTATGGACCGGCTTATCTGTGGCGATGTTGGTTTTGGTAAAACCGAAGTTGCCATGCGAGCAGCATTCGTCACGGCATCCAATGGTTTCCAAGTAGCGGTGGTAGTACCGACCACCTTACTGGCTTTTCAACATTATCAAACTTTTAAAGATCGTTTTGCGGGCCTGCCAGTTACTGTAAGGCAATTATCGCGTTTGGTGTCTCCAAAAGATAGCCAGCAAGTTAAAGACGGACTGAGCGATGGATCGGTCGATATTGTAATTGGTACCCATGGGTTATTGGCAGAAAGTATCAAATTTGAAAATCTAGGCCTTTTGGTAGTTGATGAAGAACAACATTTCGGCGTTGGACAGAAAGAACGGCTTAAAGAATTAAGGAGTGATCTTCATATTTTGACCCTCACCGCAACGCCCATCCCAAGGACATTGCAGCTTGCGCTTGCTGGCGCGCGCGATATGAGCATTATTGCTACGCCACCCGTGGATCGGTTAGCCATTCGGTCGTTTGTTTTACCTTTCGACCCGGTAGTGATCCGGGAAGCCATTCACCGTGAATTGTTTAGAGGTGGCCAGGTATTTTATGTGTGTCCTCGCATCAGCGACATTACACGTGTTAGCAAACGCCTTGTCGAACTGGTGCCTGATGCAAAGATTGTTGTGGCGCACGGGCAGATGGCTCCGCAAGAGCTTGAGGCGGTAGTCAAAGACTTCAATCAAGGCAAGGCAGATATATTGGTGTCGACGAATATTATCGAGGCAGGGATCGACATTCCTAACGCGAATACGATGCTGGTTCACCGAGCGGATCGATTCGGGTTAGCCCAACTCTATCAATTACGCGGTAGAATTGGTCGCTCTAAAATACGGGCCTATGCCTATTTAACTTTGCCAGCTGGGCAAATTCTGGGCTCTGCTGCGGAGAAACGATTGGCAGTTATGCAAACTTTGGACACTTTGGGCGCTGGTTTTTCATTAGCCAGCCACGATCTCGATATACGGGGCGCCGGCAATCTGCTCGGTCAAGAGCAGTCCGGTAATATCAAAGAAGTGGGTATAGAGCTTTATCAACATATGCTGGAAGATGCGATTTCATCAATGCGTGAAGAGAGGGGAGATGCCGCTTCTCAACCAGATTCTTGGTCACCGCAGATTTCTTTAGGTGTGGCTGTTCTGATACCCGATGATTTTGTAGCTGACCTTGGTTTGCGAATGGGGCTTTATCGGCGTCTCTCCCATATTGAAACTAAACCGGAGATTGATGCTTTTGCTGCCGAACTTATCGATAGATTTGGCAAATTACCGAAGCCGGTGGAGAACTTGTTGAAGGTTATGGAAATCAAGAACCTCTGCCGTTTGGCTGGTGTTGAAAAAGTCGATGCAGGTCAGGCTGGTGCCTCGATAGTTTTGCGTGAGAGCCGTTTTGTCAATCCGCTTGGGCTTGTAAGTTACATCCAACGCAACCCATTAAACGTCAAATTACGGCCCGATCAGAGCATTGTTTTTAAAGCAGAGTGGCCGATGCCTGATCATAGAATCAATGGTGTGGCCAGGATTGTCGGAGAACTGGCAGAAATAGCGACCCAAGCTCAAGCCGCCTGATTCTATTCTAGATCCAAGCGCACTGCGATTGCCGCACTTGCAATTACGGCAATATCATCGCGCTCATCGTCAATTACGTCTAAACCTCCGTGTACGGCTTTTACGGTGACAGTGCCAACTGGCAAAGTGGCTTTTACTGCATCAGTGTCGACCTTGTTAGGCTTTTGTACACCAATCGTAACTTCCACTTGAACATCATCGCGTTCGACCCCGAGTGCTCTAATCATGGTTAATGAACTATGGTGCAAAGCATCTTGCACGGCGCGTTTAGCGGCTTTGGTATAATCGCCACCGTGTAGATCGTTGCCGGCTCCCATTTCCAATATGACCCGTCGTAATGTCATCTTGCTTTCTCCTTTAAGGCAGGTCCAGATGTACAACTGCGGCCGCATGGGCGATTAACGTATAATCTGTGCCTTCGTCATTTGGAATTTTGAGGCCACCCTCGACCACGGTTACACTCCCGGTTCCATGTGGCAAAACGGCAGCAACTTCCTCCTTATTAACTTGATTTGGGTCCGGAACGCCGATGGTTACTTCTGTCACCATAGAATCGGTATCCTTGCCTAACGCTTTGGCAACACTTAACGAATTGTGCCAGAGTGCATCCTTTAGCGCACGCACAGCCGCTTTGGTTGGTTCGGCACCCCTGATATCTGTTCCCATGCCGATTTCTAGCACGACTCTTTTCATTGGCATTTCAGAAATCCTTATTGATTTACGATCGCAGAAGCGGCCGTGTTTTGGTTTCGTTTGTTTTCTAGAACCATATCAAAAATATTATGCATCGCCTCCGGTTCCTGAGCACCGGATAGGGCGTATTCTCCATCAATAATAAAGAATGGCAAACCGTCAATGCCGATACGACGGCCAACCGTATCTTCATCTTGAACCTGTGATCTCGCCGAAGCGCTCTGAGTAAACTCTATAAATGCTTCTCCATCTAATCCGCAACCGGTAGCAATTTTGTGCAGTTCTGTAGCATCGCCGATATCCCGTCCGTATAGGAAAAAGGCTCTGAATAGAGCTTCAGCGATTAGGTCCGATTGTTTAGTTTCTGCAGCAAAACGGATAAGGGTATGAGCAGAAACGGTGTTTGGTGTTTTCTCAATCTTATTAAACCTGAAATCTATTTCTTCCCGGACGCCCACGGCGTCAATATGTTCGTAGAGGCGCTTAGCTTCTTCAATATTGCCAAACTTAGAAATCAAATAGGTATCTCGTTCCATGCCGTGTTCGGGCATTGTGGGGTTAAGCTGAAAGGGATGCCAGTATATGTTTGCTGAGATATTTGGGCGGGACTTGAGTGCACGGTTGAGGCGGCGTTTGCCAATAAAACACCAAGGGCAAATCGGATCCGAATAAATATCTATCGTAATTAGCATAAGCGGCTTTTTTGCTAAAATGTGGCAACCAATAAGGAATACTGAGATCACAAAATTTCAGTTAGAGCTAGTTATTTCCAATATTGCTTGAGTTTTTAGGGGTTTCATTCTTGGTACGATAGTACGCGGTACAATAGATATTCGATTATAAACATGCTTGGTGGCCATAAATATAAATCCCAATTTAATAACCTTCGGTAATTTCATATGGCAAGACAATTGTCTAAATACGATTTAAATCTCGAGAAATGTGCTGCAAATTTTCAGTCTATGAGCCCAGTTGGTTTCGTGGCACGGTCGGCGATAGCCTATCCCGAAAAGATTGCCGTCATAGATGGGGAGCGGCGTTTTAGTTATTCCATATTTTATGAGCGCTGCCGGCGGCTTGCATCCGCATTGGTAAAAATAGGCATTGTGAAAGGGGACACGGTTTCTGTAATGGCGGCTAATGTGCCAGCATTGCTGGAAGCCCATTATGGTATTCCGATGATTGGGGCTGTTGTGAACGCGCTTAATATTCGTCTCGATGCAGCTACGATTGCTTTTATTTTGGATCATGCTGAGACGCGCGTTTTATTAACGGACAGAGCCTTTTCATCAACGATAAAATCAGCTCTCAAACGAGTGAGCCGGAAAGTTTTGGTTATCGATATCGATCATCCTGAAATTCAGGATGGCCAATTCCTTGGAAAATTTGAATACGAAGAGTTTCTATTGAGTGGAGATCCTACTTTTCAGTGGTCTTTGCCAGATGATGAATGGAACTCTATTGCACTTAACTATACGTCTGGTACGACCGGAAATCCAAAAGGCGTCGTCTATCATCACCGTGGTGCTTACCTTAACGCTATGGGCTCGGCGATCGCATTCGGCTTTCATCCCGATACAATTTATCTTTGGACGCTTCCGATGTTTCATTGCAATGGTTGGACGAATACCTGGAGCATTACAGCAGTTGGCGGAACCCATGTTTGTTTGCGACAAGTGGAGCCCTGCCGAATTTTTAAGTTGATAGAGAAACATTGCGTCACACATTTGTCCGGGGCCCCTATTGTGCTTAATATGTTGATCCATGCCCCCGATGAAGAAAAGCGAAACTTCGCTCATGGGCCAATTGAAATAGCGACCGGAGGTGCAGCCCCGCCGAGTGCTGTTTTAGCGGGCATGCAGGCTATGGGGTTTAACGTGCGTCACCTTTATGGGTTAACGGAATCCTACGGACCATCAACGGACTGCGTTTGGCAGTCAGATTGGGATGATCTCTCATTTGATGAACAGGTTAGAAAGGTCGCACGCCAAGGCGTGCGTAGTGTCACTTTGGAGGGTCAACGTGTAGTAGATCCAGAAACTATGGAGGATGTGCCAGCCGATGCGGAAACCATCGGAGAAATTGTTTTGCGGGGCAATACGGTGATGAAAGGGTATTTGCGGAATTTGGATGCCACGGAGGCGGCATTGAAAGACGGTTGGTTCCATACGGGTGATTTGGCCGTGATGCACCCTGACGGATATGTGGAGATAAAGGATCGTGCGAAAGATATTATTATCTCTGGTGGAGAGAATATTTCGAGCTTGGAGGTGGAAGAGGTGCTCTACCGGCACCCCAAAATTATGGAAGCCGCCGTTGTGGCTAAGCCCGATGGGAAATGGGGCGAAACACCATGTGCATTCGTCGCAAGGGCTACCGGTGGAGAAGATCTTTCGCAAGATGAAGTCATCGATTTTTGCCGCAATAATATGGCGCGGTTTAAAGTGCCGAGCCGGGTCATTTTTGGAGAGCTACCAAAGACTTCGACCGGTAAAATTCAAAAATTCGTGCTTCGCGAACGCGCAAAGGAGTTATGAGGATGGGCGCTCTGAAAGGTAAAACAGCGTTTATTGCCGGAGCCTCTAGTGGTCTTGGAGCGCATTTAGCCAAAGTGCTTGCACGCGAAGGGGCTGTGGTCGTAGTAGCCGCACGACGCTTGGAACGTTTAGAAGGACTGGTGTCTAGCATTAAAAAAGATGGCGGGATAGCAAGTGCCGTCGAAATGGATGTAACCGATGGTGACAGTGTAAATGCTGCCGTAAACGAGGCAGATCAAGAGCTGGGCGGTATCTCGATCTTGTTGAACAACTCGGGCGTTGCTGGAACTCAGGCGGCGATTGATACTAATGAACCAGAATGGGATCGCGTCGTCGATACTAACTTAAAGGGGGCATGGCTTGTTGCTCGAGCTGTGGCAAAGCGGATGATTGCCCGTGACCGTGGTGGTAGTATTATAAATACCGGTTCGGTTTTGGCGTTTAAAGTTCAAAAGGGGACAATGCCTTATGGGGTTTCGAAAGCAGGTTTGGTTCAGATGACCAGGATGCTTGCGGTGGAGTGGGCACGCTACGATATTCGCGTCAATGCAATCGCGCCGGGCTATATAGAGACTGATATCAACCGTGAGTTTTTGCAATCAGCCATGGGCCAGTCGATGGTAAAGGCGATACCTCAAAGGCGTTTTGGAGAACCCGAAGATTTGGAAGGTATCGTGCTTCTATTAGCGGGTGACGCATCGTCCTATATCACCGGTGCCTTAATACCGGTCGATGGCGGGCATACACTGATGCTTGCTTAACTTGAATCAACAGAAGGGGAGAGAATTGTGATCGTCGAAAAAAGAACTTATACGCTCCGTCCCGGCGGCGTACCTCAATACATGGCAATTTATGAGGAATTTGGCGTCGCTGCACAGAAAAAGATTTTGGGTAAGATGGTTGGTTGGTACTACCCGGAAATCGGCGAGCTTAATCAAATCATTCACATGTGGGGCTACAAAGATTTGGCCGATCGTACTAAACGACGTGAGCGCTTGGGTAGGTCCAGGGCTTGGCAAAAATACTTGTCGAAAATTCGTGAAGCCGAATTGATTGTGAAACAAGAAAACCAAATTTTGATCCCAGCCCCCTGGTCGCCGAAGCCTAGATAATGGAATTTACACTATCGCAAGAAGTAGAGGAAACGAGGGCCCAAATTACGGCTTTCGTGAATGAAAAGATCATACCTCTGGAGACGGATAAGGCGAATTTCGACGAACATGAGAATATAGCTAAACAACCGCTTGAGGTATTAAAGGCAGAGGCTAAAGCGCAAAATCTTTGGTCGCTATCTTTNCCGAAAGAGTGGGGTGGTCGCGGTTTTTCGATGGTTGAGATCGCGGCTTGTTACGAAGAAATGAATAGGTCTATTTTTGGGCCTGTTTGTTTCAACGCCTCAGCGCCTGATGACGGTAATATGCGGGTGTTGTCGCAAGTGGCTCGTCCTGATCAGCAAAAGAAATGGCTGACACCTATTGCTGACGGATTAATCCGATCATCCTTTATAATGACAGAACCGCACCCCGGTTCCGGTTCNGACCCGACGATGATGCGCACTAAGGCTGTGCGTAAGGGTGATAAGTGGATCGTTAATGGCCACAAGTGGTTCATCACGGGCGCTGGTGTAGCAGAGCATTTTATATTGATTGCTCGTACATCGGATGACGCGCGGAAGGGGCTTTCGGCTTTTCTTTTCCATCGTGACGCGCCTGGATGGCGAATAGAGCGACGTATTCCGATTATGGGGCCAGAAGAACATGGCGGTCATTGTGAGTTGTTTTTTGAGGGAATGGAAATTCCCGACGAAGACCGGTTGATGGAAGTAGGCGATGGCTTGAAGCTCACACAAATTCGCNTAGGACCGGCGCGACTTACTCACTGCATGCGCTGGTTGGGTCTGGCGAAAAGAGCTATGGAAATTGCGACTGCTTATGTAAGCGAACGAGAAGGGTTCGGCGTAAAGTTAGCGGATCGCGAAAGTGTACAATGGCTTTTGGGTGAAGCGGCGATGGATATCCAAATTGGTCGGTTGCTGGTGATGCATGCAGCGTGGAAGTTGGATCAAGGCGACTTCGCGCGAAAAGAAGTTTCAATGGCAAAAATACAAGTGGCTGACACGCTTCAAAAATCTGTTGATACCGCCATTCAATTGAATGGTGCACGAGGCTATTCCAAAGATACTATTTTAGAATGGATATACCGGTATGCCCGACAGGCCCGCTTAGTCGATGGTGCTTCGGAAGTTCATAAGATGGTTTTGGCTAAAAACCTATATGCAGACGGTCCGGATTTTTGGCGATGGGGGTAGAGAGCGGCGATCTCGGCTCATTTGAGCCGCTCGCAGCATTTCTTGCCGAACAGGCAGGGGCGAAATCGGCTTCCATACAACGCTTTGATAAGCTGAGTGGTGGTGCCATCCAAGAGAACCACGCACTTGATGTCGTCTTCGAAGGGGGTAGCTTTGAGGGAAACCAAGCATTGGTTCTCCGAACGGACGCGCCGTCAGGTGTTGATATAAGCCATGCCCGANCCGAGGAGTTTCAATTACTNCAATGTGCTTATGCTAAAGGGGTCTGTGTTCCTGAGGCTTTGTGGGCATGTGCAGATGCCAGTGTCTATGAACGCCCCTTTTATGTGATGCGGCGGGTGAGCGGGACTGCAGAAGGCCACCGCCTTTTGAAGGATCAGGCGGTCATCGATAACGGTGACGGCCTAGTTGCGCATCTCGGGGCGCAGCTTGCTAAAATTCATAGTATTACGCCGGAAAACCAAAGTTTTGATTTTCTAACACTGCCTGAGCCGACGCCGGGCATTGCTGGTGTCGTGCGGTTTCGTAAATATCTAGATCAGTTGCCTGGCGATTACCCGGCTATTGAGTGGGGGCTTCGGTGGTTAGAGAAAAATGCGCCTAGCGAGGTCGACCTTGTTCTGACACATCACGATTTTCGTATTGGTAATTTGATGATGGATAGCGGAATTTTGACCGGCATTCTCGACTGGGAGTTTGCCGAGTGGAGCGACTACCATGAGGATTTGGCGTGGTTTTGCGCTCGGTGTTGGCGGTTTGGTAATTTTGAAAAAGAGGCCGGCGGCATTGGGGATCGTTCAGCATTTTATGATGGTTACCAGGAAATGAGTGGGCGGCAGATTGATCCCAAGCAAATCTATTTTTGGGAAGTATATGCACATATGCGTTGGGCGGTTATTGCCGTCCAGCAAGGTGTGCGGCATTCCTCTGGTGAGGAGCGTTCCTTGCACTTAGCGCTGACCGGAAGAGTGTGTGCAGAGTTGGAGTGGGAGTTAATTCGAATGACCAAACCGGGAGATCAGCATGGAACGAGATAAGCCGGCTGCGGCCGATTTGTTGAAAACAGCGCGTTCATTAATGCGTGAAGAACTGCTAGCCCATTTGCCGGCAGAGCAGAAGCTCAATGGTTTGATGATTGCAAACGCAATGGCGATTGCCGCACGCGAGCTGGAGGTAGTGGCGGATATGGAAGAGGAGGTGGGAGGATCGTTACGCGCGTTCTATCCAGACATGGGATCAGCCACTTTATCTGAGCTTTGCAATCGTTTCGCTGGTGATATTAGGAAAGGTCATTTCGACGATGATGAGAGTGCCTACAGCGCTCTACTGAGCAACTCGCGTAAACGTATCGCCATTTCTAACCCCGGGTATTTAGCGGCCTCGGAGAGTTAACTTTCGGTGCTCAATCCCAGTTTTCTAGTGTAGCTACGTCGTTGCCTGCAATTTTCCCGGTAATGAAACATTCCGATAAATTGCCACCACCTAGATAGAGAAATCCCCAAATACTGCCTAGCTCACCAGCTTCGTAAAGGCGCGGGATCGGCTCGTTGAAGGTGTTGATGATCCGTTGCTTGGTATCGTGTTTGGGGCCACCCTGGGTATTGGAAACTACGGGCCATATTTCTCCAACTAAAAAGGGAGGTTTTTGGACCTTGGTCATGGTTTCTNGAGGCCGACGGAAATCCTCGTCAACGCCGCTTTCAACGGCTTCGTTCCACTTATCCAATGTATTCTGGATCACTGCTTCCTCCACGCCGATAATTTCGGCTAGTTCTCCCACAGAGTTTGCTTGTTTGAGTATGCCTGATTGGACCTCTTTTAGATTGTCATCGCTCCAGGCGTAGTAGGCCGCCTCGCGGTCATTAAAGACAGTCTGTGCTATCGGATACATTTGGCGCCCGTCTTCATCGACAACAACGTAAGCGGGGATACGGGGAAACTTCATGCGCGTAAAATCAAAAAATTCCAAGTGACGGTGTCCGGTATCTTGCGCATAAGGCGGGTTTTCATTCATGAACCTCTTGCCGTCCTGATCAAGACATATCCAAGACATAGGAACCGTTTTATCGTGGCCTGCCGGGATCGGTTTGCCATCTTTCTCACCTGCTGGCCGCCAATCCGGCAAACGCTTCATACGGATCGCATTAAAATATTCGGGATCTGGGTGCTTGAGGCCGTAAGATCCGTGATACTGCCACATATGCCATAGACTGGCGCCCAGTTCCTGAGCCATCGTAATGCCGTCGCCGGTATTGCCTCTGCTTGCGGCAGGTAAGACCGGTTGTAGTTGCCAAAATTGTTGCTGCATTTCTTCGTTGGCTTCGAAACCGCCACACGCGAGGATGACACCCTTTCGGGCTTTAACCGAGGTTAACTTTCCGTCGACCTCTAGAGTCACACCTCGCACCTCGCCTTGGTTGCCGGAAATAAGGCGGCGGGCGGGTGTCCCGCAACGTACTTCTATATTGCGTTTTGCCACATTATCTTCAACGACCTTGAATAGGAGTGGTCCACGATTTCGACCTCTTACATGGGGGTACCCAACGAGAGGGTCGAAGCCGGGAACACCGGAAATCTCAATTGCTTGAAAAGTCTCGAAACCTGGGAAAGGATAATTGCCAGGATGGTCTCGCTTTTCGCATACAGCGTTGTTAACAGAGGCTAAATTTCGAATATACTCTTCCAGGTTCATGAGTTCGTCGCAGAAAACACGAAGAATGTCGGGATCTGTTCGCCCGTCTCCAGAGGCATTTAAATATTCAAATGCTTTGTCCGCGTCTTTCGCCAGTCTGATGCCGCCGCCTGCCGTGATTGATATACCACCAGGATCGAGCATTTTTTCTGTCAAAAGAACTGAGCAACCAGCATCTGCTGCTGCGATGGCGGCGGCACCACCGGCAAATCCATACCCTACGACTACCACGTCGAATTCTTCATCAAACTTATCGGTAAAACGACTAGGGGAATTATTAGACAACTCTTAGTACTCCTAGATTAAATTTGATTGGTGACGAAAACGAATGCCGCATTCTGCGCGCTTATAATTCTTAAACTATATTACACACTTCGAGATAAAACAGGCGTTATGGATACTAATTTTCCGCTATGGTGCGTGATTAAATAATAGCGTTTGGATTAACGCTCGGTTTACGGCGATCAACTTATTTATTCGGATATGACCATGGGGGTAAATCAATGCGGGAAAATATGACAAAGAAATTGCGCAACCTTATTTCCGAGCCCGGCATTTTGGTTAAGCCCGGTGCCTACAACCCGTTGAGTGCGATGATTATTCAGGAAGCGGGATTTCCGTGTTGTGGAATTTCGGGATATGCGGTCTCGGTTAGTCTTCTTGGAAAGCCAGACGTGGGTTTTATTACGGCGAACGAACTGGAAATGGTTACACGTTATGTCACAAACGCGATAACAATACCCGTTCTTGTGGATGTGGATACCGGGTTCGGAAATGCAATTAATGTCATGCGCACGACGGAGGATTTTATCAAGGCAGGAGCCGCTGCTATCCATTTGGAGGATCAAGTTGCGCCGAAGAGATGTGGGCATGTGGCAGGTAAAGAAGTTATTCCAGTTAAAGAAGCGGTGGGTAAATATCGCGCTGCAGCCAAGGTGCGTGATGAAACCGATCCAGATTTTCTAATTCTGGCGCGCACTGACGCCCGTGGTGTTGCGGGCGGCACCATTGAAGATGTAATCGATAGGTCCAAAGCATACGTAGACGCGGGTGCTGATATGATCTTTCCCGAGGGTTTGGTTTCTGAAGAAGAAATCGCCCGAGTATGCGATGAGGTTCCCGCGCCTATTCACTATAACCGTACCGGTGTGTCGCCAATGGTTTCGAAGGAAAAGCTAGAAGCCTATGGCGTTAAAATGGTTAGTAATGCCACTGGTGCCTTGCGAATGACGGCACGTGCGATGTGGGATTATATGCATGCCTTCCGCGATCGCGACGTGGACTATGTGAACGAATTTCTTGAAGAGGGACGGGAACATCCAACAGGCGACTTGCATGCTTTCGTTGGTTTCCCTGAAATTAAGTTGCTTGAGGAAGAATTCTTGCCGTCTGAAGAGGTTGTTAAAAAGTATGAAGGTGCGCTTGGCTTTCAGCCTTAGAAATTAATAAGGCTTTACAGTGTCCTTGATTGTTATGCGGTGCATTACACGGCGTTCCTTGGGGTAGTCGGAGATGGCATAGTGAGATACGCAGCGATTATCCCAAATGGCTAGTGTGCCTGGGTGCCATTTCAAGCGGCAGGTAAAAGTGTCCTTGCTCGCATGTTTCATGAAAAAATCGTATAGTGGCTGGCTTTCTGTTTCGCTCATCCCATCAAATCGTTCGGTTTGATCTCCTATATAGAGAGCTTTACGCCTGGTATCAGGGTGCGTGCGGATGAGAGGATGTATAGCGACTACATCGGTTCTGGCTTTTGGGCGGTGTAACTTTCCCCCCATTCCTTTCTCTGCGTACCAGTCATCACGGGACTTTCCTCCATACCGCTTGGTATTATCGCCGTTGTTGTAGGTTCGAAGTCGCCCGGCCAATTTTTTCATGCCAGGTGATAGAGCTTCATAAGCCGCGTAGAGATTTGTAAATAACGTATCGCCCCCGATCCTCGGTAATTCTCTTGCATAGAGAATAGTGAATTTGCAGGGCTTTTCGGAATACATTTGATCGGAATGCCAGCGATTTCCAAATGTTCTATCCTCACCAGGATTTTTGATGACTTCAAAGATTTCGGGATAGCCTTCGAGGCCTTTCATATAGGGATAGAAGTGGATGCCACCCCATCGTTTGCCGAATTTGAGTAAAGTATTCGGCTCAAGCGATTGATCGCGAATGAATAATACCTGGTAGTCCAAAAGCGCCCGTTTTAATTTTTTAAATTTTACGTGTGAGAGAGGCTTGGCGACATCAATGCCGTATATATCGGCACCAAGGCCGCCGGATGCCGGTACAATTGTAAAGTCAGGACAAGGCGGCGCATGTGGTGACAGCAAAATTTTCTCTTTCAGCTTAACTTGGGCCTACTTTTATTTCCTCAGAAAGGCTTATCGCCTTTTATTAGTAGTTTGTGTACCCGGCGTCGATATCCGTGATAATCGTTTAACGCTAGATGTAGGCAGCAACGATTGTCCCACATGGTGATGGTACCGACTTCCCATTGAAGGCGGCATGTGTGGTGCAATTGGCCGTTATGTGTTTTGAGATAAGTGAGTAGTGGCTCGCTTTCGGCATCGGTCCACCCGGCAATGCGTTCGGTGTGTGATCCGACATATAGCGCCTTGCGCCCGGTCTCTGGGTGCGTGCGAATAATGGGATGTTCGGAAATAGTTACCTCGTCCCCGGGGTCTTTCTGCTCCATTGTCGAAATGCCAGCATTCTGGCGTTGCATCCTTGTCAGGCCCGATGGATGTTTTTTGCTATCTCCGTTATTGACGCCCTTTAGCCCGCCTAACATTTCTTTCATACCATCTGACAGGGATTCGTATCCTAGATATGTGTTGGCGAAGCATGTATCGCCGCCATGCGGTGGCATCTCATGGGCGAAGAGCATTGTCATTTTGGCAGGCTCAGTCCGGTAGTGCTGATCTGTGTGCCAACGGCCACCATTGTTCGCGGTTTCGTGTTTATCTTTAAAAATCTCGGTTATCTCTGGATGGCCATCGATAGGTGCATTGAATGCATGCGGCTGGAGGTCGCCGAAGCGGCGCCCAAATTCTTTTTGTTGATCCGGTGTGACATCCTGGTCACGGATAGCGAGCACTTGGTATTGTAACCATGCTGAGTGAATGTCATCGAACGTTTCATCATCTAGGTTATTAACGTCTATGCCATGTATTTCAGCTCCCAGCGCGCCGGCGATGGGGGTAATTTTGAAGCGATTATACTCGCGGACTTTAACCGGCTGACTTTTGGCGACTTCGGCCATGGTCAATCTCCTGAAACGGTGGAAATGAAATTTTAATTCATAGTGCGTTTACGTGGCCTAGAGTCTAGCACAGTCTCAGAAAATATCGAGATAGCTGTCAGAAAAGCGCCGCTATATGATGGTTCATATGGCTTTGTCTTCCCGACCGAGGTATGAAAGCGTCATGACTGTTTCTCATCCTAGTTTGCCCGACGAGAAAATCGGCGTGCTGCTTATTAATCTCGGTACTCCTGAGGGTACGGATTATTGGTCCGTGCGCCGTTACCTTAGTGAATTTCTGAGCGATCGTCGGGTTATCGAAATGACCCCTTTCCTATGGCAGATGATCCTGCAAGGTATCATTCTAACTATTCGTCCAGGGCGCAGTGGTCGTGCTTATCAGCGAGTTTGGGATAAGGAGAACAACGAATCACCCTTGCGGCGGATTACTCGCGATCAGTCTGATGAACTGCGTGCGGCTCTTGATGATAAGCGGTTAGTCGTTGATTGGGCGATGCGTTANGGCCAGCCGTCGATTGCGCAAAAATTGGAAACGTTACAGAAAGAAGGTTGTNAGAAGATTTTATTAGCAGCTCTCTATCCGCAATACAGCGCAACGACCACTGCAACTGCATATGATAAAGCTTTTGACGCATTGCGCGCCATGCGGTGGCAACCCGCAATCAGAACAATGGCGCCCTATCATGACCACCCTTCTTATATTGATGCTTTGAAGAGTTCACTTGAAGAACACCTGTCCACATTGGGTTGGAAGCCGGATACTATTTTGGCATCATTCCATGGTTTGCCTAAGAAATATTTCGAAGCAGGAGACCCTTACTACTGCCATTGTGCGAAGACCACACGGCTTCTTCGAGAGGCAATGGCATTGGATGATGATAAATTGCAAATGACGTTTCAATCCCGTTTTGGTCCCGCAGCTTGGCTTGAGCCTTATACAGATGACGTTCTGTCTGAGTTAGCTGCGAAAGGACGTAAGCAAGTTGTAGTATTAACGCCCGGATTTTCTGCAGATTGTCTGGAGACAATGGATGAAATCGAAAATGAAAGTTGCGCTCATTTTATGGAAGCGGGTGGTAAGAATTTTTCCCGAGTTTCTTGTTTAAACGCATCGGAGCCAGGGATCTCTGTGCTGAAAGAATTGGTACGAATGGATCTGTCTGGCTGGTCTATCTAGTCAGTATTTTTACCAAAATCATTTTGCTAATTGGAGTGCGTAGCGGCACCCAGACCGTTGGATTGTGCGCTTCATTTAGTGATATTTGGGGCAACTGTTTTAGCCTCAGTCTACTTTACCTCGCTCCGTGGCAAACCAGATCACTTGTTTATTTGTGCTAACGGGGCCTCGCCGTTGGCAACACGCTGGATATTGGAAAACGCAAAATCGAGGCGTCGTGTCCATGTGTCGATAGTTGTTCCAGCCATATGTGGCGTAACAACCACGTTATCCCGTCCGAATAATGCATTGGCATTTGACGTTGGCTCTTCTTCAAAAACATCAATGCCCGCGCCGGCTATGACGCCTTGGTCTAGGGCATCAATTAAATCGGCTTCGACGGTGACCGGCCCCCGTGCCGTAGCAATGAAAATAGAAGTAGCCTTCATCTTTGCGAAGGCAGCTTTGTTCATCATGCCACGCGTTGCCTTGTTGAGGGGTGTATGAACGGAAATTATGTCGGAGCTCTTCAACAGATCGTTAAATGACATTTGCGTTGCCTTGAATTCATCCTTCACAGACTGGGCAACTTCGATAGGATCAAAAAATGCGACATCGGCCAGAAAGCCATTCGCGATGCGCGCAACTTCCTGTCCTATATTACCGAAGCCTACTATGCCAACTTGTTTGCCGCGTAGTTCCCGCATTTCTAAAACATGACGATGGCCTAGCCACTCGCCATTATGTAGCCCGTTATGGTGAGCCGGGAGCTTTTTATAAACAGATAGCATTAGCATAATAGCGTGTTCGGCTACTGTCGGCGCATTTGCTCCACCATTATTAGCGATGGGAATACCCGCTTTTGTGAATGCATCAATATCAAGCCTATCGAACCCAGCGCTGAGAACTTGAAAAATTTTCGCTTTCTCGGCGACGTCAAAGTCATCGAAACCGCGCCCATAGCAAATGAGATAGTCGGCCTCGGCAACATGTTCTCGCCGCGTCTCGTCGCTGTCTTGTTCTTCTGTAAAAATAAGCTTGAAACCGTCAGGAACATCAGCGTGTGCTTTTTCTAAGACCTCTTCGGGTGTATGGCCGGCACGATAGAGGAAAACGATTTTTTCTTGATTGCTCATGTTTGATACCCCAATTGCTTCGATCTCTTTTTAATCCTGCGCAAAGCCATATCCTTATTTGCAATCGGTTTCTAGTATCCACCTATCTTTGTATGAAAAGAAAAAGGCGCTAAAGATAGTGTTGCCTTATAATTCACAGGAGAAAATAAATGGCGCTCAAGATTGGCTACCTACTACCGACACGTGAACAGATTATGGAAGGTCGGCCAGAAGCGGCGCCGCTGCTAGACCTTGCCGAAAAGGCCGAAGGGCTTGGTTATGATTCTTTATGGATTGGTGATTCCATTTTAGCCCGACCGCGGCACGATCCGTTGACCCTAATGTCCGCTGTAGCAGCGCGTACTAAGACACCGGAGATCGGTACGGCAGTTTTGTTGCCGGCACTNAGAAATCCGGTAGTCCTGGCACATCAAGTGGCAACAATCGATCAAATAAGCGAGGGACGCATAATTCTTGGCATGGGTATTGCCGCTGACGTCCCAAACATTCACGCGGAATTCGAGGCCTGCGGTGTGCCTTGGGATAAGCGAGTAGGTCGTTTTCTTGAGGGCATTAGATTGTGCCAAGCCTTATGGACTGGCGAGCCAGTTGATTGGGACGGACGATGGAAAGTTGAGCAAGGAGTAGTTGGTCCCGTTCCCTATCGTAAAGGTGGTCCGCCGATTTGGGGAGGTGGCGCAGTGCCCGGCGCATTGAAGCGCGTTGCGAAAAATTTCGATGGCTGGTTCCCAACGGGTCCAGACGCTTTGGGGTTTGGTGAACGTTTGGCCGAGGTAAATAAACTAACAAAGGAGGCGGGGCGAAATCCTGATGATGTGACGAAGGCAATTTATTTAACGATTGCCATCGACGATGACGAAGTAAAAGCCAACGAGCGCATCGACTCATATCTGGTGAACTACTATGACGCTCGTCCGGATATCCTTAAAAAACGTCAGGCATGCTTCGGTGGTTCGTTGGAAAATGCGGTTGAGTGGCTGCAAGGCTATGTAGACCAGGGCGCGCGTCACATTGTTCTGCGTTTTGCAGGCGATCACGAACAAAATTTGGAACGCCTTGCGGGGCTTGCTGGAAGGCTGAAATGTAGCTAGCGGATTGTGAAGGCAAGGCGACACCGAGCCTACATTTGTCTGAAAATGTCAATTTCAATCCAGCGTGGGTATGCTTCCGATGACTGATAGGGAGCCATCGAGTGATCTTCGGACGAAAATGATTTCCCCTGATGAGGGAGAGTATCCCGTTAAGGCATCGATGTTAACTTGATGACTGACAAGAACTGTCGGAATGCTCAATGGCACAGTCTTAAGCCAACGCTTAATCTCTATAGTTTGACTTTCCTCTCTATCAAAATGCTCAAAAAATGAATTGAGAGAGTTCAATTCAGACACCTTTCCCAGGTTTAAAAGCCGGGCAGTATCCAAGCATCTGCACCACTGACTAGAATATACTGCTGCTTTGCTAATTCCGTTTGACCTAAAGAGGTCACCAATTTTTTTCGATTGGTAACGTCCTTCTGCGTTCAAGTTTCGTTGCGTTGTACAATTATCGACTTGAAAGTGGTCAGGATCACTATAGCCAGGCGCGAGAGCGTGGCGAATCAAAACAAAATGATTGTCCGACTTCAATGCACCCCAAAGGTTATCTGCCTGACCAACGCCCGTAACTCCAATAAGCATTATGAGTATCAGGCAGATATTCACGATCAGGTTTTTCATAAAAAAAATTTTGACAGAGAAGATGCGGAAATTGAATAGGGCGTTGTAAATTTATAACTTTCAGAAAAAAGGTTGCATGAACGATGCATAGGAGGTGCAAATTAGTTTTTCCAAAGTATGCTAATTCCTCTGAGCCAGAGATGCAGGTAGGGGTAATGAGGAATCAGTATAGCTATCTCATAGCTTTTGCATTTTCAGTTGCTCTGTGGATTCCAAGACNAGCGTCTGCAGCTGAATTTGAAAATGCAATCGCATTGCGAGAGGTTCCACAACCTCAGCAACGGCAGCAAGGTGTGATAGGCTTTACTACTAACCGGTCAAAAAAAGGGCCTGATCAATGAAAAACCTCCTAAGATGAGCGTCCCCCGTCTATTTCTGGGGCTTGTTGTGATCCTTGGCCTTGTCGGTGTTGTGCCGATTGGAAGCCACGCCTCTAACAAATCTTCTCAACCGATTCACATTGGACATACAAAGAAAATCGTAAGGGATGTTCGCGGTTCATTTGCCGGGAGGCCAGAGCGGAGGATTGCCAACGCTGACAAAGTTTTTTTTGGCCAAAACATTATTACAGCCGGTAAATCCGCCGTCTTGATCCGTTTTCGTGACGGCTCCTTTTTGGAGCTTGGAGCCGACGGAATGTTGATCCTTAATGAGATGGTTTTTAATCCTTTCGAGGGGCGCTCGCGGCGAACCGTATCCTTGATCCATGGCGCTTTTAGATATGTCTCTGGATTAGCCGTTGATGACCAGAAGATGATGATAAATACTTCCAAAGGAACAATTGGGATAAGAGGATCGGCTGTTTCTGGAATCGTCCACCCGGATATGCCATTGTTTGTTCATGTCTCACATGGGGAAGCGATTTTTGTTAATGATGCAGGCAATTCGCGGCTTGTAGACGGAGAAGCCATCGCTATTCCATCTAAGAACACACAACCCATCACCCCCGACCAAATGCCTCCGACCGTAACGGCTCAAGCCCTGAAGCATATAAAAAGCCGACTAGGCGCATTAGTGGCCATAACCGGTGATCAAGACTCATTAAGTGATGAACAGCGCCAAGATGATGCCACGGCTAATGCTATACCCATTGCCGAGCAGGAAAGTATGATCACTCCGACGGTTCCGCCAAGAAAATCTACCCCGCCTCTCCCTGTGATCCCATTGCTGAGTGAAGGAAGGGTAGAGGGTTTTTTTATCGGTGGTCAGTCTAGCCGGAAGCATGAAGAAATCTTGCAGCGGTTTGCTAATGAAGCCCAGGCATCAATGGCTTTCATCTCAGATTACACATCCGAAAGACAGCGTGTAAATGACATCAATGTTCAGGCAGGAACCATCGAAGTCATCACCGGAGCAGTCGAAAAATCAACTTCCAACGAGATGATCTCTACTCTCGTTGAAAAATCAGTAAGATCCAACCCATCCCAGGCCAAGACGATTGGACAAGCGGCTCTACGAGCAAACCCTGGAGCCCTGTCGGTCATAAAAGACAGCGTACTGACTGCCATGCCAGAAGCCGCAGGTTCTATTTCCCAATGGTTGGTGATTGATGGCGAAAACGGAGATGATTTTAAGAATGAACCACCTTCACAGTACATTCCTATAGTCGATTAATAACACTTCCACCTCCTAAAGTGGAAATTTAACGACGAAGTACAGAGAGCCGGTTTTGCCCACAAGCCCGATGTTTCAGCAACCACCTTAGAACTTCCGCTCTGAACCTCTAAGCAGATGGTGTGGATAGCTCCCGCTCGCGGCATTACGATGCGCCAAAATTGTGGTTGTCAAAACAAATACGAGCAAAACGAACCATCCGCTATGAATATCAATACGATTGGCCTGGATCTGTTGAAGAACGTTTTTTAAGTACATGCGATTGATGCTGTTAGGGAGGTTCTTGTCCGTAAAGCGTTGCGACGGCTGTTTTTCAGCAAACTTGAGCCATGCCTTGTTGGCATGGAAGCATGCGGCACGAGCCACTTCATGGCACAACGCTGTCCAAGTTGGGCCATGAAGTTAAATTAATGCCACCTGCTTATATTAAACCCTATGTAAAGCGCGGCAAGACAGACCCAAACGAGATAGCAAGAAATAGGCATATGGCGGCAGGCAGGTTTTTCATTCGGAGAGCCTGGCACAGAAGAAGCGTAAGGGGTGGAGGAGATTAGGTGGCCGGAGTAACTATTCGTTACCGTCACTGACAGATATAGAGATGATTTCACCATTATAAATTTCATAGGATAATTTGTTCGGGTTACAACACACTACACAGTCATAAATCTCTGAATTATGACCCATAAAATCCTCATGAAATTCCAGATCAACCTCAAATTCCTCAAAGCAGAAATNACACGTAACTTTATGTTCCAGGCTGCCTTTCACACTAAAGCCTTTGTATTTCTTTCATAGGTATTCATGGGTGAATGCCTAATGTACAAAACGTTTATACCCATAATACCCAGCTCCAATAAATATGGGTGGGGATAATAACAAGTAAAGAAAATTCAGTATTTCTCTTTTATTCATTCTGTATCCGTATGGTTCCATTATATAAAGATAGTTAATTATAAAGATAAACCAAATAATAGTCAGAAAAACCCATAACCTAAAAGCCCTACTTTTTGATCTCCACCAATTTTTTTCATTATTCTTTTTGTTCGCAGGGTTTTTTTCTTGAATAATTTGGTAAGTATTTTTGACACGAACCGATTTTTTCAAATACCATGTCCATAACCCGGCCCCTATTGTAGAACTAATGATGACTTTCAGGTATCCTGGGGCTGTTACTGCTAGTGATGCATTCAGTATCAAAATTCCGGCTATTAAGTCTATGAATAATGGGATTAGCCATATTAGCCAGAGGCTCCATATGGTGAACTTTATTGTTTCAGGTCGATGGGATTTCCATAATCGATAACCAGCTGCGAAAGAGACAACTATTGCTACTGCAAGAATGCCCCAAGAAACTATTTTGTAATGGGACCAAGAAGTCCGACGCGAAAGATAGGGATACAGTCGTTCTGCGGTAGTTAGTTCAATTTCAAGGCGCCCTAAACTCAGAAGCGGCGATAAAATCATTAAAGAAAATATAAGAAAAGCTAACCAACCGCCGACCCCCCTTAATTTATTTTTGCTTTCAATAGCCATTTTCTTTTTTAATACCTGTTTAAAACTTGGAACCGGAACCTGCGATCGGCTGAATAAGCCTTGCAATTTTAGATTAAAGTTTCGCTGCTTAGTCTTATTTAAGAAAACTCTAAAAGAGAGTGCCGAAAATAGGAAGAAGGATAACCTTAGCGGGCTTAAGTGAGTAAAATTTAACCACTTCTCATAATAGTGAGTATCTTTTCATCGGTTTAAGATTAGAAGATTTCGTAAGGGAGAATAACTAATTGATAATATTGTAGTTTTTTTTCTACGACAAACGGCATGATTTTTGATTTGTAAGATATGGATTGCTTAGAATCACGGATCTCAAAATTAGATATTTTCAAGGTACTAGGTAAGGAAATGTCTAAATGAAGTTCGTCATGGGGAAGAGCAAGCTGGTTAAGTTTGATGAGATGCACAAACCCTTGCGGGCTCTGGGCACCTAGGTCTTCAGGATTAGAGACGTATTTTACAATCAGGCGGAATTCATGCCTTCAAAGGAAATTAATTGGCTAAGGGGAGAATAGATTTGCAACCTATTGATTTAAAATAGTTAATGGCGGACGGGGAGGGATTCGAACCCCCGGAACCTTTCGGCTCAACGGTTTTCAAGACCGCCGCATTCAACCACTCTGCCACCCGTCCTTTGTCGGAAAAGACAAGAAATTTGGAATAACCAATCGTAAAATTTAAACCTATTCGTTCTGGGAGTTTCTCATTTTAAGGTTCTTGCAAACCTGATACTATTTACGACGCGTTGTCGTCCATGAAAAGTTAGTGAAATTGAATAGTAAAAATATTTTCAATTATAATAACTTTGATTTGTGAGTGCTTTTGAATTTTTGGTTGGTATTTTGGTAACATTGAGGTTAGACAATGCTCATAACGTGGTAGGTTGTTCTGTTATTTGAAAATTTCGGGTAGCAGATAGAACATGGAGTGGAGCTAATGCGTTTGTTGAATGGAATCGGAAAAGTCCTAGGGTGTCGTGCCTGGCTGCTGGCGATAATGACCCTAATAGTTGCAGGTGCTTTGAATATTCAAAGTGTCCAGGCTGGACCAAACAATGTTGGTGCTAAAAAGTGCAAGGACTGTCACAAGGCCGAGCATGGCGTTTGGAAAGGCACCAAGCATTTTAAGTCCTACCGTACAGTTCACAAAAATAAAAAAGCCAAAAAAATTGTGAAAGCTGTTGGTGGCAAGCGGATGAAGAAAACAGCGCTTTGCAAGACATGCCATTACACGACGGATAAAAAGGATCGGCCGAAATCTGGCCCGAGTTGCGAAAGCTGTCATGGTGCCGCAAAAAATTGGATCAATATTCACAATGACTATGGTAAAGGCAAAACCCGTGATACCGAAGATGCTGCTCATAAGGCTGCTCGAAAGAAAAATGCAGCAGCTGCGGGTATGATTTGGCCTTCAGAGACCTTTGACGTAGCAATGAATTGCAATGGTTGTCATGGCCTTGGAAATGTTCCAAAGGGAGGAGATATCGCAAAAATGCTTGATGCGGGTCACCCCCTAAATGCTGGCTTTGAGTTAGTGAAATATAGTCAGGGTTCGGTCAGGCATCGCTTCTATCCACCAAAAGTCACAGAGAATCAGAAGATGACTAAAGCTCAAATGTCTGCGATGTTCGTAGCTGGTCAAGGAGCTTCACTGGTTGCTGCGACAAAGGCGATTAAGAAGAGCAAACACGCGAAGTTCGTCGCGGCTCAGAAGGAACGTATAGCATTGGCGAAGAAAGTATTGGCTGCGGTTAAGGGTGCAGTACCGGCAGCGGGTAAGGTTCTGTCGTCGCCGACAGCGGCTAATGGACGTGCCTTATCCAAGGCGGTTGCGGGCAAAGATTTAACCGGGGCCGTTGGGAAATGGTTGCCTACAAGCTTTAAATAAATCAGGAAATGTTACCGGTAGAAAAAATCGTGTGCTGACAACGAGTTTTTCTACCGGTTCCATAAATTAGAGTGCTTATCGTTTCAGGTTCAGTCAGCCAATAATAAAAAAAGTTAGCCTGATTAAAACAAAATTTTAGCTTGCTTATAATTAAGAGCTTCTATGACATGGGGTCACTTTAAATGAGCGCTATTCCCGCTGGTCCGACTATCGCGCGTCCACAGCGATGGGACTCTCCATTTGATTCGGAAATGACCGATGAAATGGTTGAAGGACTTCTGGACGTAAAGGAAATTGCTGGTATACAAGCCGACAAATTTCCGGCGAGGATTCCTCTCGAGGGTATTCTAAAGAATGACACGCGAATTATTAACTACAAACCCGGCGATATTATTGTTCGTCAAGGCGATTACGGAAACTCGGCTTTTTTAGTTCTAGATGGTGATCTACGTGTGGTTGTCTCTCCAGGATTGCCAGCGGACATAATGGGTCGCAATGATGAAACTCAGCGTACTTTTTTCAATGCCTTATCCCAGCTTTGGACTAATCGCTGGTTTCCAGAAGTTCGCGATGATTTTTCAAAATCTAAGACAGGGCTGAGGCATAGCGAGGACAAGACAGATGCGGTTCGTGGCGTCTTTTTACAGGATGTTCCCGCCGTCCTCGATCAACATAAAACGGTTGTTTTATCTGAGGGAGCTTTGTTTGGAGAGCTTGCGGCTCTTGGGCGAGTTCCTCGTACGGCTAGTATTTTTGCTGAGGGCGAAGCCACGCTTTTGGAAATTCGTTGGCAAGGCCTCAGGGAACTGCGTAATTATGATGAAGGTTGGCGCCGGATCATAAATAAACGGTATAGAGAAACGGCGCTGCGTACGCATCTTAACGAAACGCCAATGTTTAAAGGTCTGAGCGATGAAGTAATGAAAAAAATTGCTGATCAATGCTTATTTGAGACCTACGGCAGTTTTGAATGGCATACGTCCTTTAAGCAGGCTCGCAACAGAGGAATTGATAAAGAACCTATTATCGCTCGCGAGCGANAATATCCAGATGGGTTATTGTTAATTCGAGCCGGGTTTGCGCGCGAATCAATCAAACATGGCAACAGCCGCCGCACGGTGACCTATTTAGGGGCGGGGGATCATTATGGTTTGGAAGAGTTATATTCTGCGTGGAAAAACCCAAATGACTCGGATGCTGCACTTCACTCTTCATTGACTTCCTTAGGCTATGTGGATGCTATTCGCGTTCCTGCGCCAGTCCTTGAAGAATTTGTTTTCCCGAATATGAATCCACCGGAAAGTCGGATCGAGAAGGTACAGTCTCGTTCGATCGATCAAGATTCACTTTTAGAGTGGGCGGTCGAAGAACGTTTTATCAATGCGCGTCAAGCGATGGTCATAGACATGGATAAGTGCGTGCGATGCGATGATTGCGTTCGTGCATGTGCGTCAACCCATGGAGGAAACCCGAGGTTTCGACGTCATGGTAAAACCCATGATCATTGGATGGTAGCAAATGCGTGTATGCACTGTGTCGATCCGGTTTGCATGATTGGTTGCCCGACAGGCGCAATCCATCGGTCTCTAAGCGGCGGCAGGGTCATCATCAACGATAAAACATGTATTGGCTGCGGTACTTGCGCGAATTCCTGCCCCTATAACAATATTTCAATGGTCAATATTGCAGATAGTGGTGGCACGCGAATTGTTGATGAAGCAACTCACAAGCCAATTATGAAAGCAACTAAATGTGATCTTTGTACTGGGCAGCTTGGCGGGCCCGCTTGCGTACGTGCATGTCCTAACGGTGCTTTGAAAAGAGTTAGTTTCAATGAATTCGACGCCTAATCCGGACATAAAATCTCCTAGTAGTTCTGGTGAGAGCACATGGGAGAAGCTTAGTCAGCCCACTCGTGATTTAATTTTATTCACATTAATCGCGGTGCCGGGGATTTTTGGGCTTGTTTTGATTCTTGATGGGTATGAGAAAAATTTAGTACGAACCGATACGCTCACGGGATATATCCTCTTTGGTCTGTTTATATTTTTAGGTGCATTAAATTCGCGTAAAAAATTGTCGATGATCCCGTTGGGCCGAGCAAGCCTCTGGCTTTCAGCACATGTTGTTTTTGGTATTTCTGCGATCGGATTATTCTGGCTTCACACTGGAAAGATATGGCCGGTTGGGCTTTATGAACAGGTCCTGACCGCAATATTTTACCTGGTGGCAATCAGCGGGGTGGTTGGGTTCCTGCTCTATCGCATAGGTGCCGGGCAACTCACGCAAACAGGCGTGGAAGTTATCTACGAACGTATACCCCTTGAATTGCACGAAATTCGGGAACGATCGGAAGAGATCGTCTTGGAGTGCACTGAAGAATCTGGAAGCGATACGCTTGCGAAACATTATGAAGATACCCTGAGTTGGTTCTTCCGTAAGCCTAGGTTTTACTGGCAAAATATTTTCGGTCTACAAAGTGCAGATCACTGGATGCGTTTTCATGCAGAGTCGGTAGTTCGGTATCTTGATGAGAAAGAGACGGCTCATTTTGATAAGCTGATGACGTTGATGCGTGTTAAACGCAAGATGGATCACCACTACGCCGCACAAGATTTAATGAAAAAGTGGTTGCTGGTGCATTTGCCATTGTCGATAGCGTTACTTGTTTTGGCTGTTTGGCATTGGTTCTTGATTGAGGTTTACGTGATATGATCCTTGATCAAGACAAATTTAAGCAGGAAAACAGCGCTTATGAGCGGCCGAACTTTCCCTTTCGCTGTGGACGTGCCCTGAAGTGGGGCAAACCTTGTGCCCATGGTCCAAACAATGACGGCACGTGCGGTGGCGTTTCGGAATGCCGTCCTTTTAACGACAATGGTCGTTGGCTCTGTCGGAAGACTGGTGGTTCTTGCAGTGATGGTCCGTTACCAACGGGTGAATGTTCGCAACGGCAACTCCCATGTCAGCCTTCAAGNACCATCCGCGGCATTCGTATGCGTCTGGCGTTCACATTTATGGCAGTTATGGTGGCCTTAATCGTCGCATTTGGATTTGGCGGCGGAGGAGGAGGTGAGGGTGGAGTTTTTCTAAGTCCAGGACCAATATCGGGTATTCATCAAAACTTTACCGCTGATGCTGGGTGTGAATCGTGCCACAAGCCACATAATAAAAGTGCTGGCGGCGTTATAGCTGCAGCATTTACGAAGTCTGGTCCGTCTGAATCCTGCACCGACTGTCATGGGTTTGCTGGTTCGGCGACTGCGGCGCATAATGCTTCTTTTGCTGCTGGGTCGGCTGCTGCTAAGTCGCCTCACTTGCTCAAAACTCAATGCAGTATGTGCCATACGGAGCACAAGGGTGTTGACGGAAAAATAACTAAGATGACAGACGAGCAGTGCCACGCTTGTCATAAGGTAAAGTTCGACTCTTTCACAAATGGACATCCGGCGTTTTCGGCAAACTTCCCAAGTCGTCAACGTGCCAAGATTGCGTTTAACCATGCGACACATTTTGAAAAATACTTTGCTGACCCAAGAAACAAGACAAATGCGCCTAAAGAGCGATGTGTCAGCTGTCATAATGTAAGCAAAGCAGCGCAGGTGGTGCCTGTTAAATCCTATAAAGAAATGTGTTCCGGCTGCCATGATGATGGGATCAAGGAAAGTGCAATGGTGTTTTTCCGCTTGCCGGAGTTCACCGACGATCCATTTGCTGGCGGTAAAACGACGCCGAGTATGGCTGAGGCGAAGAAGGAATTCGAAAGTGTATCCACGGAGCCGTTAACGTCGATTACAGCGCATTTGTTAAAGGTTGAAGCGGACGATCCAGAAGGCTACTCGGAGGCTGCTGGACAATTGCTCCGCGATATGGAGGAAATAGGCGTTGAAGCCTTCGCTCCTCTTTTGGAAGAGGCCGGCGGTAATCCAGTTTCTATGCTGCACGGGATGCCGGCAGAATTGACGAAGGCACTTACTAGCGCGTGGGCGGCCAATAAAGAATATGAGCCGATAGGCTCTGAGGCGACTGGTGGCTGGTTTGCCACAGAATTGACGATTGGCTACAAGCCATCAGGTCATGGTGATCATGTCGTTAAGGCGTGGTTAGATTTTGCGGCTAAACATGGGGCCGAATCATCGTTAGCTGAATTGATGGATCCATCTGAAGGGCCTGGCGCTTGCATCAAGTGTCACGCTGTCAGCCAAGTAGCTAAACAAGCGAAGGATGATAAAGCACTGAAAATAGAATGGGGTGCGGTGGATCGTTCGAAATCGCCGTTCTTCGCTTATAACCATGAACCGCATTTGAACTTTCTAAAAGTTGGTGCATATTGTGAAACGTGCCATAAAGTTAACCCCGGAGCGGATATTTCTAAGGCATTCAAGCAATTCGACCCACTGATTGCTTCGAGTAGCTTTAAACCGATCAAAAAAGAAACTTGTGCGGAGTGTCATGGTCGTGGTGCTGTCGCACAAAATTGTTTAGAATGTCACAAGTATCATAATGAACCTGCAATCAATAAGTCTCTGGGTTCGTTGGCGACGAAATAAAGTAACTGGAAAAAGCGACGAAGAAATGAAGATGTCCCTGCTGAAAATCTCTTTTAAAACCTTTTTGACACGCGGTTTTGCTGCATGTTTTGCCATAGCTGTTTTGATGGCTGGACTTAGCCTCACTTTCGCGAATGTTAGCTTTGCAAAAGACCAGAAGGTCGCCTCTGCATCGGCTAAAGCAGATGCAAAGACCGGAAAGAAAACAAAATCGGCTAGCGAATCGCATTCGGATTTGTTTGCAAAAGAGAGCTATCCACGTGCGTCTCAATGTGGTGCGTGCCACACTAAGATCTACAAGGAGTGGGCCTCCTCAAACCATGCTTACGCTTCTATTTCGCCGATGTTTCATAAGTTTGAACAGCGCATTTATGATCTTACCCAAGGAACAATGGGTAGCTTTTGCGTTCGCTGCCATCAGCAGGTTGGTACCCAGCGCGGAGAACCGAGAGAGCTGCCTTTATGGGAACGTTCTCAAGTAGCACGTGAAGGTATTACTTGTGTGACCTGTCATCGCGTTAACGAAGAATTCGGTAAGGTCAATGGCGAGCGGCGCATCGTTCCTGGTAATATTCATAAGCCCGTATACGGCACAGCAGAGGGCAGCGTGTTCTCCGATATGATCAAGAAAAAGGCCGATTATAAAATGGCCACTAACGAAAAAGAACGTGGCGCAAAGGTCCACGCAGAAGTATTTAAATTTTCGTCAATTAAAAAATCAGAGTTTTGTGTGTCTTGTCACCAAGTCGCGGTTAATCTCGGTATTAAGCTTGAAGTTGTATGGGAGCAGTATCGTGATTCGCCGGCTTTCAAGGCAGGCGTGTCGTGTCAAGATTGTCATATGGGTAAAGTTCCAGGCAGAGCTGAGGGATATGATACAGCGCCAGTGGCAATCGTAAACGGCAAAGAGATAAATCCAGGTCGTAAGCACAGTAACCATGCATTCTACGGCCCAGGCTATCCAATAGCCCATCCTGGCATTTTTCCGCATAACCCTGAGGGCGAGCAGTGGTCCATTCAGAAATGGTTGAAGTTTGATTACCGTGCTGGATGGGGTACNCCAGAGTTTGAAGAGAAAATTGAGAAAACGATGGAGGCCTTTAGCCCAGTAGATGATGCTACGAATACACTAGGTGTTATCGATATAGCGCGTGCGCTTGACGAATTAAAAGGTGCCCTGAAATCGATGCAACCTCGCGTCTCTGCCGGAAAATATCTTGAATACCCTCTAAATACCGCAACTGAAGCGTTAAATGCGCTAGGGGAAGTTGTAGAGAATGATGGTAAAGATGCGGAAGCCCGTGATGAGCTTGTAAAACAAGCTGAAGTCGTGAGAGCCCATGCCAGCACAATCGGTAATGCCGGAGCCGCTAAAGCTGCGTCTTCGATGGGTGCAACTGCAGGCAAGTTTAAAGGCACTTGGGCAAGCGGCAAGGCGGTTGCGACGGTTAACGCTGCTAAGAAATATTTAAAAGCGATCAGTAAAGCCAAAAATTCTGAGGGAAGATTGGCTGCTTATCAGTCGCTGGTAGATGCAGAAGCGTCACTTCGAAAAGCTGCCGCGCCTGGCCTGAAATTAGCATCTGCGGTTTCAGCCTCCAAGGCCGGTTTCTCAGTTGATTTTCCGACGGCGTGGACCGATCCAGGTGATCGTGAGGAAGCAAGAGCTGTTGTGGAGGACAATCTTGTAGCGCTTGAGGAAAAGCGCGAGTTACGGCGTCAGGTAATGGAAAATGGTGGAACTATTGACGGGCCGTTCTTCAGCGGAACCCCTAAAGCTGGTGGTTCTTTGGACTTTAAATATGTCATTAAAAATACAAACTCTGGACATAATCTGCCTTCAGGATCCCTCGGTGCTCAACCAGAGGTTTGGCTGAATGTTGCTCTGACTGACCCTGATGGTAAAAATATCTGGGAATCAGGATACGTCGACAGTAACGGTGATTTCGCCGACAACCATTCTTTGGATGTGGCTGCGGGTAAAATAAAATTTGACAAGCAATTGTTTAATTTGCAGACGAAGTTTTTGACGACGAATGTTAAAGGGACTGACCGTGAAATGTACCTGCCGGTTTCTTTTGATATTGATCAGCGACCGTTGCTGCGTCCGGCACCCCAACCGACGACTGTTATCAATCATCCCCCATTTGCACGGATGGAGGGCCGTTCTATGCCTCCACTGTCAACACGGAACGTCAAATACTCGGTGCCTAGTGAGCTCATGAAAAAGCCGGGGAAATATAAATTATCTGTGCGTATGAGGACGAGAGCAGAACCGATCTACTTTATGCGGTTTGTCCAGGCTACCCCAGAAATGGAACGGACTATGAACCAATGGATGTTGGATGTTCATCCGTATAGCGTAGAATTTGATGTAAAGTAGGTGGTTAGTAGGGAAATTTTATAAGAAGATTTAGACTCAATTATTAAGGTCGACGTAGGAAATTTCGCGATCGGATAAAAAAGTTGGAGAGGAGCAACTCCATTGTTTATTGACTGTACTAAAAGCCACTTTTGTGTGCGGGCAGCGATTATTGCCGCCGGATTTGCAATTTCTATTAGTAGCACATCGACGTCTGCGTGGAGCGCCGATGCGCCTGTTAAGATGTCGCCGGAAGCGAAAAAAGTTCCGTTTGACCCGGATTTATTTCGTCAAGACCCTCAATATAAAGACACGCCCTATAGCGCACCAAAGCAAATTGAGATTTACGGTGGAAAATCTAGCATGGATGTTCCTCGTCCTCTTCTTGAGTTAGGGCGTCCTATTTATACAGAAGGCCCTTTTTCTGAGGGTTATAATCTCATAGGTCGAAAGAATATAGTTGATCCTGCACTTTATGTTTATGGGGATATTAAGTCTGCCTTTGGCTTCAATAAAAACGGTGACCGGGATCAGGCCATACTCGCAACCCAGTTAAATCTTGATGTGGATTTAAAGTTAACGGGAACAGAGCGTGTTCATGCTTTTTTTAAGCCCTTGGATAAGGGTGGGCAATTTACCAGTATTGAACTTTTCGGTTTTGGTGACGAGGACCAACCGCGGCTTGAGTTGGATTTAGACCCGGAGACCTTATTTTTCGAAGGCGACATGGGAGCCATTGTGACCGGTCTCACCGATGAATATCAAACGTTCGATTTTCCGTTTTCTATAGGCTATATGCCACTTCTCTATCAAAACGGCGTTTGGATGGATGATAATATCATCGGCGGTGCTTTTGCTATTCCGGCGTTGAATAGTCCTAAACTCGATATATCGAATATGGATATATCGGTTTTTGCTGGCTTCGACCGGGTCACCACACAAGCTATTAAGGACAGCCGTGGAGACAATGCTGATCATAATGTAGACATTTATGGTATCGCGACTTTTGTTGAAGCGCTTGAAGGTTACTGGGAAGCGGGCTTTGGTATTATTGATGGTGAGAGTGATTTCAAGGACCTAGATTATTACAGTGCGACGATAGCATTTACGAAGCGGTATGGAGGGTGGCTTTCGAACAGTGTTCGCTTCTTGGCTGCGTTTGGACAAGATCGAGATAACAATGTTCAGCAAACCGCCGATGGTCAGCTTCTTTTAATTGAAAATTCTTTGATTACGCATTTGCCGAGTACCCTGGTGCCATATTTGAACGTATTTGCGGGTTTCGATCGTCCCCGGCAATTGGCTGATGATAATGGTCCCTTAAAAAATACTGGTATTAATTTTGAGGCTGATGCACTTAGCCTCTTCCCGAATTTGGATGACACCGGTCATGATACTTGGGGCGGCGCACTAGGTGTTGAGTATCTATTCAGTTTGGACCAGCAACTCGTCGTTGAAGTCGCGACAGTNCAGATCATTGGCGATGCTAACGAAGCTGGCCGTGCTGCTAAAGACGATCAGTATGGATTTGGCGTTCGTTATCAACGACCACTCGGCCACACAGGTGGTGAGCTGTCGAGGTGGATTGTTCGTTTGGATGGGATGTATGGATTATTCAAGGACAATGACGATATTGCTGGTGCTCGCCTTGAATTCAAGCGCAAGTTTTAAATTATAGGTTCACGGTATGGTTTCCATTTTAATTCAGTATACAGCCTTTGCAATATTAGCGGCCGCTTTAGCTTATTTAGCGCTTTTGGTTTATCGAAGCTATGATGCCAGCATAGCAGCTACTGCTAATGCAGATATAGAACAGCAAATTTTAGCGGCTCGTGTGGGCGAAATTATGGATCGCCGGCGTGTTTTCACACAGAAAGAAGAGTTATCCTGGCAGGGATTTCGTAAATTCGAAGTTATAGAAAAGAATAACGAGGGTGGGGATATTTGTTCGTTTTACCTTAAACCCCATGATCGTCGGGATTTGCCGCCGTTTGAGCCTGGGCAGTATTTGACGTTCCAGTTGGATACGGGCGAAACCAAGCCTCTTATCCGATGCTATTCTTTGTCGGACAGCCCGAAGTCCGAATATTATCGTGTTTCGATTAAGCGTTGCCCACCACCTCGTGATAAGCCAGAAATTCCTCCGGGACGCTCGTCAAACTTTTTTCACGACTCCATCAATGTTGACGATATTTTAGATGTTAAGGCGCCGTCCGGAAAATTTTTTCTTGATACCAACCGTCAGACACCAGTCGTTCTAATCGGAGGTGGCGTCGGAATTACACCGGTGATGTCGATGCTCAATCAAATCGTTGAATCCGGTAGCAAACGCGAAACCTGGTTTTTCTATGGTGTTCGTAACAAAGCCGAAGAGGTGATGGGTGATCATTTAAAAGCGATTGGGGCCGCTCACGATAATATTCAAGTGCGTATTTGTTATTCCAGGCCAGGCGACGATGACGTTGAAGGCGTGGATTACCATCACGCTTGCCGTGTGGGAGCGGACTTATTTAAGGAAGTCCTGCCATCTAATAATTATGATTTTTACTTTTGTGGCCCACCCCCAATGATGAATACGCTGTTTGAGGGGCTGCGAGAATGGAACGTGCCTGAAGCTAACATTCACTACGAAGCATTTGGTCCCGCCACAGTTAAGAAGAAGAAAGAGGCGGATGACGCTGCTAAGCCAGAGGGTGACGGCGCAAAGAAAGCAGAAACATTCAATGTTATTTTTGATAAGTCCGGCAAGACTATTGCGTGGGATCCTGATGCAGAGACATTGCTAGACTTTGGCGAGGCCAATGGTATCGCGATGGATTCCGGGTGCAGAGCGGGCAGTTGCGGTACATGTATTACAGCGATTAAAAAGGGCAATGTAGCTTATGTATCCGAGCCTGGAGACCCGCCAGAAGACGGTTCTTGCCTAGCATGTATTTGCACACCTGATGGGGAATTAGTTATCGATGCCTAGTGCCTGATCCATGACAGGAGGGTATTTAGCGCAGCACCATTTATTAACGTTACCAAAATTTTAGGAAGAGCAATTTTTTAAACAATATGGTGAGTTTAGAATCACCAAACCATGGAGAGATGTGAATGTCGAAGGCTCACGAAAGCGATGCAAAAACAAAAGAATATTTAGAGCGTTATATGGAAGGTGTGCAGAAACGTAATCCTGGTGAACCGGAATTTGTTCAAGCGGTTTACGAGGTCGCCTCGTCTATATTTCCCTATATTGCAGATAAGCCAATGTATCATGAGATGCAAATTCTCGAGAGAATGGCCGAGCCGGAACGTGTGATTTCGTTCCGTGTTCCATGGACTGATGATAAAGGCAACATCCGCACTAACCGAGGCTGGCGTGTGCAGTTCAATTCGGCGATTGGTCCATACAAAGGCGGTATTCGTTTTCATCCGAGCGTAAATCAGTCAATCCTCAAATTTCTTGGCTTTGAGCAAACCTTTAAAAACAGTCTGACCGGTCTGCCGATGGGCGGCGGTAAAGGTGGTGCGAATTTTAATCCAAAAGGAAAAAGCGATAATGAGGTTATGCGTTTCTGCCAATCGTTTGTGACGGAACTGTATCGTCATATTGGCGCAGACACCGACGTTCCTGCTGGCGACATTGGCGTTGGCGGACGCGAGATTGGATTCATGTTTGGTCAGTATAAGCGTATCACTAATGAATTTGTTGGTGTGCTTACCGGTAAGGGCATGGAATTTGGTGGATCGAAAATGCGGACCGAAGCTACAGGTTATGGCGCTGTCTTTTTCCTACGCAATATGTTGGCACAGCACAAAGATGCAATCGATGGAAAAAAGGTACTGATTTCTGGTTCTGGTAACGTCGCCACCCATGCTGCGGAGAAATGCCTGCAATTAGGTGCGACGCCGATTACACTGTCGGATTCGGGTGGCTTCGTTCATTGCGCAGATGGCTTTACCCAAGAGCAGGTCGATTGGATTAAAGAACTCAAGGGAGCACGTCGCGGACGTATTTCCGAGGCAGCTGATGAATTTAACAACGTGACATTCCACGAGGGACGTCCGTGGGGTATCGAAGCCGATTGCGCAGTCCCGTCTGCCACGCAGAATGAAGTTAACGCAGAAGAGGCTGCGGTGATGATTAAGAATGGCGTAATGGCAGTCGCTGAAGCGGCTAACATGCCATGTGAACAGGGGGCTGTGGATTCATTCATGGAAGCAGGCACTCTTTTCGGTCCTGCAAAAGCTGTAAATGCCGGTGGTGTGGGTGTCTCAGGTTTAGAGATGAGCCAAAATAGTGCTCGTATTTCCTGGGATGAGGACCACCTGCGGAAATTGTTGGAAGACATGATGCGTGATATTCATGATTCCTGCGTTCAGTATGGCGGAGACGGTGATAAAGTGAATTATTTGCAAGGCTCCAATATAGCGGGTTTTGTTAAGGTTGCCGACGCAATGCTTAGCTACGGCCACGTTTAGGTCATCTAGCGCGTTAATTAAACGCCCCGGTTAGGGAAAGCCGGGGCGTTTTCTTTTTTTGCGATATAAAGACTGGAATAGCTACGGAGCAGCATTGTACTGGTCGGCTATGATAATCGTTTCTTTATTCATAGCTCACTGATGTAATGTTTAGGTCTCTACGCGGAGTAATCCGCATCATTGCCCGGGACTGGAGAGCGTTTAAAAACACCTGTATTTAAGATTGCCTCTGTACCACCTAGTGTATCGGCATGATGTTGCTGAGCCTTCTTTGCACGTAAATCCTCTGCTTCGGGATCACAAAACTCCCGCAAATGTTGTTCTAGCCGATCCAAACAATCGGTGTTTGTCGTAAGATCTTTTTGTTCGAATGGGTCTGCATCGAGGTCGAATAACTGAGGCCTCATGCCAACATGATAAATAAGCTTCATATTTTGCTCACGGAGCATAAAGGCTCCGGCTTCAGAACCCGTAGCATGATATTCTGCAAAAATCGGTCGATCTGCTGATTGTTTGTTAAAAGTCTCAAACAGCGATCTGCCGGGTAAGTCACTGTCTTCACTTGCAAGGTGGCCGCCGCCTGCGGAAACAAGCGTTGGAAATAGATCCACATGGGAGACAGGAACATTAACAACGTTCTTAACTGGAACGTCGGGCCCCGACATGACGAGCGGAACGCCGATGGCTTCCTCATACAAGCAACTTTTCCCAAATAGGCCATGTGCTCCAAGACATTCGCCATGGTCGCTTGTGTAGATCAATCTTGTGGTTTCTGTTAGGCCGGACCGCTCTACAGCATCCAATAGATGGCCAATTTTCTCATCGACCATTGAAATGAGTGCAAAGTAACTGGCAGCAATAGTCCGAAGTGCATCCTCATCCCACATATCACGATAGTTTTTAGAGTTACGTAAAATTTCCAGGGCGGGATGATCTGGATGTTCTGAAAGCTGGGTTTGCTTTGGCAGAGGCATATCTTCGGGGCGGTAAAGGTCTAGGAAGCGCTGAGGTGTCTTGAACGGCGGATGGGGGCAGGTAAAGGAAACGATCAAGGTCCACGGCTGTTTTATGTCACCGTTTTCTTCCAGCCACTCTAGAGCTTTTTGAAGAACAGTGACGTCGTACTCGCCATAATCTGAGAGGCCCTCTCCGCACTCATAAAGGTATATCGAACGCTGCGCGTTCATCGGTGGTTCCTGTCCGCACCAGCGGAGTAATGCTGATACTTGGCCACGCCCACCGACAATATGCATCGGAACGATCTCTTCTGACATGCCATTATCGTCGTCGGTACTTCTATAATGAAGTTTGCCAATTGCTGTTACGCTGTGGCCTTGATCGCGTAACCTTTGCATCCAACTTGGTGCTGACCCATCGAAAACTAGCACGTTATCCCAAAATCCGGTTTGATGCGGAAATCGACCCGTCGCAATAGCAGCGCGAGAGGGGCCGCACAATGGGCTCGCTGAATAGGCACTGGAAAATAATGTACCCCTCTCGGCAATCCTATCGATATTGGGTGAATACACCGCAGGGTGCCCGTAACACCCAAGTGCGTTACGCGTGTGATTATCTGAAACGATTAGAATCGTATTGTGCGGGCTGACCAATTTAACAGCTCCAGTTAGATTTATTTTTGGTTAAATAGGAATAATAACTCCTAGGTAACGAGACCATAGCGTCAGGAAATGCGGATTAATAAAAAATCAGAATCGGTGAAATCCAAAAGGTGTGAAGTAGCGACCTATACATTTGCGGCCATACTGGGATTATCCTCGTTCAGGGTGAGTCGCCACATTTCNCGTTTATTGTTCTCGTAGTCGAAACCAGTCGCAGCATGAATAGTAGACCGGTTATCCCAAGCAACGATATCGCCAGGTTGCCACTCCCACTTTACACTGAATTCGGGTCCGGTGAGGTAAGGTAGAAGATCACGCAGGATAAGCACGCTTTCATCCTCAATGCCTTCAAGGTCCCAGTGATCGAGATCCGACTGCTTTATTTCTTGTCCGGTCGGTACGATCGCGCAAGTAGAACTGTTAAGTCCGTAAACGGCTACTTCGCCGGTTAGTGGATGTTTGAGTACTAGTGGTACTCGATTAGGCGGGTTTTCGGCACGCTGTTCAGGAGTAAGGACAGGATACTCAGGGGAATAAGCATTAATTTTTTTGTCATGATGTGCGAGGGAACACACCGCTTCAAGGCTTGCTAAATCCTGCTGTTTTTCAATATCCAGGCGTTCGTAAGCAGTCCGCATATCAGAAAATAGCGTTGCTCCGCCCGCAGGTGGAGCGATTTTACAATGAAAAATTGAGCCGATGGGAGGTTTTTCTCGGAATGTCGAATCCGTATGCCATACCGGCCTTCGTGTTTTCGGATTGTAGCGAATATCAGTGTCATCTTTTAACTGAGGTACGATTGCGAACTGGGCAGTCGGTTTACCGTTTTTACCCTTCACGTTGCCAATCCTAAGGATAGGAAAGCCTGGTACGGTTTTATCTTCCCGGCCGGTCTGTGTTTTTTGCTCAACGATCCCAAATACTTCGGACCAGGCTAAGAGTTCTTCGGGAAGGACATTTGCAAGGTCAGCACCTCTAACCGCCAACAGGCCGCCGTGTTTCATCCAGAGATCGTAAGCCTCTGCTTTGAAATCGTCATCACACAAATCCTNTCGCGTGACTTTCTCAATTTTAAGNCCAAATTTGCCGTTCAATGTGGATATAGAATGCTTCATCGGATGCTTATTGCTACTCACTTGTTTATTGGAATTAACCCTGTGCTTATGATGATATCAGAAAATCAAAATGTAAATGAGCTTTCTTAGAGTAATGNTATGCGAAACGGATCATAGGCCTTTGAACGAGGTGCCGAGTTTGAGNCCGGATGAGAGGCCCAAATTATTATTCTCTAATGGCCGGTTAATTATTCTGAATGAACATAACCGGTTTAATTCTATATTAAGTAGCTCGTTTTCTAAGGATTTTGAGACGTCNATTTAATAAGAGAGATTGTTTTGGATCTGTCGGTGTGTGCCACTCTCTTCTAAAAAACCCCTAGCAATGCATAATACTAGTAACGAAAAAATGCTTTCACATGGATATGCGTTCAATATGACAAAAACTCTTAAAATTGGTGGCGGTGCTGGTTTTCTCGATGACCGTATAGAACCCGCACTCGACATATTAGAAAATGCTGATGTGGATTTTCTAATGCTTGAACATTTGGCGGAACGCACTTTGGCGTTGCTCCAAGAGGCAAAGCGATCTGGCAAGGCGGGCCATGTAGCAAACCTTCGCTACCGAATGGAAACACTGTTGCCACCTGCAGCTGAAAAGGGCGTTCGTATCGTTTCTAACCTTGGTGGCGCCGATCCGATAGGGGCAGCAGAAGTAGTGCGGAGTGTAGCTGCTGAAAAAGGCTTAGGTCATTTAAAAGTAGCTGCGGTCACCGGTGATGATATTACTGAACTCGTTCGAGCGCTGGACCCCATACTCATAGAAACCGGCAAGAAACTGTCTGATTTGGGTACACCGCTAATTTGTGCCAATGCCTATATTGGGGCATTCCAAATGAAGGAAGCCCTAGACGCTGGGGCTGATGTAGTCCTGGCAGGCCGTGTCGCAGACCCAGCTCTTGCTGTGGCACCATTGGCCCATCACTTTGGTTGGGGAATAGACGATTATGATAAGCTGGCTCTTGGAACTATGGCGGGTCATATGCTGGAATGTGCAGGGCATGCGACCGGCGGTAATTTTGCTGATGGTGGCAAGCGGGTCGTACCCGGCCTAGACCGCCTAGGTTTTCCTATTGCCGAAGTAGATGAAGACGGCGTTATCATCACTAAAACAAACACGTCGGGCGGTCTTGTTGATCGTCATGTAGTACGCCAGCAATTACTTTATGAATTGGGCGACCCTGGTGATTATCAGACACCGGATGTGGTCATGGATATTTCCGGTGTGGCAGCAATCGACAAAGGACCTGACAGGGTGCATTTGTCTGGTGTTCGCGGCAGTAAAAGACCGGACCAGCTCAAGGTGTTGTGTGGTGTCGATAATGGTTGGCTCGGCACCGCAGAAATTTCTTATGGCGGCTGGAATGCTGCAGGCCGCGCCAAGCTTGCAGGCGAAATAGTTACTAAGCGACTGCGGCGGGATAAGAAAGTATCAAACCTACCGCTACGCGTCGATGTTATCGGCGTAAACAGTGTTTTCCTATTTGGTGAACCACGCGAAGATATGCTGGATGCGCGCCTTCGGTTTTGTGTGCGCGCACCTGATCAAGAAACTGCCCAACATGCATTGGCCGAAGCGGAAACCCTGGCTACGAATGGACCTGCCGGTGGAGGTGGTAAAACACAGTCTTTGCGTCGAACGATTCGAACCTTTGCGACTTTCTTACCACGCGATCAAATTCAACCTGAATGGCAGATGGTGCAATAATGGCGAGAATTCAACTCCACAAGATTGCGCATGGTCGAGCGGGAGATAAAGGTAATCGGTCCAATATAGGACTAATTCCCTATCGCGATGAAGACTACGACTTGTTAGCTGAGCAGGTTACGGTTGAAGCTGTCCGGAATTTTTTTGACGGAGTCGTAAAGGGCGAAATTGCGCGCCACGATTTGCCGAAGTTGAAGGCCTTTAATTTCGTTCTGGATGAAGCTCTGGAAGGTGGCGTCAATGATGCTCTCTCTGTAGATACCCACGGTAAATCTCGTGCGTCTATTCTACTATGCATGGAAATTGAAGTTCCGGAAGATCACTGGGTGGTTGAAGAAGAATAGATTCTATTTAATGATGCTCGTCCCCACGCAAGCCTAGGTGCCACATCAGGCCGAGTAAGGCGCCTTTCACACGCGGTAAAAAGTAAAACATCAAAATTAACGTCAAGGCTGGCCATATCGCAAAATGGATCCATTGTTCAGGATGGTATTGCCGTTCCAGAATTAATAAAGCTGGCACGACTAGATGCCCAACGATGATTATCGTGAAGTAGGGGGCAATATCATCCGTCCGAATTTTGCCTAAATGTTCGCCACATTGATTGCACAACTCCATTTGCTTGAGGTAGCTCTCAAACAGTGGCTTGTGCCCGCAGTTTGGACATTGCTTTCTCCAGCCTCGCAATAGGGGATCCCAGGGGAATCCTTCTCCACGTCGATAACCCATGAGCCTTTATCTAAGGCTGAAGCGATCCCGAGACTAGGGGCCGCGACATTCGGCCTCGGTACATTTTAAGAGTAGTCTTGTCCAGTCCCCGCATATTTTACTTTAGCCCGATTCTCCATCACCTTTGTATGATGAATGATTGATTCGGAATCCATATCAGTCTTCGGGGGATATTCCACATCGAAATGGCCATACCGGTCTTTACCCCGCACCAGCAGCGCACTATCCCGAATATTCCCCAACAATCGAACATGAGGCGCTGCATATCGAATGGCAAATCCAATACGCCTTTGGTCGGTTCCATTTGGCTTCGAGCTATGGACAGCCATGATATGGTGGAGTGAAATCTCGCCTGGCTCGAGGTTTAGGCTCACCGCTGCCTCTTCATTGGGGTGATCTACCAGACGTTGGCCACGCGCTAAAAGATTATCTGTTGCAAACGTATCTTCATGATCAAGCTGTCCAAATGCGTGGCTACCCGGGATAATTTCCATCACACCGTTATTTTCATTGGCAGCTGTAAGGGCAATCCAGGCCGAACACACATCGGGTTTACTCAATCCCCAATAGGTGGAATCCTGATGCCAAGTGACGTGCGCTGAGTCGTTTGCATTTTTAATAAAAAAACTAGAATTCCAGCATAGAATGTCAGGCCCAAGTACAGCCTCAACCGCATCAAGTACAATTGGATGAGAAACCATCGTGTAAACCCAAGTAAGTAGCAAATGCGATTTTATTTTCAATTTACCGGGGATTGATCCGCCGTGCTTTCGCTCGAATGCTTCCAATTTTGCCAAATTCTCACCGGCATCCGAGGGGCTCATGACTCGTATGGGAAAATGATATCCATTTCGTTTATAAGCGGCGATGTCCGCCTCGGTCATGAGATTTGTCATACTCTGATCATAATACAATTGCCAAAGATAAACAGTTACGCGAAAAATGAGGTGGTTATTAAAATGTCTCCATTCACGACTTCCATATTAATTCGTCCGGTAGACCCTAAAGACGCAATTTTCTTACGATCCTTACTCCAACAACTAGGTTATGAAATCGATAGTGGTTTACTCGCTAAATATATCGCTACCTATTCAGAGATCAAAGGTCACCATGCTTTTGTCGCTGTATCGAAAAATATAGCTGACGATATGGTTTTGGGATTTATTAGCCTTCATATCAGCTATTGGTTCCATCGGTCAGATCCCGCAGCACGCATATCCGCTTTAGTTGTAGACGAGCAGTACCGGGGTAGGGGTATAGGCCAAATGTTAGTAAATCATGCTGAAGATTCCGCACTTGATGCAGGCTGCAAGCTAGTTGAACTGACCGCAGCGACTCATCGACGACAAATAGGCACACATGAATTTTATGAAAGTCTTGGCTTTATTGATTCTAATCAGTTTACTACCCTATTCCGGAAGCAGTTAAAACTTTAATACCAATTAACGACTTTAAAAAAATGATGATTAATCGACTATTTTAATGTCCAACACCGGTTCTTTATCAACAAACAACTCGGCTAGTGCGTACGTTGCCCCGCGACCGATATCATCAGTGGGCGAGCCAGAGTAGGCGGCGATTGTCCTATCGGTCACGAGTTCCATTGCCGCATGGTGATGCCCAAGTGCCACATAATCGCAAGGGCTATTTTCAATGTCAGACATTGGAATGGGGGAAGACCTGTCAGTATCTTCACCCTTAGGTACGAAGTGCCCATGCCCCATTCCAAGATACCAGAGGCACCCGTCGGGGCGAGCAGGACAATTGCCAAGCGGCCGATATTCCGGCGTGTGTTCTTCCATGCCTTTACCCCAGACCGCCACACCTAACGTTTCGTCCCAGGCAGTCTCGCCTGAGGGCGCGAGAAGCATATTCAGGTTATCGATGGCACCAAAATCGTAGCGGCCAAATATACCCTCCGCCAACATGCAATCATGGTTGCCGGGGATCATGAAGATGGGCATGTCCTGAGCGGCTAAAATTTCCATAGACCACATAACCGTCTCATTGTCGGCACGATTACTGTCGAAAAGATCTCCGGCAATCAGCATTAAGTCTGGGTCGTGCGTGCGCATTTGCCCGAGGGCAAGAGCAAATCTGTCGCGATGTTGGTTCCTATCGGCAACGGTAGACGTATCCGCATCAAGATGAATGTCCGAGCAGTGGACAAGGCGTAGTCGGTTGTTCATAGCGCTAATACAAAAAGATTAGGTTTAATTCCGAGTGTGAAGGCAACAGATTAAATTCTCCATTAGGCCATTTAGTATCTATACTCGCCGACTTCCTCGAACGCTGCTATAGCCTTGTTCAAATCTTCCAACTCTTCGCAGCCTTCTGGACATATTTGTCGTAGTTTTGCTTGGAGCTTTTTAGCTTCCGTCAGTTTGCCAATTTGTAAATATAGTTCACCTTTATATTCCAGCGCCCCTTTGTGCTCGCTATTCAGTTCTAAAGCGCGATTATAGTTCCTCATTGATTTTTCAAATTTCCCAATCTTACGATATGAATATCCGAGCCAATTATGGATATCGGCATTATCGTCATCCGCAGCTCGCGCCTTCTTAAGATGCGGGATCGCCTCTTTAAATCTTTTAGCTTCAATAAATTCTTTTGCTGCTGCTAAGTCGGATTTTGCAGTTTCAGCGGTATCCTCTTCATCTGATCCTGCCGCGTATGCTGGTATAGTAAATACAATGATGACAACAATGCTTAGAATAGAGCGTAACGATAACATAGCTTAATCCTTTCGGGTCGGATTTTACCAAGGGGGAAATTTACCGAAATTCTATCGATAATTTACATCAATCAATTTGTAATTCTACTGTGTATTGAAAAAGTGAGCTTCATAGTAGAAGCATAGAAGTGCGCGCGCTTTTCCCAAATAACTGAGCCAATCGACAGTTGAGTCTACTGTTCCTAATTTTTATTATTTTTTTGGCTAAGTCTGGTAGTTAAATTAGCAAGTTTTATGCAATAAAAACAATTAGTTGGTGAAGTTGCCAAAATCCATTTCGATCCGTACTTGCACCCAAGGCGTCTAGTACTATATTGCTGAAAGTGACTGGAGACGTTTGCTTTTTATTGCCTTTTTTTATTGTAGGTTGCCGCTCTTGGGGGAGACATGCAAGACCTGCTTCGTGAATATGTGCCGATCATCATTTTTCTCGCTATTGCCATTGGAATGGCGTGCGCAATGTTAATCGCCAGTTATATTATTGCGCGACAGAAACCTGACTCTGAGAAGCTGTCAGCTTATGAGTGCGGCTTTGAGGCATTCGATGATGCGCGTAGTCAGTTTGATGTGCGGTTTTATCTTGTAGCAATACTATTTATTATCTTCGACCTTGAAGTCGCTTTTCTTTTTCCTTGGGCGGTAGCCCTGGGTGATATTGGATTATTTGGCTTTTGGTCTATGGTCGTATTTCTTGGGATTCTCACTATTGGGTTTGTCTACGAATGGCGAAAAGGGGCTTTAGAATGGGAGTAACTGCTGGTTCAAACCAGGGCGTATTAAAGCCTGGTGTATCGCAAGATGTCGCTTTGAGCGCTGTTACTGAAACCCTCAGTGATAAGGGCTTTGTTATTGCTAATTTCGACAAGCTTGTGAATTGGGCTCGAACAGGTTCTCTCTGGCCCATGACATTCGGACTTGCCTGTTGCGCGGTTGAAATGATGCATGCCTACATGCCGCGCTATGATCTCGATCGGTTCGGTGTGGTACCGCGAGGTTCGCCGAGGCAGTCTGATGTCATGATTGTAGCAGGCACATTAACTAATAAAATGGCACCTGCGTTGCGCAAAGTTTATGACCAAATGGCCGAACCACGCTGGGTTATTTCCATGGGAAGTTGCGCTAATGGCGGAGGATATTACCATTATTCATACTCTGTTGTTCGGGGATGTGACCGTGTCGTCCCAGTCGATATTTATGTTCCTGGCTGTCCTCCGACCGCCGAAGCGTTAGTCTACGGAATCTTGCAGCTTCAAAAGAAAATTCGCCGCATTGGCACTATCGCACGTTAATTCGCGTGGCATGGCGGAATTCGAATTAATGGACGAACATAGTCTCATTTTAGAAGAGCTTGGCGAGCATGTTGCCAAACAGTGTAATGGTGACGTGCTGGATCACTCAGTAGTTTATGGTGAGTTATCGTTATTGGTCGCGGCGGGTGATATAAAAAAGGTATTGAGGGTTCTGAAGACTGATACCGCGTGCCTTTTTCATGTATTGATCGACGTTTGTGGGGTTGATTTCCCCGAACGGAGCCCGCGTTTCGATGTGGTCTATAATCTTCTATCGCTAAAACGTAACTTACGTATTCGCGTAAAAGTGGCTGTTGGAGAAGATGATCAAGTGCCAAGCGTTGCTGCAATTTTTCCTTCAGCTGGTTGGTATGAGCGCGAGGTATGGGATCTCTATGGTATTTTCTTCAGTGACCATATGGACTTACGCCGTATTTTAACGGACTATGGCTTCGATGGGCATCCACTGCGCAAAGATTTCCCGCTAACCGGCCACGTGGAAGTGCGGTATGACGATGAATACCGCCGTGTCGTTTATGAACCTGTAAAATTGACTCAGGAATTTCGAAATTTCGATTTTTTGAGCCCATGGGAGGGTATGACGCCAACCTTGCCCGGTGATGAGAAAGCTAAAACGGAAGAAGAGCAGGAAGACGCTTAAGAAATGGCCACTGAACATCAAATCAAGACTATGACCATCAACTTTGGTCCTCAACATCCCGCTGCCCATGGTGTTTTACGTATGGTTATGGAGATGGACGGCGAAGTAGTTGACCGGATCGATCCTCATATTGGGCTTTTACACCGTGGAACTGAGAAACTTATCGAACACAAGACGTACCTTCAGGCTATACCGTATTTTGATAGGCTCGATTATGTAGCTCCGATGAATCAGGAACATGCCTTTGTTCTCGCAGCCGAAAAGTTGTTGGTATTGGAGGTACCAAAACGCGCCCAATTTATCCGCGTGCTATACGATGAAATAGGCCGAATTCTAAGCCATCTGCTGAATTTAACCGCATTCGCCCTTGATGTAGGGGCCATGACCCCCATGTTGTGGGCTTTTGAACATCGCGAAATTCTCATGGAATTTTACGAACGCGCTTCTGGGGCCCGTTTACATGCGGCCTATTACCGGATTGGTGGCGTTCATCAGGATTTGCCAGCAGGCCTCCTTGAGGAAATCGAAGAATGGGCTGATGGGTTTCCTAAATTTATTGGTGAAATGGAAACTCTGCTGAATGGCAATCGTATCTTCAAACAACGAAGTGTCGATGTAGGTATCGTATCTGCCGAGGATGCAATGGCTTGGGGCTTTACTGGGCCAATGCTGAGAGGGTCTGGAGTACCATGGGATCTGCGTAAATCGCAGCCTTATATGATCTACGATGAGCTAGATTTCGATATTCCAGTCGGTAAGAATGGTGATTGCTATGACCGCTACTTATGCCGGGTTGAGGAGATGCGACAAAGCTTGAAGATCATCAAACAATGCATAGAAAAAATGCCTGAAGGATCAGTTTTAGCGCGCGGTAAAGCTGCGCCACCATCCCGTGGTGAAATGAAGAACTCAATGGAAGCGCTCATCCACCATTTCAAATTGTACACGGAAGGCTTTCACGTACCTCTTGGCGATACCTATACTGCGGTCGAGGCTCCTAAGGGAGAATTTGGTGTTTATCTTGTAGCGGATGGTTCTAACAAACCCTATCGCTGTAAAATTCGTGCGCCGGGCTATCCTCATTTGCAAGCGATGGATTTCCTTTGCAAAGGCCACATGTTGGCCGATTCTGTTGCTGTGCTCGGTTCCATGGATATTGTGTTCGGTGAGATAGATCGGTAAAGCAGTACGATGAGCGAAATATTTAAATTTTCAGCTGAATATGCGCCGCAGGTCGAACGAGCGATTTCGAAATATCCTGAGGGCCGTCAACAAAGTGCAGTTTTGCCTTTGCTTGATCTAGCACAACGTCAAATAGGTGGATACGTCTCTGAAGAGGCGGTCGATGCTATCGCTGCACTATTAAAAATGCCGCGTATCAGGGTAATCGAAGTCGCCACATTTTATACGATGATTAATTTAAAACCGGTCGGAAAGTTTTTGCTTCAGTGCTGTACGACTACGCCTTGCTGGTTACGCGATTCCGGAGCCGTTGTAGATGCAATAAAAGACCATTTGGGTATCGGCTTGGGCGAGACGACCAAAGACGGGTTATTTAGCTTGATGGAAGTCGAATGTTTAGGAGCATGCGTGAATGCGCCAGTATTACAAATCAATGACGACCTTTACGAGGATTTAACCGGAGACAATGTAGTCAAAGTGCTAGAAGAGCTGAAAGCCGGCAAAGTGCCGGCGATGGGCTCTCAAATAGGTCGTAAAGGTTNAGAGCCGATTGATGGTGCAACTACTTTAACGGGGGCGGCCGAATAGCATGCTGGAAGATAAAGACCGTATATTTACTAATCTGTATGGCTTCGAAGACTGGCGCCTCAAAGGTGCCCAGGCACGTGGTGATTGGGATGGCACCGCCGGTATAATAAAAAAGGGGCGCGATTGGATCGTTGAGGAAATGAAGGCATCAAGCCTTCGAGGAAGGGGTGGGGCCGGTTTTCCGACAGGATTGAAGTGGTCCTTTATGCCAAAGGAGGAAGGTGAAAGACCTCATTATCTCGTCGTTAATGCGGACGAAAGCGAGCCCGGTACCTGCAAAGACCGCGATATTCTGCGTAATGACCCGCACAAGCTTATAGAAGGCTGTGTATTAGCTGGTTTCGCCATGGGCGCACATGCGGCTTATATTTATGTGCGTGGTGAATTTTATAATGAAGCCATGCGATTAGAGGCCGCCGTTGCGGAGGCTTACGAAGCAAATCTATTGGGCAGCGATGCTGCAGGTTCTGGGTGGGCGTTTGATGTCTTTGTACATCGTGGGGCCGGAGCCTATATTTGCGGCGAAGAAACCGCTCTACTCGAGAGCCTCGAGGGCAAAAAGGGCCAGCCTCGACTAAAACCCCCATTCCCGGCTATGTCAGGCCTCTATGGTTGTCCGACAACAGTTAATAATGTGGAAACTATAGCCGTCTCACCGACAATTCTGCGCAGAGGGGCAAAATGGTTTNCCGGGTTCGGGCGTGAAAATAACCATGGCACGAAAGTTTTTTGTATATCGGGCCATGTTAACCAGCCCTGTAATGTGGAAGAATCTATGTCTATTCCATTGAGGGAGCTGATTGAAAAGCATGCAGGCGGTGTTCGCGGCGGCTGGGACAATTTACTGGCCATAATTCCCGGCGGTAGTTCGACGCCCTGCATACCAAAAAATGTTTGCGACGACATCCTGATGGATTTTGATTCCTTAGTCGAAGCCAAAACCGGACTTGGGACTGCGGCGGTGATCGTAATGGACAAATCGACCGATATTATTAAAGCCATAGCACGGCTGGCGTATTTTTATAAACACGAAAGCTGCGGTCAGTGCACTCCGTGCCGTGAAGGTACTGGATGGATGTGGCGCGTCTTAGAACGCATGGCGGCAGGTAACGCCTCCGTGGATGAAATCGACACATTACTGGACGTATCCCATCAGGTGGAAGGCCACACGATTTGTGCGCTGGGCGATGGTGCTGCTTGGCCAGTTCAAGGATTAATACGTCATTTCCGCCCCGTGATAGAAGAACGAATTATAAACGCCAAGAAACATGCACCTGCGGTTATTGCGGCAGCAGCGGAGTAGGGACAAGCGATGCTAAAACTCACTATCGACGGTAAAGAGATAGAAGTTGAACCCGGTATGTCCGTGCTCCAAGCCTGCGAGCAGGCCGGTGTTGAAATCCCCCGTTTTTGCTATCACGAACGCCTTTCAGTAGCTGGTAATTGCCGAATGTGTCTTGTGGAGGTTTCGCCAGGTCCGCCAAAACCCCAAGCCTCCTGCGCACTTCCGGTCGCCGATGGCATGGAGGTAAAAACGAATACACCGAAAGTTGAGAAGGCGCGTAACGGCGTGATGGAATTTTTATTGATTAACCATCCGTTGGATTGTCCTATTTGCGATCAAGGTGGCGAGTGCGATTTACAAGACCAGGCTATGGCATATGGTTATGACGGCAGCCGGTACGCCGAAAACAAACGTGCCGTAANAGAAAAGTATATGGGCCCGTTGGTTAAAACTATTATGACCCGCTGTATCCATTGTACTAGATGTGTCCGTTTCGCCTCTGAGGTGGCTGGCGTCGATGCAATTGGCCTCTTAAATCGCGGCGAAAATGCGGAGATTTCGACGCTTGAAGAAGCGATCCATTCCGAATTATCAGGCAATGTGATTGACCTGTGTCCCGTCGGAGCACTAACNTCCAAACCCTACGCGTTTACAGCGAGACCGTGGGAGTTGAGCAAAACCGAAAGTGTAGATGTGATGGACGCTCAGGGCTGTAATATACGCATCGACGCCCGGGGCAATGAGGTATTACGTGTGCTGCCCAGACTTCATGAAGACATAAATGAAGAATGGATTTCTGATAAAACGCGGTTTGCCTGTGATGGTCTTAGCCGCCAGCGGCTGGACACGCCTTATGTACGCGCTCTTGACGGAAAGTTGAAACCCACATCTTGGGGCGAAGCATTCAGCGCCATTGCGACAAAACTTAAGGATAGCAGCGGTGAGAAAATAGCAGCAATTGCAGGTGACATTATCGACGTTGAGGCCATGTTTGCGTTGAAGGGGTTAATGTCAGCACTTGGCAGCACTAATATCGATTGCCGACAAGATGGTGCGAAGCTCAACGCTAATTCGCGCGCTGGGTATATATTCAATTCAACAATTGCCGGGATTGACGATGCAGATGCGTTGCTTTTGGTAGGCACTAATCCTCGTTTGGAAGCGCCCGTGTTAAATGCTCGTATCCGGAAGAACTGGCTTTACTGCAATTTACCAATCGTATCAATCGGGGCGAACGGTGATTTTACTTATGAATATGAAGATCTCGGTTTTTCGTTAGACATACTTGGTCAGATTGCCGATGGCAGTCATAGCTTTGCTAAAACTCTAGCAGGGGCAGAACGTCCAATGCTGATTGTTGGCATGGGTGCACTTTGCCGTCCGGATGGTGAAGGTGTTTTGGCTATGGCGAAGAAGATCGCCGATGATACGGGGATGATAATAGACGGATGGAACGGATTTAACGTTTTAAATACGGCAGCAAGCCGCGTCGGCGGGCTCGATATTGGTTTCGTGCCGGGTGAAAATGGAAAGGATGTGGCGGAGATTCAAAACGCTGCTCAGTCGGGCGCGATAGATGTGGTTTACCTGCTTGGAGCCGATGAAGTTGATATGAATAGTTTTGGTGCTGCATTTGTAGTCTATCAAGGTCACCATGGTGACGCTGGTGCACATCGAGCTGATGTCATTTTACCAGGTGCCGCCTATACCGAAAAAAGTGCAACATATGTGAATTTAGAGGGTCGGGTCCAACTCGCTGGCCGCGCTACATTCCCTCCGGGTGAAGCGCGTGAAGATTGGGCGATCATTCGTGCCTTGTCGAGCGAAGTTGGCCAGCCGTTGCCCTACGACACACTCGAAGCACTTCGAACTGCTCTACGTGCAGCGTACCCAAATATGTTAGCAATCGATACGGTTGAAACTGCCGACTGGAGCGTATTTAGCCCCAAAGATATTGATTTAAATAGTTCCCCGTTAACAGGGTCGATCGATAGTTTCTATATGACTAATGCAATTGCACGGGCATCTGAAACCATGGCTCAATGTACTGAGAAATTCGGCAGTTCTGATGCTAAAGCAACGGGCACCAATGGCTGATTTTATTAATATATATGTAATCCCAGTAGCTTGGATAGTGGGCGGAATTTTGGCCATCGTGGTTCCGTTGCTTTTAGGTGTAGCTTATTTGACCTTGGCTGAACGTAAAGTTATCGGTTGGATTCAGCTGCGTAGGGGGCCGAATGTTGTTGGTCCCTTTGGCTTATTACAGCCGATTGCGGATGGACTGAAACTGTTCTTGAAGGAAACTATTATTCCTGCAAGCTCCAACAGGATAGTTTTTGTTTTAGCGCCAATGATCACCTTTATCCTAGCATTAGTCGCTTGGGCCGTTATCCCGTTCGGCCCTGGGTTGGTTCTGGCAGACATTAATGTCGGGGTGCTCTATCTTTTTGCGATCTCGTCTCTGGGCGTTTATGGAATTATCATGGCTGGTTGGGCCTCTAATTCGAAATACGCTTTCCTTGGTGCTCTACGCTCGGCGGCTCAAATGGTTTCCTATGAAGTGTCTATCGGTTTCGTTATCATTACGGTCTTACTAGCCGTTGGTTCTTTAAATCTTTCCGACATAGTGATAGCGCAAAAAGGCGGAATTCACTGCTGGCACTTCCTGCCTCTATTTCCGATGTTCATAGTCTTTTTCATTTCCACGCTTGCGGAGACCAATCGTGCACCATTTGACCTCCCCGAAGCAGAAGCTGAATTAGTCTCCGGCTATAATGTCGAATATTCGTCAATGACATTCGCCATGTTCTTCCTCGGTGAATACGCCAATATGTTTTTAATGGCAGGTATGACAGTGGTTCTGTTCTTAGGAGGATGGTTGTCACCGATTGAGGTTTATCCACTAACCTTGATCCCAGGGCCGATATGGTTTGTCCTGAAGGTTTGTTTAGTATTATTTGTCTTCCTTTGGGTTAGGGCCACTTTCCCAAGATATCGCTATGACCAGCTGATGCGGCTTGGCTGGAAAGTCTTCTTGCCGCTTTCCTTATTGTTTGTCGTACTCACGGCTGGTTTCCTTTTCATATTTGATATGGTGCCAGCAGCCGGTGGGAGGAGTTAAATCATGGCTTCATGGGATCGCACAGCGCGTGGGTTTTTACTGGTCGAAATTGTTGCTGGTATGTGGCTTACCTTCAAAACGATGTTTAAGCGTAAGCATACCATTAATTATCCTTACGAAAAGGGCCCGCTCAGCCCAAGGTTTCGTGGCGAACATGCGTTGCGACGCTATCCGAATGGTGAAGAACGTTGTATCGCGTGCAAGCTATGTGAGGCGGTCTGCCCAGCCCAAGCGATTGTTATAGAAGCTCAACCGCGCGAAGACGGTAGCCGGCGAACAACGCGTTATGACATTGATATGACAAAATGCATTTATTGTGGCTTCTGCCAGGAAGCTTGTCCCGTAGATGCCATTGTAGAAGGGCCTAATTACGAATTTGCGACTGAAACGCGCGAAGAACTTTTTTATAATAAAGACAAATTATTAGAGAACGGCGAACGTTGGGAAAGCGAGTTATCGAGCAGTATAACGCTTGATGCACCCTATCGTTAGAAGCATTGGTCTTTAGGAATTAATCCCATGGAACTTCAAGCCATAGCCTTTTATGTTTTTGCGTGCGTGACGGTCGCAGCAGGTGTGATGGTAATAAGCTCTCGCAACCCGGTTCATTCGGTGCTCTTTCTAATTCTTGCTTTCTTTAATGCTGCGGGCCTTTTTGTGCTTCTAGGAGCCGAATTCCTCGCCATGATATTGGTTATTGTTTATGTGGGCGCGGTCGCGGTGTTGTTTCTCTTCGTTGTTATGATGCTAGATATAAACTTCGTCGAACTGCGTCAGGGCTTTTTGCAATATTTGCCCGTTGGTGGCCTGATCGGTCTCATTCTAATAGTCGAATTATTGCTTGTCGTCTCCGGCTGGGTAATCAAGCCTGGCAAAATTACTGGTGCTGCGATCAACTCTGAAGCGGCGGCCAATGTTACAAATACGTTAGCTCTCGGACGATTAATTTATACGGACTACATATATCTCTTCCAGGCCGCGGGGTTGATCCTCCTCGTAGCAATGGTAGGTGCCATTGTCTTGACGTTGCGTCGACGCGAGGGCGTTAAACGTCAACGTATTGCCGATCAGTTGGATCGCAATCCGGAAGAAGCGATTGAAGTGGTCAAAGTAGATACCGGGAGCGGGATTTAATGTTGGAAATTACTCTGGCTCATTACCTTAGCTTGGGGGCTATTCTTTTCGCGCTGGGCTTATTCGGCATCTTTCTCAATCGTAAGAACGTCATCATCATTTTAATGTCAATTGAGCTAATGCTGCTTGACGTCNTCNNATNTTAATTTTGTCGCGTTTTCCAGTTATTTGTACGATATGGTTGGCCAGATATTCGCAATTTTTGTTCTGACTGTAGCAGCTGCAGAGGCTGCAATCGGACTGGCCATACTCGTGGTATATTACCGCAACCGCGGTTCCATCGCCGTTGAAGACATCAACATGATGAAGGGCTAGCATAACATGGAAGCTGCGGTTGTATTCCTTCCCCTATTGGGTGCCTTTTTAGCTGGGCTGTTTGGTTTTGTATTGCGAGACAAGGGCTCAATGTTGGTGACCTGCGTACTCCTAACACTTTCTGCGACACTGTCCTGGTACATATTCTTTGACGTGATTTGGGGTGACGGGCCGCGTATCGTCCAGCTTTTGAGTTGGGTGCATGTTGATAAATTTTCTTTCGATTGGGTTTTGCGTGTAGATCAACTGACCGCGGTTATGCTGGTTGTGGTAACGACCGTTTCTAGTGTCGTGCATTGGTATTCCATCGGCTACATGCATCACGATAAATCGATCCCGCGTTTTTTCTCCTATCTCAGTTTCTTCACGTTTTTCATGTTAATGCTGGTAACTGCGGACAATCTCATTCAAATGTTTTTTGGTTGGGAGGGGGTCGGGCTTTGTTCTTATCTGCTTATAGGCTTTTGGTTTGATAAACCGAGTGCCAATGCAGCTGCTATTAAAGCCTTCGTAGTTAATCGCGTAGGTGATTTTGGCTATGCGCTTGGTATCTTTGGGGTGTTTGTCTTATTCGGCAACGTTGGCTTTACTGAAATTTTCGCAGCAGCAGCATCCAAGAAAGACGCAACGATGGTCTTCCTTGATTTGGAATTCCACGCGCTTACCGTATTGTGTTTACTCTTGTTTGTAGGAGCTATGGGAAAATCCGCTCAATTGGGATTACACACCTGGCTTCCAGATGCGATGGAAGGCCCAACACCAGTATCCGCATTAATCCATGCAGCTACTATGGTGACCGCCGGGGTCTTTATGGTCTGTCGTCTCTCACCTTTGTTTGAATATTCCGAAACAGCCCTTGCTGTTGTAACAATAATTGGCGGCTCTACGGCCTTCTTTGCCGCCACCGTTGGTCTTACGCAAACGGATATTAAGCGAGTGATTGCCTATTCGACCTGCTCGCAATTGGGTTATATGTTTTTTGCTGCGGGTGTCTCTGCGTATGGCGCAGCTATGNTTCATCTTTTCACTCACGCGTTCTTCAAAGCACTTTTGTTCCTGGGTTCTGGTTGCGTTATCCATGCCATGTCTGATGAGCAAGATATGCGGAAGATGGGCGGTATAAGAAAGATGGTCCCTATCACCTATATTTATATGTGGATAGGTTCCTTGGCTTTGGCTGGAATAGGCATTCCCGGATTGGGAGGCTTTGCAGGCTTCCATTCTAAGGATGTAATTCTCGAATCTGCCTGGGCTGCGCAGTCCTTTGTTGGTCAATATGCTTTCTGGCTTGGTATCCTTGCTGCCATGATGACGGCCTTCTATTCNTGGCGCTTGCTCTTCCTCACTTTCCATGGGGAAGCACGATGCGATGAAAAAACACTAGCGCATGTTCATGAATCACCTGTCTCCATGTGGCTCCCACTCACTATCCTTGCGGTCGGGGCCATCGTTGCTGGGTATATTGGGCACGAGGCCTTTGTCGGTGGTGATATGAAGGAATTTTGGGGTGCTTCGATCTTCACTTTGGATACCCATAAAGCATTAGAAAACGCACACAACGTTCCGTTATGGGTCAAACTAGCGCCGTTAGTTGTCGGGATGGTTGGTATCTATATCGCTTACATGTTCTACATTCAAAATACATCTCTGCCCGGTAAATTTGCTGCAAAGTTTAGAAGGCTGTACCAAATTTCCTTCAATAAATGGTATTTCGACGAATTTTATGACCGGATCTTGGTGAAGCCTACTTTTGTCCTGGGCCGGCACCTTTGGAAGTCCGGTGATGGAGCGCTGATTGACGGTGTTGGACCTGACGGTATTGCTTCCTTGACCCAACGGTTTTCGAGAATGGCAAGTGCGCTGCAGAGCGGGTATGTCTATCATTACGCATTCGCTATGTTGATCGGCCTAGTCGGTCTTGTCAGCTGGTATATCTATGGAGGCCTGTCGGGTTAACGCATCATGGCAAGCTTGCATATTCTTAGTGTTATTATTTTTACCCCGTTGGTAGGGGTCNTATTCATCCTGCTCAGCTATTCTTTTAAAGGAGATGACGAAGCCATTACCAATAGTGCTCGTTGGGTAGCACTCTGGGCCTCATTAGCGACGTTCACTGTTTCACTTTTTGTGTGGATACAATTTGATTCCACGCAGGCCGACTTCCAGTTTGTCGAAAAGGTCGAATGGATCAAGTCATTCGGTATTTCTTATCACGTGGGATTGGACGGTATTTCTCTATTCTTCGTCTTACTTTCTACCTTTTTGACGCCCATATGCATCCTCTCTAGCTGGGAAGCGATAAAATCACATGTGCGCGAGTACATGATCGCCTTTTTGGTNCTTGAGACATTTATGGTGGGTATGTTTTGCGCACTGGATATGTTCCTATTCTATATCTTCTTCGAGGGCGTCCTAATACCGATGTTTGTCATAATAGGAATTTGGGGCGGTCCACGTAGGGTTTATGCTGCGTTTAAGTTTTTTCTTTACACATTGTTAGGCTCAGTTTTGATGTTGTTGGCGATGATGGCGATGTACTTGATNGCTAAGACAACAAGCATNCCAGAGCTNATAGATCATGAGTTTGCTCGGTCGGTGCAGATTTGGCTTTGGCTGGCTTTCTTTGCTTCCTTTGCAGTGAAAATTCCCATGTGGCCGGTCCATACCTGGCTACCCGATGCTCATGTAGAGGCGCCGACTGCAGGTTCCGTTATCCTTGCTGGTGTACTTCTGAAGATGGGTGGTTACGGATTTTTGCGGTTCTCGTTGCCAATGTTCCCGCTCGCCTCCGACTTCTTTGCGCCTTTAGTATTTGGATTAAGCATAATTGCCGTTATCTACACCTCCTTGGTCGCTTTGGCACAGGAAGATATGAAGAAGCTAATCGCCTATTCTTCGGTTGCTCACATGGGGTTTGTTACTGTCGGCATATTCGTTGCGAATCAAGAAGGAATTACTGGCTCGGTCATCCAGATGTTGAGCCACGGTATTGTTTCAGCGGCTCTTTTNTTATGCGTGGGCGTAGTTTATGACCGTATTCATAGCCGAGAAATCGCCGATTACGGGGGATTGGTCCATCGAATGCCGAAATATGCATTCGTCTTTATGGTTTTTATGTTGGCGTCTGTTGGGCTTCCTGGCACAAGTGGCTTCGTTGGCGAATTACTGGTTCTTGTTGGCGCGTTCCAGGTAAGTACTTGGCTTGCTGCCTTAATGGCCACCGGGTTGATTTTAGGTGCGGCCTATATGCTTTATTTGTATCGTCNTGTCATTTTCGGCAAACTCACAAAAGAANAGTTGAAATCTATNTTNGATCTCAACATGCGTGAAATCATCNTATTCGTTCCGCTTATAGCGGTTGTGATTTGGATGGGTGTGTATCCCACNTCTTTCTTAGACCCNATGGANATTTCAATCACNAAACTGGTAGTTGAATACGAAAACGCTTTGTCGCTTTATGAGGCAGTAAGTAATCCGGCGGTTAAATGAGGATGACTTTTAGCATTAGCGGGAGAAAGTCCCAATGAAGGGCATGATCGATATTGTTATCGCTTTGCCGGAGGTCTTTTTGGCTACAATGGCGATGCTTTTGATGATAGTCGGCGTCTATGCAAAGGCGCAACGGGCCTATTCACTCGTCACAAATTTAGCAATAATTTGCCTGCTGCTAGTGCTGACTTTAATCGTGTTTGGCAAGCCTTCAGCCACATTTGCGTTTAATAAGCTTTTCATCAACGATATTTTTGCTCAGTTCGTAAAGGTACTGATTGTGGTCGCTGGAATATTGATCTTGCTCATAGGCGATAGGTCTATGAAAGACCACAAAATAGACCGTTTTGAGTATCCGATCCTACTTATGTTTGCGAGCGTTGGCATGATGCTAATGGTTTCAGCCAATGATCTGCTATCCTTATATATCGGCCTTGAATTGCAAAGCCTGTCACTCTATGTCGTTGCGGCCTTAAGCCGGGATTCTGTGCGCTCAAGCGAAGCAGGTCTTAAGTATTTTGTGCTTGGTGCATTATCGTCTGGTATGTTGCTGTATGGTTGTTCCTTAATTTATGGTTTTGCTGGTACAACTTCCTTTGCCGTTTTACCGGACATAATTGCTAAAATCAGTGAGACACCACTTGGTTTGCTTACCGGTCTGATTTTTTTAATCGTCGGTCTTGCCTTTAAAGTCGCTGCCGTGCCGTTTCATATGTGGACACCTGACGTTTATGAAGGTGCGCCAACACCGGTAACCGCATTTTTTGCCGCTGCGCCAAAGGTTGCCGCCTTAGCATTGTTTATCAGAGTAACCATGGGGCCATTCCAGGCATTGGCCGATGAATGGCAACAAATCATTATAGTGATTTCTATTCTATCGATGGTTTTGGCTGCTTTTGCCGCAATTAATCAAACTAATATTAAGCGGCTGATGGCTTACAGCTCTATTGGACATGCAGGTTATGCGCTAATCGGTTTGGCGGTTGGTTCTGAACGCGGCGTAGCAGCGGTGTTAATCTATCTATCCATATATGTTGTAATGGTGATTGGCACCTTTTCATGCATACTTTGTATGAAACGAAGAGGTGAGGCAGTTGAAAATATTTCAGACCTGTCAGGGCTTGGAAAGTCACACCCTGCAGTCGCAATCGCACTATTATTGTTTATGTTTTCCATGGTTGGGATTCCGCCACTCGCTGGTTTTTTTGGAAAGCTTTATATCTTCCTCGCCGCCATCGATGCTAAACTCTATACTCTCGCTATCATTGGCGTACTTTCGAGCGTTGTTGGCGCTTTCTACTACCTTCGAATTATCAAAGTAATGTATTTCGATGATTTAGAGGAGCCATTGGATAATAAGGTTGGGCGACGAATTGGAACAGTTATGTGCGTTACTGCTATGCTTATAACGCTCTTTATACTAAGTCCGTCTCATTTGGTAGATCGCGCAACAGCGGCCGCGTCAGTTCTCTTTAAGGGCTAATCGGTCATCAAAATGACCGAGATCGCTGATTCCCTTCGTATATTTCGCTATTCCGTACTTGGTTCAACAAACGACCAAACTAGGAACTTGATTTCCGCAGGGAAGGTGTTACCTAATTTTATTGTGGTGGCGAGCGAACAAACCTCGGGGCGTGGAAGGGCTGGGAAGCCATGGCAATCATTGCCCGGGAATCTCTTTTGTAGCTTTGCTTTAGCGCCGTCGGTGCCAGCTATACGGCTGAGCGAGGTCAGTTTAGTAATAGCGGTTGCGCTTCAAGCGGCGATTGCTTCTCTTCTTCCGTTCAGTAGTGAGCCAAAAATTAAATGGCCCAATGATATCCTCATCGATGGGTCGAAGATTTCAGGTATCCTATTAGAAGTTGTGAATACTCCAGGGCAAGAATACTCAGCGGTGATTATCGGTGTTGGTGTAAATGTAATATCACGTCCTCAATCATTAGAGCGCCCCTCCACTTGCCTTCTAGATTTAGGCTATGGAGGTGACGCTCAGAGTTTTCTCGAAATACTAACGGTCCAGTTCCTTAGTTATCTGGCAGGCTGGGGAAAAAATGGATTTAATTCAGTAAGGCAAGCTTGGCTTGACCACGCAGTTGGATTAGGGGAGGAGATCGCCATTCGATGTGGGGATATACAACAAGAAGGTGTTTTTGAGACACTAGATGGCACTGGTGCGTTAGTTTTGCGTTTACCCGGTGGATCGTTAAGAACCATAACAGCGGGTGATGTTTTTTTAGGTTAAAGATTATGCTTCTAGCGATCGACTCAGGGAATACTAATGTGGTTTTTGCCGTCTATGATGGTAACAGTCGTAAAGCGGTTTGGCGGTGCGGGAATAATCCTAAACGTACGGCAGATGAATACGCTGTTTGGCTAACACAATTGTTTGAGTTGGAAGCTTTATCGCCTAAAGATATTGATGCAGCCATATTGGCTAGTGTAGTGCCGGAAACAAAATTCAATATTCTTACTCTGTGTCGAGAATATTTCGATTGCGATCCCATGCAGGTTGACGATCCCAGTATTGATTTAGGGCTAGAAGTGCTTCTATCTCAACCAGATCAAGTCGGTGATGACCGTCTTGCAAACAGTGTCGCAGCATTTTCTGAGTACGGAGGGCCATTAATTATCGTCGATTTTGGCACCGCTACTACGTTTGATGTCATTGATGAAAATGGAAACTATGTTGGTGGGGTTATTGCGCCTGGCATTAACCTTTCTATTGAAGCACTTTTCCGATCAGCATCTCGTCTCCCACGCATAGCTATAGAGCTACCTGAAAAAGTGATAGGAAATGCAACGGTGCCGGCCATGCAATCGGGGATTTTTTGGGGGTATATCGGATTGATCGAAGGTTTGGTTAGCCGTATTTCAAAGGAGTACGGAGCCGATATGAAAGTGGTCGCAACCGGTGGGCTCGCACAAATTTTTGCTGATGCCACAGGCTCCATCCATGTTATCGATTCTGATTTAACGACCCGCGGACTACTTCAAATCTTCAGGCGTAATATTGCATGAAGGACTACCTAACGTCTGGCAGCCCAGGCACTAGTGAATTATTATTTTTACCGCTAGGTGGCGCCGGAGAGATCGGCATGAACCTAAACCTATACGGCCATGATGGCGCTTGGCTTATGGTTGATCTCGGTGTCAGTTTTGGGGAGGATTATATTCCCGGCATCGACGCAGTAATGCCTGACCCTAGTTTTATTGTAGAACGGCGAGATTCCCTTTCAGGTTTGGTGTTAACCCATGCACATGAGGATCATCTTGGCGCTGTTCCACATTTATGGCCGGAACTACAATGTCCCGTATATGCAACTAGTTTCGCAGCCAGTATGCTAAGAAGAAAGCTTTATGAATTTGGGTTGGAAGACAAAGTATCACTTATTGAAGTGCCACTTTCGAGCCAGTTTGACGTAGGTCCTTTCGGCATCGAACTTATTTCGTTAACCCATTCTATTCCTGAACCAAATGCCTTGGTAATCCGAACCTCTGTAGGCGCCGTCATGCATACAGGAGACTGGAAGTTCGACGACGATCCCGTGGTGGGGGAACCGTCGGATGAGGAGGCTCTTCGTAGAGCCGGAGATGATGGCATTCTCGCGATGGTTTGTGACTCTACCAATGCGCTAGTATCTGGCTCATCAGGGTCCGAAGGCGCCCTAGTGGACCATCTGCAAGATTTGATAAGCGGATTAGATAAGCGGGTGGCAGTTGGATGTTTTGCATCGAATGTGGCTCGGTTACAGACTATTGCCCAAGTAGCACAAAACTGTGACCGCGAAGTCGTTTTAGTTGGGCGCTCATTGCATCGTATGAACGAGATTGCGCGAGAAAACGGTATTTTTGATAATTTAGCATCCTTCGTTTCCGAAGAGGAGGGGGGTTATTTACCGCGAGACAAAGTTCTCTATATCTGCACCGGTAGTCAAGGCGAACCCAGAGCTGCACTTGCTCGTATCGCTCGGGGAGACCACCGCGAAGTAAAACTAGAATTGGGCGATGCGGTAATTTTCTCGAGCCGCGTGATCCCGGGAAATGAATTGGAGATTAGTCGTCTGCAAAATAAATTCCTAAGCGATGGCATCGACGTGATTACAGCAGATGATGCCGATATACACGTCTCTGGACATCCAGCCTGCGATGAACTAGCGGAAATGTATCAATTCATTCGTCCAGAGATTGCCATCCCGGTACATGGGGAAATACGCCATCTGATTGCACATCAGAAAATTGCAGAAGCTTGTCAAGTACCACACACAGTCTTGGCACCAAACGGCAGTCTTGTCCGTCTTGATGTAGCGGGACCACAAATTATTGACCAAGTGCCAACCGGGCGTTTAGGTGTCGATGGGCATCGGTTGGTGGAACTCGATTCCTTCCCCATGCGTGAGCGCCGTCGGTTGCAAGCCACCGGTGCTGTTGCAGTTACAGTCATTCTGAAACGTCGCGGTAAATTGGCAACAGAGCCCGAAGTTTCATCGTTCGGCTTAATTGATGAGGATAAAGAAGAACATATTATATTCGATGCTATCGATGCGGCCACATATGCGATCGAACATTTGAGTAAACGCCAGCGTGATCGAGACGAGGCGATTATCGAAGCGGTGAAACGCGATGTTCGGCAGGTTTTTCGAAGAGCGCTCGGGAAGAAGCCTATTATTCACGTACACTTAATATATATTTAAGTAGCGCATAAACTGCAGAGGACCTCGCACCATGGCCTGGGCACACGGTATAATAATATTTATTTTAATTTGGTGGATGGTGTTTTTTTCTGTTTTGCCTTGGGGAAACCGCCCCGCAAAAAAACCGGAATCGGGACATGCAGACAGTGCTCCCATGAAACCTAGGCTAGGGCTCAAAGTTCTGGCTACAACTGCAATTGCAATAGTCTTTACTGGTATAGCCTGGCTAGTCATTTCCGCTGATATAATTAGCTTTCGAGTTCTGTAAACGAAGAACGAACTAGGCAAAAAAAGGACGGGTCCTTAAAGAGCCCGCCTCAAAAATTTGTTTATTTTTATTTCCGAGGTTTCAAGCCATATGGCTGGTCACTCGTTTTAGTTTCCTCCCCAAACCTGGACCGTCTTTTTGGATCGAATTAATATTCCATTCCAAAAAGCACACTTTTGTACAGTTAATTTAGGTATATGTCATCCATTTTCGTTACAGAAATAAAAATACTACAAATACTCATAGGGTATCATTGTACATTTTGTCCAAATCAAACTCTTTATTCGAGAGCTTTCTCTTTGCTAGCACAATTCAAGCTTCATTAAGTATAGTAAGTTTTAACAGCTCTAAAGTGCCTGAAATAGATTTGAGGTGAGATTAGTAGCATGAGGAAAAGTTTTATAATTCTTGTAGCATTTTTGATTACCAACAACGCTGTTGCAGCGGAAAAGAATAATCCGTTTACAAATAAAGAACAGCCGACAGCGCAAGGATTTGGAGCAACTTACTCAGCTCCTCTAGATTCAGGCTCAACCAGCAGTACCGTGAAAATAACCGCTGAAGATTGCGCCCGATTAGTAGCCCATAAACGGCAAGCTGACGTCACTTTCAGAGCTGGTGTTGATGTTGACGGTAACTATGTGACCCCAGCAGATGTAAGTAGCTCCAACGTTGCTATCAATGTCCCGAGTAAAGTCGAATTTGATATTGCGTTCAATCCATTAGATAAAAATTTGGCTGGAAAGGTTTCGAAGACTAGTCTGTCTATCGGCCGAGTTAGTTATAATATTGATAGCGGTGCGATGAGCTATAACGGTAAACCTCTGAGTATCCCTGATAAAGTGATGCTTGGGCAGCGCTGTCGTGAGAAACTAAACCAATAATAATTTCTTGTGTGCCCTCGGGACCGACATCATGGACAATGCTTACTGCTTTACCTAGATTGCTTCCGACTGTAGATTCCATCATCAGGCCTGTTTTTTTATGAGTGACGATAATTCCCACGCCGTCCGTCGTTCGCAATTCTTCTTGCCAACGACTAAAGAGACACCATCAGATGCCAAAATCGCATCTCATCGTTTGATGCTACGTGCTGGCATGGTACGCCAGTCCAGTGCTGGCATTTACTCATGGCTACCACTGGGATTTCGAGTTCTAAGAAAGATCGAAAAAATAGTTCGCGAAGAACAAAATCTAGCGGGTGCTCAAGAATTACTTATGCCCACAATCCAGTCTGCTGACTTATGGCGTGCCTCGGGCCGTTATGAGGATTATGGCAAAGAGATGCTGCGCATTTCTGATCGTAATGACAGAGAAATGCTCTATGGCCCGACGAATGAGGAGCTTATCACTGAGATTTTCGCGGGTACCCTTCGTAGCTATCGAGATGTACCCAAAACGCTTTATCACATCCAATGGAAATTTCGCGATGAAGTCAGGCCGCGCTTTGGTGTAATGCGTGGTCGTGAATTTTACATGAAAGATGCCTATTCCTTTGATCTTACATCAGAACTCGGGCGTGTTTCCTATAATAAGATGTTTATTGCCTACCTTCGAACCTTCGCAAGGATGGGTATAAACGCTATTCCCATGCGTGCTGATACAGGCCCGATTGGTGGAGAACTGAGCCATGAGTTTATAATACTGGCAGACACTGGCGAGAGTGAAATTTTTTGTGACCAGGATTTAATAGATATGGATGTCATGGCGAGTGAGGTTAACTATGCAGTCGATTTACAGCCTATCGTGGATGAATGGACGGGGCTCTATGCTGCAACTGACGAAATGCATGATGTTAAGAAATTTGAAGCTAATGTACCCGAAGGTAAGCGTGTTTGTGCACGCGGCATTGAGGTTGGTCATATTTTCTTTTTTGGCACTAAATACTCCGAAAAACTCGGCGCTAAAGTGAATTTGCAAAACGGCGACGAGCAGGCAGTTCAAATGGGATCTTACGGTATCGGCGTATCGCGTTTGGTCGGCGGAATAATCGAAGCAAGCCATGATGAAGAAGGTATAATCTGGCCGGAGAGTGTAGCGCCTTTTCGTGTTGGAATTATTAATTTACGCCAAGGCGATAATGCTTGCGATCAATCATGCAATGATCTTTTTATCAAATTGGCCGAGCAGGGTGTCGAAGTGATCTATGATGACCGTTCGGAGCGGGCAGGTGCCAAGTTTGCTGACATGGAACTAACAGGTATTCCCTACCAAGTCATTATTGGACCGAAAGGGGTCGAAAAAGGCCTTCTTGAATTTAAAAACCGCAAGACCGGTGAGCGGGAAGAATTTTCTAGCGATGCCTTATTTAGCCGTTTAGGCCTAAACTGATGTTCAATGCGTTCGAGCGCCTAATTGCGTTTCGGTATTTGCGAGCCAGGAGGCAGGAAGGCTTTATATCTGTCGTCGCATGGTTTTCTCTACTGGGCATCATGTTGGGGGTTGCCACACTTATAATCGTTATGTCCGTGATGAACGGCTTTCGTGAGCAATTATTATCTCGTATCGTTGGCGTTAACGGGCATGTAGAGGTCTTAAGCCCGGGGCGTCCTCTGGGTAAGTTTAGAAAATTAGCACAAATTGTTCGCAGCCTGGATGGTGTTGTGACCGTGACACCGGTCGTTCAAGGGCAAGTTCTAGCCTCCACTAAGTTTCACGCTGCCGGTGCACTAGTGCGTGGGCTGACCTATGAAGATTTTCAAGAACGCCCGATTTTGAAGAACAGCCTATTCGTAGGGTCACTTAATGAATTCAAGAGCGGGCGGGGTGTTTTGGTAGGCACCCGGTTCGCGCGGCGTTTCGGCCTTGAACTCGGCTCTATGGTGAAACTAATTTCACCCCAAGGCACCAATACCGCGATGGGGCCTGTACCGAGGGTTAAAACTTTTCGTGTCTCGGGTATTTTCCGTGTTGGTATGTCAGAATATGACAGTAATTTCATTTATATGCCCTTGAAAATAGCTCAGATATTTTTTCGCCATAAAAATACCGTTTCAAAGCTTGAGGTAATTACTAACAATCCGGATAAGGCGGATGTGTTTCAGAAAGTCATTGATAAAGAAATTCGGCCATTAGCTCGCGCAATGAGTTGGCAGCAGGTAAATTCTAGCTTCTTTGAGGCGCTACGCGTGGAACGAAATGTGATGTTCCTGATATTAAGCCTGATTATCATAGTCGCAGCATTCAACATTATTTCGAGCCAAGTGATGTTGGTTCACGACAAAGGTAAGGGTATCGCAATTTTGCGCACTATGGGTGCGACACGCCTGATGGTTCTTAGAATCTTTTTTATGACCGGCGCTAGTGTTGGAATTCTCGGTACGATGATGGGTAGTACACTGGGGCTATTGTTTACGTTTAATATCGAAGCAATACGTCAATTCCTGCAAACCCTTCTGAGCACAGAATTATTTCCAGCAGAAATATATTTTCTCTCACGTATGCCCTCTAAGGTCGATAATTTCGAAGTTACCTTAGTTATTATAATGGCTCTCGTACTTTCGCTGCTAGCTTCGATTTATCCTGCATGGAAAGCAGCACGAATGGAGCCAGTTGAGGCACTTCGCTATGAGTGATATGCCCGCAATACATCTGGAATCGATAGAACGATCTTATAAACAACCCGAAAACACGCTGGATGTATTGCGTGGATTGACTCTCTCCGTGCGGCCTGGCGAAGCAGTTGCGCTCGTGGGCCATTCTGGGTCTGGCAAATCAACATTGCTGCATATTGCGGGCCTCCTCGAAAGGCCAGATTCTGGTGATGTCATCTTGGGCGGTCAAAGCTGCACCGACTTAAATGATAATGAGCGTACGATTATGAGACGTCACCAGATCGGGTTTGTCTATCAATATCATCATCTAATGCCTGAATTTTCGGCATTAGAAAACGTAATGCTACCTCAGATGATGGCTGGTATTCGTAAAGGTATCGCCCGGGAAAAAGCCGCCGCACTGTTGGACTCTGTAGGCTTGATGGAACGTTATACACATCGGCCAGCGAAACTTTCTGGGGGCGAGCAACAACGTGTAGCGATCGCCAGGGCACTTGCGAATGATCCACAAGTTTTATTAGCCGATGAGCCGACCGGCAACCTGGATTTGGAGACAGCCGAACGGGTTTTCGCACTGTTGGAAAAGTTGATTGCTGAAAGCAATTTGGCGGCCGTGATTGCCACCCATAACCTTGATTTAGCAAAACGTCTTGACCGCCACTTTCTGCTGGAATATGGGCTGGTGGTAAGGCAGGTTGGTGAGTCGTGAATCTAGATATACGTTTGGAAAATTGGGAAAAATAAGTTACTGATACTAAAGGGTAAAATATACTTTACTGATTTTTCTCGTCTCCGTGGCATTGTGTAATTATGACCCATGCAGATTTCGTACATCTAAGAGTCCACTCAGCATATTCCTTGTCGGAAGGTGCGATAAAAATTGGCGATTTAGCTGATCTTTGCACTAATTTTAATATGCCGGCAGTAGCAATCACAGATACTAATAATTTATTCGGAGCATTAGAGTTTTCGCTTACACTGCGCAAAGTAGGGGTGCAACCGATTATTGGTTGTCAATTTTATCTACAACGTGAAGATGGCTCGGGCGAGTTATCAGGGCTTCCGCCCGATCAGATCGTTCTTCTGGCTCAGTCGGAAACCGGTTACGAAAATCTATTGAAGCTATCAAGTATCTCGTATTTGGGTGGACAAAATAAAGACTCAGTTGAAATCAGGTTAGATGATCTTGCTGCGAACGCTGAAGGATTGATTGCTTTGACCGGCGGTCCGGTGGGCCCCATAGGCCGAATGCTAGCTGAAGGACAAGATTCCGCAGCGGATCAATGCCTTGGACGATTGAAGTCCATATACCCACAGAGGCTTTATGTAGAGCTGATGCGACATGGGCTGGCCATAGAAAATCGAATTGAAGGGCGATTAATCGACCTTGCATATAAACATAATTTGCCTTTGATCGCGACAAACGAGGTCTTCTTTGCTGATAGCGAGATGCATCAAGCGCATGATGCGTTAATTTGTATCGCTGCAGGTGTGACAGTTGATGAAGAAAACCGACGGCAGGAGACACCGGAGCATTACTTCAAATCTGCAAGCGAAATGAAAGCATTGTTTGCAGATATACCCGAAGCCATAGAGAATACTCTTATCGTCGCTCAACGATGTGCTTTCATGCCTGAAGTGCGTGATCCGATTTTGCCTCCCTATGCTCAATTGGAGGGCCGGACTGAAATCGATGCCCTGAAGGAAATGTCCACAGAAGGACTAAACAAACGGCTTGCTCTTGTCGGGCCTGAACATAAGCCTGAGGAATATTACGAACGACTTGAATACGAAGTCGGCGTGATCGAGGAAATGGGATATGCGGGCTATTTCTTAATCGTAGCAGATTTCATTCAATGGGCTAAAAATAAGGGCATCCCAGTGGGGCCGGGCCGTGGTTCCGGCGCAGGCTCCGTCGTAGCCTGGGCGCTAACTATTACCGACCTTGACCCTTTACGTTGGGGATTGCTGTTCGAGCGTTTTCTTAACCCTGAACGCATATCTATGCCTGACTTTGATGTGGACTTTTGTAAGATTAGGCGCGATGAAGTGATTGAATATGTCCAAACGACGTATGGCCGCGATAAAGTTGCCCAAATCATAACTTTCGGAAAGCTTGAAGCGCGGGCTGTATTGCGCGATGTGGGCAGGGTCTTGGGTATGCCCTACGGGCAGGTAGACCGGATTTGCAAGCTAGTGCCTTATAACCCGGCCAAACCGATAAAATTGCGGCAAGCTCTCGATTCTGAGCCACAGTTGGCTGAATTGTTTGATCAAGAGGAGGATATCAGACGCCTCTTTAATATTGCATTGCAGCTAGAAGGTCTTTTCCGACATGCTTCTACGCATGCCGCTGGCGTTGTTATTGGTGACCGTCCATTAGATGCTTTGGTGCCACTCTATCGCGATCCACGCTCCGATATGCCGGTGACCCAATTCAATATGAAATATGTAGAAATGGCAGGTTTGGTTAAGTTTGATTTTCTCGGGCTTAAAACACTGACTGTTTTATCCGAAGCACAGAGCTTGCTCAAAGAGCGTGGAGTAGATGTAGATTTAGAGACCGTACCGCTCGGTGACGAGCCAACTTATAAAATGTTTTGCCGTGGAGAAACAACTGGGGTCTTCCAGCTAGAATCAAGCGGTATGCGCGATGTTATACGCAAGCTGGGGCCTGACCGGTTTGAAGATATTATTGCCTTGGTTTCTCTCTATCGCCCCGGTCCAATGGATAACATTCCAAGCTATATCAATAGAAAGCATGGTGACGAAAAACCTGATTATATGCATCCCCTCATTAAGCATATTCTCAAAGAAACTCATGGTATCATGATCTATCAAGAGCAGGTCATGCAGATCGCGCAGGAACTATCGGGCTATACGCTTGGCGGTGCTGATCTTTTGCGCCGCGCCATGGGTAAGAAAATTCAAGCAGAAATGGATGCACAACGAAAATCTTTCATTGATGGAGCCATGGAACGCGACGTCGGGAAAGGGGTTGCAGGTCATATTTTCGAACAAGTCAATAAATTTGCTGGCTATGGCTTCAACAAATCNCATGCGGCAGCATATGCGCTAGTTGCCTACCAAACAGGCTATTTAAAAGCGAATTTCCCTGTCGAATTCCTGGCTGCGTCTATGTCTCTTGATGCAGGCAATATCGACAAGTTGAATGCATTCCGAACAGAGCTTGATCGTCTTGAGATCGAATTATTACCGCCCGACGTCAATCGATCGGANGCTAACTTTACAGTGGAGGAAACTACAGGAGGCGCTCTATCAGTCCGTTATGCTCTTGGCGCTTTAAAAAATGTTGGCGCGGAGGCTATGAGATTGCTTGTGCTCGAGCGAGAGGCAAATGGCGCATTTGAAAGTGTCTTTGATTTCGTTACACGGTTAGACACCCAAGTAGTTAATAAACGGCAAATGGAAAATCTAGCCCGCGCGGGGGCATTTGACACGTTGAACCCCAATAGGCAGCAAGTATTTAAAGCGGTTGAACTGCTTTTGCGCCATGCAAGTCTTGCACAGTCGGAACGCGCNAGCAATCAAACAAATCTATTTGGTGATGTCATGGGCCGGGAAATCTTGCCTCCGTTGCCCGATATTGAAGATTGGGGGGCGCAAGAACGATTACAAGAAGAGTTTTTGGCGATTGGATTTTATTTATCAGCACACCCCTTAGAGGCATACACTAAATCCTTCGAACGCATGAACGTGCGCTGTTGGCGGGAAGTCAACGCTGGTGCGGTTAAGGAGACAATCATTAAACTCGCTGGCATCGTCGCCGGTAAGCGGATTATCAATGGTAAGCGCGGAAAACTGGCATTCGTCCAGATGTCTGATATGACTGGTGTTTTCGAAATAACAATATTTTCGGAATTACTAGCGGAGGTGAGCGATTTGTTGGAGGGGGGCGTGCCACTTTTGGTCAGTGCGTCTGTTCAAAAGAATGGTGAAGATTTCCGCGTGACCGCTACTCGAATTTTACCTTTGGAAGAGGCTGCGTCTCGGGCTGCCGCCGGCTTGCAGATTTTTCTAAGAGATGAGAAACCTGTCAGGAACCTTAGTTCAGTCATCAAAGAGCATGGTTCGAGGGGTAACGGGCGGATCTCAATAATGCTCGATATTCAAGATCAGGATATAGAGATTGACCTGGATCAGCGTTATCGAATCACACCGCAATTCCGCGCGGCGGTAAAGTCCATAGCGGGTGTTGTTGACGTTCGAGATATTTAATCCAAGGTTGTTGTATTTTCCTTGCAGTACTGCTTTTTAGGGTCTATACCGCGCGCCATCACACACGCGGTTAGACTGGCCCCTGGTGAGCGGGGGTCAATCCGGTGCCGAACTATAGGTGACAGACCGCGGAGGTAAGAACCGGAGAAGGATACTGCATTATGACAATGCCGTCTTTTACTATGCGTCAACTTCTAGAATCTGGCGTTCATTTTGGCCATACCACCCGTCGCTGGAACCCGCGTATGGCTCCTTATATTTTTGGTGAGCGCAATGGTGTTCACATTATTGATTTAGAGCAGACTGTCCCGTTGTTGAATCGCGCGCTAGAAACTGTGCGTAGCGTTGCTCAAGGTGGCGGACGTGTTCTATTCGTCGGCACTAAACGGCAGGCTACTGAAGTAATAAAAGAGGCTGCAGAGCGAAGTGGTCAGTACTTTGTCAACCATCGTTGGCTTGGTGGGATGTTGACTAATTGGAAAACAATCTCAAATTCGATCAAACGTTTAAAACAGCTAGAAGAACTTCTTCAAGCTGAGAGTGTCGGCTTAACAAAAAAGGAACTATTAGGCCTTCAGCGAGAATACGACAAACTTGATCGCGCTTTGGGCGGGATCAAGGAAATGGCGGGCCTTCCTGACCTTATTATTATTGTTGATACCAACAAGGAATCTATTGCGGTCCAGGAAGCTCGTAAGCTCAATATTCCGACTATTGGTGTCCTAGACAGTAATTCTGATCCGGAGGGTATTACGATGCCAGTCCCGGGTAATGATGATGCGATGCGCGCGATTTCGCTTTATTGTAATTTGTTTGCCGATGCGGTGTTGGATGGCCTTCATGTGAGCTTGATGGGCGCGGAGGGCGATCCTGGCGAAAGCACCGAAGCACCCGTAGAAAACTTAGAGACTGAGACAGAAGTACCAGCCGTGGATGAAGCGTCAGCGGAATCAAATTCTAAAGGAGCACCAGTTGCGGTTGCAGCCGAACCTAAAGCGGGAAAGGCTGCTGCAGCGAAAGCTGAAAAACCAACAGTAAGTTAATGTTTGGCGGGACCTTCAACAGTCCGGTCTGAGAGATAAGAGGAAGTATAATGGCGGCAATTAGCGCGGCGCTAGTGAAGGAGCTCCGAGATAAAACCGGCGCTGGAATGATGGATTGTAAGAAAGCGCTTTCCGAAACTGACGGCAGTATGGATGACGCAGTTGATTGGCTGCGAACAAAGGGTCTAGCAGCGGCAGCTAAAAAGGCGGGACGTGTGGCGTCAGAAGGTTTGGTCGGCGTAGTATCTGAAGACAAATCTGGCGCTGTTATAGAAGTTAATTCTGAGACCGATTTTGTATCGCGGAATGAAGATTTCCAAGCCTTGGTCAAGTCGCTTAATGAGATTGCGTTAGCAAAAAATGGCGATGCTGTGGCGATAAACGCGGCGGTCTATCCGGGTACGGGGCGCACCGTAGAAGAAGAAATGACCCATCAGATCTCCACTATTGGCGAAAACCTCTCAATTCGTAGGGCCCAAACAATAAATGTCAGTAATGGTGTTGTTTCGGGTTATGTGCATAGTGCACTGACCCCTGGCCTTGGTAAAATCGGTGTTCTTCTCGCACTTGAATCGGAAGGCGATAAAGCAAAACTTGAAGAAGTTGGGAAACAATTAGCAATGCATGTTGCTGCCGCTAATCCAGAATGGATATCCAAAGAAGAGGTGACCGCCGAAGATCAAGAACGAGAACGTAAAGTTCTACGAGAACAGGCGGCGGATTCTGGCAAACCTGATGAAATTATTGAGAAAATGGTTGATGGGCGTATGCGTAAGTTCTACGAGGAAGTTTGTTTGCTTGAGCAAACCTTTGTCATCGACAACGAAACGAAAGTTTCTAAAGTGTTGGAAACCGTATCAAAAGAAATTGGATCGGATATTAAAATTACCGGATTTGTCCGCTATGGTCTCGGTGAAGGGATTGCAAAGGAAGAATCAGATTTTGCGGCAGAGGTCGCAGCAACTATAGGTGACTAAAAGAGTTTTGACTTTTCCTTGACCTAGTGGAGGCGCGGTTCGAAGAATGGGTAAAAGAAAATCCGATTTCAACCGTGTTCTATTGAAGATTTCGGGCGAGGCCTTAATGGCCGATCGCGAATTTGGCTTAGACCAGGTAATGGTTGAGCGTGTATCTCACGAAATAAAAGCCGTTAATGACTTTGGCGTCCAGGTTTGCCTTGTTATCGGTGGTGGCAATATTTTTCGTGGGGTCTCTAGTGCTGCAGATGGAATGGAACGGGCTTCAGCCGATTATATGGGTATGCTTGCTACGGTCATGAACGCACTAGCTGTCCAAAGCAATCTAGAAAGACTTGGTGTAGATACACGGGTACAATCAGCCATTCCTATGGATGCCGTTTGTGAACCCTACATACGCCGTCGCGCGGTTAGGCATATGGAAAAAGGCAGGGTGGTGATATTCGCTGCTGGTACTGGTAATCCGTATTTTACAACCGATACCGCAGCAGCACTTCGGGCCTCTGAAATGGAATGTGACATATTATTAAAAGCCACCAAGGTTGACGGTGTTTATTCAAGTGACCCTATAACCAACCCTGACGCAATTCGGTATGATCAGCTAAGTTATATGGATGTTCTTGCGCAAGATCTAAAAGTAATGGATGCCGCTGCAATTTCATTGGCGCGGGAAAATGGCATCCCGATAATCGTTTTCTCCTTAAACGAGGAGGGCGGTTTCGCTAATGTTATAAAGGGCGAAGGCACGTTTACGACTATTTCAGAAGCGAGGTAACAGATGGCCGACGAATTTGATATCGATGACATTCAGCGTCGTATGGATGGTGCGCTGGCCGCATTAAAAAGAGATTTTAGCGGCTTACGAACAGGTCGGGCTTCAACGGCTCTATTGGATGCCTTGGGCGTGGATGCATATGGGAGCCAAATGCCAATCGACCAAGTTGGCACTGTCAGCGTGCCTGAATCACGTCTCTTGACCATACAAGTCTGGGACAAGGGGCTGGTGGGTGCCGTGGAGAAATCCATCCGAGAATCAGAGCTTGGTTTGAACCCACAGTCGGAAGGTCAACTGATACGTATTCCAATTCCCGATCTTAGCGAAGAACGCCGCCTTGAGATAAAAAAAATTGCTGCGAAGTATGCGGAACAAGCTCGAATCTCAGTTCGTAATGTTCGCAGAGATGGAATGGACCAACTTAAAAAAGCCCAAAAAGGCGGAGAAATATCCCAAGATGATCAACGTATTTATGGTGAAGAGCTGCAGGATATGACTGATAACCATGTAAAGAAGATCGATGAAACTCTAGTCCAAAAAGAAGAAGAAATTATGCAGGTCTAGGCATATGGCGCCTTTTTCCGAAGAACTCAAAGAGCCGCCTTGTCATGTGGCAATTGTTATGGACGGCAATGGCAGATGGGCAAAAGCACGTGGTCTGCCGCGTGCCGAGGGACATCGGCGTGGTGCGGAAGCGGCGCGTAGGGCTGTCCAATCCGCGTCCGATCTCGGCGTGCGGTACTTGACGCTCTTTAGTTTTTCGTCTGAGAATTGGCAGCGGCCTATTTCCGAAATCGACGACCTAATGGGTCTGCTACGCTGGTATTTGCGCTCCGAAACAGCTGAACTACACAAGAATGGCGTTCGCTTGCGGGTGATTGGCGATCGCTCGCGTCTTCCAAACGACATTGTCGGTCTCATTGAAAGTGCCGAGAAAACTATGGAAGAGAATTCCGGCCTTTTTCTTGTCTTGGCGCTTAGTTATGGCGGTCGCCAAGATATTTTAAATGCCGCTAAGTCCCTAGCAGAAAACGCTGCTGCAGGACACTTGGATGCTAGTCAGATAGACGATGAGATTTTCCAAGCTCGATTGGAAACTAACGGTTTGCCGGATCCAGATTTGTTGATTCGTACTAGTGGCGAACAACGAATTAGTAATTTTTTAATTTGGCAATTGGCCTATACCGAATTTGTATTTTCGGACGTGCTATGGCCTGATTTTGATCACATTCACTTCGAGAATGCGATAGAAGAATTTCGCCGCAGGGATCGACGCTATGGCGCTACCATCGAATCCCGCTGAACCATCTAAACTAGGCAAACGTGTCGTTTCGGCGCTGCTATTATTCTCAATTGCATCAGCTTCGATCTGGCTCAACGGTTGGTACACTGGAATATTTTTTAGCATTTTGGCAGCTATTATGCTGTGGGAATGGTTTCGTTTAGCAAGCGTTAAAAGCGCTATTCTAGTAATTATATTAAGTGTTCTGGGTGGATGTCTGCCACTTTTAGTGGCACAAATTACAACGATTATCCTTTTCAGTGTACTGGCTGCAGTGTTTATGGTCGGATTGGCTTTTTCATGTAGCCGATTTGGCATAATGGGGCTGATAATTGCCGTTGGGCCACCGCTAATTATGGCAACTATGTTTTCGGTTACCCATTTACGGGCGCTTCCCGAAGTGGGACTGCAAACCGTAATTTGGGTTGTACTGCTGGTTTGTGCCATGGATATTGGCGGGTATGTAGTCGGCAAAACAGTTGGTGGGCCTCGCTTGGCGCCGGCTATAAGCCCAAATAAGACCTGGTCCGGTCTGATTGGGGGGGTATGCTTTGCAATAATCGTCAGCGGATCGTTCGCAAGTTTTATAGATGGAGGGTCCTTGTTCATTATGTCGACATTAGGGGGTATATTGGCGGTCATAGCTCAGGGGGGTGACCTCCTCGAGTCTGCCTGGAAACGACATTTTAATGTAAAGGATTCAAGTGCCCTATTACCCGGGCATGGTGGGTTTCTTGACCGTTTTGACGGGTACTTGACGGTGGTTCCGATCGTAGCGCTAATGACGTTCTTGGCTGGAAGCCCAATCACATGGTAGATATGAGAGCTAAGACGTCAGAGGCCTCAGCTCCGCGCCAGGTAACGATCCTTGGATCGACTGGATCAGTCGGATCCCAGACCATTGATATTATTCGCCGCAACAAAAGTCAGTATGAAGTAACCGCGTTGACCGCCCGACGCAATGCAGAGGAGCTTGCTGCACAAGCAAAAGAATTCAATCCGTCTTTTATTGCTTTAGCTGATCCCGATGGTTATCAGGAGCTTAAAAACTCCCTATCAGGGTACGATATCGAAATAGCAGTAGGGACAGAAGCGGTTGCGGAGGCAGCACAGAAACCAGCTGAATGGGTTATGGCCGCCATCGTTGGCGCTGCAGGTCTCAAGCCAACATTAGCAGCAGTAGAGCGTGGGGCCATTGTAGCGTTTGCAAATAAAGAATGTCTTGTTTGCGCCGGCGAATTAATGATGAAAGAAATCGAACGTCGAGGAGCTACGCTGCTTCCGGTCGACTCTGAGCACAACGCCATTTTTCAAGTTTTTGATTTTGAGCGCCGGGAAGGTATAGAAAAGTTAATTCTGACCGCTTCTGGTGGTCCGTTTCGCGATTGGGATACCCAAGCGATGGGGCAGGCCAGTCCGGCCCAAGCGGTCGCCCATCCCAATTGGGATATGGGTGCTAAAATTTCGGTTGATTCCGCTACTATGATGAATAAAGGCCTTGAAGTAATAGAGGCCTGCCACCTTTTTGGCTTACGAGAAGATAAGGTTGATGTAGTTGTGCACCCGCAATCAGTCATTCACAGTATGGTTGCATATATTGACGGTTCCATACTCGCTCAGATGGGAACACCGGATATGCGAACGCCAATCGCCTATTCATTGGCCTATCCGGAACGAGTGGAAACTCCCTGTGATCGTCTTGATTGGAGTGAGATGAAAACATTGACCTTTGAAGCGCCTGATCCCGGTCGATTTCCAGCACTTCGTATTGCGCGCGAAGTATTAAGAGCAGGGGGCAGTGCGCCCATAGTCATGAATGCAGCAAATGAAATTGCTGTCGCTAATTTTCTTGATGGCCGAATTGGCTTTCTGCAAATAGCCGCAACGGTGGAGAAGGCGCTGGAAACCTTCCCGCACCGTCAACCTGAAACGCTGGATGACGTGCATTTGCTCGATAGTGAAGCCCGAACCCTGGCGCATGAAGTCGTCGCAACCCATTTTTAGGTTAGGCGCTAATTTAATTTTCTATGCTGGATACTATTTAAATAAAAGAGGACCGTATGGACTTTCTGTTTATCTACCTTTTGCCCTTTTTAGTACTTCTAACAGTTCTAGTCTTCGTTCATGAACTTGGACACTACTGGATTGCGCGGAGGAATGGGGTCCGTATCGATGTATTCTCCGTTGGGTTTGGGCCGGAAATATATGGTCGTACGGACCAGCATGGAACTCGCTGGAAGTTTAGCGCTATTCCTCTTGGAGGATATGTCAAAATGTTCGGCGAGGGGGAATATACTGGTGGTGGCGCTTCAGAACAGCCGCTGACCGAAGAAGAAAAGAAAGTTTCTTTTTATCACAAAAGTTTAGGACAACGCGCGGCCATCGTATTTGCGGGCCCCGCAGCTAATTTTTTATTCGCAATTTTTGTATTAGCGGCCGTTTTTATGACGGTTGGCCAGCCCTACACACCACCGGAGGTTGGTGCTGTGGGGGCCGATAGTGCTGCGGCCGAGGCAGGTCTTGAGCCAGGTGATAAGTTTGTGGAGATTGATGGATCAACAATACAACGTTTTGAGGATGTTCAGCAAATCGTCAGGCTCAGCGCGGGAGAACAATTGACGCTAATAATTGAACGAGACAAAAAGCTCCTTACCCTATATGCCACACCAAAAATATCGGAACTTACGGATAGATCTGGCAATATTCATAAAATTGGCCTCCTTGGTGTGTCTCGCCAAGGCGTTGCTTATGTAAAACATGGGCCATTCAAAGCTATCTGGCAGGCTATGCGTGAAGGAGTACAGTTAACACTCGGCACATTCAAAGCAATTGGACAAATGATAGACGGTACGAGAAGTCCGAAAGAATTGGGTGGTCCGGTTCGTATCGGCCAAATGTCAGGCGATTTTGCTAAGTCCGGGTTCATTCCCTATATTTGGTTTATGGCTCTACTTTCAATTAACTTGGGCTTAATCAATCTATTCCCAATACCTATGCTAGATGGCGGACATTTACTGTTTTACGCCATTGAAGCGGTAACTCGACGTCCAGTTAATGAGCGGTTTCAAGAGTACAGTTTTAGAATTGGACTTGCATTGATACTTGGATTTATGATCTTTGTAACGTTTAATGACATTAAAAGTCTTTTTAATGTTTGAATCGGCAAGAAAAAGGTCCTAAAAGCTGTTTATAACTTAAGAGGTATGACTTGCCAGTACTAAGACGGATAGGCAGACTGCTATGTATTATCGGCAGTCTTATGGTGTGTGCGGATGTTTCGCATGCGCAGGGTCCGGCTACGCCTCTTATAGTGCCGCCGGCGCCGCAAGGTGCGCCTGGTGTAATAGGGGCGCCAACACCGAGTGTTAGAGGGCAGTCTTTGCCAACAGGGCCGCTTATTAGTGAGTTATTTGTAGAAGGCACCCGACGGATAGATCCTACTACTGTGATATCATATATGACGGTGAAAGAAGGAGATCAATATACGGCTGATCAAGTTAATAAGTCGCTTAAAAAGCTATACGCAACAGGGCTTTTTAGAGACGTAACAATTAATTTAGAAGGTAGTATTCTCACCATAAGAGTTGTAGAAAACCCGGTCATTAACCGAATAGCATTTGAAGGTAATAAATCTCTCGAAGATGATGCGTTGAATTTAGAAATTCAGTTGCGTTCGCGGATAGTTTTCACGCGTACACGGGTTCAACAAGACGTAAAACGTATCTTAGAACTCTATCGACGGAGTGGTTATTTTGCTGCAGTAGTAGAACCTAAGGTCATTCAATTAGAACAGAACCGAGTTGATCTAGTCTTTGAGATCAACGAGGGTGTCAAGACTGGGGTCAAACAAATTTCCTTTATTGGAAACCAGGAATTCTCCGACAGCAATTTGAAAGAAGTAATTTTAACCAGAGTATCACGCTGGTATCGGTTTTTTTCCAGCGCGGACACGTATGACCCGGACCGATTAACGTTTGATCGCGAGTTATTGCGACGGTTCTACCTGGAACACGGTTACGCAGATTTTCGTGTTATTTCAGCTGTTGCAGAACTGACACAAGACGGCACCGGCTTTTTCATTACCTTCACGATTGACGAAGGCCCGCGATATAAATTCGGTAAGATTCAGGTTGAATCCAAAATTAAAGAAGTGGATCCGAAGTTTCTATACCCGGCGGTAAAAGCTGAAAAAGGTGATTGGTATAACTCGAAAACCGTCGAATCCGATATAGTAAAAATTACTACTGAAGTCGGAAATCGCGGCTTTGCTTTTATCAATATTAGGCCGGTAGTAAAGCGCGATACCAAAACACGAATTATCGATATTACTTATTCCGTTCAGGAAGGCCCCAAAACCTTTGTCGAACGTATTGATATACGAGGTAATGTTCGTACGTTAGAACAGGTTATCCGTCGTGAGTTTCGCCTTGTCGAGGGTGATGCCTTTAATGCCGCAAAATTGAGGCGCTCTAAGCAAAGGATAAGAAACCTAGGATATTTCTCCAAGGTGGATGTTATCAAAAAGCCCGGCAGTGCGCGGGACAAGACTGTCGTAGAGGTTGATGTCGAAGAACAATCAACAGGTGAATTAACCGTTGGTGCTGGTTTTTCAACCTCAGATGGATTGCTTGGCGAAGTGTCTTTACGTGAACGTAATTTACTCGGGCGTGGACAAGATTTAGGCGTTAAAGCGAGAGTTTCTTCGCGGTCACAGTCGTACAAATTGTCATTTACGGAACCTTATTTCTGGGACCGCCAATTGGCCGCAGGCTTTGATATATTCAGGACTACACGCGACCGGGGTAGCCAAAGTGGTTTTGATGAAAAACGTACTGGTGGTGCACTCCGCGTAGGCTATAGCATTAACGAAGAGTGGAGCCATCATCTGAATTATGGGTTGGAGCGTCAGGATATCACGAATGTTCAAAGTGACGCTTCGCAGTTCATTAGGGCGGAAGAAGGTAACAAGATTAAATCGTCACTCGGTCACACCCTTACGTTAGATACACGAGATAGTCGTCAAGAGCCGACCGAAGGCTATATTTTTCGTCTATCTAACACCGTCGCAGGGCTGGGAGGGGATATTAGAAATGTTCGTTCTACGCTAAAGGCACAGTATTTCTATCAATTTGCCAAACAATGGGTAGGGACCGTTAAGGGTGAGTACAGCAGAGTGTTCGGTATTGGCCAAGATGTGCGCGTGCTTGATCGATATAGTCTTGGCGGAGACTCCTTCAGAGGATTCAATACCTCGGGTATTGGTCCAAGAGATAGAAGTACGAATGATGCGCTTGGGGGATTAACCCGGGCTGTTGGGACTGCCGAGTTGGTATTCCCGCTTGGCCTTCCAGAAGAGCTAGGGATTAATGGTGCATTATTCACTGACATTGGGACCGTGTTCGGAACCGATGAGAGTAGTGATCTAATTCAAGATGAGTCCGAGCCGCGCATTACTGTTGGTGCAGGTATTTCCTGGAAATCGCCGATGGGACCTATGCGTATGGATTTTGGCTATCCGATCAAAAAAGCAGATTTCGATAAAACCGAGGTTTTCCGATTTAGTTTCGGCACTAGGTTTTAGGCTATGCTGCGTATATTTAGGCTTACCAAAGCTGTATCCGTTATCTTGGCAGCCGCTGTTATATTGTTCGCATCAGCGAACTTTATGGCGCATGCAGAAGGTACAAAAGTAGCCGTCGTTGATCGAAATCTTATTACGCGCGATTCGAGCGCTGCAAAATGGATGCGATCTGTGATCGATAGCAAATACCAGCAATACCAGGCTGAAATAAAGAACGCTCAAAATGCTCTAGCAAGCGCTAGAGATGATTTAAAGCGCCAATCTCCCAATTTAGATGCGGGATCTATTAGAAAGAGGCGTGCCGCAATTCGTCAGCAAGCAAATGAGCTTTCTCGGGTTTTACAAGCTCGAAAAAGTGAACTTGATCAAATGTTAAATAAGGGAATGGCACAAATCGACGATGTGCTGAACGAAATTTTAAAATCATTAGCGCGAGAACGCGGCATAAACATGATCATGAACGCAACAAAAAGTCAGAGGATCGTTTTATTTATCGACAAAAATCTGATACTGACAGAGGAAGCGTTAAAAAGATTGAACCAAAGTTTGCCTAAAGTTGTATTACCTGGAAAGCTGGGTCCGTCTAAAAGGCAATAAAATTAGGTTTTTTTGGGGTCCTTCGTACTATGAGCAGCAAAGCGCAAATTGTTGAATCGATCACCGACAATGATTCTACCATCGATATTCAACGTATTATGGAATTGATACCACACCGGTATCCTTTTTTATTAATTGATAAGATTATTGATGTATTTGAGGACCAAAGCTGTACGGGTATCAAGTGTGTCTCTGTCTCTGAGCCGTTTTTTCAAGGACATTTCCCTGATCAACCGATTATGCCTGGTGTCCTAATAATCGAGGCTATGGCGCAAACAGCTGGAGCACTTGTGGTACATAATCTACCGCCATTGCCGTCCCAACGGGGTGTTTATTTTATGGCCATAGATAATGCACGTTTTCGTAGACCCGTCGTGCCAGGCGATACACTGCATTTGCATGTTAAAAAAGTGCGTCAACGTGGCAAGGTTTGGAAATTCGAAGCGAATGCCATGGTAGATGGACATTTAGCTGCGGAAGCCACCTATACAGCGATGATTGTAGAAGATTAATGGCGAATAATATTCACTCGTCGTCGATTATCGAACGAGGGGCTGAGATTGGCGAAAACGTCAGCATTGGCCCCTTTTGCCATTTAGGACCTAAGATACAATTAGGCGATAATTCGTTATTACATTCAAACGTGGTCATAACCGGCAACACCAAAATTGGAGCCGAAACCGAAATATTTCCGTTTGTATCGCTTGGCCATGAACCCCAGGACCTTAAATTCAACGGCGAGGAATCCTTACTCAGTATTGGTAATAAAAATAAAATACGTGAGTATGTGACTATGAACCCTGGTACAAACGGAGGCGGCTTGGTAACACGGGTTGGTGAAGGTGGTTTGTTTATGGTAGGTGCTCATGTAGCCCATGATTGTGATGTTGGTGATCATGTCATCATGGCAAATAACGCAACTCTAGCGGGGCATGTCAGTCTCGGTGACTATTCGATTATTGGTGGTTTATCTGCGGTGCATCAGTTCGTTCGCATCGGCCATCATGCAATGGTTGGCGGGATGACTGGCGTCGAATTTGACGTCATCCCATTTGGACAGGTTCAAGGCGATCGTGCACATTTATCAGGCCTCAATTTAGTGGGCCTTAAACGGAGTAATTTTACCAAAGATAAGATCCGTGGACTTAGAACTGCCTATCGTATGTTGTTTGCGAACGAAGGAACTGCGGCGGAACGTATCGAAGACGTTGCCACCCAGTTCTCCAAGGAGCATGCGGTTATGGAAATTATAGATTTTATGCGAGCGGGTTCTCAACGGGGGATCACGCAGCCCAAATCCACTAATGAAACCTAAGCTTGGTATCTTGGCTGGTGGTGGCAAACTGCCCAGGCGCATCGCCGATATTTGCGTTAAAGAAAATCGTCCTTATTGCATCTTAGCAATTGAAGGCCAAGCTAGCGCTGAAGAATTGTCGGGCCATGCCGTCGTATGGTGTCGTATTGGTGCTGCGGCAAAAGCCATAAGTTTTATGAAAGAGCATAGGGTGCAAGAAGTTGTCATGGCGGGACCAATAAAGCGTCCGTCGCTCTCGGCTATCCATCCGGATATGAAAGCCCTTCAAGTTATCGCAAAGGCAGGTGCACGTGCCTTTGGTGACGATGGTATGCTCCGAGCGGTAATAGATGTGATTGAAGAGGAAGGCGTAACTGTTATTGGCATCGATAGTATTTTGCCAAATCTAAGACCAAAGGCCGGACAGTTAGGGGATTACGGGCCTAACGAAGCTGCGCGCCAAGACATTGAGCGTGGCGTGCAAGTTTTGACTGCTCTTAGCGCACTTGATGTTGGCCAGGCTGTGGTCGTTCAGCAAGGAATGGTGTTAGGTATCGAAGCAGCTGAGGGCACAGACAAATTGATAGAGCGTGTAGGAGTATTAAGTGGCCCAGGATCGCAAGGCGTTCTTATAAAGCTGCCAAAATGCGGGCAAGAGGAGCGTGTAGACTTGCCAACTATCGGACCTAGGACAATCGACCTTGCTGCGGAGGCCGGATTAGCGGGCGTTGCCCTAAAAGCTGACGGTGCTTTAGTAATCGATAATGAGGAAACCGTTCGTAGATCCAATTCAGCAGGTATGTTTATTTTCGCTTTGGATATTCCGTAGGTAGCTCTCACGTCTCATGAAAACAGAGCCTCCCTTACTTTTCCTAATTGCCGGCGAACCTTCGGGAGATGCACTCGGCAGTCGGTTGATGGCCGCACTTAAATTGGAAACAAACACCAAAATACGCTTCGTCGGGGTAGGCGGTCCGTTGATGGAGGCCGAGGGCCTAAAAAGCCTATTTCCCATGCGAGATCTCGCAGTGATGGGGATTGCCGAAATTTTACCGCATTTACCTCAGTTTTGGCGGCTCATCAAAGAAACCGTGAACGCAATCCATTTTTCCCAGCCTGATGCTATAATTACAATTGATTCTCCAACTTTTGCAAACCGTGTGGTGGGACGTCTAAAAGACTGTTCTGCTATCCGAATCCATTATGTCGCTCCTTCGGTTTGGGCCTGGCGCCCGTGGCGCGTGAATAAATATAAAAAGAATTTCGACCATATCTTNGCGCTTTTTCCTTTCGAGCCGCCATATTTTGAGGCTGTAGGACTGCCATGCCATCATGTTGGTCACCCTGTTATCGAATATGGGGCTGATCGAGGAAACGGCGCGAAATTTCGGAAACAGCACGGCATAGCACCAGAGGAAATATTGATTTGTGTACTACCTGGAAGTCGTCGCGGAGAAGTATCTCGGATGGGACCGGTATTTACGGAGACATTACAAAAGCTCCACTACCGTGGGCATAGCTTTAAAGTATTCGTTCCCACCGTGGATACGGTTCGCGAATTATTACCCGATATAATAAAGGACTGGCCTGGAGACCCAATAATTATAGACAATCAAGAGGAGAAATATGATGCAATGGCTGCAGCGAATACCGCATTGGCCGCATCCGGCACAATTTCACTGGAACTTGCGATTGCGCGTGTACCTTACGTAATCGCTTATAAAGTCGCCTGGGTTACAGGGCACATAGTACAACGTTTATTGCACGTTAAGTATGCCAACCTTATAAACATTATCTTAGATGCGTCCGTCGTACCGGAGCGCATACAGCAATTTTGTGATCCAAATGTCCTATGTGACGACTTGGCAAATATTTTAAAAGATGGCGGTCGCGCCCAATTGAATAATGTGGCTCCGGCATTGGAACAATTAGGCCTGGGTGATAGAAAACCAAGCGTCCGAGCTGCACAAAAAGTCTTAGATATTCTAAAAAGCGCAAACCGTGAGGGCAGCGTCGATAGAACCGCCCGCGGCCAGAAAGGGTGAACCCCTCTCCGGGCTCTCCCCCAAGAGGTAAAGCGGTAGAGGCTTAGGAGGTAACACTTTCGCTATTGCGAAAGCGTCCTGGCAATCCGGTACCCGAGGAGCCTGCCCCGCTTCCGGGCATCGTTCTTNCAGCGGGACGCGGANCGGAGGCTAACACCTGTATTGTCGCAGTAGTTACCACACCGCAAGACGCGCTTCTNTGTAATCAGTGTGGCCGATTTAAGTGGCCCGGGTTTTTCGGCTAGTATTTTAGCAGCTAGCGTTTATGTAAAGCTAAGACAGGACGTTCAGTTGCACCTGTATATAGCTGGCGTGGACGACCTAACTTTTGTGTTGGATCTTCTATCATTTCTTTCCACTGAGCAATCCAGCCAATTGTACGTGCAATTGCAAATAGGACCGTAAACATTGTGGTCGGCATACCAATCGCCTTTAAGATGATACCGGAGTAGAAATCCACATTCGGGAATAGTTTCTTCTCAATGAAATATTCATCTTTCAGCGCCATTTCTTCTAGCTGAACTGCAATATCCAAAAGCGGTTCATGTTCAATGCCAAGAGCGTTTAACACTTCGTGGCAAGACTCTTGTAATACTTTAGCGCGAGGATCGTAGTTCTTATAAACCCGATGACCAAAGCCAAAGAGACGAAATTCATCTTCGGGATCTTTGGCCTTGTCGACATATTCCGGAATACGATCAGGCGTACCGATTTCAGCCAGCATATTGAGAACAGCCTCGTTGGCCCCTCCGTGAGCAGGGCCCCAAAGTGCGGCAATACCGGCAGCGACACTTGCAAACGGATTAGCACCAGTTGAGCCAGCAAGCCGCACCGTAGACGTAGAGGCGTTTTGTTCATGATCGGCGTGCAATAGGAAGATACGGTCCATTGCTTTAGCAACAACAGGATTTACCGTATATTCATCCGCGGGCACCGCAAACATCATATGCAGGAAATTTTCTGCATAAGTAAGATCGTTACGAGGATAAATAAATGGTTGGCCAATCGAATATTTGTATGCCATCGCACCTATGGTTGGCATTTTAGCGACGAGACGATGCGCCGTAATTTTTCGCTGGACTGGATCGAGAATATCGATGGAATCAGGGTAGAAAGCCGATAGGGCACCTACAACACCGCACATGATAGCCATCGGATGTGCTCCACGCCGGAATCCGTCGTAAAACCTTTTCAATTGCTCATGTATCATCGAGTGTTCAGTGATTATCTTCACGAATTCAGCCTTTTCAGCTTTGTTCGGAAGATCATCGTTCAATAGCATGTAGCAAAGTTCCATATAGTCACTGTGCTCGGCTAAATCTTCAATCATATAGCCTTTATGCATCAAGATGCCCGCTTCACCATCAATATAGGTCAGCTTTGATTCACAAGCACCAGTGCAGGTAAATCCTGGATCATAGGTAAAATGGCCGGTCTGACCATAGAGCTTGCCTATATTAATTACCTTTGGTCCGGTCGAACCCGGTAGTAGTGGGAAGTCATGGGATTTCCCAGTGCTATGATCCGTCAGAGTTACATATTCGTTTGAACCACCAGAATTGGCGGCAGGTGATTTGGCCATGTCAGCGTATCCCTGGATTTTGTTTTTGACCGAAAAGGCGTAGTTACTCGTAAACACTAGCTCACGAACACCGCCCCTGCTGCACTGCAGTATAAACGGGTCTGACGAACATCGCAAATCATCGACTAGACAAATTGACGTCTGGCACATCAGCTATGCGGCGAAGAGATTCCTCTTTACCGAGAGCCGCTAATATTTCAAAAATGCCAGGCGATGCGTTTGAGCCGGTGAGGGCAGCGCGAAGGGGTTGAGTAAAATTGCTAAGCCCTAGAGACTGGGCTTCTGACATTACTCTAATTTTTTCTTCCACGGAGTGTAACGTCCAATCCATAATTTCATTCAAAGCACCGTGCATCTCTTCCAAAAGTTTCACACTACTGGGATTCAAAAATTTAGCAGCTTTTGTATTCTCTAACGGATAACGAGGCCTTTGGGCGATAAAAAGAGCATTTTCCGTGAGTTCGTTAAGGTTTTTAGCCCTTTTTTTCAACGGCTCGAGCAGTTGTCGCGCACGGGTGCGCAGGTTCTTTTCGTCGATGTCTGGTATAAGTTTCAAAATAGCAGCGGCTAATAGATCAATAAGGATATCGTCTGGCATATTTGCGATATAATGGCCATTCAAATTCTCTAGACGATCAAAATCAAATCGCGATGGCGATTTCCCTATAGCATCCAGGTCAAACCATTCTATTGCTTGTTTGCTCGAAATGATCTCTTGATCACCGTGGGACCAACCGAGCCTCAACAGATAGTTACGAATAGCGTCAGGAATATAGCCCATATCGCGATATGCATCGACGCCCAAAGCGCCGTGTCGCTTGGATAATTTTTGACCATCGGTTCCATGAATTAGCGGAATATGGGCAAATACCGGTCTGTCCCATCCAAAGGCGCGATATAGATGATACTGACGAAAAGCGTTATTCAAATGATCGTCACCGCGTACAATGTGGGTAATACCCATATCATGGTCATCAACTACCACTGAATGCATATAGGTTGGGGTGCTGTCAGATCGCATGAGGATAAAGTCATCCAACTCGCTATTTTGCAATGTAACCGGACCCTGGACCGCGTCATCTATGGTCGTCTCGCCTTTTAATGGCATTTTGATACGAATAGTTGGGCTGATACCATGCGGTGCATCTGCAGGATCACGGTCGCGCCAGCGGCGGTCGTATGATATGGAACTACCTTCACTACGTGCGGCCTTGCGCATTTCCATTAATTCTTCCGATGAGCAATAACAACGATAGGCGTGCCCCAACTCGAGAAGCTGCTGCACTGCATCCTTATGGCGTTGGATATTATGGGATTGAAAAACAATTTCATCGTCATGGTCTATGCCAAGCCAGGTAAGACCATCCTTAATGGCCGAAATAGCTTCGGGCGTCGACCGCTTACGATCAGTATCTTCTATTCGTAAGCGATATACTCCACCATGATGGCGTGCGAAAAGCCAATTAAAAAGCGCTGTGCGGGCGCCCCCAATATGCAGAAATCCTGTAGGCGAGGGTGCGAAGCGAGTTACGACAGTCATGGAACACCAATTTTTTTTAAGCCATGCCGATTTAGCACGAGCAACAATGCCAACGCACTACATGATTTGTCATAGTTAAGAATTTTTCTTCTTTTTTAGGATGGTGTTTGATGCAAGCAAGCGGTAACACTTCATTCAAAATTTATTACTGTTTGATGACGTAGGACTATCCTGTTTCGCTTCGCACGTTTGACCAGCGATGTAACAGATAGTTATACTTTATTAAAATGTTAAAAAGACTGACCGAAGACCAGGACACCGCCTACCGGCGCGACGGATTTGTCTATCCAGTCCAAGTTATGAGCAGAGATGCGGCCGGGAAATTACGTTTTACATTGGAGCGTTTCGAGCGCGAGCACCCCGAATATGTGAGTGGGATGAAAGCTCAGAAACTACATCTGCTGATGACATGGATGGCAGATCTTGTGCGCCATTCGGAAATTTTAGATGCTGTCGAAGATATCCTAGGCCCAAACCTTCTTTGTTGGCAGACCAGTCTGTTCATCAAGGAAGCA